>JAGYWI010000078.1 GCA_018606805.1 Candidatus Magnetomicrobium cryptolimnococcus
CTTGGAAAGAAATAAAAACTCATCCAACAATATCAGAGAGTGCTGTTAATAATTCAATCCTTAAAGTGTGTTCTAATGCTCAACCTGACGGTTCATGCAATTATCTTGAAAGTTATCACGGATTTAAAAATGTATTTGAACACGAAATAGCTTGGGTTAGTCAGAATAATAAGAAACCTGTATCGGAATGGATAAAAGAAGGCTCTACAATGGAAGATGCAGGGTCAGTCTTTAAATTTAAACTTAATCTGTCAGATGTAAGATTTAGAAATCATTTTCATAATCCTATGAAAATATGGGATGTTGCTGGTATAAACGATGTGGAATATGGTTTTAGAACGACAGGAAATTCTCTAATTTTATGGGCTCAAAATGCAATGGCTGGTAGCACTGGTGATGACCAAAACGACTTTCCAGAAGGCGATTGGTCTTGGGATACAACAAGAGAGTTTTTCTTAAACGCACTTATCGCTTCTGATAAGACATCAAGAGAGGAAAATTGGGCTAAGACCTTTAGGGGTATCGGACACCAATTGCATCTTATTCAGGATTCATCAGTACCAGCACACGTAAGGAATGATTCCCATGCTGAGGAATCTATGGCTTGGCCACTTAGATTTGTACCATACCAAACTCACTTCATGCTTGAGGAGTGGATTGAATATAGATTTAATGAGCCATCTTATATGGATTCTATAATGAATCAAACAGACGTTCAATATCCAATTGTAGATATGAGCACTGCCCATTCCACACTTGTGCCTATAAGCAATCTTGTAGATACTACACCATATCCTGAAGATAGCCCAGAGCCTTCTACAAGTCTTACTCAAGGCCTTTCCGAGTATACAAACGGAAACTTTGTAAGTACTGATACGATATTCACAGATACGTTTAAGCAAACAGACGCTCATTATTGCCCCTATCCAAAAAGATCGAGTACAAATTTCGATGCTTATAGGGATAAATTACCGGAAGTTTACAAATTACTGATAACGGTAGATGGTGCAGGTAATAGTGTATTACTTGAGACTATATGGTTATCAAAGATAGCAGACGGTGAAACCATTACACATTTTGTAAAACCAATGTATTTTGCTGAAGAAATATTTGACTTAGATGAGTTATACAAACATGAGGAGGCCTTTTCAAGAAGAATGCCGAGAGTGACAGTACATTATCATCTTCCGTTGGGATATTCATATAATTTAATGTTTTATACTGATGAATATTGTTACGACGATTATGCCCAAAAACTAATACCACGCGCTGTTGGCTATTCCGCAGAGCTTATCAATTATTTTTTCAGAGGCAAAATGGAAATGGATTATGATTACACTACTATGTTTGATATAGGCACAACA
>JAGYWI010000038.1 GCA_018606805.1 Candidatus Magnetomicrobium cryptolimnococcus
GCTAATACTCTTTATGTTATTTAATATTGCATATAGTATATTAATTGTAAAATTGTAAAAACAAAGCTTATATGTTGTAAAATCATCTTTAATGTTTTCTGCTTCTTCCTTTATTAATTGTATAACTGGTTCTATAATTTCTTCAAAAACTGTTCTTTCCTTTTTTCATTACAAACCTCCCTTTCATATATTATAATTTTATTATACAATATTTTTAAAATTCATGCCGAACGGTATTGTAGAAAGACACATGTTTTTTCTTCAACCATTAACTATCAGTATAAACCCTAAAAACATCAAAGATGCCCCTGCAAATCTGTTTACTATTCCATGTTCATTAAAAAACATATATCCATATACAACTGATATTAGTAGGCTCAGGCGTTTTATGGAAACTACGTAGGCAACGTTTGTCATACCTAATGCTATAAAAAATGTAATAAGCATCAGGGCAAAAAATATTGATGGCAGAATTGATTGACGTAATACTTTTTTTATTTGTATACAGTTACTATCAACAAGTTCAACAAAAAAAACAATGGGTGCCAGTGCAATTGTAACTATAGTGTAGTAAATTGCAGAAAATGATAGCACTGAGGCATTGTTTACACCGTGCTTTACTAACGATGCCGTTATGCTGTAAATGAGTGCCGTAATTAGCATAAAGATAGCACCTTTTTCTTTAAATATAGAGCGAAATGGTGCACATATACCTTTTTTGAGGTCTCCAATATTTAAGCAATAACTGCCTAACACTATAAGCATTATTCCCAAAATACCGGTTACAGATATGCTTTCATGAAGAAAAATCACACTAAATAGCATAAGAAACATTGGCGTTAATGATAAAAATGGTACTGACAGGCTTAAAGGGGAAAGCCTAATTGCCTTTGTATATAATATTGTTGCAGTTATTTCTAAAGGCAGCGCAATAACCATAACAATTAAGATTTCTTTTTTTAAGAGCACTTCTAAAATGCCCTCTTTTTCAAACCCCGCAGACATTGAAATATAGTAAGCTGTATATAAGAGCGGCAGTGAGTAGAGAAACCTAAACCAACCAAATAACAGTTCGTTTTCTTTTTTAAGGTATTTTTTTAAAATCCCATCGCTTGTTGCAAGACATAGGGCACAAATTATTGATAAATAGACCCAAGTATTGTTCATCTTTATATTGATTTTACCATAGGTACTATTATATCTTAAAAGGATGAATTACAAAGATATTTTAGATAACTTTAAAAACAAAAATATTTTGGTTGTTGGCGACATTATACTAGACCATTACATCTTAGGCAAGGTTGAGCGCATATCTCCAGAAGCCCCCGTTCCCATCATAGATGTTCAAAAGGAAGTTTATCTTTTAGGCGGGGCTGGCAATGTTGCCAATAATATTGCAACACTTGGTGCACAGGCTACAATTGCAGGGGTTGTTGGCATAGGACATAATGCCGAGTTACTTAAAACATTACTTGCTCAAAGGCAAATTAACACAGCAGGCATTACAGCTGAAAATCGTCCGACTACTGTCAAAACAAGGGTCATAGCGCATAGCCAACAGGTTGTTCGCTTTGATAGGGAGGATAAAGCGCCCATTGGCAGTGATTGTTTTATTAAGTTGACTGATTATTTAAAAAACAATATCTTAAACTTTGATGGAATCATTATCTCTGATTACAAAAAAGGTGTAATAAGCCAGCAGTTAATGGAATTTATCTTAAATATAACTAAGCAAAAAGGCATTTTTGTTGCTGTTGATCCGAAGGTGGGACACTTTGACTACTATAAAGGGGTCTCTCTTATCACGCCTAATAAAAAAGAAGCATCAGAAGGTGCAAATATGCTCATAACCGACCCTCCATCTCTTGAACAAGCCGGTTTTAGCCTCATTAAAAACCTACAGTGTGATTCAGTATTAATTACAAGAGGTGAGGAGGGTATGAGTCTTTTTCATAAGGACACCGTACAGCACATACCTACTGTAGCCATGGAGGTATACGATGTTACAGGTGCAGGGGATACCGTTATTGCCGTCTATACGCTTTCGCACGTCTGCGGGGCTTCTTTGTATGAATCGGCAGTCATTGCAAACCATGCTGCCGGCATTGTTGTAAGAGAGGTAGGCACTGCTGTTACAAAGGTAGATGACCTTTATTGTTCACTTACAAAACAAAAATGGCCTTGTTAGAGTAAAAAAACTGGTATTATTGGTTGCAACACTATAAATATTGAAAGATAACTAAATAAATAGCAAGACAAAAGTTTTAGGAAGTGCGTAGGCGCACTCCCGTAAGGGGGGGATAACAGGGAGGTGTGCTGCCACCCCCTTTTTCTCGAAAAGGGTTGCCCCCACGCATCTTTTTCCTTAACTTAGGGAGAGCTTATGAGTAATTATTTATATGATGTGTGCATTGTTGGTGGGCTTGGCCATATAGGGCTTCCCATGGGTATTTCCCTTGCTAAAGAGGGAAAGCGGGTTATTTTGTACGACATAAATAAAGAAGCTGCGAATATCGTATCAGGCGGGGACGTGCCCTTTACTGAGCATGGTGCTAAAGAGGTACTACAGGAGGTTTTATTTAAAAATCTCTTTATTTCAGCAGATGAAAACTCCATATCTCAAAGCTTCTACATTATCGTAGTCATAGGGACACCTGTTGATGAGCATCTAAATCCGCAGTTTACCATTTTTAAGAAATTCTTTTTAAATATTTTAAAGTATCTAAATGATGGACAGCACATTATACTAAGAAGCACCGTGTTTCCCGGCACTACGGATAAGGTACAGGATATGCTCTTAAGGCACGGGAAGTCGGTTCGGGTAACGTTTTGTCCAGAGCGTATAGCCGAGGGTAAGGCTATGGAGGAGCTTAGGAGCTTGCCGCAGATAATAGGTGCAACCGATGACATATCCTTTGAAGAGGCAAAGGGGCTTTTTTCCTGCCTTACAAGTGATTTACTCCGTTTAACACCGCTTGAGGCAGAGCTTACAAAACTATTTACAAACGTATGGCGATACATACAGTTTGCTATTTCTAATCAGTTTTATCAAATAGCCGTAGAGCACGGCATTGATTTCTATAAAATATACGATGCTGCTACGTACAATTACCCACGCACTAAGGGGTTTCCAAAGGCTGGCTTTGCCGCAGGTCCTTGTCTTTTTAAAGACACTATGCAGCTTGCCTCATTTAGTAATAACAGCTTTTTTCTCGGTCATTCCGCTATGTTAATAAACGAAGGACTTCCTAACTTTATTGTAAAACGCCTAAAGGAACGGTATCCGCTCAGTGAAAGGGTTGTGGGCATACTGGGCATGGCTTTTAAGGGCGATGTTGATGATTCACGGGAATCACTTTCTTATAAGTTAAAAAAGATTCTTCAAATAGAGGCTAAAGAGGTTTTATGTACCGACCCGTATGTTAAGGACAGTAGTTTAATTAATCTTGATGAAACCATAAGCAGGGCGGATATTTTAATAATAGGGGCAACTCACAGCATTTACAAAGACTTGGGACTTGATACTTCTGATAAAGTAGTAATAGATGTATGGAATTTTTTTCAAAAGGGAGGCTTTTTCTAATGCAAAAGATACTTGTTACTGGCTCTTGTGGTTTTATTGGTGGCTATCTTGTAGAAGAGCTACTAAATAATGGCTATCAGGTTATAGGAGTAGATAATTTTTCTAAATATGGGAAGGTAGACAAAAGTTATGATAATAATACCAATTATACATTCGTTCAAGGAGATGTCAAAAACACTGACCTTTTAAAAGAACTTATTTCCGATTGCGACCAAGTTGTTGCAATAGCTGCTATCATAGGGGGCATATCGCTTTTCCACACGTTAGCCTATGACCTCCTTGCTGAAAACGAGCGGATAACTGCTTCAACATTTGATGCTGCTATTTGGGCTTTTCAAAACAAAACATTAAAGAAAATAAACGTTATCTCCTCATCTATGGTCTTTGAAAGCACAAATACCTTTCCATCAAAAGAAGGGGAACAGTTAACATGCCCACCACCACTTTCTACCTATGGGTTTCAAAAACTTGCCTGCGAATACTTCGCTAAAGGGGCACACGAACAGTACGATTTACCCTACACTATAATAAGACCATTTAATGCCGTTGGAATAGGCGAAAAGCGGGCTCTTGTTGAAAAGGAAATCCCCTCTGGTAACATCTCTCTTGCCATGAGCCACGTAGTACCAGACCTTGTGCAAAAGGTCATTAAAGGCCAAGACCCCCTACATATACTTGGTAGCGGTAATCAGATTAGGCACTATACCTACGCAGGAGACCTCGTGCGTGGCATCAGGCTTTGTATAGAAAGTGAAAAGGCTATAAATGAGGATTTCAACATATCAACGGCAACATCTACAAACGTTTTAGAGCTATCACAGCTTATTTGGGAAAAAATCCATGGCAATAAAAAGCCTTTTCGATACATAAGTGATGAGCCTTTTAAATATGACGTACAAAAACGCGTGCCAAGTGTTGAAAAGGCTAAAAACGTGCTTGGCTTTACGGCGTCAACCACACTTAGTGAGGCCCTTGATGAGGTAATCCCGTGGATTGATGAGCAAGTTAAAATCGGGGGCATATAACCCTTTGCACGAAAAACGTCTTGGCATCATAATACCTGTATATAACGAAAGGGAAAACATTGTTAAAACCTTGCAAGCTATAAGGCAAAAGGTAAAGACTGCTAACGTTATTTACATAGTTTATGATTTTATAGAAGACGATACGCTGCCAGCAGCAAGGGATTTTATTGCCAGTTATGGGGATATGAACGTTGTTTTTTTACATAATAATAAGGAAGGCGCCCTTGAGGCAATAAAACTCGGATTTGCAAAGGCAACTGAGCCATTTTTGCTCGTTACCATGGCTGACATGTCTGATGACTACGGAGATGTGGATGATATGTGTACGCTCATGGATGAAGGGTATGATATAGTGTGTGGCTCACGATATATGAAAGGAGGCAGGCAGATTGGGGATAATTCTATAAAAAAGCTTATGTCCAAAGTAGCGTGCATTTCCCTTAAATATTTAGCCGGTATTCCCACCTATGATGCCACTAATAGTTTTAAACTTTATAGAAAGGCACTTATTAATCAGATAAACATTGAAAGTAATGGTGGCTTTGAACTTGGTCTTGAAATAGTTGTAAAGGCTTATTTTGATGGTTACAAAATAACTGAAATCCCTACTGTTTGGTATGATAGAACTGAGGGGCACTCACGATTTAAGCTTATTCGATGGTCGCCCAACTACCTTCGATGGTATAGGTATGCCTTACGTAAGGCTTTCTTTAGAGAGTTTTAAAATAGTGATAAATAGAAAAAACATACTAAGTTGGTGTCTTTATGATTTTGCCAACTCTAGTTATTCTGCTGTAATAGCAGCAGTAATATATCCTGTGTATTATGTAAACGTGGTAGTTGGTAATAGTGCCGGGCTAGGGGACTTGTGGTGGGGAAGAGCAATAGCGTTAAGTATGCTAATAGTGGCGCTAACCTCCCCTTTTCTTGGCGGTATGGCAGACTACAGCGGTAAGCGAAAGTGCTTCCTATTTATCTATACGTTGGTAGCTGTAGTTTCAACAGCAGCGCTTGCCTTAGTTGACTCAGGGATGGTTTTTGCTGGTTTTATTATAGTAGTTTTTGCAAATACCGCTTTTGAAGGTGGACTTGTCTTTTATAATGCCTTTTTAAATGATATTGCTACTAAAGAATACCGTGGACGGGTCTCTAGTTGGGGATTTGCAGTAGGCTATATTGGTTCTTTTCTTTCACTAATTATAGCACTGCCACTTGTCAAGGCAAAACTTTTTGACTATGTATGGCTTTATGTAGCCTTATTTTACTTTGTATTTTCTTTACCAATTTTTCTCGTACTTAATAATAAAAAAGATACTTATCCCATAAACAGCATCATTACCTCAGCAAGGTCTGGGTTTATAGAGGCAATTAATACATTTAAACAGATAGTGCAAAACCATAATGTTAAAAAATTCCTGTTGGCTTTTTTGTTTTATATGGATGGAGTTAATACGGTAATAGTCTTTGCAAGTATATTTGCTGCTACTACGTTGGGTTTTAAAAGTGAAGAGCTTATATACATGTTTTTAACTATACAGTTGACGGCCTTTACTGGTGCTATGGTAATGGCAAAGCCGATAGATAAGTGGGGAGCCAATAAGGTTATAGTTATATCATTAGTATTGTGGTGTTTAGTAAGTGGAATATCGTTTTTTGTACAATCAAAGGCAGCATTTTTTGTAGTGGCCACAATGGCTGGTTTTGGGCTTGGTACTATACAGGCAGCATCAAGAACATTTTTTTCGTTATTTATTCCTAAGGGTAAAGATTCTGAATATTTCGGAGTTTATTCAATGATTGGTAAAACTTCTGCTATCTTAGGTCCTCTACTTTTTGGTTATATATCAACTATGTTTGCAAGCCAGCGTCCGGCTGTTTTATCAATTATGGTATTTTTTATAGTCGGGCTTTTGTTAATTAAACAAGTTAAGGAATAAATTTTAAAATTTGCATATGCCATTAAGTTAAGGAAAGAGGCGTGGGGGTAACCCTTTTTTGGCAAAAAGGGTGCGGTAGCACACCTCCCTGTTCTTCCCCCCTCCCTCACATAGGTTCGCCCTTACAAATAGATGCTAAGACCTATGTGTCTGCCCTATGTTCCTTAGTAATGCTGAAATACCAAGTCTGTATTACGTTTTAGTAGTTTGTAAAAAAATCCAGAAGAAAACATTTGCTCATCGAGTACAAAGGGTTTCCCACCGTTCTTTTCTTTCATTTTTTCTTTCTTTATAACTCAATTTTTCTTGACTTTCGTAAACATTTATGTTAAAAAAGACGATGAGAAAGATATTTTTTTTATTATTTTTTATCAGTATATTTGGGAATTTAGCCTATGGTTTTGGTGGTTGTGATGAAAACTGCGTTAAATGCCATAGTTTAGCTAAAGAAGAAGCTCAGAAAATATTGGATAAGTTTTCGCCTGATGTAAAAATCAAGGTGGAGGATGTTAAGACATCTCCATCTAAGGGGTTATGGGAGTTGGTATTAACAACTAATGAAGGTAAAACAATCACATATCTTGACTATGCAAAGAAACATTTAATTGTTGGGCGTTTAATTGCGATAGATACTAAAGAAGACCTTACACAGGTGCGTTATGCAGAGGTTTCAAGGGTTGATGTGAAGTCAATCCCTTTAAATAATGCCCTTTATATGGGTAATAAAGATGCTGATAAAAAACTGATAGTGTTTACTGATCCTGAGTGTCCTTTTTGTAAGAAACTGCATGGTGAGCTTGCAAATTTGATAAAGTTGAAAACAGATGTAGGGATTTATATAATTTTGTATCCGTTAACAAAGCTGCACCCGGATTCTTTGCGAAAATCACAAATCATTTTATGTAAAAACTCTATAGAGCTTCTTGAGGCATCGTTTAGGGGAGAGGTTATAGATGGTAAGCCGGATTGTGATAATAAGACGCTTATTGATGAAAACATAGGGGTTGCTAAAAACTTGGGTATATCTGGAACACCTTCGATAGTATTTCCGGATGGCAGGGTTATTGCCGGTAGTTTGAATGTTAGTGATATTATTTCGGAGCTTGGAAAATGAGCATAAAGCAGATGATTAGTTTATGTCAAGGGGGTAGTATTCGGGTTGAGGGTGTTTATCAGGGTGAGAGGCTGGATTTGACCCTATATAACGACGATAAACGGTGTTGTATGCTGCATTGGGGTTTTATCGATAGCAGTATTTCAGTGGGCAATGGTAAGCATAAGGACAAGTGGGTGTTACCACCTAAAACTTTATGGCCAGCAGGGTCAACTGTCCAAGGGGCGAGTGCTCTACAAACGCCTTTTGATATAGTAAATGGCGCTAACACTGTTAGTTTACACTTTACTGACACTGCGGATCCTGTTACAATCATATTTGTTCTTTATTATCCGGAAAAAAATACTTGGGATAACAATAAAGGAAAGAATTATAAGATTAATATTGGGGTTTTTAAGCGACTACCAGAAAAGGTGCCAGTGTTAATTCAAAATGGTACTAAAATACTTGAAAAAACCTACCGTTTAAATGATACTCATAACCTTAAGGCGATAGTTTATGAAACCAATGATTATGTAGTAGATTTTGCTACTGCTTACTCTGGTCTTATAGTTTTACATTGGGCTATTGCCAAAAAATACCCTAATGAGTGGCAGTTGCCACCAGAGAGTATGCGTACGCAAAACTCTGTAGTTTATAAAGATTCGGCGGTGCAAACACCGTTTTCATTTGATGGTACGGTTAACAGATTGCGTTTAAATATTAAAAAAGAAGATGCTCCTTCATATATAAATTTTGTTGTATTAGATAATTTAACAAATGAATGGTTTAAGGATGGTGGGAGAAATTTTTCTCTAAAGCTAACTCAAGCTAAAGATGGAGATACTGGTATTGATGATGATGCTATTAGAGGTATTGCAGATGACATTATAAACCATGAAACAGGTCGTAATTCATGGACGCTTATGCACAGGATGAATCTTTGTCATGATATGCTTGATAGGGCAGTTGGTAGTGCTGAAGCGTTAGCAGTGCTTTATGTATGGTTACGGTATTCGGAAATAAGGCAGCTTACGTGGCAAAAAAACTATAATACCAAGCCGCGGGAGCTTAGTCATGCACAGGAGCGGTTTACGCTTAAAGTATCGCGGCTGTGTGGGGAGGTAAAAGGCGTAAGTGCGGAACTTTTGCGTCTTATACTTGGTACTGTTGGGCCTGGTGGCGATGGACAGCGTGTTAGGGATGAAATCCTCAATATAATGCACCGTCATAAGATAAAAGAAGTGTTGGGGCATTTCATGGAAGAATGGCACCAAAAACTGCACAATAATACCACCTATGACGATGTTGTTATTTGTGAGGCATTTCTTGAATTTCAAAAAAGTAATGGGGACCTCAAGCGGTATTATGATACCCTTATGGCTGGTGGTATAACTAAAGAGCGTTTGGCTGGTTTTGAGCGTCCTATTAGAAGCGACCCACACTTTGTACACCATCTAAAGGATGGGCTTATTCGGGATTTTGAATACTTTTTGAAGGTTTTAAAAAACGTACATAGTGCAACAGACCTTGAGCGAGCTTCTAAGTGGGCTTCTTATCTATTTAATAGAGATGTTAACGATGCAATAGGCTTTTTGATGCAAAATAGGGATGTCAGAGGCGATATAATAAATTTAATAAAAACAGCCCTTTGGGTACGCATAAATATTAAGCAACTTTTACAACATCAAAAAGACGATAATAATCTAAGGAATTTGCTTTACCTTGATTTAGCCATAAAGCAGTACCAAAGGACTGTCATTGAAAGCTCTATACACTTTATAAAAGGTGATTTCGATTTATTGCTTTCACTTACATTGCTTATCCTTGAAAACATGCTTATCAACATAAATGATGAGGAGCTTCAGTTTTGTTTTTCTAATCTTAAGAAAATTACAGAAGAAGGTACAAGGAATATGCTTTGGGCGCTTAAGGCAAGGAGTGCTATGGAGCGTATCGCAAGGTATTACAGTCGGTTTGTTGATGGGTTTTATAAGCTCTTGCAGCCAAAGGCTGAGTATCTGGGGGTTGGTTTTGGCGTAAACTCATGGACTATTGAAATATTCAGTGAAGAGGTTGTGCGAGGGTTTTTTGAGTTTGCACTTGCAAGTTTGTTGCGTTATTTGGATGGTTTTTTAAGACAAATGGCAGCCCTTGGCGATTGGCAGTTAGTAAGCCATATTCCGTCATGTACGGGTACTATCACATTTTGTAAAAATCTCCAATCCATACAAAATAAAACATTTACAGCCCCTGTTATTATTATTACTCCGGAGGTTAATGGTGAGGAGGAAATACCGGTTGGGGTACGGGGCATCATTACAACAGATGTAACCGACATAGTGTCTCATATATCGGTAAGGGCACGTAATTCACAGGTGCTTTTTGCGACTTGTTATAACCCATCGTTATTTGATGAATTTAAGGCGTTAGAGGGCAAATTTGTAAGTCTTGTTACCACTGCAAACGGTGATGTGGTGCTTTCAAAGGATATTGAAAAAGATGAAGAAAGGTCACTAAAGTTAAACATACATGTTGAAAAACCAACGTTTACCACATATGCAATTTTATCAAGTGAGTTTTCACCAAAGCTGGTTGGTGGAAAATCAAATAATCTATTTTCCTTAAAAAATAAACTACCAGCGTGGATGAAATTCCCTAAATCAGTAGCTATACCATTTGGGGTATGCGAATATTTGTTAAAAGAACAAAACGTGCAAGATATAGACAAATTGGTTTTGCCAAATGAGTTTATGCAAAAGCTTAGACACGTAATGGAGGAAGAAAGCCTTGGTTTTCCTACCGACAGCAATGTGTTATGGGAATGTATAAAGGATGTCTGGGCATCAAAGTGGAACGAGCGGGCTATTATTAGTAGGAAAAAATACTCAATACCGGATGAGGCAATCTATATGGCTGTACTTATTCAAGCGCTTGTAGATGCTAAATATTCATATGTAATCCATACAGTAAATCCATTCAATAAAAATAAAGATGAAATCTATTTTGAGGCAGTACCTGGTCTTGGTCAAACCCTTGTAGGTAACTATCCGGGGCGCGCCTTTGGCTTTATATGCAAAAAGGCAAGCTCTGAATATAGTACGTTTTCTTTTTTAAGTAAAAGTACAGGGCTTTTTGGTGATGGCATCATAGTGCGTTCAGATTCTAATGGTGAAGACCTTCAAGGGTATGCCGGTGCTGGACTTTATGAAAGCGTCTATCTTAAGCCCCTTGAGGAACGTACTCTTGATTATAAAAACGAACCGTTATTTTGGGATGAGAAGTTTAAGGAGTTTTTTGTAAATAAAGTACGAGAAATAGCCCTTACCGTAGAAGATGTTTTTAATTCCCCACAAGACATAGAAGGTGCGTACGATGGTGATTTTTATATAGTACAGACCCGCCCACAAGTGTAACAAAGGAAAGAGAAGAACGGGGGAGACCCTTATAGGCAAAAGGTGCATAGGCGCACTCCCGTAGTGGGTGCGTGGTTGTAAGCACGCCACATACTTTTACCTATTCCTCTTTTCTATTTCCTTAAATTAATCTGAATGGCTTGTAAATATTTCCCTAAATAGCTCTTCAAGTTTAATAAATGAGCGAAAGACATCCGGGTCAAAGTGTTGTGGCATTGTGCGCCCATCACCCTTTGTGATTATCTCGTACACTTCCCTGTGAGAAAGAGAGGTCTTGTATGGTCTCTTACTCATTAGAGCATCGTACTGATCGCAAATAATAACAATTCTTGCTTCAATAGGAATATTTATCCCCTTAAGCCCTACCGGGTAGCCTGTCCCGTCCCAGCGCTCATGGTGATTCGCTGCTATAGAACAAGCCATCTGGAGCATCGGTTGGGTTGAACCAAACAATATGTTAGCCCCTATTGTTGTATGTGTCTTCATTGCTTCAAATTCTACAGGGGTTAACTTACCCGGTTTTAGCAGGATGCTATCTGGAATGCCTATCTTGCCTATATCGTGAAGCTGACTTGCCACTGTTATTCTTTCAGTAAACTCCTCAGACATATCCATCTCTTCAGCAAGTTTGCTGGCATAAAGGCCTATCCGCAAAATATGCTCACCCGTGTCCATATCCCTATACTCTGCCGCCGTAGTTAGCCTCTTTATTACCTCGTTTGATAAGTTCTTTACAGTTTTTAATGCATCAGATAGCTCTTGCGTCTTTTGTTCCACCGTATCTTTAAGCATTTGCTTATAATTTTTTTCCATTCTTATTAGGCTATCGTACTTTAGCGCCCTTTTTACGGAAAACAAAAGCTGTTCGTACTTGTAAGGCTTTATTATAAAATCAAAAGCCCCTTTCCTTATGGCATCTATAGCCATATCAAGTTCTGCAAAGGCCGTCATCAGTATTACGGGCAAGTCTGGATAATTCAAATGTATCTTACCTAAAAGCTCAACCCCTGAAACCCCCGGCATCTTTATATCGGTTAGCACCATATTAACAGACTGCTTTCCTATTTCTTTATAAGCAGTTACGGCATCTGCACACGGTATTATTGTATAGCCTTCTTCACTTAAAAGTATAGTTACTGTTTCAAGTATATAGGGGTCGTCATCAACAACTACAATCTTTGCCCCCTCGAATTTATTTTTTATTTGTTCGATGATCTTGCATCCTCTTTAATAATGACAACGATAGATTATATGATAACATATATTAGTTTATTATTGTATATAATTTACAGCCTTGTTGTGCTATTATACTTCAACGTGAGGGTACTGCACACTGAGTGGTCAGATGGTTTTGGTGGTCAGGAACGTAGAGTTCTTGCCGAAATTAATGGTCTAAATGAAAGAGGGCATCGCTGTGCCTTAGCATGTAGGAGGCACAGTAGGATTTTTGCCGAAGCCTCTAAGCTTGGCATAAACGTCTATACCCTTTCTATGCGACATGCCTTTGATTTATTAAGCATATGGCGGCTTGCTCGGATTCTTAAAAAAGGCGGGTTCAATATTTTAAACACCCACAGCGGTATTGATTCGTGGCTTGGCGGCTTTAGCTCAAAGATTGCTCAAACACCAGTCCTTGTGCGAACAAGACACCTTGAGTACTTGATTAAGCGCACGCCTATGAATTTCATCCACTATCTGCCAGATATGTACCTTACATGCGGCGATACTATGAAAAATAATCTTATTGAAAATGGTGGTTTTCCACCCGATAGGGTAATCAGTATACCAACTGGGATAGATAAACGATTTTTTCATATTCAAAGAAATGATGAGCTAAGAAAGGCTTATGGGCTTTTACCACATCACATAGTGGTAGCTAACGCTGCAATACTACGGGGTTCTAAAGGACACGAAATCACCTTAAAGGCAGCTAGTATAGTTTTAAAGACCAACCCTAACGTCAGGTTTTTAATTGTTGGCGATGGGCCAAAGCGAAAACGCCTCGAAGCTACAACAGTAGAGCTTGGTATCGCAGATAGAGTCATATTTACTGGCTTTATTCATGATGTATCCAGCGTCTATTCATTTACAGATATTTTTGTGCTTAGCTCATGGTCTGAGGGACTGCCACAAAGCCTTATGCAGGCAATGGCTGCAAGATTGCCTGTGGTTGCAACAATGGTTGGTAGTGTACCAGAGATAGTTTTGCACGAAAAAACAGCCCTTGCTGCTAGTGCTGGCGACTATGAAATCATAGCCAAACACATACTCAGGCTTATTGATGATAAGGAGTTGGTTAATCGTCTAACAGAAAACGCCCTCACCCTTGTAAGTCAAAAACACACCTTGGAAGTTATGCTTGATAAGATAGAGGAACTGTATCATAAATTACTCAAAAACAAAGGGATATGAAGATTGCCTTTATACGAAAACGGTTTGACCCATTTGGTGGAGCTGAAAATTATTTAAATAGTCTGATAAAAGATTTAATTAATGAAAATCATGATATATATTTGATTTCCGGCAACTGGCCAAATCTACCTAATATTAAACACATTAAAGTAAGCACAGGTGGAGGGTTTAATAGACAAGTAGAGACGGCTATAAAGGCAATCAACCCCCAGTGTTCCATATCCTTTGAACGCACCCTAACGCAAGATATTTATAGGGCAGGAGATGGCTGCCATCGTTCATGGCTTCAACTTAGAAGCCGCTATCTTGAAAAAGGGTGGAAGTCCTTTTTTTTTAAAATAAACCCAAAACACTTACGTATACTTAAAACCGAGCAACACATATTTACAGAAACACCAGTAATTGTAGCTAATTCAGATATGGTAAAAACTCAGATAATTGAACATTACGCAATCCCATCACATAAAATACACGTAGTTTATAACGGTGTTGATACTACTCGCTTTACGCCAGTAAACAAATCACTTTACAAAGATGAAATAAGGAAAGGGCTTGATTTAGATTCTAAACAACCTGTAATACTTTTCCTTGGCTCTGGCTATCAAAGAAAGGGGCTTAAAACATTACTAAAGGCAATGACCTATATAGATAAATCGGTAGTGGCTATTGTTGCAGGTAAAGGTGATATTGATAAATACAAAAGATATGCTGCTAAATTAGGCCTATCAAACCGTATCGTTTTCGCAGGGGCTGTTCAACAAAGTGAAAAATTTTATGCTGCCTGCGACCTATTCGTACTTCCGACCATATACGACCCTTTTAGTAACGCTACACTTGAGGCAATGTCAAGCGCCCTACCAGTTATAACCTCACGCTATAATGGAGCTTCTGAAATAATAACAAGTGGACAAGAAGGCGAAGTCCTCCAAGAAGTAATAGATTATCACGAACTGGCACAAAAAATCACTAAAATACTAGCTAATAAATCGCAAATGTCAATAGCTGCAAGGAAAAAAGCTGAAAGCTACACCCTTTCTAAAAGCTCCAAAATACTATTGCATATTATATATAATGGAGTTTAAAAAAGGTATAAGAGAATATATTGAGTTTTATAAGTATAAAAGGCAACATCAATCTGTAAATTATCAATACCGTTCGGCATTAATTATGCTTTATGGTATAGTTACAGTTAAAAACACTTTCACGGTACATTTATTTTGATTCTATTTGTCATTAGCGCATTTCGATTTAATAGATAACAAAAATAGGACGAACACGCGAAAGGTTCGCCCCTACAAAAATACGGGTATCGTAGGGGCAGACCTTTCGAGTGTCTGCCCTATTTTTAATCTACACTTTGTGTCCTTATCAAATCGAAATGTGTTATAAATTTATGAAATTTTATTTAAGCAATATTTATGCCAAACGGTATTGGTAAATTATATAACACCGTTCGATGTTTTTAAAAAATAATCCATATGATATTGTTGTTGCACAAATAAAGTTTAGAGGGAAACTGAAAATAAAAAAAACGGGCTTGACAACTCAGTCCACCTTATTTTATCTATACTTTATACCAAATAGCACCTTACCATTAATAATATCACACGATATATAATAATGCAACAATAAAAAATATCAAATCACCTAAATTATGTTTTTTAACTAAGACATTGTTTATTAAACTTTTTTAATGGTGAGACCCTATAAAACTCCAAAAATCCCATAATGTTTGTAGTATTTTCAATGAATTATGACATTTCAACCTTTTGTCCTAACAACTATGGCAAAATGCCATGAAAAGAGTATTGAAATACATATTTACAACAATTTTTGTATACCAAAAATCAATTATTTTTTGTATAGCGGCAAATCTAAAATCTGGGT
>JAGYWI010000039.1 GCA_018606805.1 Candidatus Magnetomicrobium cryptolimnococcus
GTCTCAATGCCATTAAGTTAAGAAAAATTGAGTTAGACTATAGCAAACGTAGTAAGGATAACTAAAGAGATAGCAGGCCAAAAGTTTTAGGAGGTGCGCCTCCGCACCCTTTTTGTCAAAAAAGGTTTTTCCCCCGCTCTTTTCTTTCCTTAAACTTATTTATTTTTCTTTTATCTCTTTGCATGGTACAATTATGTAATACACCTACAATTATGTAGATTTTTTTTTGTAGCCAACATACTTTTTAGGGCTAAGTATTATTCTAACATATTGAAAAATAAGCGAAATATATTTTGTTATCATTGTTGGCATGGAATATGCAGGTATAACTTGCCATATGTTTGTTTTATTTATCTTTAAGTTTTATATTATATTTTTTAAATTAGTTTTGGCTTATTAAGCGCATTATTAGTAAATAATTAAAGAAGGAGCTCGTATGAGACAAATAGCTATTTACGGAAAAGGTGGTATTGGTAAATCAACTACAACACAAAACACGGTGGCAGCGCTGGCGGAGGCTGGCCATAAATGTATGATAGTAGGCTGTGATCCGAAGGCTGATGCTACAAGGCTGATATTAAACAGGAAGGCTCAGGCTACTGTTATGGACATGGCAAGGGAAAAGGGTAACGTGGAGGAGCTGAACATTGAAGATGTATTATTGATAGGGTACAGGGGGGTAAAGTGTGCAGAGTCGGGTGGACCGGAGCCGGGGGTTGGTTGTGCTGGTCGTGGGGTTATAACGGCTATAAATTTTCTTGAGGAAAATGGGGCATACAGTGAAGGCATAGATTTTGTGTTTTATGATGTGCTTGGTGATGTTGTGTGTGGTGGGTTTGCTATGCCAATTAGAGAGGGGAAGGCAAAGGAGATATACATAGTAACATCTGGTGAGATGATGGCAATGTATGCAGCTAATAATATTTCACGTGGGATTCTTAAATATGCCCAAAGCGGAGGCGTTCGTCTTGGCGGTCTTATTTGTAATTCAAGAAAAACGGACAAAGAGTACGAATTAATTGCAGCACTTGCTGAGAAACTTGGCACGCATATGATTCATTTTATCCCAAGGGATAATCAGGTGCAGAGGGCTGAACTTAGAAGGATGACTGTTATTGAGTACTCGCCTGAACATGCGCAGTGTGATGAGTACAGGGCGCTTGCTAAGAAGATAGCTGAAAACAAAAAACTGGTGATTCCAACCCCGATGACTATGGATGAACTTGAGAAGTTGCTTATGGACTTTGGCATTATGGAATCAGACGAGGCGGTTGCATGAAAACTGATATAGAGCGTACACAAAAAATCATTGATGAGGTTTTAGAGGTATATCCGGAAAAGACGCGCAAATTCCGTACTCAGCATATAAAACCAAACGATCCCTCCGGTGAATGTGGTTCTATGTGTGCTGTTAAGTCAAACATAAAATCAAGACCCGGTGTTATGACCATTCGAGGGTGTGCGTATGCTGGCTCAAAGGGTGTTGTTTGGGGGCCTGTCAAGGATGTTATACACATAAGCCACGGGCCTGTTGGCTGTGGGCAGTATAGCTGGTGGTCTCGTAGAAACTATTGTAATGGTACTACGGGTATAGATTCCTTTGTTGCTATGCACATTACGACTGATTTTCAGGAAAGAGATATTGTCTATGGCGGGGATAAACGCCTTGCTGAAATCTGTAGAGAGATAAAAGAGCTGTTTCCGCTAGCAAAGGGGATATCTATACAATCTGAGTGCCCGGTGGGTCTTATTGGGGATGATATAGAAGCGGTTGCCAGGAATATGACAAATGAGCTTGGTATTCCAGTAATACCGGTACGTTGTGAAGGCTTTAGGGGGATTAGTCAGTCCCTTGGCCACCATATTGCAAACGATAGTATAAGAGACCATGTGTTAGGTAAGAAGACTATTGAAAACAAGACCTCTTATGATGTGAACCTTATTGGGGATTATAACATAGGTGGTGATGCGTGGGCTTCAAGGAAGATGCTTGAAGAAATGGGTTTGAGGGTTATTGCCCAGTATTCAGGGGATGCCTCGCTTAATGAAATTTCTATAGCGCCAAGTGCTAAGCTTAATCTTATACACTGTTACAGGTCTATGAACTATATATGCAGGCATATGGAAGAGGAGTACGGTATTCCGTGGGTAGAGTTTAATTTCTTTGGACCAACTAAGATGTACCAAAGCCTGCGCAAGGTGGCTTCTTATTTTGATGACAAAATCAAGGAAAACGCTGAAAAGCTCATAGAAAAATATACGCCAATTATGAATAATGTAATAGAGACTTATAAGCCGCGCCTTGAGGGTAAAACCGTTATGTTATATGTCGGTGGCCTTAGACCAAGACACGTTATAGGTGCCTATGAGGACCTCGGCATGGAAGTCATTGCCTCTGGTTATGAGTTTGGCCATAAGGATGATTACTCAAGAACGCATGCTGAGATGAAAGAGGGTGCCCTTATCTTTGATGACGTTACTGGATACGAAATGGAGGAGTTTACTAAAAAATTAAGGCCAGACCTTGTTGGTGCAGGTATAAAAGAAAAATATGCGTATCATAAAATGGGTGTGCCTTTTAGACAGATGCACTCGTGGGATTATTCCGGACCCTATCATGGTTTTGACGGATTTCCTATTTTTGCAAGAGACATGGATATGACCATAAATAATCCAGCGTGGAAACTTATTCGGAGGAAAAGATGATAGTTAGGGACCATAACGAACTGTTTAAATCGCCTGAGTACACGGAGCTTTTTGAAAAAAAGAAGGAATTTGAGTCCCCTTGTTCCTCCGTTGATGTTGCAAACGTGCAGGAGTGGACTAAGACTGAAGAGTATAAGGACAAGAATTTTGCAAGACAGGTACTTGTCGTAAATCCTGCTAAGGCGTGTCAGCCATTAGGCGCTATGCTTTGTGCTACCGGTTTTGAAAACACGCTTAATTTCGTGCAAGGTGCCCAGGGGTGTTGTGCCTACTTTAGAAGTCACTTAAGTAGACACTTTAAAGAACCAGTGGCAGCCGTGTCTTCTTCTATGACTGAAGATGCAGCCGTCTTTGGTGGGCTTAATAATATGCTTGAGGGACTTGAAAATGCCTATGCCCTTTATAAGCCGGACATGATGGCCGTGTCTACGACATGTATGGCGGAAGTTATTGGTGATGACCTTAATAACTTTATAAAAGAGGCTAAGATTAAAAATAAGATACCGGAGGACTTAGCAACACCCTTTGCCCATACGCCTAGCTTTGTTGGTTCGCACCTTACCGGCTATGACAACATGATGAAGGGTATACTCCTTTATATGGGAAAGGATGGGTACAAAAGTCCAAGCGGTAAAATCAATATAATACCGGGCTTTGAAACGTATACTGGAAATATCAGAGAAATTAAACACCTGTTAAATCTCATGGGGGTGCAGCATACCGTATTAGCCGATACGAGTGATGTTATGGATGCGCCAAATAATGGTACCTATAAGATGTACCCCGGTGGTACGCCGTTAAAAGATGCAAAGGATGCTATTAATGCAAGGGCTACTGTAGCTTTACAGAAGTACTCAAGTATTAAAACTGCGGAGTTTATCTCTGAGGTGTGGAAGCAAAAATTTGAGGCAGTGCCTTATCCTATTGGTATTAAAAATACGGATGCCTTTTTGGATACTATCAGTAAGTTGACCGGTAAGCCTATACCACAGGAAATTGAAGATGAAAGGGGTAGGGCGGTTGATGCTATGGTGGACTCACATGCGTATTTGCACGGCAAGCGCGTTGCTATGGTAGGGGACCCGGATTTACTTTTGGGTTTGATTAGTTTTCTTATGGAAGTAGGAGCTGAGCCTGTGCATATAGTGTGCACAAACGGTGATAAGTTTTTTAACGAGGAGGCTAGCGTTTTACTTTCTGAAAACTTTTTTGGCAGAAACGCAAAGGTATACATACGCAAAGATATGTGGCATCTGCGGTCATTAATGTTCACTGAGCCGGTTGACCTTTTAATAGGGAATTCTTATACTAAGTTTCTATGGAAAGATACCCAGACGCCGTTAGTTAGGATAGGCTTTCCACTATTTGATAGACACCATCTGCATAGGTATCCTATTATTGGATATAACGGTGTCATCAATCTTGTCAATTGGACGGTGAATACCGTGCTTGATGAGATGGACAGGAAGTCCATGTACTCGCCAAGCTTTGATGCTATAAGGTAATAAGAAAATGTTTTCAAGTACACAGCATTTGTATAAAGATAGGTGCGATGGTCAGGACGGCTACAAGGTTTGCCGTACCAGAGGTGGTGAGTCCTGTGCCTTCGATGGTGCTATGATAGTGTTGCAGCCAATAAGCGATGCTGCGCACATAGTGCACGGACCCATAGCCTGTTGTGGTAATTCGTGGCAGGGTAGGGGTACGCTTTCTTCAAAGGGTGTGTTTCACAGGATGGGGTTTACAACAGACATGAACGAGCTAGATATTGTCTATGGTTCGGAGGGTAAGCTCTATGAGGCAATTGTAAGTGTGGTTCATACTGTGAAGCCTGTGGCGGTGTTTGTTTATTCGACTTGTGTCAGCGGTATTATTGGTGAGGATATGGAGTCGGTATGTAAGAAGGCTGAGGTAGAGCTTGGCATACGGGTAGTGCCTGTGGATGCACCGGGTTTTGTTGGCCCAAAAAATCTTGGCAACAGAATAGCTGGCCAGGTCCTTATGGATTATGTTATAGGCACAGGTACGCCACCGTATATAACCGCTTATGATATAAACCTTATTGGTGAATATAATGTGGCAGGGGACCTGTGGCTTATAGAGCCGATTTTAAATCAGCTTGGCATTCGTATACTTTCAAGGATAACCGGGGATTCTACGTTTAATGAAATAACGTACGCCCACTGTGCAAGGCTAAATGTGCTTGTTTGCGGTAGGGCTTTAATTAACGTAGCAAGAGATATGGAGCGCACCTATGGCATACCGTACGTGGAGGTGTCTTTTTACGGTAGTACTGAAATGAGAAATGCCCTTACGGCTATTGCCAAGGGGCTTAACCAACCGCATTTGATTGATAGAGCAAACTCTCTGATTGAAAATGAAGAAGGTGTGCTTAAAAGTAGGTTGAAAGACTATGAGGGCTTACGTGGTAAACGGGCTGTGCTTTATACTGGTGGGGTTAAGAGCTGGTCGCTGATTAGTGCGCTCATTGACCTTGGTATAGAGGTACGGGCGGTTGGTACTAAAAAAAGCACATTTGAAGATGAACAGAAGATGCGCTCTATACTTGGTGAGGATGCCCTTTTGGTTGAGGATGTTACGCCAAGCAATTTAAAACGCCTAATGATTGAACACAAATGCCATATACTTGTAGCTGGTGGTAGGAATCTGTACCTTGCGATGAAGGAAGGGTTTGCCTTTGTTGATGTTAATCAGGAACGGCATAACTCCTATGCCGGTTATCAGGGTTTTATTAATCTTGCAAAAGACATATATAACTCTATACGATTTTTTGATGTAGAAAATCAACAAGTCCCTGAAACTATCGTGGAGCTGGGCAATAGTCCTGTGCAGATAAACCCGATTAAGCACTCACAAGCCCTTGGCGCTGCTATTGCATTTCAAGGGGTTCACAGGGCTGTCCCTGTTATGCACGGGGCTCAGGGTTGTACGTTTCTTGCTAAGGTACTTATTACACAGCACTATAGGGAGCCTATAGCCCTTATTAGCTCAAAACTATTTACCGAAGATGTCGTCATGGGTAGTGATGAGCTATTGGAAAAGGCGCTTGTCCAGGCAATAGATAAAAATACACCAAGTCTCATAGGTGTCCTTACAACGGGGCTTTCTGAGGTAAAAGGGGATTATCTAACCGCTACAATCAAAAACGTTACCGATAGGTTTTCTAATGTAAAGGTTGCCCTTATATCAACCGCGGACTATGAAGGAAGTCTTGAATCTGGGTATGCAAAGGCTGTGGAAGGATTATTGAATACGATAAATGGTAGCCGCCAAAGACAGGTAAGGCAGGGGCAGATAAACGTGCTTGCAGGTGTGCATCTAACGCCAGCAGACTTTTATGAAATACGGGAAATGGTTTCAAATTTTGGTTTAAAACCAATCATACTGCCAGACCTTTCATGTCTTGATGGCAGCCGTGAGGGGGTTTCAGCCCTCGCCATTGGTGGCACGGATGTTGATGACATAGAGGCTATGAAGGACTCCGCCTATACTATTGCAATTGGAGCGTCTTTAGAGCATGCTGCTATGAAGCTTCATGAAAGATTTGGTGTGCCTTATGCGCTATTTGATACACTTACGTGTGTTGAAGATATAGATAGACTAATGGGTATGCTTGCATTTTTAAGTAAAGGAGCCACTCCGTCAAAGTACGTAAGGCAGCGTAAAGGTCTCATTGATGGCATGAGGGATGCTCACTTTTACTATGGCAATAAGCGTTTTGCAATAGCCCAAGAGTCAGACCTTGCAATACAGCTTTCGCATTTAATACATAGGATGGGGGCTGTTGTGGAACTTTGTGTCTTGCCGTGGGAGGGACAAAGCGTTAAGAAAATCTATGCCAAAAAGATAGTGAAAGGCACGCTTTTTAATATAGCGGGAGACTTTGATTGTATAATAACGAATTCACACGGTAAGGAGACGGCTAACGGGCTAAAGACACCACTTTATCAAATGGGGTTTCCTGTGTATGGTGTTATGGGATACACTAATAAAGTTACTATTGGTTATGGTGGGGCACTTAGTTTGATAAATGAAATAGCTAATCTTCTTATAAATAGCCACTAGGGGGAGCATTTTTAATGAAAGTAGCATTTGCAACAACAAACGGAAGAGATGTGGATGAGCACTTTGGAAGGGCGGATATGTTTGGTGTCTATGAAATGACACAGGAAGGATACCAGTTTGTGGAGATAAGGCATGTGGCGGATGTTATGGAAAAACCACTGGATGAGTCGAAAGAGGAGTTGGAGGCTCACGATAGTAAGGCGATACGGCGTGTGGAATCCCTCGCAGATTGCAAGATAGTGTATTTAACTGAAATAGGAGGACCGATGGCTGCGCGGCTTGCTAAGTACGGGATAATGCCTATTAAGGTGAAAGAGGTGGTGTCCATAGAAGAGTCCCTTGAAAAACTCTATGAAACAGTGAAATTATCGCCGCCAATATGGTTAAAAAGGGCATTGCAACAAAATGGCTAAGTTTGAAGATTATAAAAAGCAATAATCTTAGAAAGAAATAATATGAGGAGAAAAAACTATGAAGATGATAAGGGCTTTTATAAGGCCAGAAAAGGAAAAGGAGATAGTGTTAGCGTTAGAAGGTGCTGGTTTTCCATCTATTACGAAGATGCCAGTGTTTGGAAGGGGTAAGCAGAAGGGGTTACAAGTAGGCCCGGTGCGCTATGATGAACTTTCGAAGATTATGCTCATGATAGTCGTCAAGAAAGATGATGTGGATAAGGTGGTTTCCATAATTATGGAAAGGGGGCGGACTGGTTTTATTGGTGATGGTAAGATTTTTATAAGCCCGGTTGAAGAGGTATACACGATAAGAACGGGAGACTCTATATTATGATGAAGGAAATAACGGCCATTATTAGGCGTAATCAGATACAGGAGACTAAAAATGCCCTGGCCGAAATAGGCTGTCCTTCCCTTACTATATACAGTGTGGAAGGAAGGGGTAAGCAAAAGGGTGTTATTTATGCTGAGCTGGACCAAGAAATGGTAGATGAAATACCATCACCTGTTAGGCTTGTGCCAACTCCTTCTATATATGCCACTGAACATGACGTGCCAAAGGCTTTGATATACGTACCAAAAAGGATGATTACTGTGGTTACAACAGAGGATATGGTACATGCTGTTGTTCAGACAATAATAAAGGTGAATCAGACTGGTAAGTATGGCGATGGTAAGATTTTTGTGTCTACAATTGAGGATAGTACAAGGATAAGGACAGGTGAGCATGGCGAAAACACAGTAACTTGTGAATTGGAATAATAAATAAAGAGGGATTTTAAGATGGCTTATACAAGAGGAGGGCAGTCCTGGACGCCTGAGTACCTTCAGACGATTGATGTTGAAAAATGTGTTGGTTGTGGACGGTGTTATAAGGTATGTGGCAGACAGGTTTTGCAGTTAATAGAAAAACCATTTGAGGGAGAGGATGAGTTTGGTGATGATATGGGTAATAAGGTTATGTCTATAATGAATGCCGATGATTGTATAGGGTGTAAGGCTTGTTCTCGGGTGTGTACAAAGAAATGCCAATCGTTTTTGATGGCAGGATAAGGTATAATTATGGCATATACTGTATTGAGTGATTTTAAAGAGATAAAGGAGCGTCATCCGTGTTTTTCGAAAGAGGCACATCATGCTAATAGTAGGATACATTTACCTGTGGCGCCAGCGTGTAATATTCAGTGTAATTACTGTATACGGAAGTTTGATTGTGTTAATGAATCGCGTCCGGGTGTTACTAGTAATGTGATTAGCCCCGATGAAGCCTTAGAAAGGCTTCATATGCTTGCAGTAAGGGAAGAGGCTTTGTCTGTTGCAGCAGTGGCAGGCCCTGGCGACCCGCTGGCAAATAGTGCTACATTTGAGACCTTAAGTAGGATAAACGACACGCTACCGGATTTGCTGATTTGTGTATCAACAAATGGGCTAATGTTACCACAGTATGTTGACAGGTTGGTTGATGTTGGTATTAAAAGCCTTACGGTTACTATTAATGCAGTTAACATTGAAGTTGCAGCGAAAATTTATTTATGGATTAACTATAACGGACGACTGATTAGGGGAGAGGAAGCTATTAAGACTCTCCTTGAAAACCAATGGCTTGGTGCTGCCATGGCTGTAAAGGCTGGTATTTGTGTGAAAATCAACACGGTTTTTATACCCGGTGTAAACGATGGTGCTGAAGTTCTAGACATTGCAAAAAGGGCAGAACTTATTGGAGTGCACTTGATGAATATAATGCCTCTAATACCGCAGGCAGGATTTAAAAATGTAAAGGCGCCATCTCGTAAAGAGATAGATGCTGTGCGTTTTGAGTGTGGATATTTTATTAAACAAATGACCCACTGTATGCAGTGCAGGTCGGATGCCTTTGGCAATATCTGTGAAGATAAAGATGTGGAGCTTGAAGTGCTGTATTCAAGGTTGGGTGTAGAGTACTGTGAGAATGTTTTTTAAAAAGGTAAATAAGTTAAAAGAATAGAGGAAAAAGATGCGTGGGGGAAAACAGGGAGGTGCGAAGGCGCACCTCCCTGTTTTCCCCCTTTCCTAAAACTTTTGGCTTGTTATTTTAACTCGATCTTACTTAACTTAATGGCATTGTGGTAGCATTCCTTCCTGTTCTTCTATTAAAACTGATTTTTGTTATCAATTTTGTACGAATTTTAAATAATCTATATAGATCAATGCATTATGCTATTTTTTTACGATTTTTTGTAGACACTATGGCTTGACTTTTTCAAATAGCTTTTTTTAAACTATTTTTACAGTAAGTGTCTGATTAGTGGCCGAACGAAAAGGCCATTTAAACAGTCTGAGGGAGGTATTAAATGGCCATAATACAAACAGGATATTTGTTTGATCAAAACGTTCCTATAAGTTGTGAGAGTTGGGTTGCATTACGTAATGAGCTACAGCAAGGTGTAGATCTCGGGCGTACTTATAAACCATTGCTCTGGGTAGGAGCCGGATGCTCTATAAGTAATGGTTATCCTACAGGGGATCAACTTGCTAATAAGATGTTAGGCTTGTTGACTCCGGAGCAACAGAAACATTGTAAAGGAGAAAAGAGTTCCTACTATCAGAAGATCGCCGATTATATTTCAAGAGAGGTGGGTAATGGAGTTCTAATCAGGTTTTTGGCAGCTAATATAGATAGTGTAAATAAGCAACCAACTTCTGTTCATAATGTTCTTGTAAAGATACCATGGAATCAGATAATAACTACTAACTATGATCCTTTACTTGAAAACGCATGGTATAACCAGTATAAGGGTAATAATGTTGAAGTATTAAATAATAATTTAGGGATAGATAGAGTTAACAGGACATGCATATGGAAAATTCATGGAAGCTATGACAATTGGAAAAGCGTAATCTTATCACAAAAGTCTTATGAAACATATAGGTATAGATATGGGTTATTACACAATGAACTTGTAAGACATTTTCAGCAGCATTATATAGTTTTTGTTGGTTGTAGTATGAGAGATGAGAGGATTCAGGAAATTTTAAGTTCCATAAAACAACAAGATAATGCTAATAGCGTATCAGGCACTTATATAATGTCTGAAGAAGATTTTAATGCTTTTAATGAGGAGGAGGTTGAATACTACAAGGGGTTTAATATAAAACCTTTAGTAATTGCATCATATGATAATCTTGTAGGGGTATTTGAATCCCTTTTAGATAATATTACTCCAAAAGAATTCTCAATCATAAAAAAAAAACTAATGAGGAAATAGAGAGACAATGTACAATATCTCTTGATCCAAAGATAAAACTGGATAAAACTCAAGCGATTCTAAAAATAAATCTTTTAAATGACTTCTTTTTAACAATGGAATATAGCAATGGAAACTATATAACTGTTGATTTTGCAGATAAATGCCCTATCTTAATATTAGGACATGCAGGACAAGGAAAATCTCTCTACTTAACAAAAGTTGCTAAAGATTTATTAGAAGATACATCCTTAGTGCCAATTTTTATTGAATGTAAGAATATACCTAATGAACTAAATCTGTCAAACAATGAAGGTTTAACGGCCGATGATATAAGTAAGAAACTAGAAGAGAAATATCTCAGAGGTATCTCTAACGATCCAGTAGAGAGACTTATTCTACTAGAATATCACGTACATAGACTTGTTTTTCTGATTGATGGCTATGATGAGCTTGAATCTGCCAATAAAACAAATGGTGTTTTATTGGAAGGTTTAATTCGATTCACTCAGAAAAATCAATGTGGTGAGAGTTCTAAAGATATATTTAGAAGATTATTAGAAAACGCAGAGGGTAACAATAAAAATGATAAATTGGACTATGTATATAAGAATATCTCTGATAACTCAAGATTTAAACTTATATTAACTTCACGTTTTTCAGATTTTATATTAGGTGAGAAGAGCTATTTTTATAGGATTTATATAGAGCAATCCCTTACTAAAGAACAAATAGTTAATTTTATAAAATCGAGGATAACAGACACATATAAACAGTCTGCATTGTTTAATTTTTGTATTGATAGCCGTAATGAACTTTTACACAATTATCTGACTTTATATTTGGTAGTATGTTTATTTAACGAAGATAATAATATAGCAGAGAGAAATAAGCTTATAAATGGAGAATACAATTCTACACAAATTTATAATAAGATCATAAATTCAATGCTTGTGGTATATCAGGCAGCAACAAGGACAACGCTGTCATCAAGAGAATTAAACCTCCAAATGGAAATTAAGATTAATCACTTAGCTGAAATGGCTTATGACATGGTTTTCAACGGTATGAAGTATAAATGGAGAGATATATTTGATAAATTTTTATCAGAAGAAGTTATTAATTCAATTAATATAATATTTAAAATAAATGTTGATGAAGAATATAGTTTTGTGCACCAAACATTCAAGGAATACTTTTGTGCGTTGAAAATATCTAAAGAAATTAAGGACGATATAGTAAAAATTCAAAATTATTACACCATACATACAGATATTAATGCGATAAAAAAACATGAAAACCTAAGTAGTTATTTTAATAACAACCTGGATAACGTACATCGCTTTATGAGTGAGATGGCACAAATAGATTCTAATAATTCCTTTATTCACTCACTCAGAACTAATAGAGGGTATGATAATTTTATAAAACCTTCAGAGATATTTTATCTGAGTGATGGTGCTCCAACTGTTATACACTTGAACCAACCTCTATTAAATTACCAAGCTGCTATAACAACTATAGACTTTCTTCAATATATCTCTGAGGTTTTTTCCATTAATTTTTCCATTAATATGTTTTTGGTAGATGGCGCTGCTGGGCCAGTAGACACAAGATTAATCAAATCAATTCCAGACAAGAAAATACGAAAGACAGTATGTGATAAGTTGTTAGAGAAAGGTACGCTTACTGTTATAGAATATTACGACATAATTTTTGATAATAATATTCCAATATATGGGGTAGAAGATAAAGATATATTTATAGAATTGACTAATTTAGAGAAGAAAAAACTGGAATATATAAACTCTAACAGTATAAACTTAGAAAAATTAGATAATTTTACAAACGAAAAGGTTATGAGTATAGCAGATGATATCTATACAACTGAAGAAATGGAGAGGATTATAGAACTATATGTAGACAGAAGTTTTAAGATTGTTGAGAACGTT
Source organism: Candidatus Magnetomicrobium cryptolimnococcus (assembly GCA_018606805.1). Classification (GTDB taxonomy): domain Bacteria; phylum Nitrospirota; class Thermodesulfovibrionia; order Thermodesulfovibrionales; family Magnetobacteriaceae; genus Magnetomicrobium; species Magnetomicrobium cryptolimnococcus. Next base: position 12,424 of record JAGYWI010000039.1, read on the forward strand.
AAGACAATAATTACTGAGAAGAGTGCAAAAACTGCTTTACTCTTATATTCATATAACGATGGAACACTTGGGAGATTGGATCACTCTTTCTTTGCTATAAATGGTCTCAATTATATTAAGATTAACCTTACAGGGAACTTTGGCATTGAGTGGGAGAGGTATAAACAGCGTAAGTTGGGAAAATATTTACCATAGTTATGGTAAATAGTGCCTGAACGAAAAGTAAAAAAGCCTTGCAATAAAAGCTAAAAAGGCAAATAAAGTAAAATGAAGGAATTTTTGGTTTGACAACCAAGGAGAGTGCTTTACGATAGGATGGTATGGTAAAATCAAGAGAAATTGACATCAGTACTATTATTATGGGGTATAATACATAATATAATGTACAAACGAAAAAATCTTCGAGGAAAAAATGAGAGAGTTTAAAAAAGCCCAGCTGAAATTAGGAGAAACGGATATATCGAAAGTTAAGGTAGACCTGAAGTCAAGAGATGAGATACCCAAGTTGCTATTGGGGCTTCAATATATATATTGTACACCAGAAATATAAAGAGCAGGTCTTCGCAATACTTGAAGGAGAGATAGGAAAAGATGTGAATAAAGCGACAGGTAGGCCTGGTATGGAATTATGGAATATAGCAGATTTTGGTACGGTTAAATGCAATCTTTTGGATTTACCCTAAATATGCAGCGGATGTTGGCTAACAATTTTATAGTTATTTTAAGATAATCATTTAAAAACATAGACTTATGTTAATTTTTGCCTAAAAACAGTAGCCACTATAATATTTTTTATAACCATATAACTACTTGATTTTTAACTTTAATTTATGTATAATAGTAGCCACTATGTATCTTGACTATTCAACTGTTAAAACGTCTAGTGGTAAAA
>JAGYWI010000079.1 GCA_018606805.1 Candidatus Magnetomicrobium cryptolimnococcus
CAATACCGTTCGGCATGAATTTTAAAAATATTGTATAATAAAATTATAATATATGAAAGGGAGGTTTGTAATGAAAAAAGGAAAGAACAGTTTTTGAAGAAATTATAGAACCAGTTACACAATTAATAAAGGAAGAAGCAGAAAACATTAAAGATGATGTTACAACATATAAGCTTTGTTTTTACAATTTTACAATTAATATACTATATGCAATATTAAATAACATAAAGAGTATTAGCTTGCTTATAACAGACATAAAGACTTCAATATTAGCAAGAGAGTTAGGTTTAGTTGATGCGTCTAAATCTATGTATTCTGATGCTTTTCTCCGATATAAACCCTCTATATATCGAAAGGTTTTTTCTAAATTATTAGAGAAGCTAAGTTTTCTTAACGTACCAGAAATTAAAGTATTTGGTAAAATTGTTTGTACAGATGGGTCTATATTTCCAGCCATTAAGACGATGTTATGGGCTTCTTATAAAAAAAGGGTTAATGCTATAAAACTTCATTTATCTTTTGAAATAAATCGAAAGGTTCCGATTAATTTTATTAGTACAGAGGCAAATAAGTCTGAGAAAAAAATTCTTATGGAAATGCTCGATACAGGCGTTACGTATATATTAGATAGAGGATACGTCTGCTTTAATTTATTTTATGAGCTTTGTGAAAAAGGGGCTTATTTTGTTGTGCGAGGAAAATCAAATTCTATCTATAATATTTGTGAAACTTTAAAGGTTAATACTGTAGAGCAATGGTCAGCATTTTTCAGTAATATAAAAGATTTAAAAATAGTTTTTAAGAATGATAAGTATGGTAAAGAGTATCGTATGATAGTATTTGATACTATGGGAGAACAATTTATTTTATTGACAAATAGATTTGATTTAAAGACTTATGAAGTAATAATGTTATATGCCTACCGTTGGCAGGTAGAGCTAATATTTCGTTTTATAAAGCGAACGATGAATGGAATACATTTAATGAGCCATGACCCGAAGGGAGTTGAAATACAGTTTATTTTATATATGATTAGTTATTTGTTACTATTAGCATTTAAGCAGAAATGGGAATTGTTAGAAGAATCTACTAATAAGCAAATAATAAATGTGGAGAATGAATCATCTGAAAATTACCAAATCATATCTGATACCAAAATTTATTTATCGAGTCAATATGCGTGTGGTTTGGTATCGTTAGTAGGGGAAAAATTACAACGATACTGGAAAATAGGAATCCATTGGCTTACCACAGTTAGAAACTTATTTATGGACTTATTTAATCCTGATACTATTAAACTTATAGTGGGAATACACTAATTATGCCGAACGGTATTG
>JAGYWI010000040.1 GCA_018606805.1 Candidatus Magnetomicrobium cryptolimnococcus
CCCATCCCGAACACGGTAGTTAAGTCCTCCAGGGCCGATGATACTTGGACTGCAAGGTCCTGGGAAAATAGGTCGCTGCCAGATACAATATAACTAAATATAAATGAGAAAAAAGCCCTTTGACTTTAAAGGGCTTTTTTTTTGCCCTTTTTGTTAATACCGGACTTTTAATATTTGACTAAAATAACATATACAAATTCTTCTGTGCACAGAATAGCCGTTATTATGGCTGTGTATAAGGGGGATAATCTTGCCTATCTTAAAGAGGCTCTCGATAGTCTTTATAACCAAACATATGATAGCTTTGATATATATATTCAAAAAGATGGCATATTACCTTATTTATTAGAAGAATATCTCGAAGAAGAAGCCTTTAAACATAGGTATCTTTATCTAAGAAGTAGACGTGAAAATAAAGGTCTTGCTTATTCATTAAATGATTTATTAACTGAAGTGTTGCCGCTCTATGAATATATAGCAAGAATGGACTCTGATGATATATGTATGCACGATAGATTTGAAAAACAGTATAGATTCATGGAAAACAATACCTTCGTTGATGTTGTTGGTTCAGGTGTTATTGAGTTTAATGACTCACAAAAACTCGAAAAGCTTCTTACATTTCCATTATTACATAATGAAATGGCTAAGTTTTTTTGTAAAAGGACGCCAATACCACATGTAACAGCATTTTTCAGAAAAAGTTTCTTTACTAAAGTTGGCTACTACGATACCTATTCAGATAAGGCAGAAGATATACTTTTATGGTTAAAGGGATTTCAAATGGGGGCAGTATTTGCTAGTATTAAGGAGCCATTAGTTAAAGTAAGGATAAGCGACGATTATTTTATCAGAAGGGGTGGACTAAAAAAAGCTATTTCAGATTTTAAAATACGTCTTAAGGTTGCCAGAAGATTAAAATGTGGAGTTTATAGTTATATTACAGCACTTGGAATTTTTATTTTGAAACTTTTACCTGTTGCTTTTAAACGGGTGTTGTATCAAAGGCTAAGGTAAGGCATTATGAAGATGATTTCTCTGCTTTATCATGATGTAATAAATAACAACAGTATGTTAAGTAGTGGCTTTTGTGATAGCGGAAGTAGACACTTTAAACTCTCTAAGGAACTGTTTATTAAACACATAGATATGGTTTCAACTATACCAACATATACCGTAGGGTTGCGTGTTCTTGATGTATTGAAATCAGTTAATAATCTCAATGTTTTATTTACATTTGATGATGGCGGTATCAGTGGCCACATGTATATTGCTGATATACTTGAAAAACAAGGATGGTTTGGACATTTTTTTATTACTGCTGAAAAGATTGGTAAGCCTGCTTTTATGAACAAAAATCATCTAATAGACTTAAAAAATAGAGGACACTTAATAGGTACTCACTCATATTCCCACCCTATGCGTATGTCTATTTGTGATTGGAATACATTATTGTGGGAGTGGGGGGAAAGTAAAAACCGTTTATCAGATATAATTGCTGAAGATATTACCGTTGGTGCTATACCCGGCGGTTATTACTCTAAAAAAGTAGCCATGGCCGCCTCACAAGTAGGTATAAAGGTACTTTTTACCTCTGAGCCTGTATACAGTATACATTCTGTAGATGATTGCATAGTTTTAGGCAGATTTACTATTTCAAGGAACACATCACCTATTGCAATAAAAAAAATAGTATTAGATATTAATTATTATCAATTAAGGCAAATATTAGCTTGGAATTTTAAAAAGATATTTAAAACATTTATGGGAAGACATTATCTTACATTAAGAAAATTTCTACTTGATAGATGTAACATTGCTTAACCACTTTTTTAACATATCTACTATATAATGTTATTTAACTTTCTCACAATTATGTTGCATAATAAATGGTATAATACCTATCATAGAATAAGACGATTAGTAAAAGGGGATTAGTTGTTTGTTCTAACGTCTTAATTTTAAGGAGGGTATAGATGTCAAATAAGGAAGGCGGTAAATCATATGGTGAATATGGCGAACATCCTATACAATTAGCTGAAAAAATATGGTGGGTTGGATACTACCTTGAAGACGATGTCTTTCAGTGTAACCCATATTTAATTGAACACGGCGAGCAATCCGTGTTGGTTGACCCTGGCTCCGTCCTTACATTTAAACATACACTTAAAAAAATTGAGCAGATAATACCATTTACCAAAATACGATATTTTATCTGTCATCACCAAGACCCAGATATTACCGGGGCTCTTACTTTGATAGATAAACTAATAGATAGACCGGATGCACGTATTATCACCCACTGGCGAGCTGAAGCCCTAATAAAACACTATGCCTTTGAAGTGCCTTTTTTTCGTATCGAAGAAAATAACTGGCAACTTGACCTCGGCGGTAGACTATTGAAATTCATATATACCCCTTATCTACATTTTCCAGGTGCATTCACTACTTTTGATACCCAAGATGGTGTGTTGTTTTCAAGTGATATTTTCGGTGGATTTTCGGAACAATGGGAACTTATCGCTAAAGATGAACGCGTATATGAAGGCATCCGTCTCTTTCACGAACATTACATGCCAAGTAGAGAAATACTTACACACGGTATTGATAAACTGTCTGTATTTCCAATAAAAATTATAGCCCCACAGCACGGTTCCATACTTCAAGGCCATTTAATTAATTTCGTTATGAATAAGTTACGCGAAATAGACTGTGGCTTATACCTGCTTTCTGAAACTGAGACAGACATACACCGCCTATCTAAAATTAATAAGATGCTTGGCGACGTTATGGAAACAATGATTATATATCGTGATTTCCATGACATAGCTAATGCTATAATGACTATAACAAAGCGCATGATACCTGCTGTGTCGCTTGAGTTTTATTGTTTGGATAATAACGATGTTTTACACCTGTCACCTGTTACACGCTTTCGTGGTAAAACTGTTGATGTGCCCCCAATATATAATGAAATACTTGGGCTTGATAGAAAAACGTGGAATGAGAAATTTCTTAACGTTTACTACAAATTTATAGGTGAGGATAATAATCATTATATATTACTTCCCCTATTTTCTCCTGAAAACCACACGATAAAAGCCATTGCCCTTTTTCTTATGGCTGAGGATTGTGAAATTGACGAAGACGTTAAGCATATGCTTAAACATATGAATATTCCACTTGAAGTAGCCGTAGAACGTGAGTTAATATTGCGGCGTATGGATGCTGAACGACAAATTGTCTACGAACGCTCAATCCGTGATGCTCTTACAGGACTCTTTAATCGAGTATATATGAACGATATGATAAAACGCATACTAAGACTCCACGACCGCGATAAAGATGCTAGCGTTGCTGTAATCTTAATAGATATTGACTTTTTTAAAAAGGTAAACGACACTTTCGGTCATAACGCAGGCGATAAGGTTTTACAGAAAGTTGCTCATGTGCTTGTAGATAATATTCGTAATAGCGATCTCCCAGTGCGTTTGGGTGGTGAAGAGTTCGCTGTCTTTGTGGTAGGTAAATCTTCTGTAAATATTGTAGAACTAGCAGAACGTATACGTATACAAGTGTCACAAATTATCTTTGGCAGCGAAATGACAGGTTATGTCATAACAATAAGCGGTGGCGTTGCCATAAGAAAACAATACGAACCATTCGACGATTTCTTACAACGCGCTGATACACAACTGTATAGAGCTAAAAATAATGGACGTAATATGATCTGCTTTGAGTCATAAAAGAAAAGAAAAAAAGATAGAAAAAAAGAGAAAAGAAAAAAGATAGAAGAAAAGGGGGCAGGACTCTGTCCTTCCCCCTCAAACCCCCTACCTGCAAGGGGTCGAATGACCCCTTGACCCATTATGTGATTATCTGGTAGTTGTATTTATCTCTGTACTATCATAACAGCTAAAGCGTCTATTGTGGAAAGCGCGCTGCCGTAAAAGAAAGCCAAAAAGGCGGCTTTCTTTTACGGCAGCGCGCTTTCCACAATAGACGTTTTGGTGCTATCAGGGGGAGAAAAAAGCTCTCCCCCTGAGAAAAGACCCCCTCTGGACTCTTTTCTTTATTGGTGCGCAAGCGCACCAGAGTGTGCTACATCTGTGCAACACCATATTTACTCGCTAGCTGAACATTGGGTAAGCACATAGGTATGCACGCATCTATTTGTAGGGGCGAACCTATGTGTTCGCCCTTAAAACATATTGTTATATTTTGCACAGATTGTCAAAGCCATGTTGCCAACTCTACACATATATATAAAATAGCAACCAGTTAGCAGGACAAAAGTTTTAGGAAAGGGTTTCCCCCCGCATCCTCTATCTTCTTTTTTTTCTTTTTTTTTAATCCTTTGTCTTTACGCCAAGGCATTCACCTAGTTTATTAAATGCTTCAATCCATATATTGTCTTTATGTTTTCTTAATGAATAAAAGATATTTTGTGCGTGCCATAGGTTAGGCTCAATCGAGATTGTTTTTAGTAGTTCAATTGTTTGAATAATTTTATAAAATAAATCTATGTAGTCAGATTGTTTTTGAAGGCTTTCCATAAGGTAGTCAATTAGTGAGACTGAGATAAAGTTAACCTGTGCCCTATCTATATCAATATTCCATCGTTGCACTTCTTTTACGACCTTTTGAAGGCGTTCTATGTCGAGTACTTTAGCTTTAAGGGTGTCTACAAGTTCTTTTTTCACGGTATAGCTACATGCTGTTGAGATTGCTTCTGGTATTGGTATATTTAGTCCTTTTAGGAAACTCATTATGGGGTAATTGTTATCATAGATTTGTTTGTATGAAGAATTTATGTATTCATATGTAGTTTCTAATGTCATATCCAGAGCCTTTCTTTGTTCATCTTTAAATAAGTGCCATAGTGTATATGGGTGATTTCCAAAATGTATTGATATAAGCTCGATTACTTTTGGTATGTGTCCGTGTTCAAAGGCATATTCAAGCTCCATTTTTACGTATACAAAGTGTTCGTAGTGGGGGCAATTTATGATGCCGCAGTTTATATTATGGTCTCCTAAGTGAAACACTGCAAACATTATGTCTTTTTCTTCTTTTGTAATATTTGATGTGATTTTTGCTATACCTATGGCAAGTTTGATTTTACCTGCCTCTTTATAGGTATAGTCTTGTCTTTTGAAAGAAAAGCAAAAGATAGTGCTTTCTTCTTTATACTGTTCAAATAATGAAGATATGGCGTAATGAGCGCCAACTCTAAACATGTCCAGTTTTGAAGGTCTAACGAACATATCATATACTTTAGCGCCGTTTTCAAATAGGTTACTGGGGGCGGTTTGTAGTTTTTCAAGAAACTGTTCTTCTACGGAAAAACCTGTCAACTCTTCATGGTATTGGATAACCCTTGCGGCGTAGTTCATAACCTGTACAGTTTCTATGCCTGAGATTTCATCAAAAAACCATGCGCAGCTTGTGTACATTAGCATGGCGTTTCTTTGCAGTTCGAGTAGTTTAATAGCCCGTGTTTTTTCGTCTTTATTTAGCTGCCTTTTGGCGTATTTTTCAAAAAAGGCATTTATGCTTTCTTCGCTTCTATCAAGTATTACGTCAATATAAGCATCTCTAGCCTGCCATGGGTCTATAGATAGATTAGAGAGTTCTGCTTCATAAAAAGGTGTCATGCTGTCTCTAAGCCAGTCTAAGGCCATTCGTAAAGGAGCACGCCAGTGTTGGTGCCAATCGTGGTGCATACCTGTGTGGCAGCCGCAATTTTCCATCCATCTGCCAACGCCGTGTATACAGCTCCATGATGAATTATCAAATATTTCAACCTCATAGACTGGCGGGTGTTTTTCAAGAAATTCTCCGTAGTTTGTTAGTGTTATGTCGTCTGCTTGCTCTATAAGGTAGAGGCAGTAGGCAAGCGCCATATCCCCTTTATGGTGGTGATGACCGTAGGTTTCGCCATCGTTTGCTATATGCACTAATTGCGCTTGTTGGCGTTCGTCGTTAAATGCGCCTATGAGGCGTTTGGCAAAAGCCTCACCGCTTTTAAGCATACCGTCAAATGCGATACCTTGAGAAATAGGTCCGTCGTAGAAAAAGAGCGTTATTGTTTTTCCTGATGGCAGGTTGCATAAATAAGTAGTAGATGGGTCTATGCGGCCATCACTTACGTCTTGCCATTCGTTATTGTATTCGTTATTATTATTCAATTCGTTTGTGTAGGCTTGTGGTAGTTTTCGCACCCTGCTTGCCTGTCTTGGGGCTAATATTGTGAACTTTATGTTATGGTCTGCAAGTACTTCAAGGGTATCGAGGTTTACTGCGGTTTCTGCAAGCCACATGCCCTCAGGGGCTCTATTGAAGCGCTTTTGAAAATCTGCGATCCCCCACTTAACCTGGGTGTATTTATCCCTTGTGCTTGCAAGGGGCATTATTATGTGATTATAAACCTGTGCTATTGCTGAGCCGTGCCCTGAAAATCTTTGCATACTGAGCTTATCAGCCTCTACTATTTTGTCATGGGTTTGACGTGAATGTCTTTCAAACCACGATAGAAGAGTTGGACCAAAGTTAAAACTTATTTTGGAATAGTTGCTTACCATGTCTATGATATTGCCATCTTGGCCGAGTATCCGGGATACTGTATGCGGGGCATAGCATTCAGCCGTTATCCTTTCGTTCCAATCGTGGTAGGGGTAGGCTGAGTCTTGTAGTTCGACTTCTTCAAGCCAAGGATTTTCACGCGGTGGTTGATAAAAATGACCATGTATACATATATATTTATTCATGTTTTGCTCCTTATTATATGGCAGTTTGCTGTTGCTATTTTAATAAATCATGTAGTTTTTTTACTACACATAAATAAATGTAGTAGTAGATTCAATAAGATTTGTTATTACAAAACGTCGTGAGTAATCTTGTCTTTATATAAAAAGAAAGACTCTTTGTTTTGCCTATAACTATGGTGGATTTTAGATTCTATGCTCAACAGAGAACATAAACAGCGACTGGGATTACCTTGCTGGAGGCAATATTTCTTTATTTTCTTGTTCAGCCGTACCAATACTAACATCTTTGGTAAAATCCGGACAACTGCCTACGCCTATCGAAACAGAAAATTTCTTCAGACACCCGCATCTCCATGCACATACTGAACATATGCTTGTTTCCATAAGTTTCACCCCCGTCAGTCATTATAAATCATTTTACTAAAATTTGGTACTTTTTTTTATAAAATGTTAAACTATTTTAATAACACTTTAAAATGATTATAATGGAGGAGAGTATGCCAGGTAACGGCTATTTTTTTACGTCTGAATCTGTAACTGAGGGGCATCCTGATAAGATAGCAGACCAAATTTCGGATGCTATATTGGATAATATACTTTCACAAGACCCAACAGCGCGTGTGGCGTGTGAAACTTTAGTTACAACTGGTATTGTTTTTGTAGCTGGTGAAATTACTACAAATGCAACTGTAGATGTCGAAGGTATAGCTAGAAATACAGTAAAAGAAATTGGTTTTAATCACTCAAGTCTTGGTTTCGACTGTGAAACCTGTGCCGTGGTTACTTCTTTACATGGTCAATCGCCAGATATTGCCATGGGGGTAGACCCGGGAGGCGCTGGAGATCAGGGCTTGATGTTTGGCTATGCTTGTAATGAAACCCAAGAGCTTATGCCGATAGCTATCATGATGGCTCATAAACTTGCTATGCGCCTTTCAGAGGTTAGGAAAACCGGCGTTTTGCCATATTTAAGGCCGGATGGGAAAACTCAAGTTACAATTGAGTACAAAGATGGTAAGGCTGTAGGTATAGAAAATATCGTTGTGTCCTCACAGCATGACCCGAACGTTACGTTAGAAAAACTAAAGGCTGATGTCATAGAGCACGTTATAATTCCTGTTGTAAAGCCAACCAATTTGTATAATGGCGGTAATATAACCTACCACGTAAATCCAACAGGGCGGTTTGTTACCGGTGGTCCAATGGGTGATACTGGCCTTACGGGTAGAAAGATAATTGTTGATAGTTACGGTGGCGCTGGTAGACATGGCGGTGGTTGTTTTTCCGGTAAAGACCCTACAAAGGTAGACCGCTCAGGTACCTATATGGCACGCTATGTTGCTAAAAACCTTGTAGCTGCTGGGTTTGCCGATAGGCTTGAAATTCAAATCGCCTACGCTATTGGTGTGGCCGAGCCTCTTTCTGTGCACGTGGATTCCTTTGGTACTGCTAAGGTTGATGATGACAAAATTGTGCAGCTTGTCAGAAAACATTTCGATTTAACACCGAAGGGCATTATTGAAACGCTTAAGCTAAGAAGGCCTATTTACAAAAAGACAGCAGCATATGGGCATTTCGGTCGTAACGATGAGGATTTTACTTGGGAAAAAACCGATATGGCAGATATACTCAGAAAGGATGCCGGACTTTAATTATTTATTGTAAGGAGGAGTTTGTTGGATGGTTAAGTACGATGTGAAGGATATTGGTCTTGCTGATGATGGACGGAAGAGGATTGAATGGGCTGAGATGGAAATGCCAGTCTTGAGGAGCATAAGGGAAACTTTTCGGAAAAATAAGCCACTTAAAGGACTAAAGGTAGCGGCGTGTTTACATGTAACAACTGAGACTGCTAATTTAATGGAAACTTTAAAAGACGGGGGCGCTGAGGCTATACTTTGTGCCTCTAACCCCCTGAGTACACAAGATGACGTAGCAGCAAGTCTTGTTAAACATGCTGAGATACCGGTTTTTGCAATCAAAGGCGAGGATAACGACACATATTATAGGCACATTATGGATACCCTTGCATTTGAACCAAATATTACTATGGATGATGGCGCTGATTTGGTTTCTGTTTTACATAAGGAAAAGCGCGACATACTTCAAAAAGTAATAGCAGGTACTGAGGAAACCACCACAGGTGTCATTCGGTTGAGGGCTATGGCTGATAAGGGGGTTTTAAACTACCCTATAATTGCTGTAAATGACGCCTATACAAAACACCTCTTTGATAATCGCTACGGAACAGGGCAAAGCACTATTGATGGCATCTTGCGTGCTACAAACCGTCTGATGTCAGGAGCGGTTTTTGTTGTTTGTGGTTATGGATGGTGTGGTAAGGGGGTTGCCATGCGTGCCCGTGGTCTTGGTGCAAGGGTTATTGTTACTGAGGTAGACCCGCTTAAAGCGCTTGAGGCTATTGCCGATGGCTTTGATGTTATGCCCATACTTGAAGCTGCTAAGAAAGGCTTGTTTTTTGTAACCGTAACCGGTGATATTAGTGTGATTAACACTGAGTGTTTTAAGGTTATGAGGGATGGCGCTATTGTGTGTAATGCCGGCCACTTTAACGTGGAAATTAATTTAAAGGGGTTACAGGAAATTGCTATTAGTAAGCGCACAATAAGACCCTTTGTTGAAGAATTTAAGCTTTCCGACGGAAAACGCATATATATCCTTGGCGAAGGTCGGCTTATTAACTTGGCTTCTGCCGAAGGCCACCCGTCATCGGTTATGGATATGAGCTTTGCTAACCAAGCACTTTGCTGCGAGTACGTATCTAAAAATTATAAGGACCTTAAAAATAACGTCTATCGTGTGCCAGAGGATATTGATAAAGAAATAGCAAGGCTTAAGCTTGACAGTATGGGTATTGCCATAGATACACTTAGTGCTGAGCAGGTTGAATACTTAAGAAGTTGGGAGATGGGTACATAGATAAAGTAAATCTTAAGGAACTTTCTAATGAGCAGATTTCAGGCTTTCTTACTAATTTTGGATTGCCGCTCTATCGTGTTAGGCAACTGATACATTGGATGTATGAAAAACGGGTTTCAGATATTTCGGAAATATCTGAATTTTCAAAGTCTCTGCGGGATGAGCTTAGTAAAAAAGCCTACATAAGTAAGTTAGAGATTGTCTCAAAACAAGCCTCTTTGGATGGTACCGTTAAATACTTATTTGCCCTTGAAGACTCTAACACGATAGAAAGTGTGCTCATCCCTGATGAAAAACGCCTAACCCTATGTATATCGTCGCAGGTTGGTTGTAAGCTTGGGTGTAGATTTTGTTTGACCGGCTCTATTGGATTTGTGCGCAATCTGAAGGCTTTTGAAATTGTTGATCAAATTATGTGTGTGGAAAATGATAGGCATATAAATAATATTGTTATGATGGGTATGGGTGAACCACTTGATAATTTTGATAATGTGGTAGAAGCTATAAGAAGGATTATCGGTTTAATACAAATGTCAAAAAGAAAGATAACCCTTTCAACGGCAGGGATTGTTCCTAACATGCAACGGATATTTAAAATGGTACCTGAAATTAATCTAGCAGTATCGCTAAATGCTACAACCGATGATGTGCGCAGTTTTATTATGCCAATAAATAAGCGGTATAGTTTGTCTGAGCTTATACGTGCATGTAAGGAAATACCCCTTTCACCAAGGAGGCGTATAACATTTGAGTACGTTATGCTTGAAGGCATAAACGATGCGTCCGACGATGCTAAGAGATTGGTAAAACTCCTTCGTGGTATAAAATCTAAAGTAAATTTGATTCCATTAAATGGATATAATGCTGGCCTTAAAGCACCAAGTGAAAAGCAAATCTTAGCTTTTCAAAAAATATTAACAGATGCTAATATGACCGCTTTTATAAGGAAGAGCAGGGGGAGTGATATTTTGGCTGCTTGTGGTCAACTTAAGGCAAGTTACTGATTAATTAAGGAAATAGTTAGAAAAAGAGATGTGCGGGGGAAAACCTTTTTTTGACAAAAGGTGCGTAGGCGCACTCCCTAAAACTTTTGGCTGTTATCTCTTTAGTTATCCTTTAGATTTGATAAGGACACAAAGTATAGAAAAAATCGGGCAGACACATAGGTCTGCCCCTACGATACATGTATTTTTGTAGGGGCGAACCTATGTGTTCGCCCTCAATTTAAAATCTATTCCTATTTTCTAAACTTGCCAAGGCAATACCATATTCCATCTCATATAAACTTAATACGTATCTTCTTTAAAAAGCATGGTAAAACTGTTTTTCGCGTTATAAAGATCATTTATTATCAATGACTTATCTTTTGTGTTTTTCTCATTTACCCTGAAATTTTAAGAAGATACCTTAATACAGATAAATATACTTTATCCTCATTATTAAGCATAGATAAATGTTGAATTATAGGCTTATGCAAATGAGAATTATCATCTTCTAAATACCTTATTATATTAGTATCTAAAATATATTTAATCATTTTGTGCATCAAAAGGATTTTTCATAATAAAATTATCTCTAAATCCTTTTGATAACCTTGCAAATTCTTCCCCCGCCTCACCGGTTAACAAGCCTTTGCTCATTTTTTTTGCAACTTGCATCCATTTTCTATTTTCTGGGTTGAGCACACCTTCTTTAGATTGTTCTATATAATTTATAACAACTTCTGAGCCTTCTGGAATGTTAAGCTCTTCGTTAACCTCAATAATTGTTCCTCCAACAAATCTAACCTTAATAGTTTTACACATATTCATTCCCTCTTTTTTAGAACTAATTATTATAATAGTCAATAACGGTACTGATTGTAGTATAAATAAATAAACGTAAAAATTCCAATAAATAATATGGTTACTATACGTGAAGCGTAGTTTTGGCAAAAATAATAATAGTTTGCAAAAAGATATAAAAAATTGCCTTGACAAAGGTGGCCATCTTACTCTTGCATATTGTTTTGTGTTTGTGATATTATTTTTTTACTAAATAGATTTAGCTTATTATGACGTTTAGTACACATTATTTAGATTAACGAGGCAAGTGCTTGAATTATTAACTATATTTTGATTTTCTATAATATAAAACTATAAATGGATGCTTTTGTTTTTAATAGTAAATTGAAGGTGATAAGCAAAGCGTAAGTTATGGTCTATTATCGAGAAATGGAGGGGGAAAGGTGTTTTTAGTGAAAAAATATTTTTATCTTGATAATTATTGGCATAGTATTTGCTCTCTCTCTCTCTCTCTCTCTCTCTCTCTCTCTCTCTCTCTCTCTCTCTCTCTCTCTTTTTTTTTTTTTTTTTTTTTTTTTTTTTTTTTTTTTTTTTTTTTT
>JAGYWI010000041.1 GCA_018606805.1 Candidatus Magnetomicrobium cryptolimnococcus
ACCTGACAAAGTGTTTAATGAACTATTCTTCTCAAAAGATTGGAAATATGAAGATTGGAATATTTTTTATAACCTAATGTTTTTTTGTAGTATGGCGTATTTTAACAATAACTCAAGAATATCTGAGTACGATAGTGAAACACTTGAGACAAAAAGATTGATTGGTGAACTTGGAGTTAGTTTTGTAGTATATGCTGATTCTTTACCAAGAAATCAGGATTTACCTAAGCAGGAAACATATAGTAATTATGTTGATAATTTTTTAAGTGATGCTGATAAACGTAGGTATACAAAGGTAAAGTTTGGACTACAGTTAAAAAAATATTGCGAGCTTAAAGGATTAAAGTTTGAAGGGGAAGGGAAAGAATGGGATTCCGAAAAACAACGTTCTATAGGTATTTATTTTTTGGAAGAAAAGTAAGTTTGTACTAAAACTCGGAAGGTCGGAAGGACTCGGAAGGAACTCGGAAGGCGTATAACCCATATAGAATAAGGGTTATAGCAAATCCTTCCGACCTTCCGAGTTCAAAAGGAAAAAACAGGGATACACCCTTGTTGGGAAATAATATTAAATGCCTTATTCATTTATATTCCCAAACATAGTGTATGTCAAAAAAAAGCAAAAAAACTCGGAAGGTCGGAAGGATTGCTAAAAACTGCCGAAAAATAAGGGGTTTTCGCCTTCCGAGTTTTAAAAAAAAGTCGGAAGGACTCGGAAGGACTCGGAAGGATTTTATTTATTAGAGATATACCCAAATGATAAAGAACCCTGAAAACATCAGTAATTTTGAGGATTTTAAGAAAAAATTCGAATGGGTATTTGCATCAAAGGATGTGGTAACTACCTTTCCATTGAGATAAATAAACAAACTAAACCTACAGACAAGCAAACACAGCAAGAAGGGGTACTCAAAAAAGAGACTGAACAGACTATCCCCTTAAATCCTTCCCTTGAGCTTTCCACAAGTGAAAAAATCACAATTTATAGCAATATAAAAAAAGAAGAAACCGAGTCTAAGCAAGCAAGTGAGGAGTTGCTGAAGGTAGATGAAGCTGAAGGGCTGGAGAGGGTATCTATTAGCCACCTAACGCCTTTCCTTGAGGTTATTACAAACAAAGATAGACAAAGTACAAAGGCAATATTATCTGATGCTGTAGACGTTGCAGCTGAACCACAAGACAATATCAAGTTGTACATAGTGCTTATTTCTTTTACCCATACTAACAGAGTTAGACTAAAGGAAGGTGATAAGCCCTTCTTTACGGATGAACAGGCTAAACCTTATCTACAATGTGGTTTAATAAAACTCTTAGACCTGCCTTTACACTTTGAGCAAGTAATCACAAGGCATATTAAAGAGGGCACGTATGATTACGTTATAAACGCCTTTGGTATCACAAGAACAGATATGTTAACAGGCGACGGCATTAACGTTGATTATCATATTGAAACTCAACAGGAGTTTGAAGCGTTAGCAGAAATAGGACTATTAAGCGGCAGAGCCTTACAGGATTACAAATCAGGGTTATATAAGCAGTGGTATACGGAGCAAACTAATGAAAACATGACAGAGCGCTTAGACCTTAAGGTATGCGGATAAGTAGAGTTGTGCAATTTAGAACTTTTTCCCAAGTACACTATGACACTTAAAAAAAGAGGATACTACTAACATTCTTTTCGTATTAAGGGAGAAAATATATAATTAGGTATAATAAGACATGAAAACATTAAAACTATCAGCGCAATTAACGCCAGCAGAGGAAGGTGGATACATTGTTTATTGTCCTGAGTTGGATATTACAACAGAGGGTGATAACTTAGAAGAAGCTATTGAAATGCTAAAAGATGCAGCTATAGGATATATAGAAGTGGTTGGTATTAATAATATCCCCTATTTTGCAAATAATACAATTAAAAAAGAAGTAGAAATAACACTCAGTGAGTAAGCTACCATCTGTTATGGCTAAGAGCCTTTGTAAAGCATTAGAAAAAGAAGGGTTTAACTTAGTAAGACAAACAGGTAGTCATAAAATTTATCAAAAGCAGATGCAATATGGAACAATAACAATCCCTATTCCATTTCATACCAACAAACCTATTAAAAAAGGAACACTCTATAATATTTTAAAGAAAGCAGGTATTAGTAAAGAGAGACTTTTGTATTTGTTAAGCATTTTATTATAAAATTAATACTTCTACTCTTCAAAGACATCTTTTATATCAAACTGAAGCCCTTCGATTATCTTTGACTTAACTATCCCTTGTGTGTCGGCATAGGCAAAAACGGTATATTTACCGTTTTCAATAGTGAGTATTTCCATTATCTCAAGCTCAGGTATGACAATCCAATACTCAGGTACTTGGTAACGTTCATAGATGACCCTTTTGGTTTCAGTGTCTTTGCGATAAGTACCTTTTGAGACAATCTCGCAGACCATATCAGGCACTCCACGTATCCAGTCTTGGGCTATGGTCATATTATCTTTTCTAATAAAAAATATATCAGGTTGAAGTACATTAATACCATCTTCTAAAATAACATCAACAAAAGATAAACATAAGTCTTTGGTATGTTTTATACTTAGATAGTTATTTATAATAAAAAGAATATTACCACAAATTCTTTGGTGTTTACAAAAAGGAGTCGGTCTTTCAACTTCTTCACCGTTAATTATTTCAATGAGGTCAAAACCTGAAAGTTTATTATCTTGTTTGTTTTTGCGTTGAGCGTTAAGAATGTTCATTAATAAGTTCTTTAACCACATTAAGTGGTGTTAGTTTTGTGGTTTCTTCTTCTGCCTTTATTGCATCAAAATAATCTTCTTTATCTTGAGCTATCGTTATTAAATCTAAGTATTCTTGATAGTCTAAAATTACAGCGATAGGATTACCATTTTGTTCTATTATTTGTTTTTTAATCATATATAAGCGTCCTTTCTGTGCTTTATAGCTGAGATAATTATCATATTCCCTTCTTTTTTAAATATAATTCTATATTTACCAATTCTCAGTCTAAATCTTTCACCATATTTACCTTTTAGGGCTTTTATATCATAATTACCAAGACAATTAGTGGTATACGATTCTATTTTCTCTATTATTTTCTTTGAGTCTGCCTTATTAGTGTGAGTTATAGCTTTTAATTGCTTTATAGCCCTATCAGTAAATAATACTTCTATTGTTCAATACCTTTTCAATTGTTTGTGTGTTCATAAGGTATTTTACCATATACAAGCCTTATTTGATAGATTCAGAAGTAGTAACTTCTCTTCTACGTTTTCTGGCAGCATTGAGACCATCCCTCATGGTTGAACGGGGTATCCCTTTTTCTTTGGCAAAGTCAGTTTCTGTTATTTCTGTTTTGGCTTTACGTTCTTCAAATTCGCTAAGCCAAGCATCATAAGTTTTTTCACCTTGAATTTTATTTCTCTTAGTTTCCTTATTTATAACTTGGTTATTATACTTAGTTACCTCTTTATTATTTTTCTTTTCAATAACACTTTCCTTAAAAGTTGTAATATCAAGTTCAAGGCGTGCATATGTATCTTGCAACTTAGTTATTTCTGTTTTTAACTCTGTTATATTCTTAGTTGCCTCTATAGCCCCTTTAATATTAGCTATGTCTTCTGTAAGGGTATTATAATTTATTTGCAACTCTGTTACTATCTTAGTTACTTTATTATCAACATCATAGTTTTTATTTTTACCTTCTTTCTCTACTAACTTAGTATTAGAGCTATAAGCTATGTTATGGCTCTTAGCATATTCGTCTACCAGTACGGAAGGTTTCCCTTTGATAAGATTATAAATACTATTAGGGACATAAATACTAACAAACCTTCCCTCAGCTTGTCTTCGTTGTCTGTATGCTTTTTGCTTTTCAGCATTGCTAATAATTAAAGCATCCTCTTTCCTCATAATTACCCCTTCATATAAACTATGTTATATAGCTAAGTTGATAATAGTATATAAATTAAGATAATATCAACACAAAACATAGTTTATTATTGATTAAGTATTGTAACTATGTTATTATAAAATAACTAAGATAATAAGGAGATAGTAACTATGAAAGCAGTGGGATATATCAGGGTAAGTACTATAGGACAAGCTAACGATGGGGTATCTTTAGACAATCAGAAAGAGAAGATACAGGCTTACTGTAAATTAAAAGATATTGAGTTATTGGAGGTAATAGAAGATGCTGGTATATCAGGTAAAACAACAAATAGAGAGGGTTACCAAAGGGTTTTAACTTTCTGTCAAAGACATGAAATAGGTGCAGTGGTAATCTATTCTATTTCACGGTTTACAAGGTCAACAAAAGACCTATTGGACTTTGTAGATAGCTACGTTATAAATAAGGGCATTAACCTTCATTCACTATCTGAGAGTCTTGACACTAGTACTCCTACTGGGCGTTTTATGTTAAAGGTTATGGGGGCTATGAACGAGCTTGAACGTGAGCAAATAGGAGAGCGTACGAAGTCTGCCCTTCAGTATAAGATTAGTAGAAACGAAAGGGCAGGGCAAATACCTTATGGGTGGAAATTATCGGAGGATAGTAAGACACTTGAGAAAGATGCAAAAGAACAGTTGGTAATACGGCGTATTAGGGATTTGAGGGCAAAAGGGTATACGCTTAGAGCAATCTGCGATGAGTTGACAAAGGAAGGGTACACCCCAATAGGGAAGGTATGGCATCACCAAACTATATCAAACATATTAAGGAGGGCAGCGTAGATGAAGAATAAGTTTTTAATGTGTGGCAATCACGGGGCAGTGCTTGCCATAAAAAAACACAAAAAAAGGCTGCCTCCCATATCTAAAGACCCTGATATGATCGCCCTTAAGGCTATACTCCAAAACATGACTCAAGAAGAAAGAAACAGAACCTTAGAAAAACTGGGGGCTTATACTCCCCATGAGTAATACAAAGGCTTCATGAGTACAATAAAGTTTAATAAGATTAAACTATATGTTTTATAGTATCTTACTTAATAAAAAACAGCCTTTGTAGAAATTTTGTTTTATGTCTAAATTTTGACAGCGTTTGTTTTGGTAAGTATAACCGTGAGGGTTGTTGATATGGATAGGTCTGAATTAAATCGAGTACTGCTTAGGTTACCACTAAATTACTACTCAGGCAGAAAATCGTAATCACTTAACTGCTTAAATGTTGTATTTCCCATATACTAATAAACCTCCTCATGTGTCCCGATGTCTATTAGATAAATAACTTTATCGTTAATTTCGAATATAAGCCTTAACTCATAAGTTAACGAACAAGCATAGCTTCCTTTTAGATTACCACTTAATGTATGTGTCTTTAACGAACGGTCAAAAGGATTACTTTTGAGCATACTAAGTACCTTTGTTAATTTATCATCTATTGTAGGTGAACCTTTTACGAATTTGGTTACCTTACGTACAAAAGCCCTTTCAAATGTAAGCTTATACAGGGTTATTCACTCCAATTGCGAATAGCTTCCATTGCTTCTTCTACACTATCAAAAGTGATAGTATCGGAGTTTGCTTTAATATTAAGCACTCTTTCAACAAAAGCCCTATGCTTCTTTTCTTTCTCAAGAAGAAAGTTTACATACTCATGGAGGGAATCTATCAACGGTGGGGATAACTCTTTCAATGCTTCCTTGATTACTTCTACCTTGAGGCTTTCTGGATTCTCTACTTGTTCGATAGGCTTTTGAATTATCATTGTTTCCATAATGGTAGTTTAACACACAGTGTTAGTTATAACACAATACAATTACTTTATATATAAGCCAGTAAAGACTCTATATTGTGTTATCTTAGGTAAACTAATACTAACCGCCATTTTGAAATAAAAGGGCTAAAATTGAATTATAGAGGCTTATAGCCTAATTTGATGTAGCTTGGTATGACTTATAGTGTATACGGTATATGTGCTTTTAAAAGACTGTTTTATAGAGATTGCTTTTACACTTTGATACCCTATGACACCATGTGATACCAATTGATACTCTATGATACCTATTGACACTTTTTGACACACATGTATTACCGTTTAGTAAGATTTAATATTAGTCATTTATGATTGTTTAACGTTTTGTTTATAACTGTTAGTAATTAATTAATAGTTAATAAGTTACTATTTTTTTTGGTACATTTTTATTAAAACACTAATATATAAGCCTTTGCTTAACCTATAATACATTAGTGTTTTAATAATACTCTTATAATTTTAGTAATATAAAAACATGTTAATACTTTATATTAATATACTAAAGTATATATGTTGATTTTTTAAAATTATTAAAATCTGTTACGAAAATTCATTGGATAAATTAACAATAGTATTGTTATAATTGAGTTTGTAAACTAAATAAGATGATAGGGGAATCGAGAAAATGGAACATTTGTCGATTTTAAGGACGAAAAGAGGCATGAATCCTAATAGTCTTACTAATTTATCGAAAGGTGGACGGAAAAAAGGCGTTCCTAATAGACATGTTAAGTTTAGGGAAGCTCTCTTTGAAGCCTTTGACAAAATAGGCG
Source organism: Candidatus Magnetomicrobium cryptolimnococcus (assembly GCA_018606805.1). Taxonomy (GTDB): domain Bacteria; phylum Nitrospirota; class Thermodesulfovibrionia; order Thermodesulfovibrionales; family Magnetobacteriaceae; genus Magnetomicrobium; species Magnetomicrobium cryptolimnococcus. Next base: position 6,542 of record JAGYWI010000041.1, read on the forward strand.
GGATTGACACCTTAGTTCAATGGGCTAAAGCTAATCAGGGGGATTTCTATACTTTACTAATAAAAGCTTTGCCGAAGGAAGTTAAGGCAGATGCTTTTATTAATACTATAAATGCAGCAGATTTATTGATAGATTAAGAACAGTGAAAATAAAAGAACCGCCTTTTGTGTTACCAGCACAAATAGCGGTTCGGCTTGGTTTTCCAGAAATGTTGAAACACATATTATAACTGCATTTTAACACACACCGAAATTACAAGCCAATATCCTTCACTACAAACAATAACCCTTAAACATTTCAATGGCAATTTGCGTTGAGCGTTGAAAGAGGTAAACAAGGAGGCACTATATGACTATAAACGAAACAACCTTCTTAAAGCCCAAAGAGGTTATGAAAATATTACGTATTACGGAGGGAGGTGCGCCTACGCACCCTGGCAGCTTTAAAACTTTACTTAAACATCTGAAATACATAAAAGTCGGTTCACGCTATCGAATCTATAAAGATAGCCTTGAAGCCTTTATCGGTCGTAAAATCGAGGTCTAAGCATAAAACGTAAAAGGAGATAAAAAATGAAAGACCCAAAAGATTTAAAAGATATGAAGTTTACTGATATAAAAAAGGATTCAAAACAGGCTAAGCCTTCTGCAAAACCAAAGGGAGGTGCACCTTCGCACCTTACAACAGAAAAAACTATCCTTGAGACTAAATTTGAAGAAGGTACTCCTACTGTTGCAGCAAACCCAGAAGTAAAGCCTGAGAACTTTGCAGCACCAGACACAATCCTCTTTCACAAAAGCAGAAAGGATAAGATGGTTATATGTCTGCGTATAAATGGTGGCTTCATTGTAAAAGGTATGGTTACTGATTCAAGCAGGTACACCGTAGAACTTAAAGATGCAACTATCCCATCAGGTAAAAAAGAGATAAAGGTTAAGCGGTGTGTGGTTAACAAACATGCTATCGAGTTTGTTTACCTTGAAGATGAGCTTGAATAACAAAAGACCTTTGAAAAATATGCCTTGTTCGTGGGAGAATGAGGGCGACCAGGCAGTTCAAGGAGCGTACCCTATGCTTTGCCAAAAGGCAAAAAAGGGCATAACTGATAACAATCAATTTTACGATATATATAAAAAGCCTGAGAGTCTCTATACCGTAAGGTATAGGGGTAGCGTCCTTGAAAGCTACGGTCAAACTCTTGGGCTTTTTATTTGCCTATTGACCAAATTTCAAGGAGGTGCTCAATGAGCACACAAGAAAGCTACACACCTATACAAGGGTTACACATCCTTGACCCAGACAATCCTAATTTATTAGACATTTCTGATGAAATCAGTGTTAGTATCTGCAAAATTAAACTACTTGAAGACATCTTCGATCAACGTATCAAATTATCTAAAAAGGGCTACGTTGGATTGTCCTATACCCTTTGGTCTATCTCGGATACATTAACTCACATAGAAAGGGCTATTGAAAACTTAGTAAAAGGTACTAAAGGTACTAAATGAACGGTAAGTTTCAATTCCTATTAGAGGCTCAAGAAGAAGAACGCACAAAACCCCTACGCTTAGCAGGCTGGGGTTTTGTTATTCGAAACCGTCTGTTTCGGACGGAAAAGACGGAAAATACACTAAGTGAAGGATGCGAAATATATTATGCAAAATATGACTACCAATAAGCAATCAAAAAATGATGAGTTTAAACGAAAATTTCTAAATTGCCATAATGAAAACGATGAACTCGTAAAAGAAGCTATTACTGATATTCAAAAATCAGGATTAAGTTTTCAAACCTTAAGTCAATATAACATTAATCTTCTTTATCCTACTGAGACAGAATTAGAGCAAAAATTAGGCATAACTAAAGTAGGAAAGACAAAACTTGTAGACTGCAAACTAATTCATTTTCCATATTTTAAATATGACAAAAATGACAAACAGTCTTATGATTTTAGCCGTGTTAAGCTTATACCAACAATTGGAAGTCTTAAATATATTCACCCAAAAGGAAAGCCACCTAAGCCTTATATCTTGCCTCCAGTTAGGGCTATTAGAAAGATGCCAGATGTGCCTATCGTTTTAACAGAGGGAGAAAAAAAGGCATTAAAGCTTATTCAACATAATCAAATGGCTATCACGTTTAGCGGGGTATGGAATTTTAGTGATAGGGAGGTGTGCCTACACACCTCTGAGATAAAGACAACAAAAGAATTATGGAATGAATTAAAAGAAGACTTCGTATGGGATGGTAGAAAGGTTTATCTAGCGTTTGATATGGATTTACATATAAAAGAACAAGTATTGATGGCATTGTATGAACTTGCATTTAGACTTTTAAAGCTTGGCTCAGATATTTATATTATGGTATGGAAGCAGCAGTATAAAGGCATTGATGATTATTTAGCTACTATTAGTGATAGAGATGTCGAATATGAAATTAAAAATTTGAGAGATAATGCAGTTCCTCTTTTTGAGTTTATAAAACTTACTCATAAAAAAGCAGTAGTGAGGGCTATAGCAGTTTCATTAGATGGTAAAGAAGGTATAGATATTAAAGAAATTGCTAAGATTTTTAAAACAACTGAAACAAAGCTTGTAAAAACTATAAGAGAAAAAAGGACTGACTTTCAGCGTAATCAATTAAAAAACAAAAAGAGAAATGAAATATTTAATGATATTCAAACGCCTTTTGGTTTTTATATAGACAAATATGCTGAACTTTTTTCTGTGGAATATGAAGAAGACGCTTATGGTAATATCAGTGAAAAACACGCTAAAATTGCTAATTTTATTTCACGTATCGAAAAAGAAGCCGTTATAGACGATGGTTTAGAAGTAAAAAGAATTTTTATTATTGAAGGCGCAACTCGGGATTACAGTAATGTTAAAAGTATTATAGAAAATATAGAACCTGACAATAAGAATAAAACAGAAAGTCCTATAGAATTAAAAAAACTAAATACTATTGAAATACCAACAAGTAAGTTTTCAAAAATGGAGTGGGTTTGTGAGTTATGGGGTAATAACGCTATATTAGAAATTGGGGCTAAAAGCAAAGAAAACGTTAGGCTCTTTATTCAAGAGATTTCCAAAAAAAGACCTGAAATACATTATTACGCACATACAGGTTGGCGTAACGAGGGTAATACTTGGTTTTATTTGACAGGTAACGGGGTTATCGGTAAAGAATTGGTGAATGTTAAGTTGCCCAGTGAGATTATGAGATATGCCTTGCCTCCAATTCCTAAAAATGAATCTGAAGCAATCCAATCATCATTAAGTTTCTTAGAACTTACTGACTTATTTATTACATTACCTTTATGGCTATACGCCTATCTATCACCATTGACTACTATCATTGAGCCTATCCCCAACTTTTCAATGTACCTATTGGGCAGTACAGGGACTTTTAAGAGTACTTTAGCAACTTGCCTTCTTTGTCATTTTGGAGATTTTAACATCAACAGGCTTTCTAATTTTGGTGATACTGCTAACAGTCTTGAAAAACGAGCTTTTACCTTAAAAGATACGCTTATGGTTTTAGATGACCTTCACCCATCTCATGACGATAAGGAAGCAAATAAGAAACAAAACGTAGCTCAAAGTATTATCAGAGCCTTTTCCAACCGTACCGGGCGAGGTAGGCTTAACCCAGATGCAAGTGAAAAAGGCAGGTACTCGCCACGTGGGATGTTATTAATAACAGGTGAAGAATTTGTAGGGGTGCAAAGCACAATTGCAAGAATACTGACTCTTGAGTTAAAACGAGGCTCTATCAACACTGAAAAGTTAACTATACTGCAAGATAAACAGTGGCTTTTGCCACATGCTATGTCGTCATATGTAAATTGGCTGTTACCAAAAATATCAGATGTTCAAAGGGAATTTACGGAAAGCTTTAAGAAATTTAGATATAAGTTTTATATTCCTGATGTAGCAAATCCTAAAATATCAGAACAACCAGCATATCTTATGGCTACCTTACAAATAGTAAATAAGTGGCTGATAGAAAAAGGTATCAGAACAGAGGATGAGGTACAGAATGAATTGATTAAATCAGAAAAATTATTTAGGGATATAGTTAATCAGCAGAATGAAATTGTTAAAAGCGAAAATCCTATAGATAAATTTAAAGAAATACTACAAACATTGTTTTTACAAGGTAAAATATACTTGCAACATAAAGACTATAAAGATAATGATGATAAATATTACCCATCTGATATAAAAGATAATATAGCAATTAGTAACCAAGTAGGTTGGTTTGATAGTGATAATTTTTATTTTAACCCAACAGCTCTATGGAATGAAATTCAAAAATTTTATTCTATCGAAAAAACACATTTTCCAGTTTCACAAAAATCTTTGCTTAGTATGTTACATGAAAAAGGATGGGTTAGTAAAAAGGATAAAGGACAAAATACCGCTACAATTCGCATATATGGTAATGTTTATAGAGTTTTAGTAATAATTAGAGATTTTATAAATGATAGGTAAAAATTACTTAATTAATAAAAAGTGTAACTGGTTGTAACTGGTTGTAACTGGTTGTAGGACGTCTACCAGTTACAGCTAAACCCTTAGAAGGATAAGGGTTTTAGCCGTTACTAATACTCTTGTAACTGGTGTAACTGGTTATGAATATACGTCAATATGTTTTTGAAAAATTTTATATGATAAAAAAAAATATATATATATGTATGTATGAGATAAACCAGTTACACCAGTTACACCAGTTACAACCAGCTAAACCCTTAGAAGAATAAGGGTTTTAGCTGTAACTGGTTCTAATAATTACCAGTTACAACCAGTTACAAAACTAAACAAAACGTTTTCAATATATGGTATAAAAAAAAATCTGCTGTTTCCCTTATTCTATAAGGGTTTTACTTAAAAAAATCTGCTGTAAAATCTGCTGTTCAATTTAAAAATCTGCTGTTCAAGAGATAAATAAACAAACTAAACCTACAGACAAGCAAACACAGCAAGAAGGGGTACTCAAAAAAGAGACTGAACAGACTATCCCCTTAAATCCTTCCCTTGAGCTTTCCACAAGTGAAAAAATCACAATTTATAGCAATATAAAAAAAGAAGAAACCGAGTCTAAGCAAGCAAATGAGGAGTTGCTGAAGGTAGATGAAACTGAAGGGCTGGAGAGTGTATCTATTAGCCACCTAGCGCCTTTCCTTGAGGTTATTACAAACAAAGATAGACAAAGTACAAAGGCAATATTATCTGATGCTGTAGACGTTGTAGACAAACCACAAGACAATATCAAGTTGTACGTATTTAAAGATTTTTTCGGATATTACAGAAAGTTATACACTTAAGCAGAAATTTAAGCAGACATTACAGTTTGAACAAAGAAATAATCCTAAAACTATTATATCAACTAATTATACCATTAAAGG
>JAGYWI010000080.1 GCA_018606805.1 Candidatus Magnetomicrobium cryptolimnococcus
GTCCAATCTTGTCCACAGTTAGTTGCTGCAGTTCCCTTTGGGAGAGTACCGTCTTGCAATATAAAATTCATGGTAGCGCTATGGCTATTAACATCTCTAATCATTATAGCTTGACGATAGAAAAAGGCATATATTGCAAGCTTATCTACGCCATTTATGGTTGTAAGCTGATAACTGTATTGGTTTACTACTGAAGACAGTCTATACGAAACCTCATTAGCAGTAAATGGTCTATAGGCATCAGATGGATTTGGGTCTATTGGTTGTACATATAAATAATAATAGTAGTAGGTTTGCTCTTGCAGTATAATGATTTTTTTGTACTGTCCTGGCTCTATGCCTGCTTGTAAGTTTGGCTGCGGTGTACCCCACTCCATTGCTGTAACTCGTTGGGATGTCGGCATATTGGCATCTTTACCAAAAGATAACCGTGCATAAAATGGCGTTGGACTTGCATACATATCAGCATCTCCATCACCGTCTATGTCATTTGCAAGATTTGAGTAGATTACTCGTGTACCATTATCCATACAAAAATAATCCGTAATATTCCATATATTTATATAAGTTGGTTCATAAATATCTTTAAATCCAACCGCTACAACCTTTGGATTCCCATCCACTGTTTTTATATAAAATACTTGCAAAGTAAGATTAGTAGTATTTATTGGAATTGGGGCGTTTGACATATCAATAGTGTATTCTTCATCGGAAGAACTCCCAGCCGGTAGACTATCACTTATAGGTACAGATTCAGACACCTCTTCTTCATTTTTTATATACCACGGCAGCGGAGTATTCACTGGGTCAAAACTGCTATCAATAGGGTTCATGTACGTTGCAAGTACTACTATATTACCATCGGTTAAATCTTCATCGGTTGGATTTTTAAGCTTTAGTTTCAGCTCTGTAAAACTATTAATAGAACTATCACCAGTTACGTCTATAATACCATATACATATCGAGATGGTGGTTTGACCTCAAGTATGTTCATTTTGATAAGTGGGGATACTGCTACTGCGTTTTCTTCTTTTCCCAGTTTGCCACTATATACTATTTGGATGGCTAACTCTGAAATATCTGTGGGTATAGTTGCGTAAGCAAAAGGGAAATAATAAGATGTAAACTGGTCTTTTTGTGGTGGCGTTTTATAAATCCATGCTGATGATACATAAGAATACTCAGTATCACCGGCTTTTTTATAATGAGCCACAGCCATTAACTTACCGTTTGTCATCTCATCATCGTTATCAGTTACATTTTTTAAATTTACATTTATACCAAATATTCCTTTGCTTGATATTATGCTATTTGTT
>JAGYWI010000042.1 GCA_018606805.1 Candidatus Magnetomicrobium cryptolimnococcus
TCTTTGTCCATGTTGCGAGGTCTGAAGAGGTTAAGATAGTACCATAACCCGTTGAATCATCAGTAGCACCTACAGCAACATACAGTGTGTTACCTGAACCATCAGCACCTTTTGTAACCCCGTACAAATTTGCAAATGAACCAGAGGTTGCCTTTGTCCATGAAGTACCGCTTGTTGAATAAAATATGGACCCACCATCACCCACTGCTACCATCGTTGTACCATCATCATATAAATCATTGAAAGTAGTTGCAGAAGGTGAAGGATTTGAGATTGTCCATGAATCTAAATCAGCTCTCGCTCCGCTTGGCACAATGAGCAACATCAGAAAGGTCATCAAAAGCAGTTTTGTCAAATTCTTCATACTTACTCCTTTGTGTTATTAATTTTAGTTACACACAGCATAACCATTAACTAAACATAGTTTTACAGCTCATTTAGTTATCCCCTTGCTTACCACCTCCCTATCCATAATAGTTTCAAAAGAGTTTCAAACTACCCTGCCGAATAAAATAGTCACTTAATTAATCTCGTTACGCTCATAACCGGCTCAATAATCGCTTCATCAGCACATAAATCCTCTTGCATTATTAAGCCCCTATTTTCTCCGAATCCAGAAACCGCCTCAACTTCAATACTTACAAAAAAATTACCCATATAACCCAACATATTACCAACAGATTAGCATTAATACCTGTAAAAAGTCAATCTAAATTTTATTCATGACCATATAATAGTAATAATTTTCAAAAATTTTTTCAATAAAAAATATTTAATTATCATAAGTTTGATTAGGATTATCTAAAGTTATTATTTATTGCACAAACCATACCACTTTAACAGCAAAGTTTTTTCAATAAAAATCAGTAAATTTTAGTTTATGCAACACATTGTTGTTACATAAAATGTCAATAATTGACATTTTATGTCATATTTTTGGCTTTTTCATTATAAGAATTGCTATCTACATCCGTTATATTTATTTTTGAATACAAATGGTAAGCACAATCAGGCCCTACTAATGCCTCAGCACCTTTATATGGCAGTCTAATGATTCCCTTCATTATCATGTTTCTATATTTATATTTAAGCCGTGCATTTTGAGCCTGCTCACTGTCCATAAAATTAGTCTCCAATCTTCTAATGTGGTAATTATATACAAACTTTATATAAATTTCCATATCCTCGGTTTAAAATCCTTTGAGTTTTTGACATCCATAATTGTATCCCCAACAGCTAAAACGATAAAGCCAAGTCTTTCCGCATAAGTAATAAGCGCCTTATCAAAATAAAGACTTGAAACTACACCTATTATTGGTTTTCCTTGATAGTGGGGAAAAAAATCATAAAAAACAGCTATATCTTTTATAAACCTCTTAACATCCCGAGCTGTAATATCGCTTTTTGTACTATTTAAGTAAATATAATTATCTGTTTCAACAAGGACATCATACTCTTTATTTCTTCCATCGGGAAGTTTTTTCTTTGGACGCAGTGCTTCAAATATTACATTTTCGTTGAAATCCTCCCTAATAATTCTTGGCATGCTAGGATAAACAATATCTTCAACAAATTTCCCCTGTTTTTCAGATATCCTGCCCATTTCCATATTAAATGCTCTCTTTTCCTTTGCCCACTCTTCATCAGCCTGTTTTTTTGCAAGTGCATATTCTTCATCTTTTTTCTTCTTTTCTTCCGCGTATCTCTGCTGTACTTCCAATCGTTTTTTCTCCCACTCCTCTTCACGCTCTTTTCGCTTTTGTTCTTCTTCTAATCGTTTCTTCTCTCGCTCTTCTTCCCGCTTTTTATACTCTTCATCTCGCTTTTGCTGCTCTTCTAATCGCTTTTGTTCTTCTTCTAATCGTTTCTTCTCTCGCTCTTCTTCCCGCTTTTTATACTCTTCATCTCGCTTTTGCTGCTCTTCTAATCGCTTTTGTTCTTCTTCTAATCGTTTCTTCTCTCGCTCTTCTTCCCGCTTTTTATACTCTTCATCTCGCTTTTGCTGCTCTTCTAATCGCTTTTGCTGCTCTTCTAATCGCTTTTGCTGCTCTTCTAATCGCTTTTGTTCATCTTCTAATCGCTTTTGTTCATCTTCTAATCGTTTCTTCTCTCGCTCTTCTTCTCGCTTTTTATACTCTTCATCTCGCTTTTGCTGCTCTTCTAATCGCTTTTGTTCTTCTTCTAATCGTTTCTTCTCTCGCTCTTCTTCTCGCCCTTGTTGTTCTTCTTCAAATGATTGTTGACGCTCACGAAGTTCTTTCATTTGAAGTTTTAATTCCTTAGAGCTTGCCCTCGATTCCTCAGAGCTTGTCCTCGATTCCTCTATAAACCTCTCAAGCGCTTTAGAAGTATTTTCAGTAGTTTCAGACAATCTATCTATATTTTTAGAATGCAACGCCACTGTCTCATACAACGTATCTATATCTTTAGTAAGCGCTGTAATTTGCCTCATCGTTTCCTCAGCGCCTTTATTCATAGATACTATCAATTGTTCCAAGGCTATTTCTAATCTACTAACTCTTCTTTCTACAAGTATAGGCATATATTTACCTCCCCTTAATCTATATATATTATATATCAATCCCTTTTCTTTTTTATTGCCTGAAAATAAATCTCTTCATACCTCTTAGCGCTATTTTCCCAAGTAAAACGCATATCCATAGCTTTTAGCATTATTTTTTTAAACATTTCATTCCTATTATAATAAATGTGCATAGCCCAGTTTATAGTATTTAAAAGAGCCTCTGCCGTAAGCTCATAAAACTTAAAACCAGTGCCTTCCATAGTATGCTCATCAAAATTGATAACCGTATCATTAAGCCCACCAACGGCACGCACAATAGGCAGTGTTCCGTAGCACATGCAATACATTTGATTCAAACCGCAAGGCTCAAAGCGTGAAGGCATAAGGAGGAGATCAACCCCAGCCGTTATCTGATGAGCCAGTGTCTCATCATAACCGATATAGCATCCAACCTTACCTGGAAAACGCCTATTTAAATCCCCAAAAAAGAAATTAGCCCACGTCTCCCCGCTACCAAGTATTGCTAACTGAATATCGTGCTCAAGAAGCTGACAAACAGTTTCAGCAAAGACATCAATCCCCTTTTGTTTTACAAGCTTTGTAATAAGCCCAAGGAAAGGTACATGGGATTTTTGCGGCAAATTAAAATGCTTCTGTAATGCTGCCTTACATACCCCTTTTGCAGTAAGCTCATCTTTTGAATAATTTTGGACAATATAGGTATCCGTCTGCGGATTCCAAAGCTCATAATCCACACCATTTAATACCCCAATAAGACTATCCTTACGCTTAGTTAAAACACCATTAAGCCCAAAACCAAACTCTTCTGTCTGTATCTCACTGGCATAATTTTCACTAACCGTAGTAATAAAATCCGCATGATTAATTCCACCCTTTAAAAGATTGACCTTACCATAATACTCAAGCTCTTCAGCATTGAAATGTACCCGTCCAATGCCAAGCACATCCATAAGACCTGCATAGAACTCCCCCTGATACTGAAGGTTATGTATTGTAAGTACACTTGCACAATCCCTAAACATAGTGTCTTCTTTATATATTGTATTAAGAAAAACCGGGATAGCTGCCGTTTGCCAATCATGGGCATGTACAATATCTGGTTTAAACTCCAACATTTTACATAACTCTAAAGCGGCTCTTGATAGCAAAACAAAACGGTTATCATTATTTAAATATGGCTCACCATTTTTATCTGCATATATCCCCCCGTCCAGATCGTACATATCTTTTCTATCTATAAAATATATGGGGATATTTGTATTTGGTATACGCCACTCATACAAAGCACATTCTATAATACCAAGAACCCCCATATGCACCTTTAGAATCACATCAAGTTTTTTCAGATTAAAGCCTTCTTTATCAATTAAACCGTATTTAGGCATTACCACACGCACATAATGCCCAGACTTTTCAAACTCCCTGGCAAGGGCACAAACCACATCTGCTAACCCACCCTCTTTAGCAAAGGGCCACACCTCAGAAGCTGCTATCAATAGATTTAACTTTTTAGTCATAAAACCCACACCCTTTCATTATTTTATTTACATTAAAAAACGAACGATTAAGACGCTACCACCAAATGTGCACCTATCCACACCCTTAAGCCACATTTACTACTTAGAACTGACAAACACTGTACCCTTATTAGCAACACTAGGCTAATGGCATTTTATACCAAAACAAATTAGGTTTGCAAACTATCATTAAAAATAAGTGCCAAAGCAAAATATTCTCATATATAGCGCATTTCGATTTAATAGGTAACAAAAATTAAGTGCTTGCCCCTAGGTTCGCCCTTACTCTTTATAATCTAATAATAAAATAGGGCTAAACTATTACTATTTTTTCTTCTCTTTTTTCTTTTATAATTATATTATGTTTGGTTCAAAGAAAGAAAGGGCGGCGTTTTTTTCTATAATATCTAATACAACACTTATAGTTATCAAGATTATAGTTGGCATGGTAACGGCAAGTGTAAGTATAGTATCGGAGGCTATTCATAGCGGCATAGACTTATTAGCCTCAGCTATTGCTTATGCAAGTGTGAAAAAAGCCTCCGTTCCAGCAGATAAAGAGCATAATTTCGGACATGGAAAGTACGAAAATGTAAGTGCCCTTGTTGAGGCAATATTGATTATTTTAGCATCTCTTTATATAATATATATGGCGGTCGTTAAGTTTAGTACGATGGAGCCGGTATCTTATCCGTTAGTAGCAGTGGTGGTTATGGGTATATCGGCAATATCTAATTATTGCATAGCGAAGTATCTTTATAAAGTAGCAAAAGAAACAGATTCTATAGCGCTTGAGGCAGACGCTAAGCATTTAAGTGTGGATGTGTACACGTCTGTGGGGGTGTTTGTAAGCCTGTTAATTGTATCGTTAACGGGGTGGAGGGTATTGGATTCTATATGTGCTATGGTAGTAGCAGGGTTAATTTTTTATGAAGGTTATTTAATGACTAATAAGGCATTGAAAGATTTGCTTGATACTGCACTACCGGATGAGGAGGTGAGGATTATCAAGTCTGTTTTAAAGGGAAAAAATGGGTTAATTAAAGATTACCACGACTTACGTACAAGGAAGTCTGGCAGTGAAAGACATATAGACCTTCACCTAACAGTTTGTAAAAACGAGCCAATGTATAAGATACATGATACTATGGATACTATAGAAAAAGAACTTCAAGATACGATAGGAGACTGTACAGTAATGATACGTCCAGAGCCTTGTGAACACTCTACAAACAATAAATGCTGCCCGAAGGAGTGCAGTATGGATAATAATAAAAAAGCGGTGCAAGATGAATAAAAACATAAGAGTATTTGTCATTAGTGCAGAACAAAACACAATTGATGTAACAAGAGGTGCGTTAAAGTATCTGGGGTATAATAATATTTCAGTCGTCAATAACCCAGCCAATGCGCCAGGCTATATCTTAAGAGAAAAGGGACATATGGTCATTTCGGATTTTAGCACACTCATGGATGGCAAGCCACCGCTTTTGCAGATACTAAAGTCCAATCCGGAACTAAAAAGACTTATTATTATTTCCTTAGTTGAGCGCACAAATGTAGCTAAGGAGATCAAACAGATGTACAAAGAGGGGGTTAGCTCGCTTTTACTATTTCCGTTTAAGATGAGTGATTTGCAAAAGGCCATTAATGATGCCATGAGAAACGCCACAGATTCAGTGCAGGATACGTTTGGCAAAATACGCAAGTTGGACTTTTTTTCTTTTATGACGGATGAAGAGATGCTAAAGCTCCTTAAGATGTGCAAGTGTAGGAATTATAAAAAAGACGATGTCATCTTTGAAGAAGGACAGGCAGGGGATAGGTTTTATGTGGTAATAGAGGGCAAGGTAGGTATCTATAAAGGTTTGGCTTACGGGGAGTCTGAGCAGCTAGCAACAATAAAGGAAGGAGAATTTTTTGGGGAGATGGCTATTCTTGATAACTCACCACGCTCGGCAAATGCTATATCTGAAACAGATACGCTCATGTTTGAAATGGATGAAAAGGTCATGGAAGGCTATGATGACATTATAACTTTAAAGGTGTTTAAGAAGATAACGTTTGCACTAAGTGAACGCTTAAGCGACTCTAACCGCAAGATAAAAGAGCTGTCTATTTATGAAAATGAGTAAGTAAAATAGAAAAAAAAGGAGGTTACTTTTTAATATCAGGAAAGGGTTAATTCCTGTAAAAAGTCAATTAAGATATTGTTTAAAGTAATAAAAAAATGCCTCCCCTATATTTTAATACTGGTTTTGGGTACTTTAGGGTGTTTTGTTGCTTGCAGTATGGAAAACGAAACCACTGTATTTTTAGAAGATGAGGCGCCTGCTAATTCGCAAAATTATAAAGAGCGGTACGGCGGCACATTAGTTGATAGCATAATAGGTGAGCCTAGCGTATTGATACCAATGCTTGCCAGTGATGCCTCATCACATGAAATAGCTGGACTAATCTATGAAGGATTAGTCAAATACGACACAGACCTTTCGGTCATAGGCTCATTAGCAGAAAGCTGGGATATTTCATCAGATAACCTAACGATAACTTTTCATCTAAGACACAGGGTTAAGTGGACTGATTCTATAGAATTTACAGCGTGGGATGTCCTTTATGGCTACCAAACAATTATTAGCGATAAAACACCAAGTGCCTATAAAGGCGACTATCTTGAAGTAGCAAGCGCTGAGGTCTTAGATAATTACACCTTCAGGGTTACCTATAAACGGCCATTTGCCTCAGCCCTTACCAGCTGGGGTAACCTTGTTGTGCTACCAAAACACTTAATAGAAGGCACAGATATAACCAAAAGCCCACTAACGCGCCAACCAATAGGGCTTGGTCCATATAAACTTGAAAAATGGGTCTCAGGTCAAGAGCTCGTACTCGTTGCAAATGATGATTACTACGAGGGACGCCCATATATTGATAAATATGTCTATCGCATTATTCCAGACCAAGCCACCACATTTCTTGAGGCAAAGGCTGGCAATGTTGATATTACCTCGTTAACACCTATACAATTTTCACGACAGACGGAATCTATACAATTTAAGGCTAAGTATAATAAATACCGCTATCCACTATTTAACTACACATATCTGGGATTTAATCTAAAGCACCCATTTTTTAAAGATAAATCAGTGCGCCAGGCTATCGCCCATGCCATAGACAAACAGGAAATGGTGGACGTAGTCCTTTTTGGTTTAGGGGTTGAGGCAACAGGCCCATACGTACCAAACACATGGCCATATAATCCAAATATTAAGGCATATGAATACAACATTAGTAAGTCAAAGGCTATGCTTGAGCGTGCCGGCTGGGTTGATAACGACGGCGATGGTATCATTGAAAAAGACGGTCTCCCTTTTGACTTTACCATACTGACAAACATGGGCAACACATCACGGCTAAAGACAGCTACAATACTACAGTGGAGACTAAAACAAGTTGGCATAAATGTTCACATACGAGCAGTTGAGTGGAGTACCTTTTTAAACGAGTTTATAAATAAACGGCGCTTTGATGCAGTAGTTATGGGGTGGTCTATTGGACTGGATCCAGACCAGTACGACATATGGCATTCAAGTAAGACAGCCGAACATGAATTTAACTTTGTAAGCTATGCTAATAGCGAGGTGGATAAACTGTTAGAAGAGGGGCGTATTACCTTAGATGTTGAAAAAAGAAAGGCCATCTACTACCAAGTGCAAGACATACTGGCTGAAGACTTGCCATATATATTTCTATACGTGCCCGACTCTCTTGTAATGCTCAATAAGAAAATCAAGGGGATTAAACCCTCACCAATCGGTATTGGGTATAATCAACGGCAGTGGTTTATTGTAGAATAATTGTTTTTGGAGGCTACAGCGGTGGTATATAAACAATCTGGGAATGATTATATTTTAAGAATTGATAAGGACGAGGATGTCTCTAAGGTTATTAATGATTTTTGTAAAAATACAAATATAAGCTGCGGTACCATACGTGGGATAGGAGCCGCTAAAGATGTCAAAATAGGCCGCTTCGAAACCCAAACAAAAGAATACGTAGCCATAGAGCTTAAAGGAGATTTCGAAATACTTGAGCTAAATGGCAATATAACCACAATGAACGGTGAACCGTACGTACACATACACGCAGTGTTTTCGGATGAAAAGTTCCACTCCTTTGGTGGACACTTAAACCGCGCCATTATTAGCACAACCTGCGAAGTGATTATTCATGCCATTAACAGCGTGGTTGAAAGGGAATTTAGTAACGAAATAGGGCTTTTTTTATTTAAACTATAAGGGGAGAGATAATGTGGCTATACAAAATAAGTCTTTTATAAAAGAAGGCGAGATTTTATATGAAAGGGCACTGCATGAGCCAAATAGGGTACGGTTTTTTATAAAGGATAGCTCAAATCAGTGGCAGCCCATAACATGGCAAATGTTTTTAGAGTGTTCAGCTAAGATAGCATTATATTTTAAGCAAATAGGCGTAGGCGTTGACACGAAAGTGGCAGTGTATGCCCAAAATATGGTAGAGTGGGCTTATTTTGGCGCTGCTATACATGCAAATAGAGCAGTGTTTGTGCCAGTGTATATATCAAGTACGCCAGAGCAAGTAAAATACATACTAAATAACTCGGATACGGAAATACTTATAATAGATGCAAAACTCCTTATTGTATTATTTCATATATGGCTTGAATTACCAAAGTTACGAAAAGTCATAATAATCGGAGCCAAAAACGATGAAGACATACTAAAAGAGCTCGAAACATTTGGCAAGGCTACCGGTCTTGCCTGCTCAGTGTCAACTATCCTTGATAAGGTGAGCTTTTTGGATAATATATATAAAACATCCAAGAACTCACTTGCTGAGGATTTTAAAACACTTGTTGATGACATCAAAGAAACAGACGTATCAACAATACTCTATACATCAGGCACCACAGGTAACCCAAAGGGCGTTGTCCTTACTATCAAAAACCTATACTCAAACGCCGGCGATTGGATAAACGTACTTAGCCCACTAATCCCCCCCGATGGCGTGGATTTACTGTGGCTACCATTTTCACATATATTCGGTTGGGGTGAGCTTGGTCTTGGCAATACACTCGGCTTTACTTCTTATTTGACAACATATCTTGACGTACTAAACCACATGCCAGAGGTCAAACCAACTATATTTATAAGCGTCCCAGCATATTGGGAAAAACTATACTTAAATGCAATAACGTCCTCAGAGAATAAATCAAACCAGATAGACAAATTACACGAACTAACCGGTGGGCGACTTAAGTTTTGCCTATCCGGCGGTGCCGGCCTAAAACGAGAAATTAAAGAGTTCTTCTACGACGCCGACCTTTTGCTAATAGAAGGCTACGGACTAACCGAATGCTCCCCAACACTGACCATGAACAGCAAAGAGGCCTTCGATTTCGACACAGTAGGGAAACCATTTCCAAGCGTTGAGCTAAAACTAGCCCCTGATGGCGAAATTTTAGCCAAAGGACCAAACGTCTTTAGTCAATATTATAAGGACCCTATATCAACAAACGAGGCTTTCGATGAAAATGCTTGGTTTAAAACCGGCGACATCGGCACATTTACAACCGAAGGGTTTTTAAAAATCCTCGGTCGAAAAAAAGAAATTATCGTAACCTCCGGTGGCAAAAACATATCTCCACAATTAATAGAATCGGCATTTAAAGACGACCCATACATCGAACACATCGTTCTTTATGGAAACGAAAGAAAATACATAACAGCACTCGTAACTTTAAAAAACCCACCAAATGTAAATGATTCTGAATTAATAGAAGCCCCTGAAATAATCCAACTCGTACAAAAATCCATAGATAAAGTAAACCAAAATCTGGCATCTTTTGAAACTATTAAAAAATTCGTAATTTCTAATGTCCACCTTACACCAGAAAACGGCTTCCTAACCGCATCATTTAAACTCAAACGTAATAAAGTGTATGAAGCCTTTCAAACAGTACTTGACAAACTGTATAATAATTAAGTTAAGGAAACAAATACACAGTGAGGGCGCTGCCCTCACACTCCCGCCAAAGGTGCGAAGACACACCCTTGAACCCCAAAAACACTATTTCATGAGACATAATAAAAAATACAGTTATTATTTTTTGCAAACCATTTTTCTTTTGGTAGTACTGTAGAGAAATAAAAAAATATATGTCAGCAAAACCTTTTTTAAAATGGGCAGGCGGCAAATCACACTTGATTAAACAGTATGTTGCACTTTTGCCACAAGAATTATTTGAAGGTAAGATAGAAATATACGTAGAGCCTTTTATTGGTAGTGGCGCTTTATATTTTTACCTATCGCAAAGGTTTAATTTTAAGAAGGTTTACCTTTATGATGTCAATAAAGAGTTAATCTTAGCATACAGTGTTATCAAAAACAATGTTGAAAAACTAATAGAGGTATTACACAAATATACAAAAGACTATCGTTTATTAGATGACGCTCATAAATCAACATACTATTATTGCATTAGAGAGAAATTTAATACTGAACTAAAAACTATTGATTTTACAACATACTCAACAGACTGGATTATAAGGACAGCAGAATTAATTTTTCTAAATAAAACATGTTATAACGGACTCTTTAGGGTAAATAAAAAAGGAGTGTTTAATGTCCCTTTTGGGAGATACAAAAATCCAACTATTTTTGATGCTGAAAATTTGGAAAAAACATCAACACAGTTAAAGAAAGCTAACATAGAAGCTTGTGATTTTAAGATGTGTAAATCACACATTGATAAAAAAACCCTTGTATATTTAGATCCACCCTATCGCCCTATAAGTAACACAGCAAATTTTACATCTTATTCACATGTTAAGTTTAATGATAATGAACAAAAACGACTTGCCAAATTTTATACCAACATGAATAAAACAGGCGCAAAACTTATGTTAAGCAATTCAGACCCAAGAACTCATAACCCAAATGACAATTTCTTTGATGATTTATATAAGGAATTTAATATACACAGGGTATACGCTTCCAGAATAATCAGTTGTGATGCTTCTAAAAGAGGCACTATTACAGAGCTATTGATTACTAATTATTAAACGTGGTAATAGAAAGGTATATCCTTATATAATTTAGCGTTATATGTTAGGATACCATTATGTCTACTTTTTTAGCAAAAGTATGCTTCCTCCGGATGAACCAGCTTGTGGTTATCACCTTTAGTCCTCTCGTTCTTTCTTTCAAATAATCTGGGGGCTTCATCTTGTAAGACACTCCGTCATTTCCTTATTTGGGTAGGATGTGCCTTTATCTGACAGCTGTTGTTTTTTTCCTACTTTAATGCCTATATTGCTATTTTGCCTTAAGTCATGCCGTTAAGCTTTCTCTCATTATCTATGTATTATAATGGACCCATAAATTTAGACAGTATGTTAAGTTACAGGAGTAACAAAAAGATACTAAAAATTGTCTTGACAAAGGGGTCCACCATAACCTATGAATTAGAGCTTATGAGACTGATAGATGAGCAATATACAATAACACCGTTTTATGGTTCAAGAAAGATGACGGAGGTATTAAGAGAGAAAAATCATACAGTAAATAGAAAAAGAGTACAAGGGTTGATGAGAAAGATGGGTATAGAGGCTATATATCCAA
>JAGYWI010000081.1 GCA_018606805.1 Candidatus Magnetomicrobium cryptolimnococcus
ATTAAACGCATGTATGAGGGGATGGCCAGCGGCCAAAAGATAGGACAGACTGCTATTGGCAGAGAGACATATTCCGTTAATCAACAAGGCTTATCGGATGATGAATTTAATACTCTAAAGACAAAAGTTAAGTCTAAAGATTTAATAGACTTTATTGAGAAAAATAGAAACTCCATTGAAGAAGAACCTGAAAAAATATCAGAAAATCACAGAGAAGCTTTTATGAGAGAGTTTGGGTTAGAAGGAACGGATGCAGTAACTGTTCGAACTCCAATAGAAGACGTAACAGTAATGAAGAAACACTACTTTTCAAAGATAGAGCCTCATACTGATAAAAGCAGGAAAGACTTTGTAAAATACATAAAGCCTACCCTTGAAAAACCTAACGTAATAAAGAAAATAGGTAGTGAACATAGATATATTAAGCTCTTTAAGAAAAAAAGCGGAAATTTGAACTTACATGCCACAATTATAAAAGTATATCCTGATGGAAATTTTTATGAAACAAATATTCCTCTTACTCGACTTAGTCATATGCAAAAAAAGATAAATGAAGGTATCACGGTTTTTACTTTGGAGACTGCAAAAGAATCAGCGCCTGTTCTACAGGAAAACAGCGCATCTGATTCTCCAGTCAATTCTATATTATCACAACAAGACGAAAAATTCAATGATGAAAACGAGTCATACAGTGTTACCGAGGGGCCAAAGAAGAGGCAGACCAAGGTGCGGGGGCGCACTCCCGTTAAGGTGCGTGATGGCACTCCTTTCGGTGCGGCTGAGTCCTTCGGTCGTACTGAGGCGGGCAGAGTTCCGATGATTCAAGCGCCAGCTGACGTACCTGCTGAAATCCAGCCGGGGATGCCAGCTCAGCAGATACTACCAGCTCAGGAAGAATACTCTATCAAAGAAGAGCCGCAGACACCGAAGCGGTTAACCCCAAGGGCATTCATAACAACAGATAACGGGCAGATAGACTTTGGGGCGGTAGATGAAAGCATGGGCAATGAGGCGGGTATAACCCCAGCTCCTATTAGGCTACAGGAGGGGACTAAAGGCTATGGCAGGGTTCATATAACGGATGTTGGCTAACAAAAATATAATCAATTAAAATAAATATTATAAATCAATTGGTTATGTAACTAAAATGATTGTGGTAGTGGGCAAAAACTATTTAAGCGGCTTTTTTAGGCTTAGGTAATTGTATGTTTAATACAGAAAGTATGTCATTTGCTACAGGAGAAGGAGTAAGGATTATAGGAATTGCTAACTTTTCA
>JAGYWI010000043.1 GCA_018606805.1 Candidatus Magnetomicrobium cryptolimnococcus
GTTTCTCTGGTGGTAGTAACTATCAAAACGTAACTAGCCTTTATAGCGATGCAATATATAATGGTCTAGCATACAGAAGCTCAGGTCCTCTTTATGTTGCGGTAGGTGCAAATGGTGCTATACTTTCAGCTAGCTCTACAAGTGCTACCAAAATAGCTAAATCAAAATGGACTTCAAGGAAATCTGCTGGTGTTACCACTGCTAATTGGTTCAATGATGTGAAGAACTTTGGTGGTAATAATTTTATAGCAGTAGGTGAAAATGGTGCAGTTTGGGTTAAAAATAGTGCTTCTAATTATGTTTGGGTTGGGCAGAAATCAACTACATATAATGATTTGAATGGTGTAGCTGTTAAAGACCCTTCTAATTATGTAGCTGTTGGTGATTCTGGTACTATTATTTATACAGAAGACGGTGGTACTACATGGAAGACAGGTACACCAGGTTCTACAGTGACAGCTAACTTGAATGATGTAACATATGCTGCTGGTAATTATGTGGCCGTTGGTAATAGTGGTACATTGTTAACATCGAGCAATCAGTCTACATGGACAGTTCAAAGCTCAAGTACTACTAAGGATTTATATTCTGTAACTTCTGGTGGTAGCGGCAACTATTTCTTTGTAGCAGTTGGTAGCAGTGGTACAGCAGTTTATACTACATCTACCGCACTGTCTTCATGGGCAGAAAAAACTATTGCTAGTGGTGTTAATTTATACAGTGTTGCATCATTGTCAGACAACGCTACAAATGGTATGGCAGCGTCGTCAGATAATAACACTATGTATATAGCAGTTGGTGAAGGTGGTACGTTCTATGCTGCTTTCAATAATCCTAATGTAACTTGGAAAGCAACTGACATTTCAGGTGTTACCACTAGTAATCTTAACGATGTAGTATTTATGCCGACTGGTGCTGTTATTGCGGATTATACCGTTAGTGCTGTAAACTTTATAGCAGTTGGTAATTCTGGTACAATAATCTTTGGTAGCGCTAATTTTGCTGGCTCTACAAATGCTGGTGCAAGTAATGTGATTTTGGCAGAGTCCTCTACGCCTTATAACTTGTATGCTATAGCAGCAGAAAACAGTCATTTTATCGCTCAGAACTCAAGTGGTACTAGAAACGCATTAGCTGTTGGTGAAGAGGGTGTTGTTTCATCTTTTGACTCCTCACTAGGTGCTAACAACCATTGGTATAATTGGAATGCTGGAACTGGTATGACTTATAGCACGCTTAACTCGTTCTATGATATCGCTTATGGTGGAAGTACTTTTGTAGCAGTTGGTGGTTATGGTGCAGTTATGTCCAAAAGCGACAGCGGTTCTTGGGCAGATCAGACTTCAGGTAGTGCAACTGCTTTCAATAGTGTAGCAACTGATGGTACAACCTTTGTGGCAGTTGGTAATTATATAGGTGATGGCAGCAATAATTATCCTAATGTTTACACCTCTTCAACTGCTGGTGCTAACTGGGTCAGAAGGGAAATCACCCAGGCAAATAAGAGCCTTTATGGTGTAGCTTATGGTAATGGCAGCTTTGTAGCAGTTGGTGCTAATAGTGCAAATACCTCAGGCGCTGTCTATTCATCAAGCGATAGCGGTGCTTCATGGGTAAGCAGGTCGTTTAGTGGTTTACCTTTGTATGACGTAACATACAATGGTACAGTATTTGTAGCTGTTGGTATGACCGGTGCTATTGCAACTTCCTCAGATGCTTCTACATGGACATCTCAGGTTTATGGTGGCACAGAGACATTTAATGGTGTTGCAAGTGATTCTTCTGGTTTGCTTGTCGCAGTGGGTAACAATGGTACAATTATATCTTCTTCAAATAATGGTTCAAGTTGGACTGTTAGAACTTCTAACACCAGCAATGCTCTCTACAACGTAACATATGATGATGGTTCAAAAGTGTTTGTTGCAGTAGGTGAAAGGGGTACCGTTTTAACCTCAGCAAATGGTACGGATTGGACTAAGAGAAAATCCAATGGTGTTGGTCAGGACCTCAATGGTATTGCTCAGGATAATGGTTCTACAACTACCTTCTATGCTGTAGGTAACGCGGGTTCAGTAATCTACTCAACCAATGCTCCAACTCCGCAGTACACACTTACAATAAGCAAAACAGGTACAGGTCTTGTCCAGAGTAGTCCTTCTGGTATAGATTGTGGTACTGATTGTTCAAATCTGTATGACAAAGATACTTCAGTAACTCTTACAGCTTCTGGTTCATACAATTCAGTAGCATGGTCAGGTTGTACAAGTGGTGGTTCTGCTAACTCTACAACATGTACTGTAAGCATGACTGCTGATACTACCGTATACGTGTCGTTCGGTTCTGGAAATGCTGTAACTACGCCGACTCCGACAGCAACGCCGACTCCGACAGCAACGCCGACCCCGACAGCAACACCGACCCCGACACCAAAGGTTGTTCCATCGGCAACATTCCTCGGTGATGTTGACGGTACTGGTATTACAAACATGGTTGGTCTTAACAGCAATGGTGGCATATACTATGCTAATGATGGAAGAACGAGCTGGGCTTCTGCTAATGGACAACTGAAGCAGATAGTTGTACAAGATTTCAATAGCGATGGTAAGGCTGACCTCGTTGGTCTTAATACAAATGGTCAGATATGGTACACCTTAAATGCAACAAGTGGCAAGAGCAGTAACTGGGTACGCCTTGGTGCTGATTCTAATGCTACATTACAGTATCTGTTAGTTGGTGACTTTGATGGCGACGGCAAAGCTAATAACTTTGCAGGTCTTGGTAACAAGATTACTGCTGGTAGCACAACGTATAACACTGCTTACGTATTCTATTCATCAAGTGGTTCTTCATGGTCAGTTGTAGGCGGTGGCGCTCTTGCTACAATTGCATATGGTGATTTAAATGGTGATAGCAAAGACGACATGGTAGGTGTAGACCTCAGCGGATATGTTTACTACAAGACAGACGTAAGCTCTACATCAACTAGTTGGACCAAGATGGCATATGGACAGTTAAAATCATCCTTTGGAAGTAAGACCAATTTAGTTGTTGGTGATTTCAATGGTGATGGTAAGATGGATGTTGCCGGTCTTGATAACAACGGTAAGATTTGGTACACCACTGATTTAGGTGCAACAAGCACTTCTTGGAAGGCGGTAGATTATGCTAATGCTTCCTTGAGCTCCTTGGCTGCTGCTGACCTCAATGGTGATGGTAAGGCAGACCTTATGGGTCTTTCAAGTAGTGGTGGTATATACTACACAACAAGTGTGACTACTGCTACAAGCTGGTCAGCAATGCCTTATGGTGGATGTAGTTCCTTGGCAGGTGGCGACCTCTTAGGTACTGGTACATACGTACCTGTTTGCGTAACTTCAAACGGTGGTGTGTACTACTCATCAGACTTAGGTGCAACACCTTGGACATCTATAGCTGGTGGATTCCTTGGAGGAATATAATTTAGTAGATATTCCGTAAAAGGGTTTTAGTAAGAAATTAATGCGGCTTATACTTTAGAGTATAAGTCGCATTTTTTATTTTTAATTATTAAAAATTTTGTAATAGTTCCCCCCCCGTTCTTCTCTTCCCCTTTGCTGTTATCTACTTATCGTAAATATTGACAAAAAAGGGGTTAAACTATTACTATTATTTAAAATGAGTGTTATTAGCAGAGTAAAAAATAACTCTTTACTGGTTTATGTAACCGGTAATTTACAGTTAAAAGAGGAGCTTACTCAATTTATTAGAGTTACATCTGATAAATTTACCTCTATGGATATAACATTTTCAGATGCCGAGTGTCTTCCATCTAAGGCAATAGAACGGCTAAACGAGCTTGTAGAAAAACATACGAAGGAAAATATTAATATATATACAGTGAAAGGGGTGCTGTCAAACTATTTATTTAAATTAAATATAGAAAATCACAACCTGCGACAAAAAAGAAGTGTTGTTAATTGTACATCGTATAAGGAGATAAGGGCTCTTGCCATTGGTGGCTCTTCTGGGAGTATTGAGAGGATAAAGGAGATTATTCGCAGGCTTCCATACGTAAAAGACCTCGTTATTTTCATTGTACAGCATGTGCGGGAAGATGTACCAAGTAAACTACCTGAGTTATATCAAACATACACTAATTTTTATAATGTAGTGATGCCTATTTCTGGAACATTGATACAAAGGGAAACAATATATGTAGCGCCGCCGGCTTGTCATATGGTGGTTGTTGGCGAGTATATATATTTGACGAAAGAAAAACGGGTGTATTACTCGAGGCCGTCCATAGATGTGTTATTTCGGTCTTTAGCTATTGTTTATGAAAATGAACTGCTTGCGGTACTTTTATGTGGATATGGTAGGGACGGTGTGGATAGTCTTAAGGAATTAAAAAGGGTACATTCTACTATTATTATTGAAGAGCCGGCTGAGTGTAGGGCTCCTGATATACCGATTAATGCTATAGATAGTGGTAATTACGATCATGTGTTGTCAGTGGAAGGGGTTGTTAACTATATAAGGCGGTGTGGTGGTGAAAGAAATGATATTTCGGATGATGAGTTAAACAGATTTTTTGTTTCCATAAAAGAGACCTACGGTTATGATTTTACCCAGTACTACTTTACAAGCTTAAAAAGATGCGCTAGACGTGCCATGATTAAAAGCCAAACTAACAGTTTTGCTGATTATCGCGACAGGGTACTTAATGATACTGATGCCTTTAAGGAACTTATGTTTGAAATTTCTATAAACGTTACCACTTTTTTTAGAAATCCCAACTCATTTAGGTATTTACGGGAAAATGTTATACCGTATCTGGATTCCTATCACCATATAAATATTTGGTGTGCTGGTTGCTCAAGTGGCGAGGAGTGTTATACTGTTGCAATTATATTAAAAGAGGCTGGATTACTACACAGAGCTCATATATATGCTACTGATTTTAATCCAGTTGTAGTAGAGCAGGCAAAAAATGGTTTTTACTCGCTTGAAAACCGCAAGATAAATGAAACTCATTATAGGGAGTCTGGTGGCACTGGTAAATTCAAGGAGTATTTTACTTTTTATAATGGATATATGCAGGTTGATGATGAATTAAAGGAACGGGTACTATTTTTTACTCACAATTTAACAACTGATGGGGTTTTTAATGAATTTCAATTAATACTTTGTCGTAATGTGCTTATTTACTTTAATAATACGTTACAAGATAGTGTGCTGAAATTGTTTAATGAATCGCTGGATATGAGCGGATTTCTGATGCTTGGCGATAGCGAAAGCCTAAATAATAAAAATAATGGCGATAAATATTATATTGTGCATAACTCCAAATATCGTATATTTAAAAAAAGAAATATTTGAAAGAGTTGAAAAGAATATGCAAAGTACAGACTTTGACTTAACCGAGATAATCAATGGAGAGGAAATCATGGGGCCAAGTCCGTTTTTTAGACATCAAGATATTCTATCTAATCTCCAATTTCATATAAGGCGTTATATAAAAGATAAAGATAAACTGATAGCCTCTCCGATGGACATTATTTTTGAAGAAGGCATTAACCGCTTGCAGCCTGATTTAATCTTTATCCGCAAGGAGAATCTGTCTATAGCTCAGGATTGGATAAGGGGAGTGCCTGATATGGTATGTGAGGTGGTTTCTTCTGGCTCAGTTATTAAAGATACAATAACCAAGATGGAGATATACGAAAAATATAAGGTACCTGAGTATTGGATTGTTTGGCCAGAGTTTGCAGCCATTGAGGTGCTTGTGATTGAAGGCTATAGATATAGACTTTTTTCTTCTGCTGAGGGACAAGGTACAGTTAAGTCTAAAATTATAGATGGCCTTCAAATTGACATAAACAGTATATTTGAATTATAGTGGTAGATAATGAATATTACGCCAGCTGTATGGAAAGAAAGTATATTATTAAGTAAGCCGTCTAATGAAGATAAGACTGCAGATATTGAAAGGTTTAAAGGTGCATTTAAAGATATAAACATAAAAGTTCCCTTTAGTCTTTTTAAACCAATTTCTTCATTAATGAAAAAAGAAGACTGCCATGCGAGCGTTACCCTTTGTGCTATTAACGAGTTTGAATATAGACTTATTGCCTTAAACCAAGGTGAGATTTATGGAATAGCCTTCGATATAGGAAGTACAAATATTTGTGCTAGACTTGTTGATCTTAATAAAAACGAGACAGTATTGTATGCTCAAGAGAAAAACCCGCAGGTTGACTTTGGTGCTGATATTTTATCAAGGATGTTCTATGCTATGACACATGGTGGTGCTATACTGCATAAATGCTTAATTGATTGCATAAACAATATAATAGAAAGGCTCTTATCTGGTGTAAATGCACGCTATAACGCGCTGGTAGCTGTAGTTTTTGCAGGCAATACGGTGATGTCCCACTTTCTAATGGATCTACCTGTTGAAAATATCCCGATAAGCCCCTACGTGCCTGTTGTTCACACGCCGGGTTTTTTACGGCCTAGCGATATAGGACTTTGTGCTAATCCAGAGGCTTTGGTATATGTGTTTCCAAATGTTGGTAGCTACGTTGGTGGAGATACGGTTGCCGGTATTTTGTCTACAGGGATATACGTACAAAACGGCGTCCATATGCTAATTGATGCAGGTACTAATGTAGAGGTAGTTATAGGGAATAATGAGTGGCTTTTAGTTGGTGCTGGAGCTGCCGGACCTGCCTACGATGAAGGTATAGCGGCTATCGGTAAGGGGGCATATCCGGGGGCTATTTCCAATGTGTCAATTAACCCCAAAACCCTAAAGCCAAGCGTCAGTACGATTGGTGATGTTTTGCCAATTGGGATTTGCGGCAGCGGTATGATAAGCCTCATTGCTGAGCTTTATAAGCATGGTATTATAAATAACAAAGGCGTGTTTATCCGAGGACAAACAGGCGTCATTAGTGCAGAGGAAGGTTCTGCATTTTTGATTTATAACGAACATCGGCAATTTCTGGTATATGAATATGAAATAGAGAATTTTATGTCAAGTAAGGCTGCCATGCTGACTATGGTAAATGTTATGGCTGGCGCTGTTGGTATGTCTGTAGATGATATGGAGAAAATTATTATTACAGGTGCCCTTGGTAATGGCATTAAATTGGAGCATGCTAAGACAATCGGGCTTCTTCCCCCTCTGCATAATAGTAAATTTATTGCCGTGGAAAATGCAGCCTTAGAGGGGGCAGAATTACTGCTTAAAAACCGATTGCTCTTTGGTGATATTTATAATATAACCAAACTTATAACCTATAAAGAAATGAATGAAGATCAAACCTTTATGAATGAGTTTCCAGCAGCTAAGTTTATTCCTATTTAATTATAATCTTTATTAAAATCATCAATATTGTATTTATTGTCAGACTGTGCCATATCTGTATCTAAAGTCCTAAGCCTTATCTCAACCCTTCTGTTTTTAGCCCTGTTTTCAGGTGCATCATTAGATGTAATAGGACGAAGGTCTGAATTGCCACGTACGAAAAACTTCTTTTCATCAATGCCTTTTGCCTGTGTGAAAAAATCCACAACACTAGTAGCCCGCGCTAATGATAGCTCAAAGTTGGAAGGGTAAAGAGGTGTCTTTATTGGTAAATTATCGGTGTGCCCATCAATTTCAACTATACAGGATTTGTTTTCATTGATTATCTGTGCAATGCTGTCAAGTATTGGTTTGGCATCATCAATAAGCTCAGCACTTGCTGAATTGAATGTTACATCTTCCTTCATTCTTATAATTAAATCGTTATCATCTACGCTGGTAGTTACCTTTTCTTCTAATTTAAGCGCCTGAATACTCATATCAAGCTCTTTTTTTATGCGTTCCACTGTAGAGGCATATTCTTTTACTTCATCTGTTGCAGTGCCTTTTGCAGTTTCAGGTAATGCAGGCAGGCTGTGCAAAATATCAGTGTTCATTGCAGATAGTCCCGGCAGCCTGCTTTGTACATCCATCTCGGCAGCATTAGCCATAGTCATGTTTAAGTCAATATTTACTTTTTGATTTTTTGCAATTACAAAAAACATAATAAAGCAAACCAATAACAAAGACATTAAATCAGAAAGCGTAATCAACCATATATCATCATCACTTGACGACTTTGACCGTGCAATAACTCTACGGTAAAGTGAAACTTTTGATGTTTTTATAAAATCATCACTCATACTGTCATCTGTATTGTCTTGCATATGTGAAAACCCCCCTGTATTTCTTTAAATATATTTTGACGTTGTCCCACCAACAGTTAATTGACGGCGTTGAGGTGGTGAAAACGAACCCTTAGTATATTCCGGTGCTGTAACTACAACTGGAGCTGCTTTTTCCTTGCTATCATAACCAGCCAACTTATCTTCAATTACAATAGGATTTTCCTTGTTACTTATTGATATGACACCTTCTATCGTAATATTCATAAGGGCTTCAGACATAATGGACTTTCCCTTAATTTTGGCATATAAAGGCAAGACGATAACATTTGAAATGATAACACCATAGAATGTTGACATCAAGGCAACAGCCATTAACGGTAATACCTCTTCTACTGTATTAAAGTGCTTAAACATTTTAATGAGACTAATGACCGTACCAGCAAGCCCAAGAGCCGGCGTTAACTTTGAAAGCGACCTGAGTATATCCAAACTAAAATTGGAATTGACCACCTTTATCGCCATCTCCCGCTCCATCATGTTTCTTATCTCACTATCTTTGTGGTTGTGGATTATTAGGTTTACACCAAATCTCAAGTAGTTATCTTTAATAGTGCTGACAGCCTTTTCAAGGCTTCTTATCCCCTCCTTACGATGAATAACGGCAAGAGACAGTATCTCTTGTAATAAATCCTCCCTGTCATCTTTCTTTTTGAATGAATCCAAAAGGTCCATCATCGTGGTCTTTATACGCTTTATAGGATGCCCTATTAGGGTAGCTACAATTGAGCCACCAATTACTATTATAAGGGCATCTGTGTTTAAAAGGGTCCCTACGTCTATCCCACGAATAACTGAAAAAGCAACAGCCAATATTCCGACACTCATAAACAATATTGATGCTATGTTCATTTATTAATATACCTCCTTTTATTTCTTAATAAATAACTAAAAGCAAATAGTATGCCTGTCATTAAAATGACTATGTCTAAATTATAAAATCTTGATTATGAAGGAAATAGTTATCTCTCAGGGAAAAATTTTCTTCTTTGTGAAATTTTTGCTATGTCAATATATTAACTCTACTGTCGTGTTTTGTAGAAAAGTATAACATTGGGTGTCATTTTTATGACTACATTAGTACATATAGCAAAGGAAAAAGATGGCGGGGGAAAACCCTTCACTGTCATTAAGTTAAGGAAAGAGATTTGAGGGGGAAAACCCTTTTAGGCAAAAGGGGTGTGGCAGCACACCGCCCTGTTCTTCCCCTACGCACCTTACGGGAGTGCGCCTACGCACCTTACGGGAGTGCGCCTACGCACTTCTTAAAACTTTTGGCCTGCAATCTCTTTAGTTATTCCTCTTATCTTTTACTGCATTTTAATGCAAATTTCCTTTAAATGGGATTTTTGTACATCACAAGAATGCTTTCATAATAAGCACTTAGCCGTTTAATATTAAATTTTTTTAATCTTGTGTAATATAATAGATTGTGATTTATCATTAAGGTAATATTTACTATATATTCTATAATCAAAGTGCGTATGTTACTTTTTAATTGCAACAAATATGCTTAACTATATTAAATATATTTATAACATAAATACTTGATATTTTTCTAAAAAATATACTATAGTTAAAAAATATAATAAAGAATTTAGATTATTAGACACATGTGTATAAAATCGTAAATAGTTGATTTGGTGTATTTATTAGCTATATAGGGAGGACAAAGGGTATGCTGTATAAGGGGGAATGTGGATTTATAAAGGCTGTTTCGTTCGTTGTGTTATTTACATTATTGTATGCCGTGTTAATACCAGTTGATATAATACAGGCTGCTAATAGTGGTAAGGCAGTAAATGAAAAGTTTCGGCAAAGTAAGGGGACTGATGATGATGGTTATAGTAAGAAGCTGCGAAAGGCCCTTGATGATTTGGATGAGTTTTTGACAGATGTAGGCTCAGGCAATGAAACGACAAAAAACGAATTAGCGCATTTTAAAAATGATATAAAGACAATAGACAAGG
>JAGYWI010000004.1:0-152508 GCA_018606805.1 Candidatus Magnetomicrobium cryptolimnococcus
GTGGATATTTCTTGTAATTTATCTTCACATACCTGCACTGATATTACCCGTTCATTTATTGTAATATTTATCCAATTGTCTATCTTTAATTTTTTGGCTAAGTCCAACACACACTTACAACGGATGTTGGCTAAATTTCAAAAAAAAGACAATACAACCCCTTAATTTTTAATCATTTTTTAAAAATAGTAGTGTCTACATTAAAATTATCCTTATTAATTAAACACTTACCGTAATAATAGTTTAAAAAAATCTATTCAAAAAAGTCAAATAGTAGTGTCTACCTAAAATCATTTTAAAATGGTATAAAGTATTGATTTATATAGATTATTTTAAAAATCATATAAAATTATTAGCCAACATCCGCTAAAATCATAAAAAATAGTATAAGGTATTGATTTATATAGATTATTTTAAAATTTATACAAAATTATTAACCAAAACCAATTATAAAACACAGATATTGGAGCATTGTCCATTAGTTCATTTTTACTGTTTTAAATTTCTTCTCTAACTAAAAAAGAAAACATTGACTCTATAGGTAACACACCTACACCTTTTAAAACTCTCTGTCTATCAGATGAAAACCATCATAAACTTCTTAATCTGTCTATTTCTTCTTTAATATCGGTTATCACTTCAGTATTATATATTTTCTTTTTATTTCCCTCTTTAACAGAAGTAATATAAAAAACCTTGCCACCAAAATTTTTTGAAAAATCTGTGTGAGTCTTTTCTTGCAAAGAACGCTCTATAAATATATTAGGTATATGTGATACTTCAGTTATAGGTTTTATTTGAAGCCCTATATATTTATTATTTATTTCTACATAAAAATCAACATTATATAAACGATCCCATTCATCAGGGGCAGGTTCAATTTTTACATTTAATTCTTTTTCTAATTGGCCATAAATAGTAGTTATTTCAGTTGTATAACCATCATATGTTCTATTAATTACCATATCAAACATATAATCTATACAATCTATCTCTGTTATTTTTTCAACTTCAGAGACTATCACCTCTGTAATCTTTATATATAACTTTCTCCCTAATTCTTCTATATCCTCTTTTGATTTAACATTTTTAAAATAGTATTCAGCCCATTCTTCTTTATTTTTCGGAGTACACCTCCTAATCGCCTCAGATACAGCACCCACATTTCGTTTGAAATTAAGTTGAAATCTATTCATAACACTATTTAATATCCATTCTTTAGCCATAAGTACTATCCTTTTTAAGGTTTATATAAGTCAAAAATCTAGCTTTGTGCTTGTAATTTATAGACACCTCCACATCAACAAGAGCGTTTTTTATAAGATGAGCATTAATGAATGTCCTATTTTTCAAATACAAATAACATAATAAATTATTTTTCTCATCATATTTATTTTCATCAAATTTCACAAAAACTTTTTTCCCACGCACTGTATCAGTAAGATATTTAATAGCCGCTTCTTTTTTATCTTGCTTTTCACGTATACCTATTAAGCGAATATTGACATTATCATTTAAAACTAATAGTTCTGGAGATATTATATCTATTACGGTGTAAAGTACTTCTCTTTTTGAATTACTATCAATTTTTGAACCATAGGTTAAGATTTTTGGGTCAATATTTTTATCTATCCTTACAGTATCCCTAAAAATATAGGGCAGCTTGCTTATTCTATCCTGAAAATTAATATTAAACTTATCCTGCATTATAATATTATAATTTCTTTCTAATAACGGATTTTCAGCTAATTTTGACTCAATTATAGGTATAAAATCCTTATTTATCTCATAACCAAGAGAGTGTCTGTTAAGGTTTTTAGCTACTAAACTAGTAGTACCACTTCCAAGAAATGGATCAAGTACGGTATCACCAACAAAACTAAACATCTTTATTAACCTTCTTGGTAGTTCTTCAGGAAACATAGCAAGATGTTTACCTTGCCGCTGGCCGGGGAAATTCCAGTGTCCATAAAAATATAGATTCCATTCCTCTTTAGTAAGCTTTGATAACTCTTTTATATCCTTGGATACCGCTGGAGGATTACCCGGCTTTTTAAATATTAGTATGAACTCATAATCTATTTTAAGCATACCATTTCTTGGGTAGGGATAAGAGCCCATGATGCTAGCCCCACCGCTTGTATTACATGTGGTAACCTTTTGCCAAATAATCGCACCTATATAGTCTAAGCCTATTGCTTCACAAAATTTTATTATCTCCGTCCTAATAGGTATAACCTTATATCTCCCATAATACGTAGAACGAGCAAACTGATCACCAACATTAATACATAATCTACAGCCATCATATAAAACCCTAAAACACTCAGCCCACACCAAATTCAAATTATTAATATACTCTTCATATGAATCGTTGTAGCCAATCTGATTTTTATCCCCATAATCTTTCAACTGCCAGTAGGGAGGCGAGGTTATAATTAAATGGACAGTTTCATCGGGCACTTCAAGCATATATCTTGAATCCCCTATTATTACCCTATGTGAAGTGTTCACGTTAAAACCTATATAGAAACCCCACAAATAGTTATCTTTGCGGCATTTGCTTCTTGTATAATTCTATCTTTTTGCACAAGCAAGGTATTTTCTGCCTCTACGGCTAAAACGCGTGCCCCTACTTCTTTCATAACATAGATTGTATCTAAACCAACAACAGGAAAATCAAATCTCTTATCCTGTTGTGGTTTACTCACCTTAACAACAATAGCCCCACCTCCGGCAAGCTGACCACCACGTCTTATCGCCTGGTCTGTCCCCTCTATCGCCTCAATAGCCATAACCGCCTTTCTCTTAACAACCACCGTCTGCCCTATATCAAGCCTACCCATTTCCTTCGCTATCCTATAACCATACTCTATGTCCATCTTTTCATGCTCGGCAAGCCCTTTTTTCGTAATTGTGCCGGCAGGGGCTAATATTTTACTAGTAAAATCAGTCACTTCACGCACTCGCATCCCTTCTTCTTGAATCAAGCTGATAAAGGCATTCATTATTGTATCATCATTTCTATTAATCAAGCGAAGGAGCACTGACACCGCCTTAAAATCCGGCCGCACGCTACCAACCGTATAAAGCAATGTCTTAGGCACCTTACCACCAAGTACTACATCAGTAACACCAGCCTTTTTTAATGCCTTCAATATATGACCAACCTTACCAACGTTTATCTCTTGAAAATCATCTGCTAACTCTTTTAATAACCCATCCACCGCTATTGGCAAAAGCCCTATGACAAACACCTCATACCCTTGCGCCTTAGCCTCCTGAATAATTATCCGTGGAAGGCCTCCCATGCCAGCTAAAAGTCCAAGCTTTCCGCTCATAGCTTTCTGGTAATACCCCTTTTATTATGTACTAAAAAGTTAATCAACTTAGAAACATGCTCAGACGGCGGCAACTCATTTTCTATTTTAGTAATTGCCTCCTTAAGGGTTAGCTTATCACGAAAGATTATCTTATATGCGTTTTTCAGATTACGTATATCTTCCTCATTAAAGCCATGTCGTCTAAGCCCTATAACGTTTGGGCCGTATAGTCTAGCCCTTGGTCCTGAGGCTATCATATAAGGTGGAATATCTTGTCCAATCCCGCTAAAGCCACCAACCATAGAATATGCCCCTAGACGTGTAAATTGGTGAACGGCAACCAGTCCACCTATAATCACATGGTCTTCTATCACAACATGCCCTGCCAACGTAGCTACATTTGCCATTACATTATGACTACCAAGTTTACAATCATGTGCTATGTGCACGTATGCCATTATGTAGTTATCATCGCCTACTTCTGTAATACCATCCCCACTAATAGAAGCCCTATGAATTGTTGTATATTCACGGATGATGTTTTTATTACCGATTTTAACCTTAGTTTCACGCCAATCATATTTTAAATCCTGCGGTGGTAACCCTACACTTGCAAATGGATATATTGTACAATCCTCACCAATTTCAGTATTACTTTCAATGATAATATTGGAAATCAGTCGTGTACCGCTTTTGATTTTAACCCCACTGTGTATTATACAATATGGTCCAACTGAAACGTTTTCGCCAAGCTCAACCCCATCCTCTATAATTGCCGTATTATGTATGGACGTTTCCATCTCCCCCTATAACTCCTTCTTCTCAGTAACCATTGCAGTAAACTCTGCCTCTGACACCACAGCACCGTCCACAGAGGCCTTTCCTGAAAACTTCCACACATTACCGCGCTTGTGCAACACCTTAACTTCAATCAACAGCTGATCCCCAGGCACCACCGGCTTCCTAAACTTAGCCTTTTCTATACTCATAAACAAAACCGTATTACCTTTCATGCCAGATTGAAAAGCCAAAATCCCTGACACCTGTGCTATCGCCTCTATAATCATAACCCCCGGCATCACTGGATTACCGGGGAAATGGCCTTGAAAAAACGGCTCATTCATCGTTACATTCTTAATCCCCTTTGCACTTTCACTATCAATCAACTCCACTATCCTATCTACCATCAAAAAAGGGTATCTGTGAGGCAGAATATTCAATATTCCAACCGTATCAAGCATCTATCATAACCTCCAGAATTTATTTACACACCTGCAAAACTTAAAAAAAAAACACTCTACAAACTGTCAGGCTTTTTATCTTTTAATTCATTCAATCTGCCTTCAAGTTCTTCAATCTTTTTGCTAAGCTCAGGCAGGCGATAAAAATAAGCAAGTGCCCTCTTATGTTTTATATGGTGCACAGCGGGTGAGCCAAAGTACACCCCCTTGGCAACATTTCCCATAACACCGGACTGAGCACCTACAATAGTGCCAGATTCTATTTTCGTATGGTCTGCAACACCAGTCTGACCAGCAAGTATAACACCATCGCCTACTTCCGAGCTGCCGGCTATACCAGTTTGTGCTACAATTATCGTATGAGCACCTATTTTTACATTGTGCGCTATTTGCACAAGATTATCTATCTTTGTGCCATAACCTATAACTGTTTTCCCAGTAGTCGCCCTGTCTATGGTTACACCTGCACCTATTTCTACATTATCGGCTACTTCCACCGTGCCAACATGCGGAATTTTAATATGGGCACTGCCGTCAAATTCATACTTAAAACCATCCGCACCTATTACCGAATTTGCATGGATAATTACTTTATTACCAATACTTACATTTTCACGCACAGTAACATTAGGATAAATAATACAATCTGCACCTATTTTAGTATTACTACCTACATATACCCCAGGGTGTATTATAGTTCTATCAGCAATACTCGCTCCTGCGCATATATAGACATTTGGATATATCGTAACATCCTTGCCAAGTGACACATCTTCCTCAACATAGGCGCCTTCCATAATGCCCTTTGGTACGTACGGCTTATTATGAAACACATCAAGGAGTTTACCAAAGGCTAGCAGTGGATTTTTAACTATAACCTGACTTTTCCCTTCCAATTCTATCGCTTTTGGTTCTATCGCTTTTGGTTCTATCTCCTTAGACACTAAAAAAGCCACTGCCCGTGTTTTAAGCAACAACGCAATATGTTTAGGACTACTAAGGTAAGTAATCTCATCCTCTTTAGCGTCTTCAATACCAGCTACACCATTTATCAACACCTGAGCATTACCTACAACATAACCACCAACCAGTTCAGCTATTTCTCTTAAGAGCATATTTTTAATTGCCAGAGTTGACCTTTTTGATAACCTTATCCGTCAAATCTACCTTATCACTTGCATAAAGGAGCATACCGCTTTCCAGTATATAAGTGTATCCCTCATCTTTAGCTATTGCCGTTATAATATCCTTAATTTCAGTCAATATGCCACTTGTAAGCTCTGTCTCCTTTTTCCTAACTTCCTCCTGAGCATCAGAAGCCACACGCCTAAAGTCACTAACTAACTTCCTTAAATCATCCTCTTCCGTTTTTTTAGCGCTATCTGAAAGGGCAGTAGCCTTTTTCTTTAACGTATCACGTTTACCTTCTATTTCCTTTGTCTTGCTATCTATAGATGACTGCTTGGACTTTATAAACTGTTCAAGATCAGCCTTTGCCCGCTTACCCTTAGTTGATTCATTTAGTACCTTCTGTACATCCACAAAACCTATCTTTAGGTCCTCACTTTCTGCCCTGCTAAAGCTAAATGCAAATAACACTGCAAAGGCTGCTACAAATACTATTAACTTTTTCATTACTTCCTCCTTACAACTACTTTACTTTTTTATATGTTTTTCTTAATTATGCACAACACATAGGCGCATTTTTATCTAAAACAGGCTACCAAATGAAAATTCAAACCTGCCCTGCGATTCATCATCATCCCCTTTGTTTAATAAGTAGCCATAGTAGATACGAATTGGACCAAAGGGCGAAATCCACGAAAGTCCAGGGCCAGTCGTATATTTAAAATCAGTAGCATCCTCAATATCGTCAAAAGAGTGTCCCATATCAACAAACCATATTCCCTTTAACTTAACCTCTGGAAATATTGGAAACGTAAAATCATTGTTAAAAATCAACTCCTTCATACCACCAATCCTAGTCCCTTCCTCATCAACAGGTCCAGCGTTACCAAAACCAAACCCCCTCACCGTCCCCAAGCCACCGACGTAAAATCTCTCATACACAGGATATTTCCTACCAAAAAGCGGCGTTGCATACCCTACCCTTCCCCGTATACTATACGTTGTATTCCAAATAACCGGAAACACCCATAATGAGTCAAGCTCCGTCTTAAAGAAATAATTATCACCACCAATACCGGCATAAGTAAAGTTCAACGAATTACGAGACCCCTTTTGCGGGTCTATATAGTTATCTCTCGAATCCCTCGTTATCGTCGGCGTTATAGCACTTGTTACAGCCGTACCTATCTGGTCCTTTAAAAGGCTCGAAGCCGTATCATCTACGTCGGATACTGTAACTCGCTCTAACTTATACATAATACCGGTAGACCAATCGCTTCTAAAGCGCTTTGTCAATGATGTGGCAAAACCAGTAGCCCTTTTCTTATATTCTATATATTCCTTTTCCAAACGATACACACTTGAAGAAAAACTTAATGGTTTATCAAAAAGCCATGGTTTCATGTAATCAATTTCAAACAAAGAAGTCTCACCACCAATTTCAGCACTGACTTTTAAATATTCACCAGAACCAAAGAGGTTTTGCTGCGTAAGAGAGACCATCCCTAAAAGCTTATCAACCGAACTATATCCACCACCAATGCTTATATAACCGGTAGATTTCTCCTTTACCTTTATATCAAGGTCTACCTTGTCTGAGTTTGGATCAGGCTTAGGACTTACAGTTACATCTTCAAAAAACTGCAAATTATTTATCTTTTCGTAGCTTCTCTTAATTTTAGAGCTATCATACTTTTCCCCTTCATCTATTACTATCTCTCGACGAATAACCTTGTCTTTTGTCTTAGTATTACCAGTAATTTCTATACGTCCGATATGGTATATTTTTCCTTCCTCTACATTAAGGGCAAGCTTAACCGTATCAGTCCCCTGCACTGGTTCAAAATCCGGCGTTACCGACACTGTTGCATAACCCCTTTCAGAATAATACTTATTAATACCATCAATACTCTGTGTTAAGAGCTTTTTACTAAAGATGTCCCCTGCCTTCACCTTCAAAAAAGGCAGCAACTCACTTTCAGGAAACGCCGAATAACCCTCAAGCCGTATGTCTGCAACTTTAAATTGCTTGCCCTCCATCACAGTAAAAGTAACCTCAAGCCCTTTTTTGTCTTTCATCAATGTGATATCCGGCTCACTTACTTTAATATTGATGAAGCCGTTGTCAAGATATAAATCCTGAATTTTTTGAATATCCTGCTCTATATCCTCACGCTTAACATACCCTGAGCCGGTTATAAACGAATAAAACCGCCATTTAGCAGTATTGATAGCACCTTTTATCTTACTATCTGAAAGGTTTTCATTACCATTGATATTAACCTTCTTGATCTTTATCTTACTACCTTCGGTAATTTTAAAAGTCAAGCTAACCTGTCCTTCCTTTACCTGCCTAATGATGGGAAAAACCTGCGCTTCATAGTAACCACTTTTTTCATAGTAGTCTTTTAGCTTTTGCACATTATCTTGAACAAGCGTAGTATCAGCAATAGCCCCCCTTGAAATGGTTAACTGCTCTTTTAACTTGTCCTCCTCTACCTTATCATTGCCATAAAATATGATGTCAGCAACAGTAGGTTTTTCCTGTAAAACATAGGTAAGCTTGAGTCCTCCCTCAAAAAAATCTGTTTCCACTTTTACGTTATCAAAATACCCCATATCGTAAATGTCTTTTATATCTTTGGAGATTTTCTCCCTAGAAAGCGGTTCATTAATCTTTTGAGAAATCTTAGACCTAATAGCCCCCTCTTCTATGCGCTTAAGACCTCTTACTTCTATTACGTTAACTAATGGTTCTTGGGAATAAACACCTTGAGGAATAATTAAAACCAAAAAAAGGAAAACATATAATAGATACTGTCCTAACAGTTGACTTCTTCTCATGTTGTTACCTTCTTATATTAGAAATTATCAAATTTATGAAGTACTATAATATAATTTTTTCTTTTATCATGTAAATAAAAAAAAAAGAAAAAAAGAAAAAAAGATTGCGGGGGAAAAACCTTTTAGATAAAAGGTGCGTAGGCGCACTCCCCACCCCCGCTCTCCTATTTCCTTAACTTAATGGCGTTATCCCCCCGCACCCTTTTCCTAAAACTTTTATATTGACATGCTTTTTACAAACATGGTTAGATATTTACTCATCATAATAAATTAACTTAATAATTATTGAAGGAGAGGAAGACAGTGTCTATTTTGGAAAAGTATACAGAAGAGCCGAAAGTAGCTTATTTTTCAATGGAAATAGGCTTAAAGGACGATATACCAACATATAGCGGAGGTCTAGGAATACTAGCAGGCGATACTATAAAATCAGCCTCAGACTTACACGTACCACTTGTTGCCGTTAGCCTTATATACAGGAATGGATACTTTACCCAAGACCTCGATGATACAGGTTATCAGCTTGAAAGACCTGTTATATGGGACCCGGCTAAGTACATGACTCTAGCTCCGGAAAAGATAAGCGTACAGATAGAAGGCAGAACGGTGTATGTACAGGGCTGGATTTATTTCGTTGAAAGCCTAAGAGGGGGTAATCTGCCGGTAATATTTCTTGATTGCAACATACCGGAAAATAGCGAGCAAGACAGAGAGCTGACAAACTATCTTTATGGAGGCGGCAAGGAATACAGGATAAAGCAGGAGCTTATTTTAGGGGTTGGTGGCGTTAGGATGCTTAAAGCCCTTGGCTTTACCATAAAAAGATACCACATGAATGAGGGGCATGCCTCTTTTCTAACCCTTGAGCTATTGCATGAGTTCAAAAAGGATATAGAATCGGTCTGGGACGAATCCCTCGTTTGGAACTATGATATAGTTAAAGAACGGTGTATATTTACAACACACACACCAGTTGAAGCAGGACATGACAAGTTTAGTTATGAGCTATATAATCAGGTAGCAGGCGATTATTTCCCTGAAAAGGTTCTAAGGAGTCTTGCAGGACATGAGGAGCTAAATATGACACTCCTTGCCCTTAATCTTAGCTACTACATAAATGGTGTTGCCAAAAAGCACGGTGAAGTATCGCAAAACATGTTCCCCGGCTATAGGATTAATTCTATTACAAACGGCATACACTCATACACATGGACATGCAATAGTTTTAAACGCCTTTATGACAAGTATCTGCCAGGTTGGGCAAACGAGCCAGAAATACTCGTAAGGGCAGAAACCCTGCCAAGTGAAGAGATATGGAATGCACATATGGAGGCTAAGCGCAAGCTAATTGATCACGTCAACTCCGTATCCGGCTTAAACATGCGGCACGACATATTGACAATCGGCTTTGCACGCAGGTTTGCTACCTATAAACGTGCTAATTTGCTATTTTCAGATTTAGACAGGCTTGTAAACATAACCGCTGGTAAGGTTCAATTCATCTTTGCTGGTAAGGCACATCCTAAAGATGAGGGTGGAAAACAGCTTATTAAAAATATTATTAGTTATTCAAAAGAGTTGAAAGATAAGGTTAAGTTATTTTTCTTGAAAAACTACAAAATGGATGTTGCCTTAGACCTAGTGTCAGGCGTGGATATTTGGCTTAATAATCCACTAAGACCACTTGAGG
Source organism: Candidatus Magnetomicrobium cryptolimnococcus (assembly GCA_018606805.1). Lineage (GTDB taxonomy): Bacteria > Nitrospirota > Thermodesulfovibrionia > Thermodesulfovibrionales > Magnetobacteriaceae > Magnetomicrobium > Magnetomicrobium cryptolimnococcus. Next base: position 10,227 of record JAGYWI010000004.1, read on the forward strand.
CATCCGGCACAAGCGGCATGAAGGCATGCCATAATGGAGTACCTAACTTTAGCGTCCTCGATGGTTGGTGGATAGAAGGACACATTGAAAACGTAACCGGTTGGTCCATAGGACCGGAGGCAAAGGAAATCATGCCCGATGAAAACATGAATCGGATAGATGCTGAGGACCTATATAATAAACTTGAAAAGGTAATCATTCCAACTTATTACAACGATAGAAACAAGTGGATTTGGATAATGCAAAACACCATAGGCAAGAACGCCTACTACTTCAACACACATAGGATGATGCGCCGTTACATAACAGAGGCTTATATTAGATAATTTTCTAAAGAAAGAAGCCTCCTTTTGATGTCAACCCCTGCTATAAAGCCATGAAGGCTGCCATCGGAGCCAATGACTCTATGGCATGGGTAGATTATCGGAAGGGGGTTTTTCTTTAGTGCCTGCCCCACAGCCCTTGAAAGCCTCGATGAGCCAAGTTTCTCTGCTACCCATTTATAACTTCTCACTTCACCATAAGGGATTGTCTTTATAATGTCATAAACCTTCATATTAAAATCTGTGGCATGTACAAATGATGTTTTTAAATCAAACAAAGAGCGTTTTTTTGTAAAATACTCTTTAAATTGCGTTTTAATACGCTCACTACAAGCAGTTTTTTTAATACCTACAGGCTCTTTAAAAAGCACAAAGACTAATGAATCATCTTCAGTAAATAATAAATATATTGGGAGTGGAAAATTTGGAAAAATAAGTAAATCAAAAGCACACATGCTACAAATCTATCACATTTTTTATCTCGGCACAAAAATCCACAAAACACCGCAAACTATTTAAATGATTAGATTCAGTACTTAACCTCTTTTTCAGTTCCTCTAAATAGGCCTCACTTTGTACTTCTTTAGAATTATTTTTAGAATAGCTTATGTTTCTTGCTTGAAACATAGCCTTAAGGTATTTCAAATGGTAATATGCTATAGAGTATTCATATCCTTTAGGCTTTTTCATCAATTCAGGATCATACAATGATACATTATAAAACCGAGCATACTTTAAAAACTCATGATGGTTTTGTATATTTCTGCTATATACTTTACGATTTCCCAAAAACCATGTCTCAAGACAACAATTTTGCACAAATATTTCTAATTTAGCTTTTTCAAGACTAACGCCATTTACATTTAATACTTCAAATATCTCCTTTTGTCGTTCCTCCAAGGATATTTCTTCAGCATCCAAACAAATAACTAAATAATCATATTTACCATTTTCATTAATGTCATCAATAGCACGGAGCATATCATCATAAATAGAAGGAATACCATCAGAACTAAAAATATAATAATTATTATTTACAGCACTATAAAAATCATCCACTTTTGTTAACTTAGGCACTAAATGACTAAGCCAAGCTGGATAAACAGCAGGTTCTGTACTTTTTCCTTCAACAAGAAAATAAATATTCACTAGCTCTTTATACCTCCCTTGTAATCTGCTAACTGTATAAGTTGCTTAAAAGCCTCATGATGAGATTTACCTAAATTGTATTCACTTGCATCTTTTGTATAAATATCTCCACCCTTTCTATAAACGATTTTCCAATATTTCATTTCAATAGCATTAATAATATAAGGATGATGACTTGTCATAATAAACTGCATATCTCTTTCATCAAAAGTTATAAGCAAATTCAATACAGAATCAATACAGTTAATCCCTAAACTATTTTCAACTTCATCAATCAATATGACAGTATCATAAGTAATCAAATATAGCTGGCTGATCATAACTAATGTTTTAAACATTCCAGATGATATATCATCCTGTAAAATCCAGTCAGAAACTCCTTTCTCCTTTATCATAAAAGATATAACATATTGAGAACTATTAGACTGCTCACTTATTTCTAATTTAATATCTTGCACTTGGTCAAATATTTCAACAAAATTTCTTTTTATTTTATTAAAAATACTATGTTGTTCTTTATATAAAATATAAAGCTTATATAAAAGCGGTAAATTATATTTCAAAACACTTTCTGATGTTACATACATTTCTAAATATTTAGGAGGAACAATTGATACAGTAAAACGACCTGTTTTTAAGTTAAAATTCTTTGGTATTCCGTAAAATCCCTCAAATGCTGATTTAATACTTTCCTCTTCATTTAAAAGACTAATAATACTCATGTGCGATGGTAGTTTTGGTGTTTCTTTCCCTTTATAAATTATTTTATTACTTATACGATTAATAAGACGTTCGTCATTTAAATATAAGTTCTCATAAGCTATTCTTTCTGGGAAATCAGGTGGTATATTAGTTCCAACATATTCAAAAGACCCCTCCCATAAATAAAACATACCTTTACCATTACTGATTGAAAATTTAACCATCCACTCCACACCACTAATAGACTTTCCATTGGCTATATCTTTTAAGTCCATTAAAGCCTTTAATATAAGCGTCTTGCCAACCCCTGACGCTCCAACAAGCAAGTTTAAATCCGAAAATTTTATCGGTTTTATACAAAGCCCTGTTGCTTTGTTCGTGTAACTAAATTCATGTATCTTCATAGTTTAACACCTCAACCAACTAAAATAAGAATATTATTGATAATAGTCTGCGAGTCAAAAGTTTTTGAAGGGGGAGTTTGAGGGGGGAAAACTTTTTTCAAAAAGTTTCCCCCTCAAAAATCCTTTAAGTTTTCCCCTCAAAAATCCTTTTTCTTAAATCAACAACATCAATATGCTAAGTTTGAAATAAGCCGTTTAGAAAGCACCCTAAGGGCTTCTTCCTCTCTAATCTCTTTTGCTGCTGTCAAGGGGTTAATCTTTTCCGAATACTCTGGCGATTTATATGACTCTATAAAAGGCGACATCATACCCTTTATCTCTTTTATCTTTTCATCTCCACGTCTTAATACAAAATCCCCAGTTATCACTATCTCATACTCTACAGCGTAATCAAGCTTTTCTGAAAGTATCCTTGTAGTAAAATCTGTAATCGTGCCATCAATAACGTTTTCGGATTGGTCAGTTACCGTAACACCTCGCTTCATAAACTCCTCAGTAAGCACAAAGTAGAGTTTATCCTCAAGTTTTGGCTCTGTTGTTGCATTTACAATCTTTCCAATACGCACACTGTCAAAATTAAGAGTTTCCGTCCCAACAATCTTATAACCACAGCCAAATAATAAAATAAATATTAGTAATAAAGATTTTTTCATTTTCTACTCACTTTACAACTATATTTACAAGCTTACCACGGGCAACCAGCACCTGCACTACCTTCTTATCCCCTACGTGCTCCTTAACCTTATCAAGCGCAAGCGCTATTGTCTTTAGCTCGTCATCAGAAAGCCCCACTGTAACCATCGTCTTAGCACGCACCTTACCGTTTATCTGTACAACTAGCTCAAACTCCTCTTCCTTTGCAGCCGCTTCATCCCACTTAGGCCACTGCTGCAAAAATATACTTTGTGTATTTTTAGTAAAGCCGCCCCTTAGCCAAAGTTCCTCAGCCATATGCGGGGCAAACGGGCTTATCAAAAGCACCAAGTTTTTAAGTGCAAAGGCATACACTGCCCAATCCTTATCATTTGACGGAGTACTAAATGCGGTAACCTCGTTTAAAAGCTCCATAAGGGCGGCTATTGCCGTATTAAAGTGATAGTCCCTTTCGATTGAATCTGTAACCTTTTTAATTGTTTGATGGGTTTTTCTAAAAAGAGCTCCACCATTTGTAATATTGTCAGTATTTATAATAGATAGTTTATCAGCATTATTTGTAACCTGCCCCCACAGCCTATTTAAAAACCTGTTAGCCCCTTCAACCCCCTTATCAGCCCATTCGATGTCCTTTTCAGGAGGCGCTGCAAATAGGGAAAATACCCTTGCCGTATCTGCCCCGTATTTTTGAATAATATCATCCGGCGTTACCAGGTTTTTCTTCGATTTAGACATCTTTTCAACCCTGCCCCTTTCAACAGGCTTACCACAATGCACACAAAGGCAACTACTCCTCACCTCATCTGGAAATAACCACCCGTGCTCAGGACACTTTAATGTTTCCATACAAACCATACCTTGCGTTAAAAGCCGCAAAAAAGGCTCCTCAAAGTTAAGTAACCCTATATCTTTAATGACCCGTGTAAAAAACCGCGAGTACAGTAAATGTAAAACAGCATGCTCCACACCACCAATATATTGATCTACTGGCATAAAGTACTCTATGTTTGCCCGATGAAGGGCATCTTCCTCTTTTTTTGAACAGTAACGGATGAAATACCATGAAGAATCAACAAATGTATCCATCGTATCAGTGTCTCGGCGTGCTGGTCCCTTACATATTGGACAGGTGGTATTTATAAACCTCTCATCATTAAGAGGAGAGCCACCCTTTCCAGTAAGCTCAATGTTTTCAGGCAACAACACCGGAAGCTCTTCAACAGGTGCTGTAGTAATGCCACAGTCTTTACAGTAGATAGCAGGAATAGGCGTGCCCCAGTAACGCTGCCTTGAAATTCCCCAATCCCGCAACTTATAATTTATCTTCCCATTACCAACGCCTTTTTCTTCAAGATACTTTACAATTGATTCTATAGCCGTTCTATTTTGAAGGCCACTAAATTGCCCACAATCCACCAACACCCCATCACCTTCATAAGCTTCACTAAGTATAGACAAGGCACTTGCCTCTGGCAATACAACCTGCCTTATTGGAAGAGCATATTTTTTAGCAAACTCAAAATCTCGCTGGTCGTGTGCAGGCACTGACATGATAGCCCCTGTACCATATTCCATAAGCACAAAATTTGCCACATACACTGGAATCCGTTCACCATTTACGGGATTTATACAATACCTGCCTGTAAACATCCCTTCCTTTTCTTCCTCTTTACCATATTTAGCAACCAATCCTTGAAGCCTTTCAGTATCAACGCTAAGGAGTTTACTGTATGGGTGTAGCGGTGAAAGACATACAAAGGTTGCACCAAAAAGTGTGTCCGGACGGGTTGTAAATATACGTATCTTTTCCCCAGCCCCATCTATTATTTGAAAATCTACCTCAGCCCCATAGCTTTTACCAATCCAGTGTTTTTGCATAGTCCGCACATGCTCAGGCCAACCAGTCAAGGTATCACACCCTTTAAGCAGGTCTTCAGCATATTGCGTAATTTTAAAAAACCACTGTTCAAGCTCCTTTTGCACTACAGTTTCATCACAACGCCAGCACCGTCCGTCAATTACCTGCTCGTTAGCCAGCACCGTAACGCAGGAGTTACACCAGTTAACTAAGGACTTCTTTTTATAGGCAAGCCCCCGCTCAAACATTTTAATGAAAAACCACTGATTCCACTTGTAATACTCCGGCTCACACGTGGCAAGCTCACGTTGCCAGTCATAGCTGACACCCATTTTCTTAATCTGGGCTTTCATATATTGGATATTTTCAAGAGTCCATTTCTTAGGGTCTATACCATGGGCAATTGCAGCGTTTTCAGCAGGCAATCCAAAGGCATCCCAGCCCATCGGGTGTAGCACGTTATAGCCTCTCATCTTTTTATATCTAGCGATGACGTCTCCAATAACATAGTTTCTAATGTGCCCCATATGAATCCTGCCCGATGGATAGGGAAACATCTCAAGACAATAAAATTTTTGTTTATTAGGCTCAACTACAGTATTATCAATACCCTGTTTTTCCCAAAACTGCTGCCACTTTGCCTCAATAGCAAGGGGGATGTATTTTTGTTCCAAAGTAGTCCTCCATATAAAGAATAATCTGACTGCAATTATGATAAAACACCAAGTAAGAGAAAGTAAATAGAATGAAAAACGCTCTTGTAGGGCTTCAATAGTTAAAAATGTAGTAAAGGGTAAATGAATAACTACTATAATTGCAGGTCAAAAGTTTTAGGAAGTGCGTAGGCGCACTCCCGTCCGTTCTTTTCTTTTTTTTCTTCTTAACTTTTTTTTTCTTCTCAAATAGTCTACAATATACAAATGGCTAAAGCGATAGCACTATTATCAGGCGGGCTTGACAGCACATTGGCGATACTTACACTTTTACAGCAAAATATAGAGGTAGTTGCCATAACCTTTTTGACTCACTTTGGCTGTGATGCAGGTAATAGTTCGTCGTGTTCGAGCAATCCATTTAAGCATGCTGCAAAATTTAATTTTGAAGTTAAGTTAAATCACCTATCAGATAAGTTTATAGACATTGTTAAAAATCCGAAGTACGGTCATGGCAAGAATATGAATCCGTGTATTGATTGCCGCATATTGATGCTGAAAGAGGCAAGGGCATACATGGATACGATAGGGGCGGATTTTATTGCAACAGGAGAGGTGGTTGGCCAAAGGCCGATGAGCCAGAGACGGGAGCTTTTTCCTTTTATTGATAGACAAGCTGGCGTTGAGGGGTTGGTGTTAAGACCATTAAGTGCTAAATTATTGACGCCTACTATTGCTGAGATTAATGGGCTTGTGGATAGACAAAAACTACATGCCTTTAACGGCCGTACGAGAAAACCGCAGATGAAGTTGGCAGAGGAACTTGGCCTTTGTGAATACCCATCGCCGGCAGGTGGGTGTCTTTTAACCGATCCGCTGTATTCCTATAGATTAAAAGAGTTGCTTACGTATGAGCCGCAGCCGGAGGTACGGGACATTAATCTATTAAAAGTGGGGAGGCATTTTCGGCTTTCTGGTGAGATAAAGGCTATTGTTGGCAGAAACGAAAGGGAAAATGAAACCATTGAGACTATGGTTAGAGATGGTGATCTCTTGATGTATGTACCGGACTTTGGTAGTCCTTTTACGCTGTTGTCCGGGGTTTTATTGTTTAATAATGGCAGAAACGGTATAATTAGCAATTGTGCTCGAATTACAGCAAGATATTCTGATGCCAAGGGGCTTTCTTTGGTTAATGTAAAGGTTTTGCAGGCGGATAAGGGTGAATTTGCTAATTTAACAGTAGAACCTGCCGATAGTGAATTAATAGAGTCTTGCAAGGTGGTGCCTCAAAATGCAAAGAAAACCTCTTAGTTTATATGAATTTAACCTCCTTATAAAAGAAGTTATAAGTTACTCGCTACCGGATACATTTTTAATAACAGCAGAGATAGCCTCTTTAAATGTAGATGTCAAAGGGCACTGCTATATGGCATTAGTTGAAAAGGATGAAAACACGATAAAGGCACAAATGGATGCCCGTATTTGGGCGTCTTCTTATAAACTTATATTAAAGGACTTTGAAACAGCAACAGGCGTTACGCTTTCAAAGGGGCTTAAGATTTTGATAGAGGCATCTATTAATTTTCATGAAAGGTATGGCCTTTCACTTACAATAAAAAACATAGACCCAACATATACGCTTGGCGAGATGGCAAGACGCCGGCGCGAAATTATCGAACGGCTTACTAAAGAGGGACTTATAGATAAAAACAGGGCAATTCCCATGCCATTAGTGCCGCAGCGGATAGCCATTATATCGTCTAAAAATGCAGCCGGATATGAGGATTTTGTTAAACATATTAATCTAAACACCTATGGATATGTCTTTTACATTAAGCTCTTTGAAGCCATTATGCAAGGAGATCGGGCGGAGGCTTCCATATTGAGCGCCCTTGACGCTATAGAGGGTAAGCGTGAGGAGTTTGATTTAGTGGTTATCGTGCGCGGAGGCGGGGCTACTACTGATTTGGATTGTTTTGATAGCTATAATATTGGCAAAAAAATAGCTCTACTATCACTGCCAGTAATGGCTGGCATTGGCCATGAGCGAGACTACACGGTCGTTGATGAGGTTTCGCATGTGCGCGTAAAGACACCGACGGCTGGTGCTTCTTATATTATAGAAATAGTAAAGGGTTTTGAAGACCGGTTAAATACCATTAGTGTTAATCTACTGAATGCCACTAGACGATTAAACGAAAGCCTTCTGCGTAATCTTGTAGCTTTGACTACGGCGCTATTTAGTGCTGCAAATACTACGGTTACTAAAAATGCCTATGTTTTAGATGGTTACCGTAAACCTATACTTTATGCAAGGCGTTTGCTTTTAAGTAAGTTAGCTGATTTAAAAAACCTGCTCTACAGGCTGTCATCATCATCAAATGTGCATATTGCAAGTAACGAGGGCTATCTTAATGAAACCGTTCGCAGGCTTATAAGGGAACCTGCTCAGTTACTCCGTAAGCAGGAAGAGCGCCTACAGTTGATGATGGAAAAGCTCACTTTTATGGAACCAAAAAATATGTTGAAAATGGGCTACACGATTACCTATCATAAAGGGAAGGCTGTTAAGTCGGTAGAAGACATAGAAGTACATGGCAAGGTTACTACAGTATTTAAAGATGGCTCTATTGACAGTGAAGTGTTGGCAGTGCAAAAAGAGGTTTTAAAACAGTATGGATAATAAAGAAATGAAAAAGGGCATGTCCTACAGCGAGGCTATTAAGGAAATAGAGCTGATAGTGCATGAGATAGAAAGAGAGACGATAGAGATAGATACGCTATCGTCTAAGGTAAAAAGGGCTGTGGAGTTGATAAAGGACTGTAAGAGAAAGCTGCGAAAGACTGAGGCAGAGTTAAATAATGTATTAGTGGAATTTGAGCAAGACGATAAGGAGGGGGAAAAAGTAGCGGAAAAAGCCCCTCAAGAAAAACCTCAACGGCAAACAAAAAAAAGTACGCCCAATTCAAGTCTATTCAAATTCGACGATAGCGATTAATAGCATATAAAAGTTAAAAATATGTTATAATTTTGCGATTTAACTAAAGATGAGAAATATCAAAAGATAGGCAGGCTTAAATGGCGTTAGAAATAAAAGGAATAATGGTAAAAGCACTACAATTGAATATGGACCCGAATATGAGTTTTGAGGATAACTACTACGAGTTACAACAAAAGGTGGGCTCTTCGTTTTTTGACTGCTCAAAGGTACTTATAAACACAAACGACTTGCAAATAACGGAAACGGAGCAGCAGAGGCTTGAAGAACTTTTATTGAAGCACAACGCAAACATACTTGGCTATAGGACAGCACCAGCACACGAAAATGGTAAGAAGAAGGCCTGTTGTGAAGAGGAAGAAGAAAGGAAGCCCCGATACGAGCCCCGATACGAGCCCCGATACGAGCCCCGATACGAGCCCCGATACGATGAAGAGAAGAAACCGCGATACCTCGAAGGTGAGATAAAGGAAAGAAGGCAATTAAAAACCATAAACGGGACGTTAAGGGGTGGGCAAAATCTCGAGTATAATGGTGATGTGTTGATAATCGGCAGTGTGAATCCCGACGCCTACGTGAAGGCCTCAGGTAATATAATAGTAATAGGGACGCTTCGTGGAGTGGCACATGCGGGCTTCAAAGGTGATGAGGACACTGTTGTTATTGCAATGAAACTGAAACCACAGCAGCTTCGCATAGCAGGGTATGTTGCACGCTCGCCGGATGATGATGAGCTAAATGATTATCCGGAGAAGGCTTTTGTTAAAAATAATACGATATACATAGAAAAAATCTAAAGAGGGTAGAGGATTATGTCAAGGGTAATTGTTGTTACATCCGGCAAAGGTGGGGTCGGTAAAACCACTCTAACGGCAAACCTTGCAACAGCGCTGGCATCGTCGGGCAGGAAGGTGTTAGCCGTAGATGCGGATATTGGGCTGAGGAATCTTGATATGATTCTGGGGCTTGAAAAGCGAATAGTGTATGACATTGTTGATGTGATAGAAGGCGCTATAAAGGCAGATAAGGCTCTTGTCAAAGATAAACGCGGATTTCCACTATTTTTGTTACCTGCTGCTCAAACCAAGAACAAAGATTCGGTTTCACCAGAGCAGTTGACGGCGGTTATTAATAGCATAAGAGATAGTTTTGACTACGTATTTATAGATTCACCTGCTGGCATAGAAGGTGGCTTTAAAACAGCATCAACGCCAGCCGATGAGGCTATTGTTGTAGTTAATCCGGAGGTGTCTTCCGTGAGGGATGCTGACAGGATTATCGGTCTTTTAGAATCTATGGGCAAGGAAAACATTAAACTTATTGTAAACAGAATAAGGTACCAACAAGTAAAAAGGGGAGAGATGCTTTCCGTTGATGATATTGAGGAAATCTTGCATGTAGAAAAGATTGGCATTATACCTGATGACGAAAAGATGGTTGATTATACAAACAAGGGAGAGCCGATAGTCTTATCGAAAGCCTCAAATACGGGTAAGGCTATAATGAACATAGCAGAAAGGTTGGAAGGCTTTGAAGTGCCTTTTACGGAGTTGACAGAAAGTAGAGGGTTTTTGGATCGCCTTTTTGGGAGGTAATAATGATGGCTTTTTTCAGTTTTTTTAGAAGGGATACATCTTCCAGTATAGCAAAAGATAGGTTAACGATGGTTCTTTCATACGAAAGGAAGGGATTGCCTCCTAATTTTGCAGAGGCGCTTAAGGAAGATATGGTTTCTGTTTTTTCTAAATACCCGCAATTCGATGCAAAGGGTATAGAGGTTGAGTTTCAAAATAATCAAAAAAGTGATGAGCTATGGATTAGCATACCGTTTATTAAAAAAGCTAATTAACAAACACTTAAAACGTACAAAGTATTTCACTTCTTTAAAACCCATAAAAGACTGGTAAATCGGCTTAAGGGGTATTTTTTTTACGGAGATATGTTGGGATGTTAAAAGAAGCGCTTATGACAGCACTGGTTGCTGCCTACAAGGCAGGTGAGGCTATTAATAGTGTATACGATAGTGCTGATTTCGAGGTGGAGCTTAAGGAAGATAAGTCGCCGCTTACCCTTGCCGATAGAAGTTCCCATAATGTTATCCTTAAAGAGTTGGCGCAATTTAATAATAAGTATAATTGCCAACTCTTAAGCGAAGAGGGTAAGCTTTTTCCATACAATGAACGAAAGGACTGGCAATGTTTTTGGCTGATAGACCCTCTTGATGGCACTAAGGAGTTTATTAAGCGAAACGGTGAGTTTACCGTAAATTTAGCCCTCATACATAATGGAGTGCTCGTTATTGGTGTTGTCTATGCACCAGCTATGGGCTGCTGTTACTTTGCCTGTAAAAACGCTGGCTCTTTTAAACTAAATAGTGTAGAGGTAATTGAGACACGAAATAATTCGTGGGATATTCTTATTAAAAACTCTAAACAGCTACCTTTATTACAATCTACGAATAAACCATTCACAGTAGTAGGCAGCCGTTCACACGGGAGTGAATCGTTTGATGAGTTTATACAGGCGTTACGCTTAAAGTATGGGGAAATAGAGCTGATGAGTGCCGGTAGCTCTTTGAAACTCTGTCTGGTTGCCGAAGGCGCTGCCAACATATACCCACGATTTGGTCATACTATGGAGTGGGATACTGCTGCTGGGCACTGTATTGTAAATGAGGCGGGCGGCACAGTTGTAACTATAGATACAGGGAAACCGCTCGTTTATAATAAAGAAAATCTACTAAATCCGTGGTTTATTGTTAAAGGAGGAGCACCTCCACAATGTCATTAAGTTAAGGAAAGAGAAGAGCGAGTGTTTCTGGGGTTCAAGGGGCGCCGCCCCTTGGGCGGGAGTGTGAGGACAGCGCCCTCACTGTGTATTTGTTTCCTTATTATTTTTAATGATGGCTTGCAAACATAATTTGTTTTGGTATCTTTTTTTCTTTGCTTGCTTTTTATATTTTTTTTATGATATGCTTTTTTAAATTAGGAAGAGAGGTGAGATTCCTCCGCTGCCCAGCAGCCGTAAGGGGAACGAAAGCCCAGCGTATTAATAGCCACTGTTTCTTTAGAGAGATGGGAAGGCGGGTAAGTAGGTGATTTATTAGCCCCTAGCCGGAATACTTAAAATTCCTCTAGGGAGGGTATATGGTTTGTCGTTATTCCTCTGTTGTGTGTCCTATCTTATGAAAACAGCTATAGTTGCAATCAATGAGCGTGGTGCTAAGCTTGCGGCTTTTATTGCAAATGGTATAGGTGGCAGCCTCCGTGTAAAGGGTACGGACTTTGATTCGTTAAGTGCTTGGGTAGAGAGTAATTTTAACGAATATGAAGGGTTTGTCTTTGTTATGTCTTTGGGGATAGTTAATAGGGTAATAGCCCCGCTAATCAAGAGTAAGTACACTGACCCTGCCGTTACTGTCATTGATGAAGTTAGTAGATATGTCATAAGCGCACTTTCGGGGCATGAAGGTGGGGCTAACAGGCTTGCCTATTTAGTAAGTTCAATTACGGGGGCGTCTCCGGTTATCACAACAGCGACTGAGGCTAATAGGGTTTACTTGTGTGGCGTTGGGGCGCGGAAGGGAATTTCTAAAGGCAAAGTTATAGAGGCTATTACTGAGGCAGCATCGTTAGTTGGGATAACCACTAAAGATATTAGGGGTGTGGCCACGGCGTGGATAAAGGACAAGGAAGCTGGCATTATCGAAGGTGTACAGGAGTTAGGGCTTTATCTTAGATTTATGCCAAAGGCGCTTATCCAGTTTTATTATGAAAGACAAGCTCGGAGGTCGCCTTTGGTTTACAAATATATAGGGGTTCATGGCGTGTGTGAAGCCTGTGCAGTGTTAGCTGGTAGACATCCGGTGATAGTGTTAAAAAAGACCGTGTTTGACGGCGTAACGGTTGCTATTGCAAGGGAGAGGCTTATAGAAGAGGAGGAAAATGGCGCTATCCTTATACTTGGTGGCACGAATGAATCGCTTTTAGAAGCCCAGCGCCTTTTAGACTCTGGTGTGCGGTTTTATATATCAACGGCTACGGAGTATGGGTATGACCATTTTTTGGATAAATTTCCTGGCAATACTGTTATGGAGCGTTTTACGGAGGAAACCCTTACGTCGTTTATTATACACAATAGAATAACGAAGGTTATTGACTGTACGCACCCTTATGCAGAGGTAATTACGCAGGTTGCGCAGGTAGTGTGTAATAGGCAAAACGTGGAGTATGTATTAAGGGAAAGGAAGGGTTTGACGTTAGATGAAAATGGGCATTATGAAAGACTAGTTACGGTGTCTTCACTTGAAGAATCCGGGAGGGTTTTGGTGCATCTTGGGCTTAAGCGCCCTCTTTACACAACAGGCAGCAAAGACCTTAGTTTTATGAAACACCTCATAAGCCTTGAAAACGTTTATGTGCGTGTTTTACCATTTGAAGAGTCAATAGAAGCGTGCGTAAAGGCTGGTATAAAGCGCAGTAACATTATAGCCATGCAGGGACCTTTTACGGAGGAGTTGAATGTTGCCATGATAAAACAGTATGGAATTGATGCGGTTATAACAAAGTTAAGTGGAGATACCGGGGGGTTTAGTGAAAAGCTGAATGCTGCTAAAACCTGTGGGGTATGGTTAATTGGATATAAGCAGAGAGGAAATAAGTGAGCAAAGTGTATTTTATAGGTGCAGGACCTGGAGATGTGGAGTTAATTACGGTAAAGGGTAAGAGGCTTCTTGAAGCGGCAGATGTGGTGATTTATGCCGGCAGCCTTGTAAATCCAGAGCTTGTCCTAAATATCAAGGCACAAGTGTACGACTCGGCATCCATGGTATTAGAAGAAATCATGACGCTTATGGAAGCGGCAATTAAAGATAATAAAACCGTTATAAGACTGCACACCGGTGATACGGCTTTTTATAGTGCCATATCCGAGCAAATCGAAGTACTGAGGGAGCGTGGCATTGACTACGAGGTAGTGCCCGGGGTTTCTTCAGCACAGGCCTGTGCTGCCGTACTTGGGCAGGAGTTTACTATACCAGAAGTAAGCCAAACGATTATCTTTACAAGGCTTGAAGGTAAGACGCCAGTGCCAGAGCGTGAGAGCCTACGGGAGCTTTCACAACACGGGGCAACTATGGCTATTTTTTTAAGTGTTGGCATGGTAGAGCGTGTGCGGGCGGAGCTTTTGGAGGGTTACAAGGAAGAAACGCCGGTAGCCGTTATAGAAAGGGTAACGTGGCCTAATGAGCGGGTTATACGCTGTCGGCTTGGAGACTTGGTTGAAGCGGTACAAAGCGCTGGCATCCAAAAAACAGCTATAATCTTAGTTGGTGAGGCTTTGTGGGCATCGCTTCAAAATACTGATAGAAAATCGAAGTTATACAGTAAGGATTTTAGCCATGGATATAGAAAGTAGAGGAAAGTTGTTTATTGTTGGAACTGGTCCAGGGGCTTTGGCGCATATAACACCAGCAGCCCTTGATGCTATAAATGTATCAAACATAGTTGTGGGCTTTACAACCTACGTGGAGTTAATAAGGAAGTTGCTTACAGGTAAAGAGGTGATAACCACCTCTATGACGGAGGAAAAAAAACGTGTTGCTATAGCTATAGAAAAGGGGATTGATGGTAATGTTGTGTCCCTTGTGTGTGGAGGAGACCCCGGGATTTATGCCCTTGCCGGACTGGTTTTAGAAATGCTTAGCCAGTATGAAGGTAAGGGGTTAGAGCAATTGGATGTGGAGGTTATAGCCGGAGTACCTGCCCTTAATAGCTCTGCCTCAAGGCTTGGAGCACCACTTATGCACGACTTTGCAGCCATTAGCCTATCCGATAGGCTTACACCGTGGGAGCTTATAGAAAAACGGCTCTCACATGCAGCAGAGGCTGATTTTGTTATTTGCATTTATAACCCAAAAAGTAAGGGCAGAAAAGACCACCTTGCAAGGGCTATAAATATACTCATGCAATATCGTGCACCAAAAACACCGGTTGGGGTCGTTAAAGGCGCTACAAGGGAAAATGAAAGCGTCGTGTTAACAACATTAGGCAGTGTGCCTTTGGATGAAGTAGATATGCACACAACGTTAATTGTGGGTAACTCAAACACCTATGTGTACAAAGGATGGATGATTACACCAAGAGGCTATAGAATTTAGAAGAAAGGATATTTTGAGGGGGAATCCCCCACATGGAAATCCATACTTTACTCATTATTTTTTTGCAAACATAATTTATTTGAGTATATATTTTCATGACTATTAAAGATAACATAAAAAAAAGGTATGCCTTTATAATTGGCGGTATAAATAGCGGTTGCGGGAAAACTACTGTAACCCTTGGGTTGATTGCAGCATTGAGGGGGCGGGGCTATGGGGTACAACCCTTTAAGTGTGGACCGGATTATATAGATACAGGGCTTCATGGATTAGTGGCAGGGGTTAACTCAAGAAACCTTGATGTATGGATGTGCGGGGATGGGTATGTAAAAAATGCCTTCTTAGAAGCCGCAGCACAGGCTGATATTTCAATTGTAGAGGGCGTTATGGGGTTTTTTGATGGCGGGGGGGCTTCAACGGCTTATTTATCAAGACTTTTGGGGCTTCCTGTTGTTTTAGTTATGAATGCTAAAAGTATGGCTCAAAGTGCTGCCGCCATAGTTAAGGGGTTTGAGACATTTGAAAAGGATACTAAGATAAATGGCATTATTTTAAATAATATTGGAAGCAGCCGACACTTTGCACTCATAGAAGATGCTATAAAGGCTGTCTCTAACATTAAAATACTAGGGTATATTCCAGTAAATGTAGACATAGCACTCCCGCAAAGACACTTGGGATTACACACAGCCGAGGATAACCCACTTAAAGAGGAAAGTTTGCAACGGCTTGTCGGTCTCATTGAAGACCATGTGGATATTCCAGCGCTTCTTGAAATAAGTAAAGTAGATAACTTGGTAGTAACAGTAAATCCAGCGCTTGCTACTAATACTAACGATAAAGTTAAAATAGCAATAGCCCGTGATGCTGCCTTTTGTTTTTACTACGTAGATAATCTTGAACTTCTAAGACGAGGTGGAGCTGAGCTTAGATTTTTTAGTCCAATCAGCGACAGTGGACTTCCAGATGGTGTTAATGCCCTATACCTTGGCGGTGGCTACCCTGAAAACTACGCCAAAGGGCTTTCAAAAAATCAACCCATGTTAAACTCTATTAAAGAGTTTATAGAAAACGGTGGGGTTACATATGCCGAGTGTGGCGGCTTTATGTACCTAACAAAGGGCATAAGGGATTTTGACAATAACTACTATCCAATGGTTGGCATTTACCCGGTAGAGGCAAAAATGAAAAAAGGGCGCGTTAGTCTAGGTTATCGCCAGTTGACACTTATAGAGGATACCATTATAGGTAAAAAGGCTGATGTGGTTAAGGGGCATGAGTTTCATTACTCAGATATAGCCCATATGCCAACTGATATTAAAAGAATATATAACGGTGCTGAGGGTACTAATGGCTTTTTAATTAAAAACTGTCTCTCAAGCTACGTACATTTGCACTTTGCAAGTAATGAAAACATTATACGATGTTTTATAGAAAAAACAAGGGAAAGGTCATGGAAAAACCTTTAGCAATAGAAAAGGAAAGTTTTGAAATTATAAAGGAGGCTTTGAAAAAAGAGCACTCAGCCCTAGAACTTCCAATAGTGCAGCGAGTGATTCATGCAACAGGGGATTTTGAATTTGAATACCTTTTGAAATTTCAACAAGATGCCATCACTCAAGGCATACGTGCTATCAGGGCTAGTAAGGCTATCTTTACAGATGTGCGCATGGTGGAAATCGGTATAGATAAGCGGCTTTTAAGGCATTTTGGGATTAACACCTATTGCCACATAGCAGATAACGACATAGTTGAGGAATCGTCAAAAAGTGGTTTAACCCGTGCGGAGTTATCAGTAGCAAAGGCGCTTAATCGCCCAAAAGACGCCATCGGCATTGTAGCAATTGGCAATGCCCCAACAGCACTACTAAAACTCCTCGAACTTATAGAGACTAACCCACACATAACCCCAACACTTATTGTGGGTGTTCCCGTTGGATTTGTCAAGGCTTCTGAATCTAAAGAGCTGCTCTATAACTCCAGTTTGCCTTATATTACCTGTCTTGGTACAAAAGGTGGAAGCCCCGTGGCTGTTTCTATAATTAATGCACTTTTAAAATTGGCGGTACTATAGAATGAATGAAAGAAAATTAAAAAAACCACCACTTAAAGAAAGCGCTGCTATAGTGATAGCGGCCTTTGGTACGACAACCAGTGGAAAGCTTGCCTACGAGCGCTTTGACCAAAGGATAAGGGAGGAATTTCAAGAAAAAAAAATAGTGTGGGCATATACGTCTGAAATAGTGCGCCAAAAGATGGGCCTACCCAGCCTCCAACAAGCCTTTGCCACAATAGAGGCGGAAGGATACAGAAAGGCAATCGTACAGCCCCTGCACATATTTCCAGCAACTGAGTACAATGAGCTATCGGAGCTTTGCTACAAATATCCTAATATTCGGGTGGTTATGGGTGAAACCCTACTACACCGCTGGCAGTTTGTACATGAGGTGCTCAAAATAGTGGAGGCAGACTTCCTCCCTGTAGGTGAAGGGGTTAATCTACTTGTAGCGCACGGCACACCTATGTGTGCTGACCCTGCGAATATTATATATCAGGGATTATACACCTATTTACCCCAAAAGTACGAAAACGTATTCCTTGCAACTGTAGACGGTATGCCAGATAGGGAAGTTGCACTTAAAAATCTACCAAGGGCCAAAAGGGTACGGCTACTGCCATTTATGTACCTAGCTGGCATACATGTTGAAAAGGACCTGCTTGGTCCAAGTGCGAGTTTTAAGACAGCATTAGAAGCCCTTGGGTTTGAAACCGATTGGCCAGTTGTAACTAACGGCAATGAACGGCTAGTAAAGGCCCTAGGGCTTTACGATGAAGTATGGCAGTGTTTTGTTGAACGTATAAAGCGTGCCCTTACACTTATGCAATATTTTTAAGAAAAAACAAAGGAGGAGAGGTTATGAATAGTTACAAAACGTTTTTTTTAGGAATAATTGTTTTTTTCCTTCTACCTGTAAATGCAGCCTACGCAATGCACATATCAGAAGGGATATTGCCATTAAAATGGGCGCTTATATGGTTTATAGTAGCAATGCCATTTGTTGCCTACGGGTTGTACCAATTAAATAAACTATCAAGCGTGGATATATCGTTTAAGCCACTTGTAGGTCTAATGGCGGCAGTGGTTTTTATAATATCATGTATGCCAATACCAGTACCAACGGCTGGTACATGTTCGCATCCATGCGGAACGGGTTTATCGGGAATACTTGTAGGACCTGCTATTAGTGTACTAATTACGGCCGTAGCACTTTTAATCCAAGCACTATTCCTCGCCCACGGTGGATTAAGCACATGGGGTGCTGACATAGTGTCTATGGGAGTTATGGGCTCTTTTGCAGGATTTTTGACCTTTAAGGTGTTAAAAAGGTTAAAGCTAAATATAGTAATAGCTGGTTTTATGGGCGGACTTTTTGCAGACTGGGCTACGTATCTAACAACATCTGTGGAACTTGCCTCCGGCATAAAAGGGGATTCTCCATTTCTACCGCTTTTTTGGAAGATACTCCTTGCCTTTATCCCAACGCAGCTGCCACTTGGGATTTTAGAAGGAGCCATGACGGCAGGTATGGTTGTACTTTTGTATAAAAAGCGCCCAGATATTCTTGTAAAAATGCGTATACTAAAACCTGAGGAGGTGGCTATATGATAAAAACCTGCTATATAGTGTTATATGTTGTAGTATATATAAGTGTTCTATGTAGCCAAGCAGTACCGGCATTTGCAGAGGAGTCTCAAAAATGGACGGGGGTTGATGAATCGGTTGTGGAAAAGGTAGCTATGGAGCACGGAAGGCAAGCAAGAGAGCCATTTATCAACACAGACCAAGGGGACTTACTTCTTTTTGTATTTCTGTTAGCAGGGGCTATCGGCGGGTTTGTCGCAGGGTATTCATGGAGAAAGCTTATTGAAGAGGGCAAAAAATCTGCACTGAAAGTGGTTAATGGAAACACTATTTGAAAATCTAAAAAGAGGGCATGGCTTATCTATGCTCGATGTCAGGGCAAAGATAGCCATAGCCCTTGTGCTTTTAGTAATGAATATGAGCTATAAGGGGTTTGTTTTTCCTTTAATGATGTTCTTAATATGTTTATACTTGTGTTTGATAATAAAAATACCCATTAAAATCTTCCTATTGAGGTTTTCTGAGCCACTATTTATAGTCGTGGTTATACTTATTCTGAAGGTTTTTACAGCCGGCAATGAAGTACTTTTTTCTGTAAAAATAAACGGTATAAACCTTATTGCTCATAAAGATGGATTAATGGAAGGACTAACCATAGGTAGCACAATTGTTGGTGGTGTCTCTATAGTGGCAGCATTAGGGTTTTCTACCACATTTACTGAACTGATGGCGGGGCTTTCTTGGTTTAGAGTACCAAAGGGCTTTATTGAAATATCTCTGATAGCCTATAGGTACATATTTGTACTATTAGAAGATGCAATGGTAATATATAACGCCCAAAAAAACCGTCTTGGCTACACAACAATAAAGGTGGGTTTGAGGTCTTTTGGTACGCTTGTCGGTTCTTTGGTTTTAAAAGCCTTTGAAAATAGTCAAAACATTACTATATCAATGCTCCAACGTGGGTATGATGGCAACCTACCACTAATTAAACAAAATAAGCTAAAATCATTGGATATTTTGCTTTCTTTAGCGTTTTTAAGCGTAATGGGAGCTCTATGGAGCATTTAGATAAAACTTTACAAATTGTATTGTCTGTCCAAGTAAACTCAATGCGCTATGCAGATGGTACGCAGGCACTGTCTAATATAAACATAAATATAACATCTGGTGCTTTTGTCGGTCTTCTTGGTGCCAATGGCTCAGGTAAAACTACGCTTTTAAAGGTGATGGACGGTTTAATCAAAGATTATAACGGAGCTTCTTTTTTGTACAAAGATGACATTAGACGGCTTTCCCCTAGTGAAATTTACAGAAAGGTTGGGATGGTATTTCAAAATCCCAATGACCAGTTGTTTGCTTCAACTGTATTTGAAGATGTATCCTTTGGACCAATTAACATGGGATTTGAAACCAAAGAGGTAATCAATAGAGTAAATAATGCCCTACAAGCAGTGGATATGATAGAGTGTGCACAAAAGAATATACACAATCTAAGTTATGGACAAAAAAAAAGGGCATGTATTGCCGGACTTTTAGCAATGGGACATGAAATACTGCTTCTTGATGAGCCAACAGAGGGGCTTGACCCTGTTGGTGAATACAAGATGATGGACATTCTTAAAAAACTTAATAAAGAATGTAGGGTTACAATAGTGATGGCAACACACAGTGTTGATCTTATACCACTTTTTCTGGATAGTCTTTATGTATTAAGCAGCGGTTGTATAGTGTGTGCAGGCAAACCAGAAGATGTCTTTAGCACACCTCATGAAATGGCAGAGGTTAAATTGCGACTTCCTCAAATAGCCGAACTCTTTTATAAACTAAAACAGGTAGATAAACTCCCCCTTGGTAAACTTCCACTCACTATTGGTGAGGCAAGAAGAGAAATTGTTGGTTTACTTTCCATTAGGTTAATGAAATAGAAGAGCGGGGAAAAACCTTTTTTGACAAAAAGGTGCGTAGGCGTACTCCCAAACCCCGCCCCCCTTACGGGAGTGCGCCTACGCACTTCCTAAAACTTTTGGTCTGCAATTTAAGCACATTTCGGTTTGATAGGTAACAAAAAATTAAGGGCGAACACATAGGTTCGCCCCTACAAAGATACGTGTATTGTAGGGGCAGACCTATGTGTCTGCCCTATGTTCCTTGTAATGCTGAAATACCAAGTTTGTATTGCGTTTTAGTAGTTTGTAAAAAAATCAAGAAGAAAAAACTTGATCATCAAGTAAAGAGATAACAAACCAAAAGTTTTAGGAAGTGCGTGCGCACTCCCATAAAGGGCGCGGGGGGAAGAACAGGGAGGTGTGCTGCCGCACCTTTACGGAGGTGCGCCTACGCACCCTGTCAAAAAAGAGTTTCCCCCGCTCTTCTCTTCCCCTTCTTCTCTTTCCTTAACTTATTTAGGTTGTGGAGTAGTTGGAGGAACACCTGTTGGTGGTTTTTTACCTTTTGCGTCAGCCTTTTTTATAACCCAATCAGCTATAGCTGGGGCTAGCTCTTTTTGGGACTTTGCACCTACAAATACGCCTATATGACCGCCTTTAAACTCATAGAGCTCTTTATCTATGCTGCCAACAACATCGTTTAGCGGTTTTGTTGCTGATGGTGGTACTATGTGGTCGGCTGTTGCATAGATATTAAGTAGCGGCATTGTTATGTTTTTCAGGTTTACGTTTTTATCGCCTATTTGCAGTGTGCCTTTAAAGAGTTTATTTTCCTGATACATATCTTTGATAAACTGCCTAATAGTATCGCCGGCTTGATCAGGGCTATCGAATATCCACTTTTCCATTCTTAAAAAGTTTATTAGTTTTTCTTTATCTTCTATAATGTCAAGCATCCCGATATATTTACCGACATTAAGTGTTATTGGCATCAACATAAGAAAGCCGTTATTGAGGAAGTCCCCCGGTATAACTCCGTAGGTTTCTGCCAATTTATCAGCATTCATGCTTCTTGACCATTTAAGCAAAAGCCCTTCTGGAACGTCAAAATTAACAGGTGTAACAAGCGTAATGAGTCCTTTAATCTTTTCCGGATAGATTGCCGAATACATTGTAGAAAATGTACCACCCTGACAAATCCCCATTAGGTAGATTTTTTCGTTATTGGTTTTTTCCCGAATGAAGTCTACGCAATCGTTTAAATAAACGTTTATGTAATCATCAAGTGTAAGATACATATCTGCCCTACTAGGATAGCCCCAGTCTATTATATATAGGTCTATGCCATGTTGAAGCAGATTTCTTACGATACTTCTATCTGGCTGGATGTCAAGCATATACTCTTTGTTAACTAAAGCATAGACAATAAGCACCGGTATTGAGCATTTTACATTACTATTTTTATAATGGTATAAGGTAAGCTTATCTTCCTGAAAAACTACTTCTTTGGGGGCTGTACCTACGTCAATATCAGTAACGCTAGTCATAGTTTTAGCACCCTTTAAAACCTTCTGGCTTAACTCAATTAATTCCTTGGATATATTTCTTGTATCAAAATTCATGAAAGGCGTATTCATTATTATTGCCCCTCCTTCTTAGACTTTTCATTGAGTTTTTTCTCAATTTCCCGTACCTTCTTTTTTAGCTCATAGATGGTCTTATAGACATCATTCATTTCTGAGCGAACCGGCACTGGCAGATCTACTAAGTACAGCTCTATAAGTTTCTGATTAAGTTGTCTTAACGTAAGTGAAGCCTCAAGGAGGTCTCCCTGTATTTTAGAAAATTCATCTGTGTTAAATAGTGCAAAGTATTCCTTTTCGTTAATATCAGTCCATATCTTATAAAGTTCGTCATAACTTTTAATGTCTGCCCCTTCCTTAATCTTTGCAGCAAGAGCCTCTATGACCTTTTCAAGGGCTTTCTCTGATGATTTGTACATTTTGTGTTGGAATACCGTATTTTTGACAACATAATCAGAATAGGCATCCATTGCTTTAAGCACAATCTCTATTTTTTCTCTGTCTTTGCCAACAGGCGGCACTTTAAAAGCCTTGCCAAAGGTTTCATTAAAAGCAATAAACAGGTTATGCAGCATGTTCATATTAGCATCTGGATCAGCGGCTGATGAAATATCAGCAAATGCCGTAAAATTCTTCTGTATAGCCTGTGCCCATGGTCCTAAGAAATTTTGCGAAGTACCACCCCAGGTTTCAATCAATTTGCTTGTTTGATGGTACATGTCGTTCATAGACTCCGGTGATGTAAAGCCAAAGGATTTATCCACTACTTCTTTAAACTTAGCCGGGTCTAAAATGTCCTTATATGACTGTGGATCAAAATATGACTGTGGATCAAAGGTTTTCTCCTGTATAGCCTTAAGCAAAGGTGAGAGGAAATCGTAGAGTTTAATATAGGCATCGAAACCCCTGAACATCTTAGCAGCTGTGTCTTTACCGGTAGCCATGGGGAAATTCTTCATCATCCCATCTATAGATATACCCAAAGCCTTAGTCCAGGAGTTATATAAATTGGTAAGTTCAGCAAAGCTGCCACCCCCTCCTTCTTGCGGTTTGATGAAGGAAAAAATATTCCCTTGATAGTTCTTAACTATTTTCATCCAATTATCAACGAATTCTTGCTGGTTTTTTAGAATGGTGTCAAAAAACGCTGTACTACCTTCCATGCTAACTCCTCCTAATGGTTTATTTTCTTGTCTGTAAGGACCAGTTAAAAATATCAGCCCTGTCTACCTACGCCCTTCAAACAGCCTGGCAGATTTATTTTTTGCTAATGTCTTTAAACAGATCAAACATGCTTTTAGTTATTTCCTTGCTAAGTTCCATTTGTTTATTCATAGTGTCCTTCCAAGCTTCTTGAATACTTTTGCCGCCATCTTCAAATACCTTCAAATTAAACTTTTGCATAGTGTCGCGCAAAAAGGCATTTTCTTTTTTTAACTCTTCTATCTCTTTTAGGGCATCATCATATTTTTTGCGGGACACAAAGCCCATTTCAGAGTAAAAGTTCATCATCTTTTCAAACATATCCGTCGTAGAGGTAAAGAATCTGTCTTTTTCCGGTTGCTGAGACCAAAACCGCCTCGCTGCCTCAACCCCATCCCGCTGAACCTTAAACATATAATCTGAAAAGGCTTCTTTAAACATCGGATTATTATATAAGCTTAACATTGCCTTCAACAACTCATCGTTCAATTTATACTCCTTATTATTAAGTTAATAATTAATAGGGATTCACAAGCTCTGAAACACTCCCAACTATCGCACTTGACATAGAAAAGATGTATTAATGTGCCTTTGCCCATTTTATCCTGAACACTTCAATAACTCTATTCTTTTACACAACGTTATAATAATATTTAATCTATTTAGAAGTCAAGTATCTATAGCCACCCAAGCAGGGCAAACGCATCTTAAATACCGTAGGGGGCAAACTTTACTTCCTACTCAGGCAAAAAATCATAATCACTCAATTGCTCAAAACTGTATGGGCATATTTCGGGTAAGGTTTTTTTGCTAATGCCTGTTTGGTCTTCAAACATTCTTTTTGCTATAATAAATTCTTCTTTTACAACTGTCTCTATATTATAATTTAAACTGGGGCTATTTTTTAACAACCGTTTTATTTCCGCTCTCTGTGTAGTTATCGTTAAATTCCAGCTTCGTGAACGTCTCTTAGGTTGATACTGCCATTTTAAAAGGTGCATTATTAGTACTGATAATCTACTTGCCAACTTTGCTTTATCTCTCTTACTCATACTTTCCAATTCCTCAGCAATATTTTCCACATCTATTGCTGCAAACTTGCCTTGCCTTAATAGTTCAGCGTTGTGTAAACCCCACTGATAAAAATCACGCTCGTATAACGATTGCTCTGTGTTGATTGTATTGGTCGTGTGTTCTATTGCGTTTTGTTTGTCCATAAAATATTGTAGCATAAAATATTTATAAGCATGATATTAAAAGCAGTGTGCTGATAATTTTATATCCATATCTTTATAGTATTGTGAAGCCTTTTTATGATTTGGAATAAGTTCAAGGCATTTTAAAAGTAGCTCTTGAGCGTACTTGTATTGTTTCTGATTTAACGATATTTCGGCAAGATGAAAGTAAGCTCCGCCTCTGTGGAGTTTTTCTACATGTTTCCTATCAAGCAAGGCGTTAAAATATTCAATTGCTTTATCTATCACTCCAGCTCTCTTACACGCTGATGCAAGGGTGTATAATTCATAATTAATTTCATGTTGAAATTTTTGTTCTTCCTCTAAAAAATAGACTATAGCCTTTTCTATATCACCTATTAAACTGTATGCAAGAGAAAGCTCTCCACGAACGTACATTTCCTCTGGCTCTTCTTCTAAGGCATTTTTTAGATACTCTATACATTTATCCATATTGCCTTCTAAACGTAATATCCTTCCTATATGAAATTTGGCAATAGCCTTTGGAAATCTGTCGTCTTCTTTTTCAAAATATAAGAGGGCTTGGTTTATATCTTGTTTTTCTATAAATGTCAGAGCTATTTCAAAATATAGCCATTCTAAGTATCCGTATTCATCTAAAGTGTTAAATAAGATGTTTAATGACTCATCACGGTGTTTTTTTAGCCTCATGATACGTCCAAGATGAATCTTTATGACAGGTTTGGGATAAAGTTCTTCTTCCTTTTGCATCTCCTTAATTGCCATATCTAACATATTTTGTTCAATGTATGTAAGCGCCTTATGAAAGTGAATCCACTCAATGGGTGCACCTTTGTCATCCACTAAGTTTTCGAACTCTTTTATGGACTCTTCGTATTTTTTTAATTCTCTAAGCCGTACGCCAACGTTATAACTTACAGTGTTTAGGTAAACTGGAAAGTGTTTTTCACGTTTTTTTGGGTTAATACAAAATTGATGAAGAGGCTCTATGGTTTTATCCCATGTAAAATTTTCTTTTATAAGGGTTCTGGCATTAGTTTTTAGTGGACTTATATCCTTATAATTTTTTAATATATAACGTATAACTTCTCTAAATAAATATTCGTCAGATGGCTCAACGCACCAACCGGCGTTGTACTTATTTATAAGGTCTGCAATATTCATATAAGCACTAGTTATAATGGGCAAACCGCAAGAAAGATAATCAACTGTTTTAAAAGGAGATGAAAGGTGTCTTTCGGGGCTATCTTTTGATATATCTACGCCGATGCTTGAGGCAGAAAAAATATTAAGCATTTCCTTGTATGATAATAGGGGTTTAAAAGACACCCTATCGCTTTTTTTTAATATATTTGGTATGTCTATATACTTTCTATTTATATAACAGTTGTATGGAAAGCGTCCACCTATAATATTTAGAGTGCCATAGGAGGCACGTTCTAACTCATCTATAATTATGTTAAGAAATAAAATCGGGTCTTGCCATGGCCAAAACATCCCCCCCCATACAAATACTGGTTCAGACGGTTGTTCTTGTAATGGAGGAAGATGAGGATTTGCAGAAATAGGAATAATTCCCATATTATCTACTGTGGTATCCACACCAGCCAACATCAACCATGGGATATAGTAATACCATTGACGTTGATTTGAGCAGATGAAATAATCTCCATAAGCTATAGATTTAATTTTGTTTTCTATCTCTAACTCCATAGGTATGCCTTGACTTTGTACCTCTAATAGATATGATGCTGGTAAATCAAAGGCTATGGGAATATCGCCGACGCTTTTTAAAAGTTCTAAATTACCGTGCCACTCCCTAACAACAACATCTGGTTTTACTATATTTAAAGTGCGTCTTAGGCTTACTGTAGAGTGCCAATATAGTTCATATGTAGATTTCACAGCATCTGAGCAATCATTATATATTGCCTTTGGCACGGCGTAACAGACATCGTGCCCTTTAGACTTAAGTCCTTCTCCTATCATCCTTGCCCTTGATGAAGCACCTGTTGTTACATGCTCATCGTGAAAAGGTATGTCGGTTAGAAGAATTAAAACTTTTGACATAAAACTTAGCCTCCATTATTGTTTTTCAGGCAACTAACTTTTAGTATATATGTTATAAAGTTTCATATATGTTTCATTAATGGTGATAAGCTCGTCATGTTTTCCTATATCTTTAACCATACCGTCTTCTATTACAACGATTCTGTTGGCATTTTTTATAGTAGAAAGACGGTGGGCTATGACAATAGTGGTTCTATTTTTCATTAATTTTTCAAGTGCTTGTTGAACAAGGGACTCGGACACTGAATCGAGTGAGGAGGTTGCCTCATCTAAGATTAAGATAGGTGGGTTTTTTAATATAGCTCGCGCTATTGCTATTCGTTGCCTTTGACCGCCAGATAGATTAAGACCTCTTTCACCTATTACGGTATCGTAGCCATCGGGTAATTTATCTATAAATTCATCGGCATAAGCCAGTGCTGCTGCTTCCTTTATGCTTTTAAAATCCGCATTTGGTTTACCAAATGATATGTTTTCTTTTATTGTATCATTAAAAAGCATAATATCTTGACTTACAATCCCCATAAGACTGCGTAAATCCTCCAGTTTATATTCTCTTATGTCTACACCATCTATTTTAATGGAGCCAGATAGGACATCGTAAAACCTTGGGATTAGGCTTACAAAGGTGGTTTTGCCAGCACCACTTGGGCCAACTATGGCAAGTAATTCATTTGTTTCTATGTGAATACTTACATTATTTATTACTAATGAAGATGAGGCTAAATAAGAAAATGAAACATTTACAAATGTAATCCCATTTGTAAATTTATCAAGTTTTTGTGTGCCTGAGCGCTCTATGTTGGTGTGTAATACGTACTCGATTCTTTCAATAGCGGCATTTATCCTTTGAAGTGAGGTGTAAGATTCACCTATTTGCTTTATGGGACTAAACACTAAATATATTGATGTTATAATAGACCCAAAAGCCCCCACCGTAAGAGCCCCATCCATTACACGGTAGCCACCATAAAAAAGCACCGTACCAAGGGCAAGCCCCGTCATAATGTCCGTAAGCAATTTAGCTATCTCTTTAGATTTAATAGCGCGACGATTTTGTCTAAAGACATCCTTATTTTCGTCTACAAATTTTTTACTTTTGTAATCTGCCCTATTAAACACCTTTATTACCTTAATCCCAGTTATAGATTCTTGTAGACTTTGGGTAAGTAAGGATAATTTGTTTTGGGCATCAAGGCTTCTGTTTTTAACCTTTTTGCCAAGTTTCTTTGTACTATAGGCAAGTAATGGTACAAGGACTAGGCTCATTAGTGTTACATCCCATTTCTGATAAAAAGCTACACCAAGGAGGAGTACTACCTTTGGCACTTCTATAATGGCTGCTCGTATTACCTCTGAAAATAATGCCTCAAGTAGCGTTACATCGCTTATAACCCTTGATAAAAGCATGCCGGAGGTTTCTTTGTCAAAATACCCGGCTGGCATGTATAGTATATGGTCGTGCATCTTATTTCTTGTATCTCTAATTAATGAAAGCCCGGCTGTTTTCATTAAATATTGTTGCCAGTAATGAAAAAAACCCTTAGCTGTAAATAATAGTATTACGGCAAAGGGGACAAATTGAAAATATGTATATTTTTTTTCAACAAAAATAACATCAAGTGCTGGTTTGACAAGCCAAGCAATGCCACCCGTTAGCACCGATACCATAAATCCGCACACTATCGCTATAGTTACTGTACGCCAGTACGGTTTTGTCATTTCAATTAGCTTTTTTGATGTATTCATTATCCTATACCCGTTTCCATCGCCGATGTATCCACAACCACTGCTCAGGGTTTTCCTTTACATAGTTTTCAACGTATTTAGTAAAATTCTGTGTATCTTCTATCATAGCCATTTGAGCATCTTTAGTCTCGGAAAGGTACACCTGCGGATATATTGTTATAACGTGGCCACCTTTTTCCCTTTTTATAAATGCCGGCACAACACTTGCGCCTGTCCTTCTCGCTAAAAGGGCAGGAAACTTGGTAGTCCACGCCC
Source organism: Candidatus Magnetomicrobium cryptolimnococcus (assembly GCA_018606805.1). GTDB lineage: Bacteria > Nitrospirota > Thermodesulfovibrionia > Thermodesulfovibrionales > Magnetobacteriaceae > Magnetomicrobium > Magnetomicrobium cryptolimnococcus. The sequence goes on from JAGYWI010000004.1 coordinate 38,738, forward strand.
CTTTGCCCAAAAACTCCACCACATAGCCCTCATCCTTTAACACAGACTGGTCCATCAGTATGCCAACACACCCATTAGCCTTCAAGGCGGTCATTATTTTTCTAACAGCTCCTTTTTTATATATAACCTCATTTCCATATTTAGCACGTACGTTTTCAACAAATGCGTTTAAATAAGGGTTATTTTGTCGTCTAGCAACTACAGAGCTTTTGTCTATTTTTACAGAAAATAAAAGAGCAAGTAGCTCCCAGTTGCCACCGTGTGCCGTAATTATCAAAACCCCCCTACCCTTTGACTTAGCTGCATGATAGTTTTCAATGCCAACTACATCAATAGAGTCTATTATATCTTGTCCAACCCCATAATATATCCTAGCCAGTTCCGAAAAAGAATAGCCAAGATTGATAAAACAGCCTTTAGCTATTTGTCTTGGCGTTTTTTTGCCCCTTTTAAGTGTTAAAAAACTATTACTTATATTATTTATAGCAATATTACGTCTTTTTCCCCATAATAAATACAACAAATAGCCTAAAAACCTACCAAGTTGTAACGATAGTTTACGCGGTAACAAGACAAACGGCAACACTGCTATAGCTAAAAAAACAGCCTCAATTATCCATCTGATTTTCTTCATTTATAACTTCATCCACGAGTAAATCTCCTCGTGTAGGTTAATGAATCTAAATACAGCCGGATTTTGGCTGCCAAGACGCCTTTTAAAGCGCCCCAGTGCCTCCTCAAACGTTACTACCTTAACCCCAACAACTAAATTATCGGCATACGCTACAATCTTTTCTTCAACCGTTTCAGGCAAATAATCCTTTGGCGGCAGCCCCAGTGCCCTTGCTTCATCCATAGTTAGCCCTGAACCTATGTGTCTTTCTATTATATATAACACCTTTTCATCAAAACCAAGCCCTCTGGCTATCCTAACCCCCTCAACGCCATGCGCTATTCCATGGGTTTGACTGCGCCCAATATCGTGATACATAGCCCCAAGGCGCAGGGTTTCCATATCCACCTCTACAACTTTAACCGTCATACCTATATCAAGCGCCAATTTGGTAACTGCTTCCACATGCGCAATAACGTCCAAGGGACAATTGACCTTTTTTAATGTTTCAATTTCAATACTATTTTCTTTCATATTCCTTTTTTAAAAACATCGTTGGTTCTTTAAAAAGCACATATTTTAACCATCTAAGGGCAAATTTCTGTAGCTCCAACTCACTTTCCTTTATCATAAAAATGTACTCCTCCTCTATATCAAATACGTCAAAGAATCGGCTTTCAAAAACAAAACTTTTAAACGTATCAAGGTCATAACTAGCCATATAAAACATCTTAATACTTTTTTCATCAGGGTTAACACCAACCCCAACTGTTTTTTTGTTAATAATTATGTCAATCCAATCTTTATTAACATCATCATAGACATCAATCCCTTGCTCCATACGCCAGTTGGCTATAACCCACTCATTTGGCTCTTTAAAACCTTGACAGTGCTCTTCTTTTAATAAAAAATAAAAATCCCCTCCACTATGAGACTTTAAAGCACCCATCCCTACCGGATAATACCTGCACGCTACAGGTCTATCATTATAAATCAAACACCCCTCCATCGGTCTTACAAAAACACACCGTCCGTCTTCATTCATATTCATCTTTATCATAGGCACCTGCGACTTCGTAAGTATAACCGTTTGCGTATATTTAAGCAGTAGTTCAGAGCTGTTAATGCCAAGATGGTTTTTCATCCTAACTATATCATAAGGGGTTAAAAATATATCCAAATCGCCACAACACTTTGTAAAACAACTTACCCCCTTGTGGCAGTTAAAGTGAAATGTATCATTTCTTTTTAATTGCACAGTTTCAACCGGTGAGTTTGCTAACTTACTAAATACACTTTCCATAATTATTGTTCTCCATTTATTTTAAAAAATAAGCCACTCATAAGGAAACAAATACATAGTGAGGGCGCTGCCTTCACACCCTTGAACCCAAAAACACTATTTCATGAGACATAATAAAAAATACTGCCATTATTTTTTGCAAACCATTTTTATTTTGGTATAATTCATATTTCTATTGTAAACTCTGCTCCATCATCTATATTCTTAACGCTTAATTGTCCTGCCATGTTCTTCTCGATAATAGTTTTAGACATGTACAGACCAATACCAACGCCTCTCCACTGTTCTTTTGTTGTGAAATAAGGCTCAAAGACACGTTCAATTATATCTGCATGTATGCCTCCGCCATTATCCTGTATATGAATAACCACTTTATTCTTGTTTCCATCTGAATAAGTGCTTATCTTTATAATGCCTTGATAATTTTCAGTTTCTAAGGCTTTTCCTTTTTCCAAAATAGCGTCTTTTGCATTATTAATAATGTTTATCAATGCCTGTTTAAACTCATTAGGGTAGCCGCAGATTGTGAGGGATTTATTGTCTTGCAGATTTAATTGAAATGTTATATTATTGTTCTTAAACTGATACTCGATTAATTTAATGACTTCTTTGATAACTTCTTTTGTGTCAAAGAGGGCTTTTTCTTTTGATGGTTTGAAGAAATTCCTAAAGTCATCAATTGTTTTAGACATAAACATTAACTGTTGCCTTACGTTATCTATATTATTATTTAGATATTCCTCACATAACTGACCATGTTTATAAGCATCTTTAAGGTCTATGAGGAAAGCGCTTACGGCATTAAGGGGTTGGCGCCATTGATGGGCTATTGCGCCGATCATCTCACCCATTGCCGCTAATTTTGATTGCTGGATTAATAACCTTTCTTTTTCTATTTTCTTTTCAGTTTCCTCTTTAACCTTATCCTCAAGGATTCTGTTTAGTTCATTGAGTTGTTCAATATAGCGTTTTCGTTCAACCTGCTGCCACATGCCGTTTGCCAGTAGTTCGAGCTGGCGCAGGTCTGTATGGTTGTATTCCTTGTCTTTATTGCCTACTGCTACAACTGCAGCTATTTTATTGTATGAAAACACTGGTACTACCATTACGCGTCTAAGTTCTACATGGCCTTTAGGATACCCCTTTTTATATATGTTTGGCGCTGTGTAATCGTTTACAATGATAGCCTTTCTTTGGCGTATAGCTTCTGCCCATATTCCACCTTCTTCTACAATAAAATGCAGCGGCTTTTCAGGTGTAGTGCATTCTTTCATAACCGATTGCGACCATGAATAGGTATATAAAATCTTTTCGTCTTCGCTTATAAGACCGCAAAACCCTATTTTACTCATTGTAAGTTTAATGCTTTCTTTTAACGTGTAATCGGAAATATCGTCTATTGACGCATTAGACATTTGATTTAACGTTACCATTGCTTCAAGACGCAGCTCATTAATATAATGCTCTTGTTCTACCTGCTTTCGTATACTAATATCTCTAAAGATGCCTTGAATGATTTTTCTGCCGCCAACTACCGTAACGCTAGACCTTATCTCAACGGGAATCCTATGTCCGTCTTTGTGCTGAAGGTATACCTCGTTTATTACATCATTTCCCCTATTAACGGCATCGTTGAACACATCGTTATAATGCTTAGCCTCTTTTTTAGGGTGCAGTTGTGTTTGGTGCATACCGATGATTTTTTCTTTATCCATGCCAAGCATCTCTTGTGCTTTTTGGTTTGCATCAATTAAAATTCCCGTTTGTGCATCTGCAACGATTATGGCATCGCCTGCTGTTTCTACTAATTTGCGATATTTCTCTTCCGAGTTACGCAGTGCTAGTTCTATCTGCCTACGTTTTTGTCTATTTATAGCCTCTCTTAGTTCTCTTTCTATTGCTGGTGCTAATCGAGAGAGGTTATCTTTACCGATGTAATCATGAGCGCCGCTTCTTACCATATCAAAAGCTGTGTTTTCATCTATAATGCCTGACACCAAAATAAATGGTATATCAATTTTAGATTCTTTTAATATTCTAAGCGCCACGGGGGCGCTAAAGTGTGGCATATTATAATCACAAACGATTATGTCCCATTGCTGCTCTTTAAGGGCTTTCTGCATAGCATCTTGTGTATCAATTACCTTTGTTGTTACAACGTATCCACTTTGCTTTAGTTTACGGGTAATTAAGAAGGCATCCTGCCTCGAGTCCTCTATTATCATTACATTTAACTTAGCATCTACAACTTTATGCTCTATATTTGTCTCTAACGCTTTCAATGATTATTTACCTAGGAAGTTTATTTAATACAACCCAATAGAAGCCTATTTCTGCGAGTGTTTTTGAAAATTTTTCAAAATTAACCGGTTTGGCTATATAACTATTGACCCTGAGACTGTAAGCTTCAACAATATCCCTATCTTCAGTTGATGAAGTTAGAACTACTACCGGAATTTGTTTTGTCCGCTCATGTGCCCTTATTTTAGCAAGCACTTCCAGCCCGTCTACTTTTGGCAGCCTTAAATCAAGCAGCACTACTTTTGGCACATTTTTCTCCGATGCTATAGCTTCGTATTTGCCTTGACTGAAAATAAAGTCTAATGCCTCAGCACCGTCTTTAACCCATACCAGCTTGTTAGCAAGCTTATACTTCTTTAAAGCCCTTATAGCAAGATCAGCGTCTTGTTCGTTATCTTCTACAAGCAGTATCTCTACCTCATTTGAAACCATTTAAACCTCGTTCATTAGGGCAATGTAAAATAAATCTCAGCCCCCTTATTAACCAACCCCTTTGCCCATACATCACCGCCGTGTTTGGTTATAATTTTCCTTACTATTGCTAATCCTATTCCAGTGCCTTCAAATTCATCATCTCCGTGCAGTCTTCTAAAAACACCAAAGAGTTTATTTGAATATTCCATGTCAAAACCAGCACCGTTGTCTTTTATGTGATATACCTTTTTACCGTTTTCTATATTACATCCTATTTCTATCTTAGCACACTGTGTATTTCTGGTAAATTTAACAGCATTGCCGATTAGATTTACTATGGCTTGTCGTATCATTGCAGTGTCTCCGTAAGTTTCTGGAAGGGGTTTTATATCAAAATCTATATTCCTTTCTGATATAGTAAATTTAATATCATTTATAACTGTCTCTACAATATCATTCATGTCTATCTTAAAGGATTCCAACTCCTTTCTTCCTATGCGGGAAAACGCCAATATATCATCAATGAGCTGTCCCATTTTATCAGTGCTTTTTCTTATAATATCGAGGAAAGATTTCCCCTCGTCGTTTAGTTTATCTGTATGGTCTTCTAATAACAACTCCGAGTAGCCATCAATAGCCCTAAGTGGTGCTCTCAGGTCATGAGATACGGAGTAGCTGAAGCCTTCAAGGTCTTTATTAGCCTCCAAAAGTGCTTCATATGTTCTTGCATTAGATACTGCAAGGGCAAGAACATTTACAATGCTAAGTGCAAGATTAAGGTAGTGATTTTTGTATTCACTAAAGGCAATGCCATCAACTTCTATAATGCCTATGGTCTTATCTCTATATTTAATTTTAAGCTTAAACCCGTTGCCTGTTGCTGTCCATGAATAATCGTCTTCTAAGCTGTTAATTATATCTGAAACTGAGGGTTTTGGAATAACTGAATCCGGAAATAGTGTTACCTCAGCGGGTTTGCCCTCATTTATAGAAACGTAGACTACGCGTGAGGGAGCGCATATAGTTCTAAATAGAGTAATAATCTTATCTATTGCCTCTGTCTCAGACATAACCTCTGTAATAGAACCTAATAGCTCAAAACACATGGCATAGTCTGCAAGCTGTTTTTTTATTAGCGATAATTCTTCTTTATTGGCAGTATCTGTCATTATTCTATCCAATTAAGCGGATAAACACCCCATTTTTGTATACTATTAGAGATATTATACAATACCTCCTCTGAAACTTGGAATGGTATTTCGCCGTGATTATCTGATAAGATAAATCCTCCGCCTTGGCCAGCCTTTGCAATAGTCTCTTTTATAACGCTTTCAGTATGCTGAGCACTCCAGCGCCTCATTTCTATGCCGTTTAGATTACCTAAGACTGTCATCTTTCCTTTGCAGGCATTTTTAATCTGCCCAATATCCTCAAGCACGCTTACGCCCACAACGGCTGTGCCTGTTTGTGCCACTTCGTCAATTATGGAAAGGCACCGGCCTGCTGCAAAATGTGTTGCTACTGGTCCTTTTATTTTAGATAGCGTGCTTTTGGCAATCTTATAGCCCGTCTGCAAGTATAGTTCTTTGTTTATTATTGTAGTTGACGATACGGGGTCGAAATAACATATAGCCGTGCAGCCAGCCTCAAGCTGAGCATTAGCCCATTCAACACAGAACTCTTCATTGAGCTTCATTAGATGTTCAAATAAATCTCTATGCTCATAGAGCAGCTCTATATACTTATCAAACCCCATTTGCATAACCGGTATGGAAAACGGCGACATAACCACACCGATAATGGGGACTTCATCTGCTACACGTTGCTTCATAAGGGTTTGAGCCTCTAATGCCTTTGTGAGACACTTGGTGTGTTTAACGAGAGGCAGGGTTAATTTTTTAATATCATCAAATTTTTTGATAAACGGCTCTCCAGAGTTTGGCGGTCCGTCGTCTCTAAATATAACCTCTCCTCCCCATGCCTCTATTTCTATAGGTGCATAGAAAAACCCATACAGGCAGTCGTTATGATATTTATTCCGTAGTCTAACCTGTCCTTCAGCAATATGTCTTGGCGTAGTAAAATATTCTTTAATTGGTAACCCTAACTCTATAGCTCCGTGCATTGTAAATAGTAAAAATATTGGCACACGGTCAGGCTCTTTATGTCCAAGAGTGGTTAAAACCCTCTGCATAGACGTCATTTTATCTGACATTAATATGCCTCCTTGGTTATTTTGCAAGACGTTATACGATGAACGACAGTTATAGCCTCGGATACATTCTTACACATATAATCAGCGCCGACTTCTTTATACAATTCGTTGTCAAAATTAAAGGCAGCACCACCTACGACAATCTTTCCTGTAAAATTTGCTTGTTTCAATTTCTTCTTTACCTCTTTGATGCTAAGGGCTGATGGCAGCATAAGTATGGATATGAGGATAATTTCTATTTGGTCTTGAATTGTTTTTTCTACAAGGCTATCAACTGTAATTCCATAACCGTAGTCAATTACTTCATAACCGGAAGTCTCCAGAAAACTGAGCACTATTTTCTTTCCTAAAGTGTGAAAATCTTCTAACACTGCGATGGCCATTTTCGGATGCCTTTTCTTTGATATGCCTTTTGGCTTTAAAAGGGTTTTTATTACATCATCACATATCTTTCCGCTCATATAGACCTGTGATAAAGAAACGTTGCCAAAAGACCAGCTTTCGCCTATATACTCTAAAGACGGTGTTATTATATTTTCAACTATCTCAATAGGACTATATTTATCTAACGCCCTTATTAGTATGTCCTTTGCCTGCCTCTTATCAATAGATAAAAGCGCTTGTGATATTTCAGCGACAAGTTCTTTATATGATGCCATTAAGCATTCCCCCTTTAGCATATATAGTTATACCAAAACAAATCAGCTTTGCAAAACCTTATTCCAAAAAATCATGAGACATAACAAAAAAGGCTATTATTTTTTGCAAACCATCTTCATTTAGGCATACATATCTTCTATTAATATTGTATAATTTTATTATACAATATTTTTAATATGTTATAAAAAAACATTAGTGCTTTCTTTTTGATTGACAAAACACATCTTTCAATAATTATCATAGGTTAAGGCCAACGGTGGAGAACAAATTATGAGGCGTTTTTATTCTTATGGTCCAGTTGACTGTGAGGAGCATTTTTGTGTAAATCGTGGAGAGCTTATAAACCAATGTATGAATCAACTGGTTGGGAATTTAAATAAAGGCGGGCACTACTTTACTATATGGGCTCCAAGGCAGACGGGTAAAACTTGGATGATGCGGCAAGTCAAGGATGCTATACAGAATCAGTACGGCAATAGATTTATTGTTGGGACTATGTCTATGCAGGAAATTAGCATTACTGAGGAAGACCCTATTGATAATTTCTTGGATAAAATTCCTAGATTAATAAAAAAAGTTTTTAATTTTAAAATAGATACACCCAAAGATTGGGAAAGTTACAGTGATATTTTCCTTAAAGATGGTGGATTGTTTAGCAGTCCTGTTATCTTATTTATTGACGAGTTTGATAAATTACCACCAAAACTTATTGATAAATTAGTTAATCAGTTTAGAGACATGTACCTTGATAGAGATTCGTATCTTTTACATGGACTTGCCCTGATAGGAGTAAGGGCAGTGTTGGGTGTAGAAAGTCAGAGGGGTTCTCCGTTTAATATACAAAGGGCAATGCACATACCTAATTTTTCAAATGACGAGGTCTTTGAGCTATTTAAACAATATATCGCCGAAAGTGGGCAACAAGTGGACTTGGCAGTAATAGACGATGTATATGAGGTAACACGAGGTCAGCCAGGGCTTGTTTGTTGGTTTGGGGAATTACTCACTGAAAAGTATAATACGGGGACAACTAACACCATTAACCATGAAATATGGGATAATGTATATGACAATGCTCTGACTATAGAGTGGAACAACACTATCTTAAATCTCATCAAAAAAGCTAAGAGCGAGTATCGAGAGCATGTCTACGGTTTATTTACAAGAGCAAATGTCCCTTTTAGTATGGATAAAGATTGGTGTAATTACCTTTATATGAATGGGATTATTGATAGGGAAAGTGTGGTAGACGGTAGAGGTAAGAAATTAAATATATGTCGCTTTTCATCGCCGTTTGTACAGGAACGTCTTTATAATGCTCTCACTAATGATTTGGTGGGTGATGAGTTTCCGCTCACAGCGTTGGATTTTTTAGATACCCTTGATGATGTATTTTTACCAGATAGTATAGAGATACCGCCTCTTCTTAGAAGATATAAAGGGTATTTATCCAGGTTAAAAGATAAAGGATTAAATCCGTGGAAAGACCAACCAAGACGCTCAGGCCTTAGTTATACAGAAGCTGTGGGGCACTTCCATTTATATGCGTGGCTACAAGAAGCCGTTGGACGCAGATGTGTAATTAGCCCAGAGTTTCCAACTGGCAATGGTAAGGTGGACATACACCTCAGATGTGATGATATAGAGGCGATAATTGAAGTAAAGAGTTTTAGAAACCTTTCGGATTTGGAAAGCGATAAACATCAAGCTGCCAAGTATGCTAACAGCCTAGGCAGAGATTCGGTTACTATAGCGGCTTTTGTGCCTTCACACGATGAAAAAGTACATGAGAAGGTCTCCGGTGAAGTGCTGATTAATCGTGTTAAAGTAAGTATAGTTACTATAGGGTGGACTATTTAATCAATAAATAGAGCGGATTCTTCCTGAGTGGCGGTCTAATATTATTATATCAATAGTAGTTTCTTTATCTTTAATAGATGCCCTTATGAATCTGCCGTGAGTGTTTTCTATTTGCACAGTAAATCCAAACTTATTATAGTAATCCTCAAGGCTTTGGATAGCTTGATTTGTGCCCATCATTTGGCCACGCATTCCGTAGTTGCACTGGGAAGGTATGTAATCACCGTATGGGGTTATGTTTTTAAAACAACACCCACGCATCAAAGGTTGAGTACACCCATTATCTGGCATTATAAACATTATTAATACCGTTAATGCCAAAGATGCTATCCCAAATCCTATGCCTTTTCTAACTAACACAGTAATCCCTTCTACTTTTTTATGAAAACCTCACAGTAAACACCGAGCCTTTGTTAACTACACTTTGTACCTCCACCTCGCCATCCATAACCTCAACAAGCTCCTTCACTATGGAAAGCCCCAAACCCTTACCGGAGGAGGCCTCTCCTTTATAAAACCGCTCAAAGATTTTCAGCAACTCTGCCTCTGCAATACCACGCCCCGTATCTTTTACAGATATTAAAAACCCCTCTGTTGAGTACTCTGCCCACGTAATTATAATCTCTCCCTCTTTAGTATATTTTATAGCATTTGAGAGTAAATTTTTAAGCACAATATGCAATTTTTCAGGATAAGTCTTTACCATCATGGCACGTCCAATTGTCTTTATTGAAAGCCTTTTTTTTATACATAAATTGTTCATAGTCTCCACTATGGATTCAATAAACTCCTTCAGGTCAATATCAACGGCCTTGCCCTTTTGGAAAAAGCTTGCCTCTGCACGCGTAATATCCTCAATGCCTTCAAGTAGCTCAATTATACGGTGCACTTCTGTTTTAATGTTGCGAAGCGCTGTGTTTGGGTCTTCTATTATACCGTCTTCGATACCCTCGATGTTACCTTTTATGATTGTAAGCGGGGTTCTTAACTCGTGCGTAATGTTGGATGTTAGATGCCTTCTTAGGGTATCTTGCCTTGTAAGGGCTTCTATCATGTAGTTAAATGCACCAGTTAGGCGCACTATCTCATCAGTTTTTTTCGATAAACGCTTCTTAGTTTCCTTTATTTGCGCTGCAAAGGTTAAGTCCCCTTGCGAAAGCCTTTCTGCTTGTTTAGTAAGAAGACGCAGTGGATAGGATAGATACGCCGCAAAGAGCACAGCTAATACCAAAGCACCACCTCCAGCTATTAAAAACGACGTCTTTAAAAACCGTTCAACCCTACTGCGAAACTCTTCCTCCTTAGCTGGCATTAACCCAAGACGTTTCAACGGTCTTGCGTATAATGTGCCTATTTCATTACCGTACACATATAGCGGATACCACGCAAACCCCCCCACTCCATTTGGCAGCTCAAACATGGAGCTCATCCGCTTGTACATAGTTGACTTTAGCGAGGGCAACACCTCTGTTGATGCCACTATTTTCATACCGGAAGAATCCTCCACATAGCTTTCAAAGCCAAGCATAATTCCCCAGTGTAATACCTCTTTTAGGTGCACCATGTCCCAACTTTGATTATTTACATCATAGCTACCCTCTACACTTGCCATTATCCAGTAGATACGGTCTTCTTTATCCCCGCTGATGAAATCGTTAAAATCATCAATTATTAATTCCTTATACACTACGTTTGATATAAGGGCTGTCAGTATCACTAATATAAATGCAAAAAAAAGTTTAGACCTCATATCTCATCAAGACAGCCATTAAACTTATACCCTACGCCATACACGGTCTTTATAAAACTACCCTCCTTTAGTGGTTTATCTATTTTTTGTCGTATGTTTTTAATATGCGCATCTATGGTTCTATCATAGCCATCAAAATCATAACCAAGTATGATGTTTACTAATTGAAGACGAGTAAAGATTTGCTCCGGCCTTTCACAAAGACACTTAATCAGTTTAAATTCCGTAGGGGTTAGGTCAACCTTAACATCTCCCAAAATAATGTCTCCACCAGATATATCAATAAGCAAGGTCTTATTATTAAAGCTCAATATGGTTTTACCACCCGTTGTACGTCGTAAAAGAGCCTTAACGCGGGCTACAAGCTCCCGCGGGCTAAACGGTTTTACTACATAATCATCAGCCCCAATGCTTAACCCCCTTACACGGTCATCTTCTTGGCTACGCGCCGTTAGCATTATTATAGGCACCTGCGAGCTTTCACGTATCAGCTTACAAATCTCCTCTCCGTCTATATCGGGCAATTTTAAATCTAAGATTATTAAATCATAACCCTGCTTTAACTGTGCGATAGCCTTAGTACCAGTGCTTGCAACCGTTACACTGTACTTTTCCTTCTTAAGGTAGGCTTCCACTATTGATGCTATCTTTTCCTCATCTTCAACGATTAGGATTTTCATAATTAATTATTTTTGCCAAATTTACTGTCTATTGCAGCCCTAATTTCAGTAATTGGCTTACCTTCCTCATGAAGCTTGGCAGCCATCAAGGCCTCCTCCTGACAAATCATACAGTTAGCGCCGTGCTTATCAACAAAGCAACTTAAAAGACTTGTGTGGTCTACGCCGGGAGTTTCACAGCCACAGTAACAGCGCATCTGTGAAAGTACGGTCGGGTATTTTTGTGCTACCTCATACGCTAAACGAGCGTTGCCACTAAACATTGATGGCTCCAGCGTCTTAGGGGTGGTGTTTTGAGCAAAAACTAAACCAGCACTTAAACATCCAATTAAGTACGCTACTACTAAAAGTCTAAAAGTCTTTTGTTGGAAATTCTTCATTATCTCATCCTTTATATAGTTTTTTATGTGAAAACTCTTTAATTTATATTATGTTATCAATGTGAAAAAATTATGAAAATTATAGTGTTTTTTCGATTGCATTATAACAAAACAAATTAGGCTTGCAAGGCATTATTACAAATAATAATGAGGAAGTGGAAAATACTGTTGGGGAAATTATGTATAGATATGAAATTATCATATATTGGAGTAGTGAAGATGATGTTTTTATTGCTGAAGCTCCGGAGTTAGATGGTTGCATTGCCCATGGCAATACTTATGAAACAGCATTATTAAATATTAAGGAAGCCATACAACTATGGATTGATACAGCTAAAGAGTTTGGGGACATAATCCCTGAACCAATGGGCTGTAAATTGATAACTGCATAATTAATTTTAGAGTTTGCATATGTAATAGGCTTAATGACTCCTAATAATTTTACAATTTTTATTATAAATATATTATATTAATAAATGGGCTATTGTTTCTTTATAGGTGGATATGATGCCGAAATGGTGGAAATACTAAACATTTTAGTATCTAAAGGCGTTTGCTTTTACGATAAACAATTGTCATGGGGAGCTGCACTTACAGAATATGAAGAAGAGCTTACCATGTTAGCACCAAATATTATACCAGTATTTATAGAGTTAAATTTAGATTGCCGTTACCCTGAAAACTCAATCATCGTAGACCATCATGGGCAAAAAGCAAGTAAATATGCTCAGACTTCAATAGAGCAGGTAGCAACCTTATTAAGAGTAAAGCTAAATAGGCATCAGCAATTAATAAGTGCAAACGACAAAGGCCATATAAGGGCAATGATAGCATTAAATGCAACAAATGAGGAAATTGCACAAATAAGGCAAATGGATAGAAAAGCACAGGGAGTAACAGAAGAAGATGAAAAAAATGCCGAAATATCTATTAAAAATCATATAGAAATAATTAATGGCAATTGTGCTATAGTACAAAGCCTAACGAGACACTCTTCCTGTATATTTGACAGAATATACGATAAATTCGATTATGTTTTTATTTATACCCCAAAGGGTCAATTACATTACAGTGGAAAGGGACATATTGTACAATATCTTGTAGAATTATATAAAAAACAAAAAACAGATAATAAATCCATTGATTTTTGGTGGGGCGGTAGCCTTCCAGATTATGGTTTTTTTGGAACTGATGCTCCTTTAGATAAACAACAAATAAAGCTAATGTTTTATGAAATTCAACAATTGGAAGCTATTAATAGTAAAGAGGAGAGTAAATGTCTGGAGAAAATGGCAATAGGATAAAATCACAACATATCTTTTTATTTCCTTTTAATATTGAATATATTGACGATGATGCTAACAAAGCAAAAAAACATAAGGCATTTATAAATGACATAATAACTGATATTAAAGCTTCAGACTGGCAATATAAAGCGTATAACCCTACCGAGACTGAAAATAATTATAATGAGTTTTTTTATTTCCATAAATATGTTCAGAACGTTATCTTTGAAACTAAACAACTCAAGGACATGGAAATATCTCAAGAGAGTGCAATATCATACTATTTTGAAAAAACTAATGAACTGAAACAATATGGAGAAATGGTTATTAATATTAAAACTAAAAATATAAACGATGACACATACAAATTACAAGTAAGCAATATATCGTTGAGGTTGTTTGAAACAGGTATTGGTATTTTAAGTCTGGTGCTTTTAAATTATGAAAAAGAAAATATTGATGATATAATGAGAATAAATGAATTTGGTAGGCGTATATATCCACAATTTTTAGATGAAAAAGAGGGTATAGACAAAACAAAGTGCATCTTCTTAGCCAATAATATTGCGCTTACATGGAATGGGCGTAAAATGAAAGAGCATTTTTATGTAAAGCATTATAACAAAATGTTGTAAATAGCTTGCGGACCGGTGGGTCAAGGGAGGCCTACCTCCCTTGCGTGAGGGGGTTTAAGGGGGAGAGCAGAGCGCGCCCCCTTTTACTTTTTACTATTTAATGATAAAAACTTATAATCATATTGAAAAAATCAAGGGAAGTATTGCCCAGATACAGGCAACTGGCATTAAACTGGGTGAGCTTGCTCAAATTACGCTTAAAGACGGTCGCACCACGTATGCTGAGGCTATTAAGGTATCAACAGATAGCGTTATTGTGCAAATCTTTGGTGGTACTAAGGGGGTTTCAACAGATGATCGGGTGCGGTTTTTAAACCGTTTTATGCAGGTGCGCTTTGGGAATTCCATACTTGGGCGCAGGTTTAATGGCTCTGCATTACCTATTGATGGTGGGGCTGATGTCTTTGAAAATAGTGTAGACATTGCCGGGCCTTCTTTTAATCCATCGCGGCGCATTATACCAAATAGAATGATTAAAACCAATATACCGATGATAGACATGTTCAACACACTTGTTATAAGCCAAAAGATTCCTATATTTTCAATACCGGGTGAGCCCTATAATGAGCTTTTGGCACGTATAGCAAGTCAAGCGGATTCGGATATTGTCATATTAGGCGGCTGCGGGCTTAAGTTTGACGATTACGAGTTTTTTCGCAGACACTTTGAGCGCACAGGCGCTATTGAAAAAACCGTTATGTTTATTCATTTGGCCTCAGAACCTGTCGTTGAGTGTATCGTTGTTCCAGATTTATGCTTGGCAGTTGCCGAGCAGTTTGCTATTAAAAATAAAGACGTACTTGTCCTTTTAACTGATATGACGGCATTTGCCGATTCATTAAAGGAAATCTCTATCTCTATGGAAAAAGTACCATCAAATCGCGGCTATCCCGGCTCGCTGTACTCAGACCTTGCTGCTCGATATGAAAAGGCGGTTGACATTGAAGAGGCTGGCTCTATCACAATAATAGCCGTAACCACGATGCCCGGTAACGACGTAACCCATCCCGTGCCGGATAACACTGGGTATATAACGGAGGGGCAGTTTTATTTACACGGGGGCGTTATAGACCCCTTTGGCTCTCTTTCGCGGCTTAAGCAGTTGGTTATGGGGCGGGTTACTCGCAAGGAGCACTCAGACCTTGCAAACGCTATGATACGCCTCTATGCTGATGCCAAAATGGCAAGGGATAGGGATTCCATGGGATTTCGTCTTAGTCAGTGGGATAGGAAGCTTTTAAACTATGGCAACATCTTTGAACAAAAGATGATGGATTTAAACGTCAACTTGGATATTTTAGAGCAGCTTGACCTTGGCTGGAGTATCCTTCACGAGTGTTTTGAAAAATACGAAACTGGCATTAAAGACACGTGGATTAATGAATACGGGCACTGGAGATAAAAAAGTGGCCACGGTTAAATTAAACAAAACGGAACTTAAACGCCAAAAAGAAACGCTTGAGCAGTTAAATAAATATCTGCCTACGTTACAGCTTAAAAAGCAGCAGTTGCAAATCGAACTTGAGGCGGCAGCTCTTGAAATTAAAGCAATTGACAAACAGATAACCGCTATCATAAAAGACATGGAGCCATGGGCAGCGCTTTTTACAGAATATGCTATGGTAGACTTCAAGCGTGCTTTAAACTATACTGCCATTGATAGGGAAAGCATAAACACGGCTGGCGTTGATGTACCCGTGTTTAAGGCAATTCATTTTCCAACGCTTGAGTACTCTTTTTTTATAACGCCAACGTGGGTTGACGAGGCTATTGATAAACTAAGAGAGCTTGTTACTTTTAAACAGAAACGGCGTATTATTGAAGAAAAGCGCTCTATTTTAGCTGATGAGTTGCGTAAGACCACCATTAAGGTAAACCTTTTTGAAAAGCGCATGATACCGCAGTGCAGGGAAAACATCCGTATTATAAAGGTGTTTCTTGGTGATATGGAGATAGCCTCCATTTGTAATGCTAAAATAGCTAAGGCAAAGCTTACACACAAAGTGAGGGCTTTATGATAGAAAAGATGCTTAAACTCATCTTTATAGCACCGGAGCTTGAAAAAGACCGTATACTGAAAGTCTTACAAAGTATAGGGATTGTCGAGATAGAGCGCTATAGCGGTAAGGTTGGTAGCATCAACTATGCCTTAAAAAGGCAACTGGCGCCGGTAGATAAAGACATCCAATACCAACCGTCTAATAAGGTGCTTGATATATACAATTTTTTAAAACTAAATACGCCAAAAGACATTCAACAAGTTAATGCTACATACGAATACGCCAAACACGTTGCTGATACGATTGCAAATATCAAAGAGGCAATGGCAACGCTGCATGTTAACGAAGAAGACATAATTGAACATATCAAAACTATCCAGCCATTTGGCAGATTTGATAAACCTTTAATAGACTCACTTGAGACACAAAACAGTAAGGTACGTTTTTGGTTTTGTAAAAAGGGACAAGAGCCAGCATTTAATGAAGATACCATGTTTTTAGAAATCGGTAATAATAACCAAAACACCTACTACATGACCTTTGGCAATGACGTGCCGATGTGCCAGTATAAAGAAATCGTAATAACTAAAGACCTAAACGAACTTGAGTTAGAACTTTCCAAAAACAGGGAAAGACAAAATGGATTATTAGCCCAAATCCGACAATATGCACCATACCGTGATATAATATATCGGCTATACCTACGAGAGCTTGATATTATAGCCTTTGAGGAGGCAAAACGGAAGGCTATAAGTGCATTTTCAGGTCAAATTGCTTTCCTACAGGGGTGGTGTCCAAATAAAGATTTTTTGGCACTTAAGGCTGGTTTAAGCCAAGAGCTTGTGGAAATCGTGGAAGTAACACCTCTTCCCGATGAAAAACCCCCAACAGTGCTTATAAATAACAAGGTTAGTGAAATGGGCACTATGCTTATTAAGCTATACGATACCCCGTCTGTTACGGACTGGGACCCGTCAAGCTGGGTATTTTTTGCCTTTAGCGTGTTCTTTGCTATGATAATAGCCGATGGCGGCTACGGCCTTGTGCTCCTTTTTATTATGCTTTATTGCAAGATAAAGTACAAACACCTAAAACCAAACGTGAGCAAATTTATAAACCTCTCCATCGTGCTTAGCTCGGTAACCGTTATCTATGGGCTGGCTGGTGGCGGGTTTTTCAGTTTAAGTGATACCAACCCATTTTTTGGTTGGATTGTGCGTTTACAGTTATTTAATACTGTGGATGTTGCCACTATGATAAATGCCGCTATAGTGATAGGTATGGCGCACGTAAGTATTGCTTTGATTTTAAAGGGCTTGCGTCTTATCGTGGAATTTAAGGAATATATATTAGCAATTGTTAATTTTGCATGGATTACTATTATATGGGTTTTTTATGCTTATTATGGTTATGCCCAAACCCCAGATACACCCTATTACGATATAAAGTCAGCACTTGAAAACACGTTAATTGTTACACTTATAATAGTGTTTTTGACATCAGCCGGCAGCTTCAAAAGTGCTGGCAAAGTTGCCGCCTACGGGTTTTTAGGTATATATAACGGTGTACAATTTTTTGCAGATATAATGTCATATTTGAGGCTATTTGCCCTTGGCATGACAAGCACACTCTTAGCGCAAACCTTCAATAGCCTTGCAGCAGAGGTCTGGGGCTATGGGATTTTTGGTATGCTTTTAGGTATAATAATATTTGTGTCTGGCCACACTATTAATATAATATTGAGCATAATGAGCGGCGTAATACACGGCTTAAGGTTGAACTTTCTTGAATGGTACAGGTGGTGCTACGATGGAGATGGTCGGGCATTTAAGCCTTTTAGACTTTTAAGCAAAGATAGTACGTAAATTAGGAGGTTTTATGGCATTTGATATAGGCTCGTTAGGGCCTCCCATGGCAATATGCCTAAGCGCTGTAGGAAGCGCTATAGGGTGTGCAATATCAGGAATGGCAACCCATGGTGTGTTGACCAAAACGGACGAAGGGCACGGCAAATACCTCGGCATGTCAGCAGCACCAGCGTCTCAGACTATATACGGGTTTGTTTTAATGATACTATTAAATAACCAATTGCAGCAAACCCCGCATAACTCACTGGGAATTTTTGCAATAGGCGTCTTTTGCGGCATCGGAATAATGGTAAGTGCCATATTCCAAGGTAAGGTTTGCGCCACGGGTGTTTTGGCCTCGCTTAAAAAGCCATCACTATACGCTAAAACCTTCCTTGCCGTTGGTATCACGGAAAGCTTTGCACTATTTACCCTAATAGGGGGGATTTTATCAATGTCGGTGCTACCTAAATGAAAGAACAAGATAGACTACCACCAAATCAACACCTTACAGAGGATTTTCCGGTTTTACACGCAGGCAATATCCCAGCTTTTGACAAAGCCACGTGGGACTTCAAAGTAAAAGGACTTGTGGAAAATCCAATTACCATAAACTATGACGAATTTTTAAGCCTACCGTCTACTACCGTTACAGCCGACTTTCATTGCGTAACAGGTTGGACAAAGTACGGACTACTATGGCACGGTGTTTTATTTAAAAGCCTTGCTTCTATTGTAAAACCTATGGCTGAGGCAAAATTTGTGATTGTCGTTGCCGAACATGGATACACTACAAATATGCCACTTGAAACGGCTATGAATGATGACGTCATCTTAGCATACGAATATGACAAAAAGCCAATAACTCCAGCACACGGCTACCCTCTGAGATTGGTTGTGCCAAAGCTCTATGCTTATAAAAGTGCTAAATGGGTAAGACAAATTGTCTTTACCGCTGAGGATAAAAAGGGCTTTTGGGAAGTGCGTGGTTATAGCAATAGTGCCGATCCTTGGAAAGAAGAACGCTACTCGTAAAAGAGAAAAAAAAGATAGAGGATGAGGGCAGTGCCCTTATCCTTTTTCTTCTATCTTCTTCTATTTTTTTCTAAATGAGTCTCCTACTAATTTTTTGATTTTAGTCCACCGAGTTCTGTTTTCAGGTCATTGAGTATTTTTCTTAGCCATATTTCGTGTCCCTTTTCCTGTTCTGCTAGGTTAAGAAACATAGTTCTTGAAGCATCGCTTGTTGCCTTAGCAACAGCTGACAGGTAAAACTCTCTGGCTGAAATCTCCCTTGGAATTGCCAGAAGCACTATTTGTATCATTTCTTCAAGTTCGCTTATTCTTGCCTTATTTGCTTTAACCATTTAATACTCCTTTATTAAGACGGCCAGGTTATTTTTCCGCCGTTATAGGCAACGTATGAAATAAATCCTACGTTTAGAAAAATCAAGCTATTGTATATAATATTTAGAAGGCCTTCTTCTATGTATATGTTAGGTATAAGTGTGCGCAGAAGACATACGATGATGCTTGTAACGCATAATATGGCGGAAAAGATTATTTTCGCTTTAAATATCTTTGTAAATGTGGTTTCGTAGTTGACCCACCAGCTAAATAGTCCGGATAGGATTGCTGGAAAGGTTGTTAGGGTTGCAAATATAGTTGAGTAAAAGGCCGCCCTTTCAAAAGAAACGTCCTTACTTAGTATGTAAATAGCCTGCATAAGTGCGCTAAAGACGAAAAGCCCCATTGGGTTATGGATTAATACGGGATGGGGATGGAATTTTTTATATAATTGACGGTACTTTTCCTTGATATTAACCTGTAGTTGTATATCTGGTGGAATTTGCAAATCTGGCTCTTTATCTTCAAGTTCTCCGACAAGTGTGACTCGTTTTAATACGTCCTCGCCGTGGGGAGCCATAACAATATTGGCCGTAAGGTCTTGGCCGGCCTTATGGTTTGCCATGTGAATGCCATTAGCCCATAGTTTGCTTTTACTTACGTCATACACTTTGCCTTTGTATGCGATATAGGCTGGTTTTCCATCTTTACCGGTGTATTCTTTTAGGTCATCTTTTTTCAAGTGTAGACCTCCTTGGATTTTTATAATTACTATTTCAAAGTCAAAAGCTTATTTTTTAGATCGCTTTCCATCTTCAATAGTTCCTTTTCTACTTCAACGCGCTTATTACGGCCTTCCCTTTGAATATTTAATGTCTCTTCAATCGTGCTTATAAGGTCTGCGTTAGTTTTCCTAAGTGTTTCTATGTCAACGATGCCGCGCTCTGATTCCTTGGCAATGCCGGTCATGTTTGCCTTTAGCATTTCGGCGTTTTTGCGCAGTAGTTCGTTTGTTGTATCGCTTACCTCGCGTTGCAGTTGAAGTGCCTTTTGTTGTTTATAAAGACCAAGGGCTATTACTATTTGGTTTTTCCAAAGGGGAATTGTATTTAATATGCTTGATTGGATTTTTTCAACAAGCTCTTGATTAGCGTTTTGTACAAGGCGTATTTGTGGGCCTGTTTGCAGGGCTATGTTTCTACTAAGAAGTAGATTGTGCAGATTTTTATCAAAGCGATTGACCTTTTGTTGTATATCACTTAATGCTTGAGCCTCCATAGGGGCTTCATTTTCAGCGGCTGCTTTGATTTTTTCTTCTTGCTGGGGGATTATTGTTTCATGGCATTCCTTTACCTTTAGTTTACCAGCAGTAATTAAAATATTCAACTCACGGAAATATTCAAGATTTTTTTTATATAAGTTATCAAACATACTAATATCTTTAAGAAGCTCCATGCGTGCATTATCCAGCTTATCGGTAACTTTATCTATTTGAACGCTGATTTTATCGTATTTAGCAACAAATTTCTTGGCAGAGTCAACGAGTGAGCCAAGAAACGGTATTTTTGAAAAAAAGCCGCCTTTGGTTGGTGCTAAATTGTCAACGTCCATTTCCTTTACATTTAAAAGTAAGTCTGTCAGCATATCACCAACGTAGCCGCTATCCTTTGAGCGCACGGTGTTTAGTATATTATCCGAAAATGATGCAATGGACTTTTGTGCACTTACACCATACTGTAGGGTTTCCTGTGCATCGTCAATATTAATCTTGGCACTGATTTCTTTAATCCGGTTTTTTTCATCATCAGTAAATCCGGTTAAATCCACACTACTATTATTATTTATTAAAGCTTCCATAGTTTCTCCTTCAGAAACGTTTTTATTTACCTTCAAGTGCCTTTATAATTTTATCCATAACCTTAGCTGATGGCATTTGCATGACCTTTTCAATCTTTTCAGGTATACCAACGACCTCAAGCACCTTGGGATTATTCTGTACACCGATTAAACCAGTTCTAAAGCCGTGTTTTTCCCAAGCAAATTGCTGAATCTCTTCATCGCTTAGAATTTTTATAAGTTCAGTCCCGGCTGGTGTTAGTGCTATTAACGGGTGTGAGCTCCATATAGTAGGAACCGGATAGAGTATTCTTACCTTTTCCTTTACATTTGGCCAATAATCTTTATACTTAGTAGCAAATTCAACCATTTGATTTTCATATCCAACAATAAGCGGTTTAGCCCCAACGCCAGTACGCAGGTACTGCTCAAAGAGGTCCCCCGATGAGGATTCCATATAACCAAGGCGCTTAAAAAATGATAGTATATTAGGCATATGTTTGTCTATTAAGCTCTCATCCACCACGTCTTCATTATTTAACAGATTTGCCAAAAGCCCGGCAAATATATTACCTGAATTGCTTTTAACTGGGTCGGTACACATCACGTTAACCTTTCCGTATAGCTCGTTAATATTGAGGTCAGACCATTTTTTGCCCTCCATTATGGTCTGTATTAGTCTTGGCATGTCAACAATGTAGTATGTACCGTTGATTTTTTGTACAATGCCAGCTTTAATAAGACCGGTTTCTTTGCCGGGCTCTTCTGAGCCAACAACAGTGTCCCAGCTATAAAGCACGATAGGGCTATTAAAAATGTTTTCGCTTTTAACCAGTTTTTTGTTACTTTCTTTAAATATCTCAAGTGCTATCATATTTGAAGGCCACAGAAAATCAATGTTTGTTGTCTTGGTTTCTCTCGCCATTTCAATAGAGCCGACCTTTGTATAATCTATGATAACCCCGAATTTATCTTTTAATATCTTTTTAAAGTCCTCTGATTCAAGTAAACCCGCCTTTTCACCACCAACGTACCCTTTTACCACGATTGTCTTTTTTGTCCCTGATGAGGCTACATATATAACGAGCCCTGCTGCTATGATTATAGACAATATAATAATCCCTACCAATTTTTGTTTCATAAACATCTACCTCCTAAATCAAAGCCCTTCTATTTTTATCGTTTTTTCCAGTAAATCCATTTCTACATCTAAATCCATCAAATCATTATCAAGCAACCTTTCATGTTGTTTTATAAAGGTATTTTTAATCGTATCAAGCATCCCTTCAACCTTGCTTAACCGTTTATTAATATCCCCTGAGCTTAAGCCAACAGCCGCAAGCTCAGCATACTTTTCCACTATGTAAACGGTTGCATCTAAATAATAGGAAAGGAACTGCTTTGCAACCCTAACATCCTTCGGGTCCCTTTGTATTTCCTTAATGACATTGCGTCCAACAAGACAGATTTCTGATACCTTGTCCTTAATCTCTACCTTTTTTATCTTAGTAATGTAAGAGCCGATAGTATCTATCTTCTTTGTAGCCTCCCGTATTACCTTATCAACTTCCTCGTTTTGTACCTTTTTTAATGTTACCTCTATTTGTTGCTTTTTCCTTTGGGAAAATATTAAATCTATAGCTACATAGGCCAATATTGCAACTATTATAGAAAGTATCGGGCTCAGTTTTAAAACAAATAAAAACACAATAAAACTAACCCCTCCTATTAGCCCGGAAACCAAATGTATAACTAAATTTCTCCTATCCATGATTAATTTTGTCCCTTTGCCTTTCGAAAGGCTGTAATTAGATTAGTACGCCCATCAAATACCCCACCGCTTGTAAGTGAGGCTATTTCTTTTAGCTGCTTTTCATCAGCTTCACCAAAGAGTATTGAAAATACTGGAATATCAATCCCTGCCCTACGCCAGTGCTCAGCAAGTGCTTGAAAGTTCCTACCGGTATTTGACTGCCCATCCGTCATAAGGACTATGGCTGGTATGTTGGTTTCAGTGTTTTCCTTTATAATCTTATCAAGCGCTATAATTACGGGTGAGTAGATGTCAGTACCGCCTGTTGGTTTCTTTTCGTTTATTTTATTAAAAAGCTCTAAAAGTGCTGTTTTATCATTACCGTTAACCCGCATAGAGGCAAATGTTCTATCGCTAAACGGTATTACGATGGTTATATCATTTGGTGCGGCTTGAAGAAGATATTTGGAAGCAGTGTCTTGGAGTAAGAGGGTCTTCATGGCTTCTTTTAACTGTTGCTCACCGGAACCCGCCATGCTGCCTGAAAAATCAAGACAGTAGACAGTTAACGAGGGCTTCCTTAGTGTAGTTTGATAAAGTGTAAGGGCTTCTTTGATAACCTCTGGAGCTGGCACACGCATAGCTGTAAGGATTTTATCAGTGCTTATGCCCCAGTTTGGGTTAAAAATGCCTGTATCGGTCTTTGAAGAAACGCCGCTAACGCCTGTCCGTCTACCATAGGATGTGATAGTGTTTTGAGTTTGTTCTGATAAGAGGTAGTCTTGGAGTTTTTCAAAAAACTCTTCTTTTTTAGGCTCGTTTCTGTGTATATATCCAAGGGGGGAGTCGGACATAGCCGTTGTGTTTTCTATATATATAACGTGAAGGGGCTCTAAGCCTCGTTTTTCAAGCTCAAGGTTAGTTTCAATGATTAAAGCTTCATAGTTAACCATAGCATCAAAGCCCTCGGGGTGGCTTAAAAATAGTTCTTTTAAAAACCCGGAGCTTTCAGAGGAACGATTAACGCCCGAAAATATGAGTTTAATCCGCTCTTTCAAATCAGCCCTGTTGAGGTCTTCTTTTGTAATGACATCCGGGTTTTCTAAAAGAGCGTATAGCAGGCTTAAGTATAAGGAAGCACCGCTATTTGACTGCGTTGCCGAGGTCATCATAAACTTAAGCTTCTTTTCCTCTACAAGCTTTAAAATATCTTGAACATTAACCGTTTTATCAATTAAGCCAAGTTTTTGAGCAAGCCCTGCCTTTACACCAAGCACAACCGGTGAGGTCATTATGGATTTAGCATTTTTCACCTTTTTTTGCTTATCACCTAAAGCTAACCAAAAGCTGTTGGCAGGCCATACGGCATCACCACTTATACTGTTACTTTCAAGTTCAAGCATGATGTCCACAGAGCCTTTGTAGTGGATTTCAACGTCATAGCCGTTTTTTTTGCCAAACTCCTTTACCAGCTCTTCAAGGGATTTATTTTCAGAGCCTGATATTATTGTAAACTTATTAGTTTCAGAGGAGCAGTGGATGGAAAATAACGAACATAGCAATATAAATATTAACATTATATAACGCTTCATAATATTTTTTCCCCTTTATGTTTGAATATTTCTGATACATAAGCAACACTTATTTTATCTGTATCTTTATGGCATTAGGAACACTTTCTATTTTACATGGTGTCATACCAAAGTACTCACCATCTATTTGAACATGTGATACACCTTCAACCTCTATAACTGTATTAGGTGTACACACCGCACTCATAACATCCACAAAATAAAGGTGTCTTGACGTAATTATACCAAAGACGTATCTGAGGGTGTCAAGTTTACCGTTTTTTTGGAAAATAACTACATTTAGATTATCACTTTCTATATTTGCATCAGGCGATATTATTAAATTGCCACCGTACTTTGCACCATTAGCTGCTATTAACCAGTATCCTGCATAAGACTGACCATTTAGCTTTATATTTAAAATTGGCTGATGATTACTAAAGGCTTTTAATCCACTGATAACATGGGCTAACCTGCTACTGATTCTCTTTATACGCGTATTTACTCCATAAACCACTGCGGCATCAAACCCAATACCTGCCATCATTGAAAAATATCTAACTTTACCGTCTGAATTAGTTATCCGTCCAAGCGTTATATTGTGTGCCTTGCCATTTATTATTGTATTAATAGCGTTAGTTAAATGCCTATTTAGGCCAATCTCCCTGCCTAAAACGTTTTCACCACCAAAGGGCAGTACGCCAAGACATACATCAGTAAATGCTATACCATTTATTATCTCATTTATGGTACCATCGCCACCGGCTGCTATAATTAACGGATACCCTTCCTTAACCGCTTCTTGTGAGCGGGCTTGGGCATCACCTTTCTTTTTCGTATTAAACACATCAACCATATAACCATTTGCTCTAAAGGTGTTTAGCACATCTTTTAACATATGTTTTTTGTACGATGAGGCCCGCTGATTAACTATTATAAGCGCTTGCAAACTCATTTATATCTCCAAAATATACATTTTCACTGATTTCATTTATTAAAACTGGTACACTTTCAAGATAATTAACTAATCGTTCAAGATTAACCGTAGGTTTTATAAAAAACACCCTGCCGCCTACCGCTGAGCCTAATGCTTTTATATGAGGAATCCTCACATAACCTAAACGCCGAGATGCCACATATCCTGTTGTGTAACTAGGGTCATCTGAAACACAAAGCTCACACAAAACCTCATCAGCAAAAGCCACCTTACTTGCAAGCACCAGTGCTTCTTTTATCCGATAGTGGCTAAGCCCATAGCTACTTAGTAGCTTATCTAAACGTAAAGAAGCCTCTGCTTGAAATCCCATCCTTGAAACCCGAAACGTTTTCTTCTTAGTTTCAAGCCCTTGCCCACTACATATATCTAACATAAAGGCCCCTGCCTTCCCACCTGTAGTAAAGACCAACGCCTCCGCCTTTTCAATTGCAAAATGACTCACCCCTGCCATATCAAGCAACAAACGTACATTACCCCGTGAACACTCAACCCCTTCACTACTACACGTCCACACAGGAAGACTTTTTATAAATATCGGCTTACCCTCTATCTTTTCAATTGAAAGATGAATCTCCCCCGGCAGTCCCCTTTCATGTCCCATAGCCCTTTGAATAAACCTAATGGCATGCTCATACACCTGCCCGTCATCGTATATACCCTCAGCACCGGAAATATGCCGCTGCCCATCCGCCGCCCTCATCCTCACACTATAAAGCACACCTAAACCCAAGCTCTCTTATCATCCAGACATCATCCTTTGGTGTCCGACCACTAAACGTGGTTAGATAATCCCCCACCATCAGCCCATCCGCTCCTGCCATAAAAATCAACGGGTGCAAATCCCCAAGTACATGCAAACGGCCACCACACACCCTTATTTCTTTCTCAGGCATTATAAGTCTATAAATACTGATTATCCTTAGCGCTTCAAGAGGTTTTATTGTCTGTACATTAGCTAATTTAGTGCCTTTTATTGGAATTAGAAAATTTATAGGTACAGAGTCCACCTCCAAAGCTTTCAGCTCATAGGCCATATCAATTCTATCAGCCCACGTCTCACCAATGCCAAAAATCCCACCACAACAAACCGAAAGCCCTGCCTCACGTGCAGCTTTTAGCGTGCTCATTTTGTCATCATAGGTGTGGGTAGTACAAATATTTGGATAGTACCGTCTTGATGTCTCTAAATTATGGTGATACCTATTAAGTCCTGCTTTCTTTAAATAAATAAACTCTTCAACCCTTAAAAGCCCAGCAGATACGCATGGAAGTAGTCCAATGTCTTTAATTTTCATAACTATGGCTGCCAATACCTCAAGCTCATTCGTAGACACCCTCTTACCTGACATTACAACACTAAAGCGTCTAGCCCCATTAGCCTTTTGTACCCTTGCACAATCCAAAACCTTCTCTACACTCATCATCGGATAACGTTTAATGGCAGCACTACTTACAACCGATTGAGCACAAAAACTGCAATCCTCCGAACACCCACCAACCTTAGCACTAACTATGGAACATATATCTATAACCTTTTCATGAAAATGATTACACACATAAGCGGCTGCCCCAAAAAGCTCATACACATCAGTTTCTATTAAGCGATAAGCCTCACCCTTCGATAAACACTTACTATCGAGTAAAACCTTAGATACAAGAGAGTGCATTAATAACTAACCCCAAAAGAGCTAAATTCACCAACATAAGGCTGCCAATTTATCTGAATATGAATGACAACACTTGCCGGTGGCCCCTTATAACAACGCCCAACCAGTGTTTCAAGGGCTTTCTTTTCACCTTCAAGCAGTACTTCTACCGTACCGTCCGGCAGGTTGCGCACCCACCCTTTAACACCCAAATCAATAGCATTTTTCTTAACAAACGCCCTGAAATAGACCCCCTGCACCCTTCCTTCTATAATTAAGTGTACCCGTTTAAGTGTTTCCATAGGTTAATTATACCATAAGATATTACAAATTATCTTGACAAAGGGGTCCACTGTAGTGGTATTGAGTTTAATACGATGGTTGATACAATCACTGGTGAAATATTCCAATAATTAACAATCAGAAAAATGCTAAGGCGCACCTTTATATTAGTACGCCTTTAGTGTTTCTTATTTGAGCAAAGCAGCCCTATATATTTTTCTTATCTTTTATTTGCTGAATTGTTGCTAAAATCTCTTTAGCTAACTCATCTGGTCTGAATTTAGCGATAAATACGTCAGCTCCAACCTGTTTTGCTTTATCCATGTTTGATGGATTACTCATTGAACTGTGGAGCATAATGTACATGTTTTTGAGCTTTTCGTTTTCCCGTATTTTTCTTGTAAATGTAAAACCATCCATGGTGGGCATTTCTATGTCGCAAATAATCATTGTGTATTTCTGTGCTGCTTTAGGGTCATTTATCAAAATTTGTAGGGTTTCAGCGGCAGATTCCATAATTGTTGCACTATAGCCAAGTTGCGTTATAACTGACTCGTTAAGTCTCCGTGCTGTCTTAGAATCATCTATGACCAGTATGTGTACGTCTTCGAAGTGTCCCACCTCTTTACTTTTTTCGATTATCTCCTGTGAAACCTCTTCCGGTATGCCAATAATTTCACCCAATATGCGTTCAATATCAAGTATTTGAATCATCTCACCGCTATCCGTGTACGCTATTGCTACAAGAAAACCGGAATTGGACATCATCCCCGTAGGACTTTTTACCTCCTGCCAGCTTCTTGTTATGAGTGTATCAGGCATGCTTACGATAAAACCCTGTATGTTGTTGTTATACTCGCTTATAATAATGTAACTCAGTTTGTTCCTATAGTCTTGTTTTTCAAGCCCAAGGAAATCTGCCAAGTCTATGGTAACTACGGCTTTGCCTCTGAAATCTATGGTACCGCGGACCGTTGGATGGGAGTGGGGCATTTTTGTTATAACCGTTGGACACTCTATTACCTCTACTATCTTAAACACATTTATCCCATAGCGCTGCCCGTCGTTTAAGAAAAACACCAACATCTCCATCTGATTAGATAGTGCTAACTGTGTACGTTGATCAATTTCTTCAAAAATATTATCCTTCATTTCCCCTTCACCTATATTATTTAAATAATTCTCTAATTTTTCAAACTGCACAGCTCTGCTATGAGCATCTCTAACGGGTATTCAAGGCTAGTTTGCTTTAAATTTAGTTCTGTGTTTATGAGAGTTTCGTAGACCTTAAACGACTTCCTGTCTTTAGTACCCACTGTACTAACCTTCCAATTAATAGCACCAAGTATCATAAGAGGGTCTGATTTTTCCCTTATCTGACTATACAAAGAAAGTGCCTTTGCCCTTTCACCTTTTACTATTGCCTCCGGTAAACTGAAGGCATTGATGGTCTTCGTACCATAGAAAGACTCAAGCAATATATCTTTTGTTACTTTTTTGTGCCCAAGAAGCGATAGCTTTTCTATTTCATTGTCTAACATAGAAAGGTTTTCATCAAAAAACTCCTTTAAATAACTGACAGCATCACTATCTAATATAAAACTGCGCCAAGCTGCCCTTTCTTTTAACCATCTGGTTATTTCACCCTTTTTCAATACCAAATCTATTGTCTTTACAGACTTTCCCTTCAGGTTTCTTAGTTTTTTTCCTTCTCCATAAACATATAAAAAAAGCACTGCCGTTGGTGATGGATTTTTCAAATATTGTTCTATTATCTCAAGTCCATTTTTTTTAATTTTTTGGAAATTAGTAATCACAACATATTTGGATGTTGAAAACAACGCAGGCATATTTAAACTCCCCGCTATAAGCTTAATATCCTGCTTTTCCTCAAGGTCATACATTTCAACTTTATTTTTATCGCTGCCACCAGCTATTACTTTGAGTGAGCTTCTTATAAAAAACTCATCGTTATAAAACAGCACATAAACTCGCTCAGGGAAATTATTATTTTTTTCTTCTATTAATTCTTCTATGCCCATTTTATTATATCACAAACCCCCACGCTTAATAATAACACTCAGGCAATAGAAGATTCAATAGTGTTAAACACGGTCTTAACAAATCAGTCCACCTTAGGCTATAGAAGGATAACTAATAAAGATAACAAACTAAAAGTTTTTGGAAAGGGGGGGAAGAACAGGGAGGTGTGCTGCCGCACCTTTGGCGGGAGTGTGAGGGTAGCGCCCTCACTCTGTATTTGTTTCCTTGTAGAACTCGAAAAATTTTTATGTTATAATTAGCGCATGGGTTTTGACTCTAAAATTTTATCTTGTTTGTTAGTACTTTTTATAGCTAAATGACACATTTAAAAAATCAAGTAGGTGGCGCTCTTTTAAGAACCTTTGTTTTTATGTTTTTATTTAGTACATTAATTGTGGTTTGGTTTAACTTTTATATTTTTAGTAAATTTGATAATATAAAAAAATATGACACAATTCAATACTATAGCAAAACAATCAATCGGCTTATGCAAGATGGGATACAAAGTGCTTTAGCTACTGCTGCACGGGTGAATTTGTCCCAGTATCTTGAAGATACTAATATGCTTAATAAAGACTTATCTGCTTACTTTCAAGACCATATTTTTACATATGTTTTCGTTGTAGATAAAGTTGGGAATATCTTATTTAGCTATGGTTTCGATGTTGATAAAATCAATTATAGATTAGATTTTAAGGAAAACATTTCTTGGTATTATGTCTCATCACTTAAAAGGCTTTTTGTAGTTTATCGCTCATCTTTAGAAGCTGGGGCGTATTTATTACTTTTTAAGCCGATAGATAGCTCTTTTCTTTCACAAATACTCTTGCCTGATACAACGCTGTATTTAAAGTGGCAGGATATGCCTGTAGCATCTTCTCTTGGCGACAGGGGTATTGAGGAGCTTTCAGCGGTGTATGGGAAGTCTAAAGTGGCAGGGGTGTATCGGCAGTTTGAAATAGTATTGGGGAAACATTATAGTGGGATAGCACCTGTAATGGTGGTTAGGACACAGTTAAATCGGCCTTTTAGCATTTATGAACTAATTATTGCTAATTTAATGATAATTCTTATATTTATCGGCTTTATATGGCTTTTCCTTGGCAGGCGGTTTGCCTACGATATGCGTTCTATAGTTGCTTTGGAAAAAAATATACGTATGTTTACAACTTCCAAAATAGTAACGCCTGAACTTAAATATAATCTATTATCAGGTATGCCTAATGCCTCTGAGGAGATTAGTTTGCTGTCAAACTCTATCTTATCTATGATGATGTCAACAGAATATGCCGATAAGGCACACCATGAGTACGAGGCTAAGTTAGCCGAAAGTGAGCGCTCTTTAAGGGAAATTACAGCAAGTCTTGGCGAAGGGCTTATTGTCTTAGATAACAATGGGGTTGTGTGCTTTAGTAACATTAGGGCATCAAAGCTCCTTGGCTTAAAAGAAGAAGAGATGCTTGGCATGAGTGCTAATAACCTATTTCACTATGCTGGCGTTGACGGTGCTATGTGTGTCTTTGATGAATGCCAAATCCTTATGAAGGTCTTTAGCGGTGAGATAGCGATTAACAATGATGAGGTTTTTTATTGTAAAGACGATAGGTTTATGCCAGTGTCAATAGTGGCTTCACCTATAATTCGCCAACAAAAGATAACCGGTGCTGTTATTGCCTTTAACGATATTTCCGCTATAAAAGAAGCTCAGGAGGGATTATTAAAGGCAAAGGCGGAGGCGGAGCGAGCTAACAGGGCTAAAAGCGATTTTCTAGCAAATATGACTCATGAGATACGTACACCGATAAATGCCATCATCGGCTTAAGCTATATAACACTGAAAAACGCCTTAAATACTGAACAAAAAGATTATGTCAGGAAAATTCACTCATCTGCACAATCGCTTCTGGTTATTATTAATGATATATTGGATTTTTCAAAAATAGAGGCTGGCAGATTTGATCTGGAATCTATTAATTTTAACCTCGATGACGTACTTGAGCATATAGGTAGCTACGTATCCGTAACCATTGAGGAAAAAGACATTGAAGTCATATATAACTTATCACAATCCGTACCTAAAGGACTTATCGGCGACCCTATCAGATTAAACCAAATACTTATAAATATAGTTAATAACGCAATTAAGTTTACAATAAGGGGTGAGATTGTAATATCCGTGCAACTGCATAAGAAACTCAAAAAGACAGCTGTCTTGGAGTTTTCAGTAAGAGATACCGGTATTGGCATGACAGAAGAACAGATGGCAAACCTGTTTGTGCCCTTTACGCAAGTGGAAAGTCCTGCTAATAGAAAACAAAGTGGCGCTGGCTTAGGGCTTAGTATAGTGAAACGGCTTGTGGAAATGATGAGTGGTAACATTTGGGTTGACAGTAAAAAAGATAGCGGAAGCACTTTTACGTTTACTGTTACGCTTGGATTGCATGAAGTGCCACTAACAACCTTTGTCTTACCTAATGAACTGCAAGGTATGAAGGTCTTAGTTGTTGATGATAACGCTACAACAAGAACTATCTTTTTAGATACCTTACGGTCTTTTTCTTTAAATCCAAAGGTGGTTGACTCAGGGGCTGCTGCTATTAGTGAGCTTGAAAGGACATTATCAAACTCAGCAGAGAAGCAGCCATATGGGTTAGTGCTTATTGATTGGAAGATGCCAGGCATTGATGGCTTTGAAACAGCTAAACGGATTAAAGATAATGCGCATTTTGCCGATATCCCATTAGTAATAATGTTTACAGCCTATCGGCGTAATGATATAAAAAATAAGGCTATAGAACTTGGCGTCAATAGCTTTTTAATGAAACCCATACTTCCCAATATGCTTTATAAAACCATAGTGGAGTCCGCCGGCAGGCATAAGTTTATTGTAGATACTAAACACACCTTTGTGGTGGCTAAAGACAGGGTATACGAACGATTGGCTGGCCTTCGGGCACTAGTAGTAGAGCCTCATATTATAAATCAGCGTATAATATGCGAATTTCTTGAAAATGCTAAAATACTTGTCGAGGTAGCAAATAAAGGAGCTGATGCCGTTTATATCGTACAAAATAACCCAAAATACGATATTATTGTTATGGCCATAGATATGCCGGATTTGGATGGCTATGAAGTAGCTAAGATTATACGTCGCAAAACAAACTATAAAGATGTGCCTATTGTCGGGTTAACCGACCACGCATTTAATGAAATAGATAAACACTTTGGCTCTGGTATTAATTACTATGTGTCTAAACCTGTGGATATTGAACAACTTTATAATGTGTTGCTTAGATTGATTAAAGGTAGCTCCTATGCAGGTGCAATTCAACGCACTAAAGCAAGAGAGTCTTCTATTATTGAGGGGCTTCATGGTATAGACTTTGCCACAATGCTTAAAACCTTAGCAACCAATACCGAGCTTTTAAAAACCTTTCTTGTGCGCTTCCAAGAACACTGCTTGCTCGTAGCTGAAGATATACGTAAATCGCTTGAAGTCGGTGATGTTAAGGTAGCTAAAGACGTGTTTTATGTCTTTAAAACCGTGTGTGGTAATATTTCAATTAAAGAATTATATAATTTGTTTAAAAAATTAGAAAATACAATTATTGAAAATAAAGATGACATTGTAGACGGTATCGAATATCTATTAAAACAACTTACTAATGTCAGTGATAAGTTGGAATACTATAACCATGAAATAGCCCTGACCAAACAAGTGCCTATGGTAAAAAATGACAAAACTCTGTATGCAGTAGATGAGTTGATAGAGCTTTTGAAATGTAATGATTTATATGCAATAAAAATCTTTAAAGACATAAAACCAATGCTGATTAACACTGGCTTTAGTGGTAACGTTGAAATGCTTGAAGGACGCTTAAGTAATTTTGACTTTAGCGGCGCTATTGATATTATAAATAGTTTTAAAAATAACATTTCCTTAAATCCTATTATAGATGGAAAACATAGAGAACTTCAAAAAGTGTTTATAGCGGATGATTCAACTATTAATATACAAATACTAAATGCCGCTCTCGAATTTGAATACAGGGTATCCTTTGCTACAAAAGGTAAAGAGGCTCTTGAACTAGTTAAACTAATAGTGCCAGACATTATCCTCCTTGACGTAATGATGCCAGAAATTGACGGCTATGAGCTGTGTCGAAAAATTAAGGCAGATAACTTATTGAAAAACATACCAGTAATTTTAATTACATCAAGTATAGAGTCAGAAAGCGAAACAAAA
Organism: Candidatus Magnetomicrobium cryptolimnococcus; assembly: GCA_018606805.1. GTDB lineage: Bacteria > Nitrospirota > Thermodesulfovibrionia > Thermodesulfovibrionales > Magnetobacteriaceae > Magnetomicrobium > Magnetomicrobium cryptolimnococcus. Next base: position 72,403 of record JAGYWI010000004.1, read on the forward strand.
GGACTTGAAGCAGGTGCTGTAGACTACGTTACTAAACCATTTAACCCAACCGTCGTACATCTTAGAATAAAAAACCACCTCGAACTAAAACGCCAACGTGATATGCTTACCCGTTTGTCAACCCTCGACGGCTTAACCGGTATCGCAAACCGCCGTACCTTCGATGAATATTTTGAACGTGAATGGCGTAGAGCCGTTCGTCTACAAAAACCACTGTCAATTATTATGATTGATATTGATTTCTTTAAACAATATAATGATACCTATGGACACGTAGCTGGTGATGAATGCTTGAAAAAGGTGGCTAACGCCATAGCTTCAACACTAAAAAGACCCCTAGACCTTGCCGCCCGCTACGGCGGCGAAGAATTCGTTTGCCTCCTTCCTGAAACTGATAAAGACGGAGCTGTCTTTATATCAGAAAACTTACACTTAAACGTTAATAGTATGAATATACCACACGATAAATCCTCTGTATCTAAACACGTAACTATCAGTATCGGTGCAGCAACAGCTAAGATATCTAATCAACAAACAATTATGGAAGCTGCTGATAAAATGCTGTATGAATCAAAACATACCGGCCGTAATAAATTCACCCATACTTTGATAGAATAAAAGAAAAAAAAAAGATAGAGGATGCGGGGGAAAACTTTTTAGGCAAAAAGGTGCGAAGGCGCACCCGCCGTAAAGGTTTTCCCCCGCACCCCTTTTCAAAAACTTTTAAACTGCACATAGTGGTTGTGTATGGTATATGGTTTGCAATAGCTTAGATAACAACAATTAAGGGCAGACACATAGGTCTGCCCCTACAATACACATATTTTTGTAGGGGCGAACCTTTCGAGTGTTCGCCCTTAATTCTTGTTATTTATATTAGCAAAAATCTGTTAAAAATATAGCAAAAGATAAGAGGAATTACTAAAAAGATTACAGTCCAAAAGTTTTCGGAAAGAGGGTGCGGGGGTTTGGGAGTGCGCCTACGCACCTTTTACCTAAAAGGGTTTTCCCCCGCTCCTCTATCTTTTTTTTCTTTTTCTTTTTTCTTTTTTTCTTTTTTTTTCCTTTTTCTTTTTTTTCCTTTATATACCTAAAGCTTTTCTCTTCTTCATTATATGCTGCTCAATTCCATCAGCTATTTGTACAGGGTCATCACCAACGGCTACTTTTCCACCGGTTATATTTTCCACATCCTCAGTAAGTAGTTTAACCACATCTGGGGCTCCGGTAACAGCTGGCACTGGCGATACATGTGTATATAAACCAAATGCCACTGCAAATATGGCATCTATAGTTGCCTTTTGTTCCATGTATTCAGGGGCTGTAACAGCCACCGGCAAATCTTTAGTATCTACCCCAAGGGCATTGGCAACTGCCGTTACCAAATTAGCAAGTCTTCCTGTATCTGTACAGGTACCAAAACTAAGCACTGGTGGAATTCCTAGGGCATTACACACGGCCTTTAACCCAGCACCAGCCATTGATGCTGCCTCAGTCGTTTGCAGACCTGCTACTTGTAAGGCACCGTTACCACAGCCGGCGCTAAGCACCAAGATATCCCTTTTTATAAGCTCTTTAGCTACAGCTACAGTTACTGCATCTTGTGGACCATTTGTAAGTGTTGTACAGCTTACAAGTGCTGTTACTCCCTTTATAGAGCCATTTTTAATTACATCTAAAAGGGGGTTTAAAGTACCGCCAAGTGCCTTCAGCACTGAACCAATAGAAAAACCAACGATGGCCTTTTGTGTTTTATTTGGAATAAGTGTATCCTTACCTTTTCTCTTTTTAAAGTTTTCTATAGCTAGTTTTATAAGTTCCATGGCAAGGGATTCTACTTTTTCCGGAATATATTCATAATTACGGTTAATGCCGGGTAATCTCACAAGCTTTGACACATTAGCAACGGTGGAATTATACTTTTGTTCATAAAGCGACAGTGTGGGCACAGAGCAGTTCATATCACAAGCAAACAAATCAACCGCACCAGTTGCCATCACATATTCCTGATTTAACCAATTCCCTGTCATTCCAACAAACACATCATCAGTGGGAAATCTTTGTATCATCTCTTGTCCAGTTTCTATAGAACCAGCAATCCTTATACCCTTAGCACCGGCATCTTTTGCCATTTGCTGTACCTCAGGACGCTTAGCAAGCTCTAACATGGCAACGCCAACAAAAGGTTCATGCCCATTTGGCACTATATTTACATAATCTTTGTCAAGGATTCCTAAATCCATCATAGTTTCATGTGGCTCAGGCATGCCAAAAAGTATGTCATGTATTATTTCAAGAACTACTTGTGAGCAGTATGCCATTGATATGCTCATACGCATAGCCATCTTTGCTAAGGATACGTAGTCGGAATCTATATTGGTCATACATCTGCTTTCCGTATCAATCGTTTCATGCAGTGGACCGCCGGGAAAAATACCTAACTGTCTCCAGAGTTTTTTCCTTGATTCAGGGGCAAATATTTCAACCACTTTAGATTCTTCATCCGAGTCCCGGTGAAATTCACTCCAAAAGAAATCCGCAAGCTTAATCGCCGTATCAGCCACATTGCCATTCGTTGCAATTCCACACGCCTTAGCGGTGCTATTTAGGTCATCAACGTTTTTAATCTTAAAAGGCGTTTTACCTTCGGCTGTAGCCTTTAAGGTCTTAATAGCCTCCTTGGCATGATATGAATATGCCGCTGCGCCAAATATGTTTAAATGCACCATCTTCCTCATAACCATACCATTTGCATCTATGCCACACACACCGCGGTCTGCGTGTTTTGTAATACGGCATGGGCCTTGGCTACAGAGCTGGCAGCTAATACCCTGTTTACAGTAAGAGCACCTTGTCTTTTCCTGAGCCTCAAACCGCTCAAATACCGATGTTATTCCATCCTTCTTCACTTTCTCATGTAGAATGTTTACACTTTCATGTAGACTAACTTTTTCCATTAATCCTCCTTATTTTTGATTAAATTAAAAAAAAACTATTTACACCCAATCATTAGCCAAAATATCCCCCTGCACTCCAACAACTATGGCCTTTATAGGCACCTTCCTTGAAGCTGCCTTAAGCGCCTCCTTGGCTATATGCAAAAGCCCGTTACAACAAGGTACTTGCATTATCATAACGGTCAGGGTGTTTATCTTTGCCTCATCTATTAAAAGCCGAATTTTTTCCACATAAACATCCAAATTACTATCAAGCTTAGGGCATGCAATAACAAGTTTTTTACCTTTTAGGTAATTTGCATGAAAATCCCCAAGTGCATAAGCAACGCAGTCAGCACTAAGCAGGACATCGCTTCCGTGAAAATACGGAGCAGCAGGGGAAATCAAATGTCCCTGCACAGGCCACTGGGTAAGCTGAGAGGCTCCGTTAATTTGTCCAGCGCTATTTGTAGTAGCCGGGGCAAAATCCCTCATCTGACTACCCGGACAACCACATGCCATGGGCTTGGGCGTACTACCTTCATCGCCGGTTTTTTCGCCAGTTAAAATATCAATATTGTGTTTTTTTAGAAATTCGAGAGCTTGAGTAAAATATTGAGTCTGACCGTGGGATTGTAAGTGGTGCAGGTGTTCCTTAATTACGTTTACTCCCTGCTTTACAATGTTTTCCATAACCTTTGCCTCATCATAGGGTTCAGCCTCACGTTCTTCAATAGTGATAGCCCCCTCCGGACATTGCCCAAGACATGCACCAAGCCCATCACAAAACAGATCGCTAATTAGCCGTGCCTTACCATCTACTATACTGATAGCCCCCTCCGGACACCCCGGAATACATTGACCACAGCCTGTACATTTTTCAGCATCAATGTTTATTATTTGCCTTTTCATAAACTATTTACCTCTATATTTTTAAGTTTTTTGCAAAAAGCATTGTTATTTTTATCTTTTAGGTTGCACCTTTATAACAAATCTTACCATGTTTTTATCTTATCAGATTGCTATTTACAAAAAACATGATTACCATCATAAAAGCACAAGCTTTTTACATTAATGTTATGATAAAATAATTTAATATATTTTTAAAAGTAGGCAAATGAACTTAGAAAATGTAAGTATATTCAATAATCTCGAAAGCGCTACTATCGAAAAGATAGCTAAGTGCTTCAAAGAGATTGATTTTAAGAAGAAACAGACTATATTTAACGAAGGAGACCCGTCCGAGTGGCTCTATATAGTTAAAAGTGGAATAGTAAAGATAACCAAAAATTCTAACGAAGGCAAAGAGTTTATTATTGAAATCATAAAAGAAGGAGAACTCTTTGGAGCAGTAGCAGTGTTAAACTCAATTCCATATCCAGCAAACGCTATTTCTATGGAAAATACTACATTACTAAGAATATCCCGTACCAATTTATTAGAATTAGTAGCTAAAATCCCAACAATAATGTTTAACTTTGCATCTATTCTTGGAGATCGGGTGCTAAATTTTCATGATACATTAAAGCATATAGCCTTAGAAAAAGTGGAAGCAAGAATAGCCTCTGTGCTTATTAAATTTGCTAATCAAAACGTAATAAATGGTTTAAATTGCAACATGGTTGAGATTAGGCTTACAAAACAGGATATTGCAGATATGGTTGGCACTACGGTTGAAACCACCATACGTACAATTAGTAGATTTAAAAGACTTGGGTTTATAGAATATAAAGATGGGAAAATTGTTATTACCAATATAAAAGCCCTCACAAATTATGGCAAGCAAAATGATTGTAGACATATATGAAAAACCCACTATTAATAGTAGTTTTTGTTTTGATAGGGATAGCTAACGCTGATTTTTTAGCGATAACGAGGTGCTATGCAATGGAAGAAGTTCTTGTACTTGGCAAATGGACACAAAAAACTATAGATACATTACTAAGCGAGGCATCAACGATAACTGATATTGGTGAGAAAATAGACTTCCTATCTAGTAAGCTTCTCAACACTAGCTATGTCAATCCAACGCTCATAGGTGATAAGGATACAAAGGAACGGCTGGTTATAAATCTCAATGAGATGGACTGTTTTACCTTTATTGATTACATTGAGGCAATGCGCATATCAAAATCATACGTAGAGTTTAAGAAAAACCTAATAAGCTTACGTTACAAGGATGATACTGTGGAGTTTTTAAAAAGAAATCATTTTTTTACAGATTGGGCTTTATTTAATAAAGAACATGTTCATGATATTACCAAAGATATTGGACAAGATAATATCAAAACGGTTCAAAAAACGCTTAATGTAAAGGCTAATGGCAGCTTATACTTACAAGGCTTCCCTATCACCAATAGACATATTACATACATACCAGCCAAATCAGTAACAAAAGAAATGACGGATAAATTACAAACAGGTGATTACATGGGCGTATACTCACCGGAAAAGGGACTGGACGTTTCACACGTAGGAATAATCATAAGAAAAAATGAGAAAATATATTTTCGAAACGCCTCGTCGCTTAAGAAAAATATGCAGGTTGTGGATTCTGAGTTTTTTAAGTATATATCCACGATACCAGGTATTGTAGTCCTTCGACCAATTTAACTTATACTGAACTCTACGCAGAAATAATAATAAAGATAGATGTGGGAGGAAAACCAAAAACAAGAAAAGAGCCTTGACAAACTAATCGAATATCTGAAAAATATTAATGAAGTGAGTTTTAACGAATTAGTAAGATTACTTGAGAAGAATGGCTTTAACATTGTAAAAGAAAAAGGCTCAATAAGATATTATGGAAAAGCCGGCTGCAATAACTTAGTTCGATTAGACTTTCATGGCTCAAAAGAAGTTCCTACAGGGACATGCTCTTCTATATTAAAATCAGCAGGGATTAGAATTGGAGGAAGACAATGGTAGAATTAGAATATTCCTTAATAATTGAGGCCACAATTGACCCTGATTATTTCGGATTTTATTCTCTTGAGTTAGAGGGCTTTACCGGCATTGGTCACTCTGTTGAAGATTGCCTATATAAAGCAAAGTGGGGAATGAAAGAACATATAGATTTGCTAAGAGGAAACGGATTACCAGTGCCAGCTAAAAATCCAAATCCAAAGATTATTATTCAGAATGAACAAGTTGTGTTTACTACTTAAATGGTTTGAGCACTAAGATTTATGTTTGCATAGTTTGTTAAGCTTATTTTTTTATCAGATAAAAAAATAACAGTTAATATTATGGTGGACTACTTTGTTATTGGGCACTGTTGGTGTGGATAATAACTGCACTTTTTTAAACATACAACACCCCTTTAATATTAGTTTGTTTATAGAATAATACTTTAATTCATAGTTGTTGTATAAGCTCATATTCAACTTTTGAAAATAAATCATTTGGTAAATCATTTAACCGCTTTTGGCAAATTTTTATTGACTGCTCAGATTTGTCAATACCTATCCACCGGCGGTTAAGTAACTGTGCTGCGACAAGTGTTGTACCTGAACCACAAAAACAATCAAGCACCAAATCCCCAACATTTGATGATGCCTCAATAATAAATTTCAATAAATCTAAACTCTTCTCTGTTGGATAGCTTGGATACTGAGGGTCTTTAAATTCCCAAATATCCTGCACTTTCTTACCTTCCTGTTCGTCAAGGAAGATTTTTTTTCGAGGTACGCCCTTTGATGACCACTCAATTAGACCTGCTTTATCCAATTCTTCTAAAACAGCAGGCTCACTGCGCCAATGGCGTCCTTTAGGCGGCTTTATACCTCTCCACTCTTTGCCAGTATTCCCATTTAATGTCTCACCAGGGGCATGCAGCGGAATTGTTGTATACTGCCGCCCGTCTTTGTCTACTTTTCTAAATAAACGCTCTGTATCTTCTTTAGAAAATTGTGCACGTGGATTATTCCAGACTATATTATCAGACTTTGAGTAAAACAGTATCAAATCCTTTATATTACCATATGCCTTACGAGCAAAATTTTTTGGGTTACATTTTATACGTGTAATGTCATTGCGAAAATTATTACCTCCAAAGACTTCATCCATAATAATCTTTACATAGTGTCCTATTTTGTAATCAATATGAAGATAGATAGACCCACGCTCCGATAAAAGCTCACGTAAAAATATTAATCGTTCACGCAAAAATTCTAAAAACGCAGCACCAATAATAGTGTCGCTGTAGGCAACGCAATCCCCTTTACTGCTACTTATAGTATTTGCACGTCCCTCACTGATTGTGAAATACCCATTAGTTGCAAATGGTGGATCAATATATACTAAATCAACATTGCCTAAATAATCATCAAGTAATGTTTTAAGGATAAAAAGATTCTCACCATAGATAAGCTTGTTTATAGCCCCTTTGCCAGTAATTGTCTCCAATTTTGCAGCAGGAGTTTTTTCAAAAATATCTTTTTTGGTTTTCTTATTATCATAATTAATAATCATAATATTTATACTTGATAGAGAAATTCACGTAGAACAAGGGCACTCATAATGTTTTCATCTCTCAATCTTCCTGTAATTTCCTTATACATTTTATTATTTCCCTTTATATATACGACACCATCAAGTATAGCAACTGTTATTGCCTTTACACCACTTGTTTTAATTGTTGCAATAGCATCATTAAACTGAGCATTTTGATGTCCACCAAAATCAGTTAAAAATTTTGCCTCTCCAATAACATATTTGCCATTAAAAAAGCCAATAAAATCCAATCCTTTATTGTGTCTATAGTTTAAATGCTCTCTGGCAAAAGTCATCATCTCTTTATCACTTGCATCTAAAATTGCGTTACCTTTTATTTTCAGAAATTCTTCTATCTTTACTGGTTCAACCCCTATAGATTTTTTTCTAAGCCAGCGTTTAAAAAGAGGACCTATTTGTCGGTTGGTTTCTTTTGGTTCAGATGAGCGAAGATAAACCTTATCTAATCCCATTTCGTACAAACGACCGCAAAGGCGATCAACTGTTGTAGGATTTCGTTTCAAGGCTTCTTTGTCGCGTTTTAAGTATGCAACATACGAATCTTTGATTGGGAATAAGGCACACTTTAATAGGCTTTCAAGTAATGCGAGGTTGTCTCGATTTTTAAAAGCCTTTTCAACATTTTCCCAAAGTTTTATATCAACATCACGGATTCCTTCTGGAATTGTTGGATATACTTGAAACAAATCGTCTAAGTAGCTCCTCTGGTTAGCATATTCAATACTTAATTCTGTCCAGTGGTTCATAAATATTTAAGTATATATTTGACTAACATATCATACCTTATTCATTTTTAAAAACATTATATAAAGATTTTACCAAGATTCTTTAAAATAGTAAATAGTGTTTATAAAATGATTTTTCAGTAGTCTTTAAAATAACATTAAGATAGTATATTATAGTTAAGCTATTTATGAAGACTTTATTTTTCATTTTTTTGCTTAATTTTTTATACCAGCATATTTATTTTCCTTATAATTTATCTTTTAAACATCCGTTTTAAATCCTCTTGTGTAAAGTTTACAATAGTTGGACGGCCGTGTGGACAGTGGCCAGGGTCTAACGTTTTTGACAAATCTAATAGGAGTTTGTCTATTTCTTCATCCTTAAGAATATGCTTACCCCTTACAGATTTATGGCATGCTATTGTTTTTGAAAGCATATCCTTAACATCCTCAAGTACATTTTTATTTGTAGGCTCTACCATAAATGCCGCAACATCTGAAAGCAGGTTTGTCATGTCAACGCCGTCGAGTTCCTTTGGCAGTGCCCTTATTATAAAAGTATTTTTGCCAAACTCTTCAATTTCTATACCCATAGAGTGGAATTTATCTATATTACTAGCTATAAAGGCATATTCTTTACTGTTTAGTGTAACATGTATTGGAAAAAGAAGCCTTACCTGATTAAAAGCAGCAATTTGGTTATCCCTTAACTGCTCATAAAGTACGCGTTCATGGCAGGCATGGTGGTCTATTATCTTCAGTTTGCTATTTTCAGCGTAGGCTACAAAGACATCCCCGATATATACGTATCTTCTTTTTAATATAACTGGCAGTATGGCTTGAACAGGTGAGGGCTTTGGCAATGGCGATGTTGGTTGCGGTGATGGTTGCGGTGATGACGGTTGAGATATTTGTGGCAGTTCTTCTTTTTCATTTAAAAATATAGCCGTACAACTTTCAACAAATCCGTGGTTTTGTGGTATTGCCTCCTCTATGCAAGTATTTGTGGAAGTTTCTACAGAAGTCTCCGTATATTTAACTGGTGGCAATGTTACTTCAACTGGTTTTTGCACTATACCCATAATGGCTGATTTAATAATCCTGTAGAGTCTTTCTTTTTCGATAAATCTAGCCTCTTTTTTAGCTGGATGGACATTAAAATCAACCAAAAACGGGTCTATCGTTAGGTATATAAAAAACTGCGGGTGGGTATCCTTTGCAAGTAGGCTACCGTAACCATCATAAATAGCACGCCGTATAACACTATCCCTAATGGGTCGTTTGTTTATAAATAGGTATTGACCGGAGCGTATTCTTTTATAATTTTCCGCACATGAAACAAAGCCCTCAATGATAATGTCATTTTCTGCTTTTTTAATTGCCAAAAGACGTTTAAAATAATCATAATCAAATAACTGCATAATACGTTCAGCAATGTTGTTAGCCTTTGGTATATTAATAGTCTCCTTCTTGTCTATATACACACGAAAGCCTATTTGAGGATTAGCTAGTGCCAACTGCATAACGGTATCCATAATGTTATAATTTTCTGTGGCATTAGCCTTTAGGAATTTTAATCTTACCGGTGTATTAAAAAAAATATCTCGTACCTCAACAGTTGTCCCAGATGCAGCCTTTAACTTTACATCTTTTATAGTGCCACCGTGCACCTCAACGAATGTCCCCTCTGTAGTACCCCTTTTAGCTGTTAGTATTTTCATAACCGATATGGCCGAAATTGCAGCAAGCGCTTCCCCACGAAACCCCATCGTGGCGAGATTTGTGAGGTCTCTTTCGCTACCTATTTTGCTTGTTGCATAACGCTCCACGCATTTAACGGCATCAGCGCTGTCCATGCCAACACCGTCATCGCTTACCTTTATAAGCCTCTTGCCACCACTGATTATTTCTATATCTACGTGGCTGCATTGGGCATCAAGGGAGTTTTCGACAAGCTCCTTTATAACAGAAGCTGGCCGCTCTACAACCTCGCCGGCTGCTATTTTGTTTATTACATCATCTGAAAGTAATTTTATATTAGACATCCACTACACATGGGCGAACCTCTGTGTTCACCCTTATTTTTTTTGTATACCTATCGCTTTTTTTATTATATTAACCTATGTAACCCCTCTTTAGGAGTAGGTGTAAGGGCAGCATAAGCAGTATCCCTCGAAGATGCTAACGGACGCCTAGCCCACCATATGTGAAGAGTTGATATATGACCGTGCCGTATATACTTTTCCCGAACAGACTCAGCGCTTACTCCTTTAACAGGGAATGAGTCTTCTATCTTCATTATCCATTTATACTCTCTATATGCCCACTAAATATCCCTAATATCCATTACAACTCTTCCAAAATTGCAAAATATTCTTCTCTGTTTATACACCCTGTTCTTAGATTATTTTTAATTATAAAAACAGGCACTTCTTTTCTATTTGGAATAACCACAGGTCTGAGTATACCATCTTTTGTATAAACAAAATGATCGCCTTCGATCCTAGTACATTCAAAACCTAATTTTTCAAATACTTTCCTCAATTTATCAGATGGAAGAGGGACTATTCTTGGCATTTGAATTTATATACTTACTAATTCAGATGTTATTATTTTTGGTGGAATCCATCTATCGGTCTTATCTTTCCTATAATTAGACTCTGCTAATATCTCTTCAAGTGTTCCCATGCTCTCGGCTTCCTCAATAAAAAGCATAATAGCGGTTTTTAACATTTCTTTAGAATTCTCAATACTATCTCCACAGCTTGATATGTCCAACTCTGGACAATAGGCTATAAAATCATATCCTTCTTTGAACACTATCATATCGTAATCAATTTTTATCATTACAGCCTCCGTATTTTAAACTATAAGTAAAATAAATGCCTATATCAATTTGCCTATAGCCTTGATGTCATCACTACCAACAATGTACCGAACCATTTCATTTTTCTCTTCTGATTGTATGTTCTTAGCAGGATTGCAAATGCTATATAGAGTCAAGGCAACAGAGCCGACCCCGCACGAGCCTTTACTTCGATATACCTTATAGTACCTTGCCTCTATCACTACCAGTTGAACGAATATCGTAGCACAAATTCTCAGACGATACATTAACAGGCAGCCGACCGTTGTCTTTTTCATACTCAATGGATACCTTCATACCTATAATCTCTATCTCCTTATCACTGTACATTGTAAGGCTTTTTCCTACTGTTATATCTATTTCCCTTAATATATCATCTGGCGGGAGAGTGAGGGCAGCGCCATCACTGTGTATTTGTTTCCTTATTATTTTTAATGGTGTCTTGCAAACCTAATTTATTTGGTATAAATATTTACCTATTTCATCCTTAATAGAAGGAAACACCGATAAATCCGTATGAGGAATAAACATAGCCGACATATACTCATCCATATAGCCAGCGATTACGGATAATTCAATATACGTCATCTTAGAGGCAATTTCCTCAAGCTCATAACGCAGCTCATCACACATAAGCGAAAGATACGCCCCAACTATTGAAGTATTACCTAAAAACACATACTTTTCTACAGGTAGATCCGGAATCATACCAAGCATCTTCGTTTGTTCCACATTTAGGGAGTTTCCAAAGCCACCGGCTATATATACCTTCTCTATTGCATCAACAGGAAGCCCAACCTCCTTCAAAAGCAGCGTAACCCCTGCAAAAATGGCAGCCTTTGCCCTTATCAGGTTTTCTATGTCAACCTTTGTAAGTACAATATCGCGTTTAAGTTCCTTATCGGAATATATAAGAAACTCAAGGCCTTCCTCCCCTTCTCGTATTCTGTTAGTCTTACCCTGTGCAAAAATACCTTTTTGGTTGATAAGACCTGTTTTAAACATCTCAACTATGGCATCAATCATACCAGAGCCACAAATCCCCATAGGTGTTACCCCACCGATAACGCTTATTATTGGCTCATAAGTGTTTGGATCAATTTTTATGGACTCAATAGCGCCCGGGGTTGCACGCATACCGTTTTTAATGCCGCCTCCTTCAAAGCACGGTCCTGCTGAACAGGCCGCCGTCATCAACCATTCGTTATTGCCGATGACTATTTCCGCATTAGTGCCTATATCCATAAATAGGGCTATTTCACTATTTCTGTACATTTTTGATGCAAGTATGCCAGCTGCTATATCGCCACCGACGTAGCTAGCCACACAGGGCGACGTATAGACGGGGGATTGCGGATTGATTTTAAGCCCCGATGTTTTACCTTTCCATAACGGATAATAGTTGATAGTTGGTATGTATGGGTCTTCTCTGATAGTTTCAGGGTTAAGTCCCCAAAATATTTGAGACATTGTCGTATTGCCAGAAACAGCACAGGCGTCTATTTCACACATCTCTATACCGTGTCTATCTGATAAAGAATCCAGTATGGTATTAATATCTGAAACAACCGCCTCTCTTAGGTCATTTAGCCCGCCCCCTTCGGTTGCAAACACTATTCTTGTAATGACATCATCGCCAAAACGCGTCTGGGAATTATAAGTAGAGCCTATATCTATTATGCGGCCACTTACAAGGTCTATTAAATAAACAACCACAGTAGTTGTGCCAATATCTACGGCTATACCGTATCTGCGTGAACATTCATCTTGTGAAAACAAGGAAAGGGCTTCAAACGTATTTATATTTTCCTCCTCGGCGTAGGAAAGTGTGACGTTCCAGTTAGCAGTTCTTAATGTTTCCCCTAAAGTAGCAACTAATTCGTATGAAAACCGCATATTTTCAAGCGCAGCCTCTAAAACAGCTCGCTTTAGCCTTTCAAGGTCGCTAATATTATCTTCTATTGATGGCGGTGGTAGCTTAAGAAAAACACGTTTAACGATTGGGTTTATTTCAAAATTATAGGATTTAAGGTACTCAGCAGGCTCTTTAAATGCCGTTGATGCAATCTTACCACCAAGCGTAAGGCGTGATTGTCTGGGAATTTCTATGGTAAGGTCTGTCTTTGCATTAGTTTGACAGGCTAATACCACCCCTTCAAGTCTTTCTTTTTGTTCAAGACGACCGTAACTTTTACAGTCAACTTTTCCATCAAGTATGCGCACCTTGCATTTACCACAGGTCCCCTTGCCACCACACGGTGCCACAAGGTAAGTACCCTGCCCTTTGAGCGTGTTGTATAAATCCTCCTTAGCTCCTACTTCTATGGTCTTGTCGCCAAAAATCTTTAATTCCATGTAAAAACCTCTATCTATTTTTTCTTACTTTAACTATTAAAAAAACCAAAAGCCCTATAGCCCCTGCAGCCATAGGCACTGATAGCAACGGCCGATAAAACACCCACGCTATGGCAATCGTTATCAAACTAAATATGCCAGATATTAAAAATGAAATGATACCAGCCCCTGTTTCAGCAATGTTGCCAAAGAAAGGAATCACATCCATAACCACAGATAGTGGCTTAAATATCATGGTAAAGCCTATAAACATAAGGAAAAAACCAGCTATGCGCAATACCCACGTGAGTAGCTTATTTTCCTTTTGTGCCTCTGTAAACAGGCTCTCGGCAGTATGCGTGCCAGTTTTAATTATCTCTATTTCCCGCCCATTAGATGTTAGGTAAGGCGTAAAACTCCCTGAAAACTGCTTTGCTATAATGCTTACAGGTTGTGGTGCTATAAATTGAAAATCTATTTTTATATCTCCAATTATAGGATTATTTGGCTCGCCCCTACCAACGTATATACCTCCTTCTACAATTCGCCCATTACGAATGGAAGTCATATCCGATGGATTTAACACAAACGGCTTATAATCATTAAGCTTAGAGATTAGGCCTTCAGAAAGTGTGAAGGCATCAACTGTAACTTTAGTGGCAGTAAGCTCTTTACTTACATAGGGCATATGTTTAGGGTTCTCGTGTCCTAATGTTTTTTTGAACTTATCTGAGTCTATAAGCGTAGATGCCCATGTCTTTAAGTATGTATAGGTTTTTTTGGTTGTAGTCCCCCCACCAAGGTCCTTTTCTGTAGTGCTTTCTTCCTTTTCCTCCCACTGGTACATCTTAACAACGCGCTTCAGCTTAATGGCATTTAAGGATATACCAAAGTCTTGGTCTGATAACACGTCATTCGTATTAGCTTGACCGGCAAGGTGTATAAGCTTGCCTTCATGTTTTAGTTCAACCTCAGCACTTCCAACAGAAACAACAACGCTAGCCCCCTCTTTTAAAGACTTATAAGTACTTACGGCACGTCCTTCATTCCAAAACAACAACACAAAGGAAGCTATTATAAAGATTAATCCAACAACTATTCCCTTAAAAGCCCCTCCAAGTCTACCAAACCAAGACTGTCTCGACACCTCTGTGTATGAATCTTCTGACATATATCCTCCCCACATTCTATAAAAAGATAAAAAAACAAAAATGCACTTAAATATTTTATCATAACTTTATCATACAATTTATTTTATAATACCATAAACAAAGTAAAAATCAGCACTTATATAATCATAATAATACTCAAGGGCTGTGGCATAAGTTTTATAATAAACAGTGCAGGTATAAGCACATGTGCTCACATAGTTGATAGATAAATGTCGTATTAATTATAAAAAAGGTAAAAAAAAATGTCCAAAGAATTTGATAAAATATTGAAAGAAACCGTAATTGATATTGTAGATGTATTAATCAGTAAAATATTAGCTATAAACGCTATAAAGACAACACCAATAACAACAAAGATGCAAATTACCAATGAAAGAGAGGTAGACCTTCTGTATGAAATTATTGATAAATCTGGCACAGTATATATACTCCATATAGAGTTGCAAAGTACAAATGATGGTGATATGCCCTACAGAATGCTTAGATATTGGGTATATATATCTCAAATATACAAAAAACCTGTAAGGCAGTGTTTATTCTATATAGGAAAAGAACCCTTAAGGATGTCTAACAGAATAGTTGCACCTAATATATCGTATGAATACGAAATAATAGACTTTAAGGACATAGACTGTGAGACGTTTTTAAACTCAAAGAATCCCAAAGAAATCATTATATCAATATTATGCAGTTATAAGGGTAAAGATGTTACACTATTTGTAAGAGAAATTCTTGAAAACATAAAAAGGCATGTAAGTGAGGAGACACTTCGCAGTAAGTATATAAGACAGTTAGAAGTGCTGTCTCAATTAAGAAACTTACAAGATGAAGTATGTAAAGAGGAGGAAAATATGGCACTAATATATGATATAGAAAGGGATGTTCGCTTTCGACAGGGATTAGAGAGGGGAATAGAAAAAGGACTCAGTGGCTTAAGAAGGGGTATAGAGTTGGCGCTCAAACTTAAATTTGGCAATGAAAGTCTTAGCTTAATAAACAAAATAAGGGGAATAGGGGATGTTGAGAAATTGGAAAAGATACAAGATAGCATAGAAGAGGCTGCTAATCTAAGCGAATTTATAGCCCTTGCAGGCCTCAATTAGTGTAGCATGGTTAGCTGGCTAAAATTATTTTGGTTTATTACACTCGATGATCAAGTTTCTTTAAGTTGACAAATAATCATGTGTTGTTATTGCAAGCAAAGCAAGGGCTTGCCACATAGGTTCGCCCCTACAAATAGATGTATAGGGGCAGACCTATGAGGCTCCCTATGTTCCTTAGTTATTCTAAAATATAAGGTCTGTATTACGTTTCATATGTAAAGAGAAGGAAAATATGGCACTGATATATAATATATAAAAGGCACTGCCCTCACTGTGCATTTATTTCCTTCTATAAATCAATTTCTAAACCTTCCTGTGCCAGAAAATATTTTACTTTATCATTGCCTCTGGTTTGTATGATTTCGTTATATATTCTTTCAATGTCATCATCACTTCTCATAGGCTCATGATGTGTAAAATATAGGTTTTTAACATTAGCCTTATTTGCTAATTCCATACATGAATCAAAAGTACCATGTCCCCAGCCTTTTTTTGAGGCATACTCTGCCGTTGTATACGATGAATCACATATAAGCACATCCACGCCCGAAATAAAATCAATAATAGCCTGCTCTTTTTGTGTAATCAACTCCTCATATTCCTTATAGTATTCATCTTCTGGCGTATAGATGTTATGCGGTGGTTCGTGATCACCTGTAAAGAACATACTCTTGCCATTATATTCTACCTTATAACCAAAATCAAGTATTGGATGGCTCATGAGTATACCAGTAACCTTGGTTTCTCCTATCTTGACCGTCTGTCTTTCTTTAAGTGTTACATACCGCATTGTGGCTTTTAGTTCAGCCTCTCTCACTGGGAAATAGTAATAAACCAACTGATTAGTAAGTATCTCACCAATATTTTTTTTATAAACTGGCTCAAAAGCGCCAAATACTGTTATAGTGTTACCCGGTATAAATATAGGCACAAAAAATGGCAAGCCATTAATATGGTCCCAATGGGTATGGGTTATAAATAGTGCACATTTAACAGGCAACTTCTTTAATAAGTGTTGACCAAGCACGTTTATGCCTGTGCCAGCATCTAATATTATTTGGTACTGACCATCTGTTTCAACACTTATACATGTAGTGTTACCACCATACTTAACAGTCCTTGGTCCTGGTGATGCTATAGAGCCTCGAACCCCCCAAAATCGTATCTTCATAAGTTCTAATCCTAATTGTTTTACATTATTGAAAAGTTTTTTGATTTTTCTATTTCGTTATCCAAATCCTCTAAGCCTGCCCAAATTTCATCAAGTCCCATACCAAAGCGCTCTTTCATTTCATTTGGCATATCCTGAAAAAAGAAGTTCCCGCTGTAACCAGCTTGCAGTTTTTTGCACAGTTGATTAGCTATGTAGACGTAATCTGTGTGGAGTGGTTTTTTGGAGTCGGTCTTGATAATGTCGTGATGATGACGTATTGCCTCCCCCAGTGTTTTTGGTAAATTCCACCTTGCACTTATAAAATACCCCATTTGTGCGTGGTCTATGCCGATTATCTTTCTTTCTATTTTATGAAGTGGCTGCTTACCATCTTTAGCAAGTTCCAGAGCCTTTTTAAATTTCTCCGGCATAAACCTTAGAAACACTACTTTGCCTATATCGTGTAAAAGCCCCGTTAAAAAGTAGTCAAATATTTCCTCGTGCGGTACCCTTTGCTTCTTAGCCACTAGCTTTGATATAGTAGCAGCCAGTATACAGTGAAGCAAAAAACCATTGGTATCAAAACCAGCACTATTTGAGCGTGGCAGCATACCAATTGTAACTGTAGTTAAGGCTATGTTTTTTACAGCATTCAAACCTAAATAGACAACAGCATGGTTTATGGACGTTATCTTGGATGCCAGACCAAAGTATGCGGAGTTCACTGTCTTTAGTATTTTCATCACGAGTACCGGGTCGTGCTCTATTACCGCAACAAGCTCCCTTGGGCTACAGTTTATGTCCGAGGTCATTTCAAGCACACGCTGTACACTTTTTGGAAAGGCTGGCATCTTTTCAACCAATTTTATTATTTCTTTCTTCTTATCTTCGGTCATTTGCTCTTTGCATTTTTTTCTGTTTTACTTAATTATAATATGTTTTTAGAATTATAATAAAGTTTTTTTTTGGATCCCCTATTAGTGCAATAACTTGCTTGTAATTATTAATAATAATTTGAGTATTAATATCGGTTATAATAATATAAAACTTAAACATGCAATCTGGGATTATAATTATTACACGCAGGGGATAGCTTTCCAATGACAGGATTATTAAAAAGAAAAGTCAGAAAAAAAGAAGCTGTTACAAGAAAAAAAGTAAAGATTTTAGAAAAAAGGTCTCAAACGAAGGAGCTTGTTCCGGGTACAGCTTTTTATGTTGGGGAGATAAAAACAGAACGGGTTAAAATTGAAGAAATTTGTTATGGTGAGACTTGGTATGAGGAAAAAGAATTTGATAGCGCAAAGGACTGTATTAGCTTTAAGGAACGAAAAGGCATAACATGGATAAACATTGAAGGATTACATGACGTATCGTATATAGCTCAAATATGTAATCACTATAACCTTCATAATCTTACAGTAGAAGACATCGTTATCATGGGACAAAGACCAAAGATAGATATTTTTGAAGACTATGTCTTTATGGTATTACCTATGCACATTTATGATAAGGAATACTTTGCGTTAGACTTAGAACAAATAAGTATTATTCTTGGTAAAGACTATGTGCTAACATTTAAAGAATCTGCAAAGTGTAGTTTGAATGGAATCAGAAGGCATATTAGGGAAAATATGGGCAAAATAAGAAAAATGGGGGCTGATTATCTTGTATATTATATTATAGATACAATTCTTGATAATGACTTTAAAGTACTTGAAGATATAAGCGAAGAAGTAGAGGCTGTTGAAGAAGCAGCTAGCGATGCCAACTGGAATGAAGCTATGCTTAAAAAAATCCATTATCTAAAAAGAAATTTAATTATATTAAGGAAATCTTTGTGGCCTCTAAGGGAAATACTTAAACATTTTGAGCAGTTGGGAACTCTATTTATTAAAGAGGTTACAACAGTATACATAAAAGACCTTTCAGACTTATGTATACAGTTAGTTGAAAACATCGAAATGCTTCGAGATATGGTTTCAGATGTACACGAAATTTATTTGGCTTCCAGTAATAATCGGTTAAATGAAATAATGAAATTTCTAACAATTTACGCATCTATATTTATCCCACCTACACTTATAGCCAGCATATATGGAATGAACTTTGAGTATATGCCGGAACTCCAGTGGAAACACGGATACTCTTTTGTCCTACTTTTTATGATATTTATAGTAAGTGGATTATTTATATTTTTTAAGAAAAAGAAGTGGATGTAAGTGCTATAGCAACTTTCAATTGCATTATAGTTCCTTGTAAGACTGAAATATCAGGTTTTTATTGCGTTTCATCAGTTTGTAAAACATGAAGAAAAAACGATTTGAGCATCGAGTATAAGGTAATTTTCCGTGGGAGATATGTTTTTGGCAATTAAAAAACGATAGACTATGTTATAATTATGAAGGTTATGTGTATGTGTCAAAGACAGTGGGAGGAGGGTGTGTCAGCAAAGATATTGGTAGTGGAAGATGAGTGGATAATTGCTGCCAATCTAAAGTCAACCCTCGAAGAGTTGGGATATGCAGTAGTGGCTATAGTAACAACAGGGGAGGCTGCTGTTGAAAGTGCACGTTTACAAACCCCTGATTTAGTCTTAATGGATATAACGCTTAAAGGCTCAATGGATGGCATAGAGGCTGCCACCAAAATATACAATGAGCTTAATATTCCGATAATATATGTAACCTCTCATGTTGATGAACGGGTAATCAAAAGGGCTAAAACCTCTAAACCTTTTGCTTATTTAATAAAACCCTATGAAAAGGCATCTTTGATATCTAGTATAGAAATGGCACTTTATAATCATAGGATAGATAAAGAGTTGCAAGAAAAAACTCTACAATTAGAAGAACTCAACAGAAATCTTGAGCACCGTGTAAAGGAAGAAGTGGAAAAGGGAAGACAGCAGGAGTATATGTTAATACACCAATCAAAACTTGCCTCTATGGGGGAGATGATAGGCGCAATAGCACATCAGTGGCGTCAACCTCTAAACATAATAGGGCTTTTGATTCAAGACTTGGAAGAGGCTTATCAGTTTGGAGAAATGGACAGCGAATACTTAAAGAAAATGGTTAACGAGGCTATGGCAAATCTAAATAACATGTCTAATACAATTGCGGAGTTTAGAAATTTCTTTAAACCCAAACATGAAAAGACCACATTTAATGTTATAAAATCTGTTGAGAAGGTGCTTGCCTTACTTCGAACACAATTTGAAAACTACAACATTCAAATTAATGTAGCTTATCCATCTTGTAACCAATTGAATAATAGCATAAGTATATTTGGTTACGTTGATGAATTTCAACAAGTAGTATTAAATGTATTAAATAATGCAAAGGACTCCATACTGACGAAAAGGGGCAAACATGCTACCAATGAAAAAGGCGAGATAGAGCTTTCGCTCCTACTTGTAAAAGATAAAATACTACTAATAATAAAAGATAATGGCACTGGTGTACCAGAAGAAATCAAAGATAGGATATTTGAACCATATTTTTCAACAAAACAAGAAGGTGATGGCACTGGTATAGGGCTTTATATGTCAAAAATGATTATCGAAAATCATATGGGTGGCAAAATGTATGTAGAAAATAACGGAAACGGTGCAACCTTCACTGTAGAATTAAAAAAAGACCGATGAATCAGCAATGAACTCTGTATTAAAATCATGAAGGAGGTTTTGTAAATGAAAGCTTTAGTTGTGGAGGATGAATTTAAAAGCCGTACACTTTTACAGAGGATACTTTCCCGTTACGGTGAATGTGATGTTGCAATAAACGGTCAAGAGGCAGTAGAGGCTTTTGTTCATGCTTGGAAGGATGGCGAACCATACGACCTTATTACAATGGATATAATGATGCCTGAAATGGATGGGCAACAAGCACTCAAAGATATTAGACAACTTGAGGAAAAGGCAGGTGTTAACATGGAGCACCGTGTTAAAGTTATTATGTCTACCGCATACGATTTGCCGGAGGAAAAGGAAGAGGCTTTCGATTGGGGTTGTACCGAGTATCTTGTAAAACCTATTGATAAAAACAAGCTTTTAGATATATTAAGAAAATATAGTTTTATAGAATAAGTAAAACCAAACAGTAAATATATTTTTAAGGAGGAATTAATATGGCATTTATAGCTTGGACAGAGGAATGGGAGATTAAAATACCCCAACTTGATGCTCATCATAAACAGTTGGTTTCCTTTATCAACAGCTTTCACGATGCCATAGAGAAAGGGAAGGGGGATATCGCTGTTTATACTATATTACCAGAGCTTTTGAATTATACAATGTACCACTTTGTAGCAGAAGAGGAAATTATGGAAAAATATTCATATCCACAATATAAGGCTCATAAAGAAGAACATAAGTTCTTAGTAAATAAGACTATTAATTTCTATGAAAAATATAATGCTGGTGATATAAATATTACTGCTGCCGTCTTTGACTTTATGAATGAATGGTTTACTAAACATATAAAGGGAACAGATAAGCTAATCTATCCGTTTCTAAAGAGTAAGGGCTATGTATAATGCTTTGAAAATGCTTAGTTACCTCTTAGAAATGAAATATGTCGTAACCGCTCAATTAACTGTGGCAATATGCCAATTAAAGCATCAACTTCCTCTTCGCTATTGTAAGGACTAAGTGAAAAGCGCACAGAGCTGCGGATATATTCCTGCGGTATATTCATAGCCCGAAGCACATGGCTTGGTTGTCCTGAGCCAGATGAACACGCTGAGCCAGATGAGGCATAAATCCCCTCTTTATCTAACATCATAAGGATAGCCTCACCATCAACGTAAGCAAAGCTAATATTAGACGTATTGGAGAGCCTTGGTGATGAAGCACCATTTACTATAGTGTTAGAACACTTATTAAGTAAACCAGCTTCTAACCTATCCCTTAAATGCTGAACCTTTAGAGTTTCTGAGTCAAGGAAAGTCTTAGCAATATCACACGCCTTACCAAGCCCAACAATAGCGGCTACATTTTCCGTACCAGCTCTACGGCCATTTTCCTGATGTCCTCCTATAATGTATGGATAAAACTCAGTCCCTTTTTTAACATAAAGCGCACCTACGCCCTTCGGGGCATGTAGCTTATGTCCTGAAATAGATAACATCTGTACACCTAAATCATTAACATTAATTGGAAGCTTACCAACAGCCTGTACTGCATCTGTATGTAAAACCACATTCTTACTGCTTGCAATCCTACTTATCTTATCAATTGGAAAGATAACGCCTGTTTCGTTATTTGCATACATGATTGATAGTATTGCCGTGTTAGCGTCAATTATCTGAGCCATGTAATCCAAATCAATCATTCCGGCATTATCCACCGGCAACTCAGTATATGTATAGCCAAAGGTTTGCAGGTATTTACACAAATTTAAAACGGCAGGATGCTCCACAGCTGTGGTTACTATATGTTTTCCTGCATTTTTAAACCTCAAGGCACTCATAATAGCAGTATTATCACTTTCCGTACCGCTACTTGTAAAGATAATCTCCTCTTCTTTAGCACCTATCAACGAGGCAACCTGTCCCCGAGCCCTCTCAACACTATCTCTAACCTTTCGACCAAAAGAATACGCTGTTGAAGGATTGCCATAGGCTTCTTTCAGATATGGCAGCATTGCCTCCAAAACCTCTAGTGCTACTGAAGTAGTAGCATTATTGTCAAAATATATGTTCATTAATTATTTATATCATGGATTGGCAGGCATAGTCAATAGATAAGTGCCTGCGCATTTAAAGATAAAGATTAAAAAAGTTGTGGGGAGAAAACCCTTGTAAGCAAAAGAAAAAAGGGTAATAGTTCAGCCCCCCCGTATAGTCATTGCGAGGAGCATAAGCGACGAAGCAATCTCACCTTTTATACCAAAAGAAAAATGGTTTGCAAAAAAAAATAAATTATGGTGGACCTGTTATGTTATACTAACCATATGGAAGTATTAACATTTGAGACAACTGAACAAGAAAAACAGATATATAATGATAAGGTAGAAGTAATCAAGGAAGCGTTAAAAGAGTTATCCCCACCGTTGATAGATTCACTCCATGAGTATGTAACTTTTCTTCTTGAGAAAGAAAAGAGACATAGGGCTTTTGTAAAAGAAACGCTTGATGCAGCAGCAGACCCAGATTATCTTGAGTTTGACAGTGTAGAAGAAGCAATGGAAGCTATTCGTAATTGGAGTGAATAATTCTGTATAGGCTTATACTCAAGAAAACTTTTATACGTAACACAACTAAGCTATTAAATGGATTACCTATGGTAGATAGTAAGCTCACTAAGGTACTGAGTATACTTAAAAACAACCCCTTTGGACCTTCACTTAAAACACATGCGCTAAGTGGTAATCTAAAAGGTAGTTATGCTTGTTCATTGACTCACGAGCTAAGGATTATATTTAAGATTACTGAAGGCACTATACACCTGTTAAATATCGGGACTCATGATGAAGTCTATTAGACCGTATACACTGCTATTCATACTTATTGAGTATAACTTTATATCAAAGCAGGCTTAAAAGCTCATCTATATGCTACAATATTTTATGGACAACCCAAATACCATAACACATATAACCAACACAAACACAGAGCAATCATTGTATGAGCGTGATTTTTATCAATGGGGTTTGTATAACGCTGAACTATTGAGACAATGTAGATTTAGCGTAGTAGTTCAGCCCCAACACTGTCATTGCGAGTAGCATAAGCGACGAAGCAATGACGAGACAGGGGGCTGAACTACTACGTAAAATGTTTTCTTCAGCTATTTTCTTTCCTTTGCTTATCCATTTAGCATGTTGTATGCAGTTTGTAATACATTTTCAACAGTAAATCCATAAGTTTCAAAAAGCACCTTAGCTGGTGCTGATACTGCAAATCTATCAATACCTATGGCTTTACCCTTAAGGCCGATATATTTATACCAGCAATAGGTAGCACCGGCTTCTATGGATATTCTTTTTTCCACGTTAGACGGTAGTACCGATTCTTTATATTCATCCGATTGCTTATCAAATAACTCCATACATGGCATAGCTACTGCTCGTACAGCGAAGCCTTCGCTTACAAGTTTTTCATAAGCAGCTATCATAAGGTGTACCTCTGAGCCGGAGGCTATTAGTATCAGTTGTGGTTCTTTGCCGGAGTCTGCTAATACGTAAGCACCGTTTTTAATTCCTTCGTGGCTTGCATATTTTTGTCTATCTATCACGGGCACGCTTTGTCTTGTAAATATCATGGCAATTGGTCCGTCTTTGTACTGGAGTGCAAACTCCCATGTAATTACCGTTTCATTAGCGTCGGAGGGGCGTATAACAACCAGATTTGGTATGGTTCTTAATGTGGTTAGCTGTTCTATTGGGTGGTGGCTTGGTCCGTCTTCGCCGACACCGATAGAGTCGTGTGTTAGTATAAATAAAGCGGGGACTTTCATCATAGATGCCATTCTTATGGCCGATAGCATATAACCACTAAATACCAAGTATGTACCAGCATAGGGGATTAACATCTTACTTAATGCCATGCCAATAACGATAGCGCCCATGGCGTGTTCCCTGACGCCGAAGTGGATGTTGCGGCTTGCCTTTAGCGCTGAAAAGGGCGGATATTTCTTTATATATGTCATGTTTGATGGTGAAAGGTCTGCAGAGCCACCGAGTAGTTGTGGGATAAAGTCGGACATGGAGTTTACAATGTTACCGGAAGCGCTTCTTGTTGCAACACTACCGGCACCTGGTTCAAACACCGGCATGTATTCTTTCCATTTTTCATTAAACTGTCTGGTTATAAATAGCTGCCAAAGGGCTGCCTCTGATTGATATGCCTTTTCATATCTACTAAAAAGCTCATGCCACTCCTCCTCGCGCTCTTTACCGGTGGCGATGGCTTTGCGGAAATTTTCAAGTACATCATTAGGTATGTAAAACTCCTTATCTGGCCAGCCTAAGTTTTCTTTTGTTAAGCGCAGCTCCTCATCACCAAGCGGGGCTCCGTGTATGTCCGAGGCATCTTGTTTATTGGGGCTGCCATAACCTAAATGTGTTCGCACTATTAAAATGGAGGGTTTGTCCTTTTCGTTTTTAGCGGCTTGGAGGGCGCTTTCTATCTCTTCTAAGTTATAGCCGCTCACTTCTTGTACGTGCCAGTGCTGGGCTTCAAAACGCTGTCGTACGTTTTCCGTAAATGTTAGGTTGGTTGAACCATCTATTGTTGTCTTATTATCTGAATACAAGTATATGAGCTTACCAAGCTTAAGGTGGCCTGCTAACGATGCTGCTTCATAGGAGACCCCCTCCATAATATCTCCATCGCTCACTATTGCATAAATATAATAATCAACAATATTAAACCCCGGCTTATTAAAAATCTCTGATAGATACCTTTCAGCCATAGCCATGCCAACTCCAACGGAAAATCCAAACCCTAGTGGGCCGGTGGATACTTCAATGCCGGACTCTGGGCAATACTCCGGATGCCCCGGTGTTTTACTGCCTATTTGTCTGAATTGTTTAATATCGTCTAAGGTTATGTTGTACCCTGTTAGGTGTAAAAGACTATATAAGAGCATAGAGCCATGCCCAGCAGACAGTACAAATCTATCTCTATTTGGCCAAGCAGGGTTTTTGGGATTGTGCTTTAAAAAGCGCGTCCATAAGACATAAGCCATATCGGCATCGCCCATAGGCATACCGGGGTGTCCTGATTTTGCCTTTTGCACTGCATCCGCTGCCAGCATCCTTATAGTATTTATGCTCTTGATGTGTAATGAGTTCATTTATGAGCCTCCATTTTTATTGTCCATAAGTGTTTATTAAGCGCACTTTAGTTTAGTCAATCCGTGCAAGTTTGAGTTACCTACATCTTAGCAAGCGCTGAAATATCCATATTAACGCTCAAGTCTACAGGATTGGCGTAGTTGACTATTTTAATATCAAGTTTTTTTATTAAAAGAACCGGTGTTTTTTTTTCTATTTCATAAACAATATCGTTTAGGGCTGTTATGTTAGGCACCGATAGGTCTACATCCATGATGACTATCTGATAGGGGGGCAGCTTTTCTGTTTTTTTAACGTTACTTCTTCTTAAGTTACCGCCATAGGCTTGAATTATCTGCCCAAGTGCCGACTGCACCTGAGCTGCCGCCAGTGAGTCCGTTTGCTCGTTTATTATATAGCTATTTATTTCTTGTGCCTTTTTTTCTACCTCTTCCTTACTTTTTTCAAGGTCCTTTGAACGGCTAATTGCTGATTTATATTTTTTAAGCATACTTATTTTGGAATCCCTTAAATCTTCAATCGCCTCTCTTTGCTCACTAAGCATGGTATATAGCTTGTCATACACAATGGCTACTGATAAAATAACAATTAATACTATAAAAATAATCTTTTTTCTCTTGTCCATAGCGTTAGCCCATTATTTATAATTCTGATAAAGCATATAGTTTACTCATTTGGCCTTATATTTACAATAGTAGCCTTTATCTTAAATCTATCTTTTTGAAGTCTTGGGTCTTTTACTGTTGTTGCCGTAAACTGAGCCTTTTCAAAAAACGGTGATTTTTCTACAAGGGCTAAAAACTCCGAGGCATTTGATGAATATCCCTCCATGGTGGCATTTTCATCTGTAATTTCAAGCCTTATAAGCCAAGTATCTATCGGTGTTATTCTGGATAGCTCTGCTAACACTTCTGAGTGCAGTACCTCTTTATCTATAAAAGCGTTATAGGCAATGATTTCTTCCTCGGTTTTTTTGGCCTTACTCTTTAGCGTATCTATTTTATCTATCTCCGGTTTTAGTTGCTTTAATTGTCTGTCAAGTTCCTCAATGCTTTGCTCAGCCTTCCATATTGGTATATATAAAGTGGCAGCATATATGGCTGTTATAATAATGCCGATTATTATAGAAAGAACAAACGGGGGACTTTTCTTTTGTTTTTTTCCCAGTGTTAGAAGATTTAATGGGTGGACGTTGTACTCATTGGTTAGTACGCCAAGGGCAGCACTATAAAAGTGCGAAGGCCTTTCTTTTATACCCATGGGTAATTCATCTATCTTTACAGTGTCAAACTTTACAGCGTTAAAAGACATAGCCCTTATTATACCGTCATAGTGCTCATCATCAGCATTAACTACCACCTTTACTGTGCCCTTTACGCGTTTAGAGAGAAACTCCACCAAGCCCTCCACCTTGTCTTTAGGAAAGTTATAGGTGCCAGTAAGTATGCCAGTATTGTTTGCCATGTTTAATTCAAACTTGTCATCTTTAACTTTTATTAAAACTATGCCGTCATAGTTTTGCCCTTTAAGCGTAAAGGCACAAAGCTGAGTGAGAGAATATGCCGTTGGTATGATAGCCGATACGACGTAACCATTGTCTTTTAAAACACTTAAGTATTGATTGACAGGCTGTTTATTTAGTACATACAAGGTTATGTTAACCATGGAGTTTTCTTTGCTTATAATATTATAATCAAAAAACACCTCTTCATTAGTAAAAGGTGTTAGATTGTCCATATCATAGCTTAACACTGTATCAAGATTATCAATGACGGCATCCGGTAATTGAACGGTTTTAATAATGCACCACTCTTTAGGTACGGTTAAAATGAACTTTGCCGTTTTTACATTGTGCTCAGCATTAAGCACATCAATAAGCTCGGCTGGCTTAATGTAAGCGCCATGTTCACCGGAAATAGCGCTTTTTCTAATAATTGATGGTCTTTGCAAAGTGCCCTTTACTATGGCAGCTGTTGATTCGCCTTTTTCTATTGTCAGGACAAAAAACCGTCTCTCCTGTACTGACCTATAGAGCGGGGTTTTTAGTAAAAAATCTTTTAATGAAAATAATAAACCTAATAATGAAAGCCGTTTTTTTTGTCCATCGGTATCTTCACAAGGGACAGCGCTGTTGTTATCCTGAAGTTTAGTTATAGCCACATCTACCCTTTTTATTATTCATATTCTTCTTTCATGTCATTATACTTAATAACCTCTGGCGTTTTATAAAACAAAAAAGAATACTCATTTGTTATCTCAACAGCTGCTCGTATACCAACCTCTGTTTTAAAGTCCTTGACCCGTCCTATGGATTCAATGGAAAAAACAGTAGCTGCCTTGATACCAGTACCTACGTATCTACGTATTGCCATAAAATGTGCCGGTATTAATAATTGCACATCATTTACATTTTGTATTTCATTAGTTTTGCGAAACTCCAATATCTTATCAGCATCCTCTTCTTCAATACCCGGTATAGCCATAAGCACTTCCTTTGGTGCTGAGTTAAAATCTATAACAAAAGATGAGCTATACACAGTTACTAAGTCTTTTAAGCCTTTTTTTTCACCTGTACCATAAAATATCTCCTGAGTTACACCTTTAACCAAAAGGAGCTCCTCTATGCTTGTGAAATAACTATCCGCTGGCTTATAGGGAGTTGGTAACGACATGTAGTAGTCCTCCTCCGCTCCATTTAGCTTGTGGAGGTTATCCTCATCCTTCCAATCCATGATGGAGTCAACAATAGTACTTCTGTCAGCCCCCTCCGGTACGCCAATGGCATCAAGCAGCCTATCTAATATTACTTCATCGGCAAAGTTTAAATCTACCCTGCTGTTTTCCGGTACAACCTTAACAATGAACTGTCCATCGTCAAAGTTCAGCTCATTAAACTCACCATTGAAAAGCCAATCCTCCTCGCTTTCTACCTGATTAGTGGCAGCATCAGCAGTAACAGTATTTTTTTTATTAAGGATTTGCAAAATTGCCATATTAATGCCAGCCTCTGCTAAGTACCTAGCCTTTGCAGCCATCTTAATATTATATCCGCTTTGTACCTCAAGCCGCGAGGTATAGGAAAATGCCGTAGCTACACCTATTAGCATAGCCAACACCCATATGGAAAGCAACAGGGCTACCCCATCTTTATTAGCTATTAGTTTATTGTTCAAGACTGTCTTCATTTTTAAAGGTATTCTTTTTAGGGCGCACAAGCTTACTTACCTGAGCCATCACCGGTATCACTATACTTTGTTGACCAAACTTCGTACTGTCAAGATTAATCTTCAACATCTTTATAACCGTGTCCGTCTCATCAACCTCCGATACCCACTCACCTTGGGCATCAGTTGTTTTCTTAACATAATACTCAAAATCAATTTTCTTATACCCTTCAAAAAGGTAAGCCTGTCTTTCTTTTTTAAAAAACATGTCCTTTTCTTTTAAAAGCAAAGATACAGCATTATTTGCCTGTGTAACACTATACGTTACATTGATAGTGTTCATAGCCCTACCCCACAATGAAATTGTTGAATAAAAAGTAAAAGAATTATCCTTAGCCTCATAAGCATATAACCTCTTGCCAAGGTCATCATACATAATCGGCACAAAAGATTCCACCTGCGCATTAATGATTCTAAAAGAAGCCCTAAGCCTTTCAAGAAACTCCACCTTAGCCTCGCCCTTTTCAACACTCCTTACACTTAAACGCATGGTTAATCCTAAAATAATTACGATCAAGGATAATATGGAAAAGGCTATGATAATTTCTATTAATGTAAATCCACTTTTTGTATATTTCTTTATCATGATACTACAGCAATAGTATCCTTTTTCTTTAAAGCCAACGTGCTAAGTGAAAAACTCCGCTGCCTTATACCATTACGCCACGTTATCTTTATCGTAATTGAATACAGGTCGTACAAAGTGGACTCAGCTTCATCGGAATCAACTTGCTCTATAAAAACATCAACGGAGTACTTTCCCTCTACGTCTTTATTGTAAGCATCTTCCTTAAGGTCATCGTTTGTTCTGACTTCATTCATTGTCTGCCCTGCAATAAGTACCGCATGCGTATAATCCTCAGAATTTGTGATGCTTTTTAATGAACCAGAGAAAAGCTGTATAAGTGCAGTAATACCTATAGCTAAAATAGAGATAGCTACTATTACTTCTATTAAAGTGAATCCTCTTTTATTCATCAAAGAATTATTTTACCATAAACAACAATTTTTTTTGGATGATTTAGGTAAAAGAAAAAAGGCATAAAATGCTTCATCAAAAATTACTGTGGTTTCTTCTTAGCCCAAATTTTTTTAACTTGGAGTCAAAGGTTGATCTATTAAGCCTTGCGTGTTCGGCTGCTTTTGATATATTCCACCTGTATTTTTCAAGTAGGTAGAGTGCATAGCGCTCTTCAAGTTCCCGCCAGGCATATTTGTCAAAAATACGGGTATTATCAAGGGTATTATCTGTTGAAGGGTGATTTAATTGTGGATTTAATATCGTATCTGGTTGTATCGTTGGCTTAGAAAAATCAATAAAGAGTTGAGGGGTTTTCATATGTTCAGGTAAGTCACTTATTGTAATTACATCGCCCTTAGAGGTAACCACAATAAATTTTGTGAAGTTTTCAAGCTCTCTGATATTGCCCCGCCAAGGGTACTCTAACAAAGTTTTCAAAGCCTCTGCCGAAAAGGTTTTAGACGAAATGCCTAAAACCTTACACTGTCTTTTAACAAAAAAATCCAGTAAAAGTTCAATATCGTCTTGCCTGTAACGAAGCGGGGGTACACTTACTGGCAGTACATTTAACCTATAGTATAGGTCTTCACGAAATTTCTTTTGCTGTATAGCATCTTTTAAGTCTACGTTGGTAGCTGCAATGAGTCTGACATTTACCTTTATAGTTGTAGTGCTTCCAACTGGCTTGACCTCCCCGCTTTGAATAAAACGAAGGATTTTAGCCTGTAAACCAAATGGCATATCCCCTATTTCATCCAAAAAAACAGTACCACCACAAGCATCTTCAAAAAGCCCCTTTCTACTTTCAATAGCGCCAGTAAATGAGCCCTTCTTATGCCCAAACAATTCACTTTCAAGTAAATGCTCCGGTATAGTGCTACAGTTTTGTACAAGGTATTTTTCACCGCTTCGTTTACTTAGGCGATGTATTTGTCTTGCAATAAGCTCCTTACCTGTACCACTTTCGCCGGTTATTAACACTGGAAAGTCGGTTTGTGCATAACTTTCCACCGTGTGCATCAGGTCAAGAAAATTTTTGCTTTTACCTACAATAATATTTTGTTCTGTTAATTGCTCAATTGTCCTTTTAAGCTCCTTAGTTTTTTGACTTTCCACACTGCACGCCATATGCTTACTAATAGCTATTGAGCATATGTTTATAATGTTTTCAATTAAAGCTATGTGGCTTTCATCTGTGTGGATTTGCTCCTTCGTGCTGCTTGTCTCTATAAGCTGGATAGCTCCGTACACCTCACCAGCTTCGAGAATAAGGGGAAAACAGAGAATGACCTTACTTTTTACCTCAAAATCGTTTTCTATTTCAAAATAGTGCCGCTCATCAACCCCGGCATCTGCTATAGCCTTCTGGCCATTTTCTATAACCCATCCCACTATGCTCTTACGAAAGGCTCCTATACGCAGTCCCTTGATTTTCTCACTCTCACGCCCTGATGCCTCAAGGCAAACATATTCGCCTTCATCCTTAACCCAAATAGAGCCCCTCTCTACATTATGAAGCTTAAGTAGTGCACTTAAAAAAAGACAGAGCATTTCAGTTGGATTTGATAACCATTTCATGTCTTCACATAACCCTTACACCACAGCTAGCGTGTTATTAACATAATTATCGCAATAATTATCGCAAACATCAACAAAAAAGAAAATGTCCCAAACGCTATGAGAACCCACTTAATTTTCCAAACAGCTGACTTGACATCATCCTGATTATGGAGTAACGTCTTTTCTATAAAGTTAATAATAGCAGCCACCGTTATCAACAGGTCATCAACCCACCCAACGACAGGCACATCAGGTATAAAATCAAATGGCATCAAGTCATATATCAGGGCTACAATCAACACCAAAAAAGGAACTATTATTGGTCTTCTCTTCTTGGGGCGACTTAGTACCGTTACATTACCGTCTTTCAATTCATACTCCAACTATAAGGTTCACTTATTTTTTTACTTTCTCACATATATAAACATAGTAAGGTATTTCACGTTATTATGTCTATAAAATATACTATAAAAAAAACTAAAATTGATATAATATTATATTAATTGCAATGCGCAAGAAAGTCAAATGAGCCTACTTAGCACAGGGACATTAGTAGGGTGTAATTACTGTTTTTTTTAAGGGGATACTATAGCAGTGTTATCAGCTGAAATTAAAGACCCACGGGGCATACATTTTGGTCAACACCTAATAGAGCAAGGCTTGGTTACAGAGGTTGACGTGCTTGAAGCACTTGAGATACAAAAAAGCAGAGAGATACCTTTTGAAAAGATAGCCCTTGAAATGCGCTATCTCAATATGAAGCAAATCTACCAAATCCTTACTTATCAGGTAGATACAACCTTAAGCTTTGAAAACGTAGCACTAAAGAAAGGTTATCTGAGGAAAGATGAGGCTAATGTTATAAACGAGTACATATCGAAATATCGCCCGATGATCGGTAATATACTTGTAGAGCAAAAGAAAATCAAACAATATGTCTTGGAGAGGGAATTAGAAGGATTTGGAAAACTAACTAAATATTACCAAAAGGCGGCTGCATTTTTAAAACATATAAATATTTTTAGTAATCTTGCTGATAACACACTATTGGCACTTTCTTACATTTCAAAAATGCTTATACACAAGGCAGGTGAAATCGTACTTAAAGAAGGTGAAAAGGCAGAGCATTTTTACTGTGTTGTATCAGGTACATTAAGAATAACCAAGGATAACCCCAACAAAGAAGGCAAGGAGATATATATAACAAACATAGGTGAACATGAAGTTTTTGGGGAGGCCTGTATCTTAGAAGGAGGTATAAGAACAGCCAATGTTATAGCAGAAACAGATGTAGTGTTAATTGTATTTAATCGGTATGATTTTATCGAATTTATAAAGAATAACCCCCAAGCAGCACTTAAATTTCTGCTGATGATTATTCAGCGGCTAATGCTGCGGCTTGGAAATACAAATAAAGAACTTGCCTTTGATAGACGAGAGTTTTCTTCACAAGATGAAATAGATAATTTGATTGACAGTTTATTTGATTAAAGGAATGTTTATATAAATGAAACACAAAGAACCTGATGCTTATATTAAAGAAGCGCTCTTTAAGATTATATCAAACTTTAATCCTGAAAAGATAATACTGTTTGGTTCTTTTGCTTATGGACATCCTGATTTTAACAGTGACATTGATTTACTTGTCGTTATGAATACAGCGTTACCACCATACGAAAGAGCTGTACCAATAAGGAAGGCATTAAGAGACATTGGTTTTCCTTTTGACATTATTGTTAAAACACCTCATGAACTTATATGCTATCAAGATATTGTGGGAACTATTGCATATACTGCTATACATAAAGGAAAAATTCTCTATGAGCATACCTAAAATGGATGTAGTGCGTGCTTGGTT
Organism: Candidatus Magnetomicrobium cryptolimnococcus; assembly: GCA_018606805.1. Classification (GTDB taxonomy): domain Bacteria; phylum Nitrospirota; class Thermodesulfovibrionia; order Thermodesulfovibrionales; family Magnetobacteriaceae; genus Magnetomicrobium; species Magnetomicrobium cryptolimnococcus. Next base: position 105,674 of record JAGYWI010000004.1, read on the forward strand.
CAAAAGGGCAGACAATGATCTAAGGGCCGCAGAGATGGCTTTTACACTAGAGAGTCCGCTTTATGATATAGCTTGTTTTCACGCCCAACAATGTGCAGAAAAATACCTAAAAGGATTTCTTGTATATAACGAAATAGATTTTCCTAAAACACATGTTATCGAATATCTTGTATCCATTTGTAAGCCTTTTGCACCTTCAATTCAATCAATGCTTAATAACGTGGAAATATTATCTAATTACGCAGTAGAATCACGTTATCCAATGGATAACTCTTCTCTTTACGAAATCCCAAGACACAAAGCCAAAGAAGCTATTACGATGGCAAAAAAAGTCAGGTCTACCATAATCACTTTAATGGGAAGCAATATGACAGTTATTTTATAAATTTAAAAACATTTTTATAGAACATAATAAATTTATATTATTAATAAAACAGAGGTTAAATATGTTATTTGAACCATTAAACATAAAAAATATTGTCTTAAAAAATAGACTTATAAGGTCTGCAACCTATGAAAAACTTGCAGATAAAAATGGCTATGTAACATCAGGGCTTATTAAGATATATGAAGCGCTTGCAAGTGGTGGGATCGGATTAATAATAACCGGCAACGCCCTTGTCCATCCATCTGGTATGTCCGTACCACAGATATTGTCAATTCATAACGACTCCTACATTGCAGGCTTAAAAACCTTGACAAATGCTGTACACAATGCAGGCGGTACTATATTTATTCAGCTTGTGCATGGCGGCCGTCAATGCTATCCAGAGCTTTTGGGCGGTAAACCACCAATAGCACCTTCGGCAGTTTTTGAATCTCTCTTACGTGTGATGCCAAAACAAATGACAGAGGAAGAGGTATGGGAAATCATTGCGGCTTTTGGTGAATCTGCACACAGGGCAAAAGAGGCAGGATTTGACGGCATCCAAATACATGGAGCACACGGCTATCTTGTTAGTGAGTTCTTATCATCATATACAAATAAAAGGAATGACTACTGGGGCGGAGATGAGAATAGACGCTTTCATTTTGTTGAGAAGTTGATGAGGGCAGTGAGAAACGCCGTTGGGAACGATTACCCCGTAATTATAAAAATGAATGCTGCTGATTTTATAAATGGTGGGCTTGAAGGTGATGAAAGCCTTAGAATAGCCAAAAGGCTTGAAGAGATTTCATTTGATGCCGTTGAGGTGAGCGGTGGTATGTATGAATCTGATCTAAAACCTGCAAGGGAACAGATTCTAAAGGAAGAAGATGAGGCTTATTTTAGGGCTTATACCAAAGACTTTAAAAAACTACTAAACATTCCAGTGATTTTAGTTGGAGGAATACGCTCAAAGAATGTTGCTGAGGCTATTTTAAAAAATCATGAGGCCGATTTTATTTCCATGTCCAGACCCTTAATTAGGGAACCGGATTTGCCAAATAAGTTTAAAGAGTCAAAGGAAAAAGCAGATTGCATCTCTTGCAATGGATGTATGCGTTTTAGGAAACTTGATTTTGTTAAATGTATACATGAAGAAAATAAGTAAAAATAGAAATATAGTAATAGTTCAGCCCCCATGCCTTGTCATTACGAGAAACACAAGCGACGAAGGGTGCGTAGGAGCACCTCCCTCAATCCCGCCTTTTAAAATAGAGATTGCAGGGAGGTGTACCTCCACACTTTACGGGAGTGCGCCTACGCACTTTACGGGAGTGCGCCTACGCACTTTACGGGAGTGCGCCTACGCACCTTCGCTGCGCTCGCAATGACAGTGTATAAATATTATATGACCACTACCAATTCAGGACTACCAAACTTTTAGCGTGTTATCTCTTTAGTTATACTTCTACGTTTGCTATACTCTAAGTAAAAATTCCTTAACTTACTGGCAATGTTTCACAAAATGACTAAAATTTTTTAATATTAAAAGCCCTGCCTTATCGCTCTTTTCAGGATGAAACTGAGTAGCCATAATATTATCCTTCCATATCATAGAAGTAAACTCATACCCATAATCCGTAACAGCTGCAACAACTGCTGAGTCATCACAAACCACATGATAAGAGTGCACAAAATAAAAAAATTGTCCATCATCGATGTTATCAAAAACAGGTGGCTTTCTTATTATTTTGACTTTATTCCAACCCATGTGCGGCACTTTTAAATTACTTTGAGGAAAGCGTACGACTTTACCTTTTATAATATCAAGCCCATGGGTCAACCCAAACTCTTCAGAGTCAGACATAAGTATTTGCAATCCAAGACATATTCCAAGGTATGGCTTCCCTTTTTCAACGTCCCTTATAACAGCATCAACAAATCCAAGTCTACTAAGGTTGGCCATGCAATCCCTAAAAGCTCCAACCCCTGGAAGCACTATACCAGATGCCTCTTGAAGGTCTACCGGCTTAGAAGTAACAACAGCATCAGCCCCAACCTTCTGAAAAGCCTTCTGCACACTTTTTAAATTACCCATACCATAATCAATTATTGCTATCATAAGATATGTATTGTACATAAAACAGTTACTTTATACAATACTGTTCTTTCCTCCTTAAATACTATTTATATATAATAACATATGAGGGGGAAGGACAAAGTACCCCCTTTTCTTCTATATTTTTCTCTATGTTTTGTTTATCTGCACATTCCAAAGATATAGTCAAAAACTCCTCTTCAACGGCAATGAATGCCTCTACTATATCGGGATCAAAGTGTTTACCTTTGCCTTCTTGTATAATCCGAGACGCTTCCTCATGGGAGAAAGCCCCTTTATACACGCGCTTGCTTCTAAGGGCATCGTAAACATCTGCTATAGCCATGAGTCTTCCAGATAGTGGAATGTTATTTCCCTTCAGTCCTTCTGGGTATCCTGTTCCATCCCATTTTTCATGATGAGAGTATGCTATTTCGCCAGCTAATTTTAAAAACGAGTTGGTGCCAAGTATCCCCTCTGCTGATTTCAGGGCATCGCGGCCGTAAATAGTATGTTTTTTCATCTCTTCAAACTCCTCATCAGTTAGCCGTCCGGGCTTTTTTAGTATGTTATCCTTTACGCCTACCTTTCCTATATCATGTAGTGGGGCAGATTTAAACAATAAATCTATTGTTGCAGGTATTAGTATATCCTTAAATCGTGCATCTTTTTTCAAGCAATTAGCCAGTGAGCGTATATATCGTTGGGTACGGATAATGTGTGCGCCGGTTTCTCCATCTCTTGTTTCAGCCAAAGAGGCTAATGTTTGAATAGTAACATCCTGAGTTAATTGCAATTCATCGGTGCGTTCTTTTAGTTTTTGAATCATCTTATTTGTATATAATGCCATGATACCAAATTCATCGTTTGTGCTTACTGTAACCTTACTTTGTAGGTTTCCATTAGCTACTGAAGTTAGGGCGTTATTTTGATTATAAAAAAATAGATTTAGATTTTTAGAGTAAGAAATTATAAGGTTGATTATTTCAATTAGTATAACAGAGCTTACGTAAACTACCTCAAATAACACGGCTCGTTGCAAATAAGCAATGTTTGCCGTATTGGCATGAACGAGCAATTTAAGGTGTAGGGACACCACTAAAAAAATTACAGTTGTGGAAAAAACTACACTACATGTAGCCACAAGTGCAAATTTTTTGGTCATCGTAAATGGTTTATCCTTTAACATTATATCCAGTCCCTGTTGGGCAAGCTCTTTTGATATATTTCTTTCTCTTTCAAGCACCATATCTATAGCTGCAAAAAACCCCAAAGTAAGTGAACCTATGATAAGTTTAAATCCGCTTTCAAAGGGAATATCATTAAAAAACATATTGTACATGGCTACTAAAAAAGCAGCGGTTAAAAACATGGCTTTTTCTATTATAAACTGTCTAAACAACTGTTTATCATAAGGAGCGCTTTCTACATATGCTTTCAAAAACCAATTCCTCACAATAAAAACAATACCATGGCTAACAACAAGCGAAACGATAAGTCCCGACACCTCAAGACGTGCCATGTATGGGCAGACCTTACCTGAATACACACTTAAGATTAAGGCTGCTAATGCGTAATGTATGATAGCCCGTAAAGGTACAGGCTTAGCTAATAGTTTCATACCTTTAACAAACCGCCTGTGTTATAAAGGTTCAGGTATCAGTCCTTTCATGTTTTTTTTAAGGAGGGCAAGCTGCACACACTGACTTAAACAAGGCCGTACTTAAATATCTATCTCCCCTATCTGGTAAAACAACCACGATGACACCGTCTTGAAGTTCTTTTGCCTTATTGATGGCAACACGCATGGCACAACCGCTGCTCATTCCAACAAAGAGTCCTTCTTTGTATGCCAGCTCTCTTGCCGTATCATAGGCAACTTCATCGTCTACGTTGTGTTTTTCGTCTATTCTGGATGGGTCAAATATCCCCGGTACAATAGATTCCGCCATGTTTTTAAGCCCCTGTATCTTATGTCCTAGGTGGGGTTCGGCTGCTACTATTTGTATGGACTTATCGTATTCTTTAAGCCTTCGGCTTGTACCCATAACAGTTCCACTTGTACCGATACCACCAATAAAGACACTAATTTCCCTGTTGGTTTGTTCATAAACCTCTATGCCTGTTGTTTCATAATGTGCCCGCCAGTTTGCAGCGTTATTGAACTGATCTGGCATGAAGTATATGTCCTTATTTTCTTCGTATATTTTATGTGCCATTCTAATAGCGCCATCTGTGCCCTCTTTACCCGGACTAAGTATCAACTCAGCACCAAAGGCCTCCAGTGTTCTGCGCCTTTCAAGACTTACGCACTCAGGCATCACAAGTTTTACCTTATATCCCTTAGCAGCCGCAACCATTGCAAGCCCAATACCGGTATTTCCACTTGTTGGTTCAAATATGATTTTATTTTTAGTTAAAAGACCTTTCTCCTCGGCGTCTTTTACCATGTTTAAAGCTATCCTGTCTTTTACCGAACCCCCAGGATTACTTCCCTCAAGTTTTGCATACAACCGAACCCTCGGATTTGGATTTATGTTGTTTAGCAACACTATTGGCGTGTTTCCTATAGCATCAAGCACACTCATATTTTTTAACATGCCTCCTTAAAAAAGCAAATTTTGATTCATTATAACATTAAATAATACTTTAATACACTATCTATAAATAAAGCTTGCGGTATTATATACGAAAACAAACACGGTTATATGGTTAGATTAAGAAAAAAAGTTTTTTCATTTACATATAAGAATCAAATACTATAAAATAGAAACGTAAGTGAATTTGGTGCAAAGAAAGAAATGTTTTATAACAGAAGAAATTATTTGCGTGAAGATACTTATCTACCCTTTGAGGCGAGGTTATTAACAGTCGCCGAGAGGGACAATATCAGTGCCAAAATTTCGGATAAGGCGGTCATTATTGATTTTAGCTCATTACATAGCTTTAATGGTAAAAGCGTTAATGACTGGTTGAAGATTCTTATTGCAAGGTTTGAATCGCTATCAAAAATGATGGATGACCCCGATGACAAAGAAAAGTTTCAGATGCTTAAGTTTAAGAGGATTAATTTAGGGGGAGGGGGGCTAAAGTTTATATCAGAGGTTGAATATAAACTGGACGATATAGTAGAAATTAAAATATTACTACCGCTTATTCCTCCGCTACCGCTTTATGTGTACGGCGAGGTAACGAGAATCGTAAAAGACAACGATGAGTATGATGTAGGTGTTAAATTTATTGCAGTTGATGAGGCTATTCGCGATGAAATAGATAGCTTTGTTGCTAAGATAATAGAAAGAGAGTATTGACAGGGTAATCTTATACACTGTATTGTGAGGGCAGCGCTCCAATGTCATTAAATCTCTTTCCTTAGTGTTATAACAACAATTTCCGGACGTGCAAAAAACCTCATAGGCAAAAATACCGTACCAATACCCTTAGTAACAAAAACCTGAGTAAACCCCAGATTAATTAAACCATGTCTAAACTTACCATCGGTATAATTACTGTAAATCCTGTCGTATGCCCAAAGGCCAAAGAAGGTTATCTGTCCACCGTGGCTATGTCCACTTAGGACTAAATCCACAAGGTCTGTTGATAGCGTGCGTGCGTAGTCTGGATTGTGCGATAAAAGTATAACAAAATCATGACTGTTGACATCTGTTGTGGTTGGTGAAAGTGTTTGAATATCATGCCATAAGTCCCCAACGCCACCTATTTTAATCCGCTCATGTTTTATGTAAACCCACGTGGCTTTATTGTCTAATAATTGAATGTTAGCTTTTTTTATAGATACCTTTGTTAAATATAGGTATTGTGTGTGATCATGGTTACCAAGTACAGCATATACACCAAGTGGGGCATTAAGCGTGGCAAGCTCACTAAATACTGATTCTATATACTGTGGCTCACCATGTGTTGTGTAGTCCCCACCTAATAGGATAATGTCTGGGGAATTGGCATTTACCATAGAAATAAGCTTTTTTAATCTATTTTGCGAAAAAAAATGGCTGCGATGTATATCTGCAATAAAAACTATCCTCTTGCCATCAAAAGCCGCCGGTATGTCCTTATCAAAGAAAGAGAATTTTTCATATTTTATCAAATATGGTTCGACAAAGGCATAAACCGACGTTACGATAGCTATTGAAGCAACAACTGTGGTGAAAAATCTTTTTTTGTTTTTACTAATGATATGTGCCCTGCCTTGCATTAAAGTATTTGAATACAAAATGGGTTTATTATATTATAATACGTGAAAAAGTAACAGAGATTAGATAAGAAAGTAAATTAAACGCATGTTTAATAAAACGTTTGGAGCAGTGAATGTATGAAAATAAAACATAAATTAATATTAAATTCCACCGTGTGCCTTACGCTCATAGTATTAACAGGGATGTTTGGGTATGTTTATTCAGATAGATATGCAAAAGATATGGATACCATAAAGAAAAGACATTTCCCGCTGTATGCAACGTGCAAGGATTTGAAGTTTGATGTCGTGCAAGTCCAACAGTGGTTAACGGATATAAGTGCAACACGTGGTCTTAACGGTTTGAATGATGGCATAGAGAAAGCCGCACAATTTAAAAAAGAAGGCGTGCAGAAGATACAAGAAATTGGCGCACTTGTAAAGGGCAGCTCCTTTGCTTTGGATGCCATAAAAACAGCCTTTGAAACATACTATAATGTAGGCTTAGAAATGGCAAGTGGGTATATCCAGTATGGGCCTGAGGTAGGAAACAAGCTGATGCTAAAGTTTGATAGTGCCTCCGAGTCAATCAACACTAAAGTTGACGATATATGCCATCAAATAAGTAAAGAATTTGAAGACATACTCATCATGCAAGTAAAGGAAGCGGAAAGGGCACAAAAGATATATCTATTTTTAGTAATTTTTGCCTGTGTAGCCGGGTTATCGGCAGCTGTTATTGTTGGGCTGCATGTTACTAAACCTTTAGGCGATTTCATAAACGCACTAGAAGGCTTTAATCAGGAAGAAGGGAATTTGCAAGTAAGGATTAATGAGGACAGAAAAGATGAAATGGGCGCTATGGCAAGCTTATTTAATAGATTTGTTGAAAAGCTAAATACGATGGTATTAAAATTTACAAGAGTAAACGAGCAGGTAACATCCTCGGCGGCTGAGCTTTATATGATAGCCGAAGAAACAGCTAAGGCTGCTGTTACGCAGCATGAAAAGATAGATTCAGTTTTAAGCTCTATGACCCAAATGAGTGAAAAGACAATGGAGGTTGCCAAAAACGCCCATGAGGCTTCTGAAACCGCTAAAAACGCTACAAGTATTGCCTTAAAGGGAAGGGACCTTGTTAATCAAGCAATTAATGTAATGGACAATATCCGTGATAGGACTGAAAACTCTGCTAATATAATAGAAACCCTGGGGACTCATTCAAATGAAATTGGAGATATTGTAAAGGTAATTAACGAAATAGCGGAACAAACTAATCTATTAGCCCTAAATGCCGCAATAGAGGCAGCAAGAGCCGGTGAACAAGGTAGAGGGTTTGCCGTTGTTGCAGATGAGGTGCGGAAACTTTCGGAAAACACCAGCACTGCAACTAATAAGATAGATAAAATGATTAAAACCATACAACAAAACTCTAGCTCAGCAGTGGTGTCCATGAAGGAAGCTACAAAGGAAGTGCTAAATGGTGTAAATTATATTAATCAAGCCGGTATCACGCTTAAAGATATAGTGAGTATGAGTGAGGATGTTACTGAGAAAATCGTCAAAATAGCATCAGCAACCGAGCATCAATCATCAACGGCAGATGAAATAGCTAACTATATGGAAATCATAGCCGATGTTTCAAAGGAACTTGTTAAAAACGCTAAGCGTAACGCAGGGGCATCACAGGAACTGTCCGTTGACTTAACATCTCAACTGGAAACAGTATTTAACCAATTTATGATTGCCGAAAATGCTGTACAACTGTCCCATGATGAGATAGACAATATAATTAAATCTGTACAACCGCTTATAGAATGGAAGGATGAGTACTCCGTTGGTATACAGAAATTTGATGACCAACACAAGGAACTATTTAGAATAATAAATAATCTGTATGCTGCTATGAAAAAAAGAGTTGGTAATCAGGTTATTTATGATATATTGAGTAGCCTATTTGAATATACATATACCCACTTTGGTGCCGAGGAGGAAGTTATGAATATTTACGGTTACCCACAAGCAAGCATTAGAGGGCACTTAGAAGAACATTTACGGTTTATTATTACTCTAAATAAAATCAAAGATGGTTTAAAAAAAGGATATGGCGGTGTCAATCTCCAGCTCTTAAACACTCTAAAGGACTGGACAAACGAACATATATTGAAAATTGATAAACAATATGGCGAATTTTTCAAAAAAAGAGGTATTAAAATTAAATAACAAAGTGTTAACTGAGAAAAATAAAAAAAGTATGAACGAATTGAATAAGTAGACAGGATATTAGCAATAATGAAAACACAGCACTGGGATGATTCTTTATGGTACAAGGATGCGATAATCTATGAGCTTCATGTAAAGGCATTTTTTGATTCGAATGAAGATGGGATGGGGGACTTTAAAGGACTAATCCAAAAGCTAGATTATTTATATGAATTAGGAATAACTGCCATATGGCTACTTCCATTTTATCCATCACCACTTAAGGATGATGGCTATGATATTGCTGATTATTATGACGTACATAAAGATTATGGCAATCTAAAAGATTTTAAATACTTTTTAAATGAAGCCCATGAAAGAGGGATTAATGTTATAACAGAAATGGTCTTAAATCATACATCTGACCAGCATGTATGGTTTAAGCGTTCGAAAGAGGCTAAAAAAACTTCTCGTTGGCGTAACTATTATGTTTGGAGCAATACAAACGACAAGTATAAAGAGGCGAGAGTTATTTTTAAAGATTTTGAGAAATCCAATTGGACGTTTGATGATAATGCAAAGTTGTACTATTGGCATCGTTTTTATTCTCACCAACCAGACCTAAATTATGACAATCCGCATGTGCAGAAAGAAAGCCTAAAGGTGTTAGACTATTGGTTTAAGATGGGGGTGGATGGTATGCGTCTTGATGCAATTCCATATCTATATGAAAGAGAAGGCAGTAACTGTGAAAATCTACCTGAAACCTTTGAGTTTCTTAAAAAAATAAGGATTCATGTAGAAACTCATCATAAGGGTAAGATGTTGTTATCTGAGGCAAATCAGTGGCCAGAGGATGCGATAAAATATTTTGGATACGGTGATGCCTCTCACATGTGTTTTCATTTTCCATTGATGCCCAGAATGTTTATGTCCGTGTGGTTAGAGGATAAGTTTCCAATTATGGATATTTTGGAGCAAACACCAGCGATACACGATAGCTGTCAGTGGGCTTTGTTTCTTAGAAATCACGACGAATTAACTCTTGAAATGGTATCTGATGAGGAAAGAGACTATATGTACAAGGTTTATGCTCAGGACCCAATGGCAAGGATAAACTTTGGAATAAGACGACGTCTTGCGCCACTTATGCGAAATAACAGAAAACTTATTGAGTTAATGAACGTGATGTTGTTTACACTACCAGGCACTCCGATTATCTACTATGGAGATGAAATTGGTATGGGTGATAACTACTATTTAGGAGATCGGAATAGTGTAAGGACACCGATGCAGTGGAATGCAAATAGAAATGCAGGTTTTTCAAATTGTAACCCGCAAAAACTGTATTTGCCTTTGATAATTGATCCTGTTTATCATTATGAAAATATTAATGTGGAAAATCAACGATATGATCAGGATTCCCTTATTTGGTGGATGAGAAAGTTTATAAGAATGAGAAAGGGTTTTAAGGCATTTGGTAGAGGCTCAATAGAGTTTATACAGTCGGAAAATCGTAAGCTGCTTTCGTATATTCGGAAAATAGACGATGAGATAATCTTAATAATAGTGAATCTTTCAAGATTCCCGCAAGTTGGCGAGCTTAACCTTTCTACCTATGCTGGCTATTTGCCTATAGAAATAGAAGGGAAAACAGTTTTTCCAATTATTAAAGACAACCTTTACACCATAACAGCCGGTCCTCATGGGTATTACTTATTTTCCCTTAAAAAATCACAAGCCTCTGTTGCACGTGATGAACAGACAGATATTAACGAAATAAGAGTGTTTGGTTCATGGGAAGGAATATTTGAAGAAAATATTTTGGATAGATTTCAAAACACAATTCTTCCCAAATTCTTATACAAAAACCGATGGTTTAAAGGCAAAGGTAAGGTCATTCAAGATATAAAGTTGATTGAAAACTTCAGATTGGCAAAGAAATCTGAGGCAATTCACATTGCTTTTTTTGAGCTTACATATACGGAGGGATTACCTGAAATATTACAGTTGCCTATTGCTTTTGTCAATGACGAGTTATCAGGCAATATTAAAGAACAATTTCCTCACAGTATAATATGTCATCTATCAATAGTGGTAGATAAAGGCAATTTAGCAAATCCTAACACAGTTCATAGGGTATTAAATGGCGTTTTATATGATGGCGTTTATAATAAAAATTTTCAACTATATATGCTTTCATTTGCGCTTAAAGGATATGAAACGAAGGGATTAACCGGTAAATTAATAGGGTATCAAGGGAAGTTTATAAAAGAGCTGAAAAAACAATTAAGACTTGGTATGGATTTGGAGCCAAGGGTATTACACGTTGATCAGAGTAACTCTTCAATAGTTTACGGAGAGCAGTTATTTTTTAAGTATTATAGATTCATAGAGCAAGGTGTAAATCCTGAAGAAGAGATGATGATGTACTTAAGTGAACAAAAAATATATAAACACTCTCCTCTTTTTTATGGTTCTATACGATATGCAAAAGAAAAACAAGAATCTGTAACACTAGGAACATTGCAAGAATTTATGCAAGGTTATACCAACTGCTGGACATATACTGTTGATGAAATTAAAAGGTATTTCGAAAGAGTAAGGGCATCAGAGATTAGTACTGAAAACCTTGCAAGCCATAGCTGTTCTTTGATTGACTTTGAATGTGATTTATCTGATATTGCAAAGGAATTAATTGGATATGCCTATATTGAGCTAGCTTCATTACTTGGCGTAAGGATTGCTGAGCTACACCTAAATCTAGCAGATGAAAATGGCAACACAGATTTTAAAACTGAGCCATTTACCTCTTTATATCAACGGGCGCTCTATCAATCTATATACACAAGCGCTAAACAGGTGCTAAGACAATTAGAAAGAATGAAAAATATACCGGATGAATTTCAAAAAGATGTCAAAGATTTACTTTCATGTAGCAATACATTGTTTACACACTTAAAAATTCTTATGACAAAACAAATTGATTCAAAAAAAATAAGAACTCATGGGGATTTACACATAGGACAAATACTCTATAGTGGAAAGGATTTCTTTATAATAGATTTTGAGGGTGAACCTATGAAGACTATAAATGAAAAAAGAACTAAACGCTCACCGTTAAGAGATGTAGCTGGAATAATAAGGTCTTTCCATTATGCGATTTTTTCTCAATATATAGCTCACTGTAAAAACTATGACTACGCTCTCCCGCAACTTAGGCAGTGGACAAAGAGCTGGTACTATTGTATATCTAGAACATTTTTAGGTTCATATATTAACAGACTTGCTCAAAGTAACTTAATTCCTACGGATAAAACGGACATAAACGATTTCCTGACAGTGCTTCTTATAGAAAAGGCTTTATACGAAATTAACTATGAAATTAATAACAGACCTTCATGGGTAAACATACCAATCAACGGTTTATTGGAGATATTAAAATCTGGCAACACTCCATAACACCATATTTCATGATAAATAACAAAAAATATAGCTATTATTTTTTGCAAACCATTTTTATTCAGGTATATTTTAATAGGTTTCTAACATAGCAATTGGAAAATTTATAAATATGTTTGAAACGTAAATTATATCTCGCTGTTTATTTTTTTGTGGTACGACTATTTCATCTGTAAAAATGTTTTTATAGCCTATAGCCTTTATTTCATTTGGTAGTACTATAAATGTTTTTCTCCAAACACTTTCTCCAAAAGGCAAACAATCGGATTGTCGAACCAATTTAGTAAAAAAACGAGGGACTACCACAAGAACAATCTTATTTTTCAAAACCCGTGCATATGCACAAATACAGTTAGACTTATCTCCTCTAGCATAAACAGGTACATAATCCCCTTCTTCAAAAACCATACGGTTGGTTTTACGATAATTAAGTGCTTTATATATAAGATACATTTTAATTCTATCATCCCACATGTTTTCTGTAAGCTGCTTTGCTAGTATCTTTCGGTCAAACTCTTGTTCTGATTTTTTTAATTCCGCTAAGGTTTGTATCCTTTTATCGTAATCAATAGCCCTTCTATTGTCAGGGTCTACTAAAGTATATGTCCAAAACTCTGTACCTTGGTAAAAGTCTGGTACACCAACGGAGGTTATTTTCAGAAGCATTTGAGAAATGGAGTTAAACATACCAAATAATGATATTTGTTTTTTTAAAGCAATAAATTCCCTAAGAAATATATTTTCCGGTATTGGACTGAAAATATCGTTAATAAAACCCACGACATAATGTTCATAGGTATAATCTGGATTAATCCAATTGGAATTTATCTTGGCTTCCCTGATAGCTTTTACCATATATTCTTTAATTCTATTTTTAAAACCTTCATACTGTTTATTATCCATCTCTTCATTTGGCCATGCCCCTAAGAGGGTTTGATAAAGCAAATATTCCTCGTTATCATTTGGGACAAGACTTTCACCAAGTAGCGATTTTTTCCTCATATTAAGACTCCTCCAACTAGTGAGACTTTGTCTCCATAGCTCAGGTAGTTCAGAAAGAACATTAATACGAGAGCGTAAATCCTCACCTCTTTTGGTGTCATGAGTGGAAGTTGCTAAGAGGGCATATGACCAGTTCATAGCCCTATCAATGTTTTCATTATGGAACTCTTCAACGGTTATGCCAAATATTTCTGGATCGCCTCCAACTTCGTTTAGAGAAATCAAACGGTTATATATATAAAATGCGGTATCTTCAACTCCTTTTGCCATAACAGGGCTGGTTACCTGTTGAAAGTTCATAACAAACTTGAACCATTCCTCTTTTATTTCATCGTCATAATAGTAAGGGAAATTAAGCGTTAACACATCTTTCAAAAAATCAAAGACAAATACGCTTAATGAGTGGTTTTTCTTTTTAGCACACTCTATAGCATATTCTATATAATTGACATCCCTTTCTAAGACTTCGAAGGAGTTTATGTATGTCCTATACACTGGAAAACAAGCTATGGTATCCTTTAGGGCTTTTGTTAAGCTGAGCAGTGTAAAATCTCTTGTATTTCTATCATATTCTGAGAGCCGGTTTAAGTGATAAGCAAGCATGTTTATTTCGCTTGATAAGCTATCTTCTATTATCAGCTTCTTGCTTTTATACACAAGACAATCAAAGCGTAGTTCTTTTTTTATAAATTCATGGTATATGCTCTTAAAGACATCACTGTTTTTAGTTTCTACAAAGATATTGTTAATTGTATTTAAGAAACGGTAGCCTGTCAAACTATATATAGGCCACTCCTGAGGTTGTTTTTCCTCGCCTGATAGTATTTTCTCGCCAAGTATATAAAAAGGTATGTAAGAGGGATTTTTAACATATTCGTTATCAAACTTTTTTCCTAATGTTTCATGCGTCTGATTATCCGGTGAAGTTTCTTCTGACAAACAAAGCTGTATAAAGGCATCTCTTTGTAAATTATATAAATATGCAGAAGGGTCATAAAGCCCGTCTGGATGATCAACCCTTAGTCCAGTTACCTTACCTTCTCTTATAAGTTTAAAGATTAACTTATGAGTATCATTATATACATCAGGGTCCTCCACTCGTACTGCTGCCAATTCATTAATATCAAAGAAGCGCCGGTAGTTTATCTCTTCTATTGCAACGCACCAGAAGGATAAACGATAAACTTGTTGTCTTAGTAGATTATCCAGTAGATCAAAGTTATGAATATTACCCTTTTCCCCATTAAAAATCATTACGTTTTTATCTATAAATGCCTTAATCTGTTGCGATGAATCATATAGTCTGCCAAGCCGTTGTTTAACAATTTCTTTTTCTCTGTATCTTTCTTTAATCTTTACCTGGTCTTTTTCTGTGTAATCAGGAAGATAATGTAATGCTGTAATAATACTCAATAATTCTATTAAAATCGGGTCATCTTCATCAAGTAATGATTTCAAATTTTCTATTTCATGGTTTAATATTAACAGATATGTCTTAGGTTGTATGGGGAGAACATGCTCATAGTATGAAATAAAAAAAGTGCCATCTTTAAAGCATAATTTGAGTTCCTGATTTTCAAGCACCTTGCCATACTGCTCTCCTAATATAGGCAGGAGAACCTTTTGTTCGAGCTCCTTTTTAGCTGGTTGCCAATTTATATCAAAAAATTTAGCATAATGGGCACTTGGACCATTTTCAAGTACGTCCATCCACCATTGATTCTCTTTGCTTGTAACACACATGTGGTTTGGTACAATATCAAGGATTTGACCCATATTGTACTTGGCTATTTCGTCTATCATTTCATTGTATTCTTTAAGTGAACCTAACTCAGAGTTTAGCTCATTATAATCAACCACATTATAACCATGAGTGCTGCCTTCTTTTGCTTTTAGATAAGGCGAGGAGTATATATCTGTAATTCCAAGCTCATGAAGATACGATATAATTTTTGTAGCATCTTTAAATCTAAAATCAGGGGTAAATTGCAACCTATATGTTGCAATAGGAATTCTGGCTTTTGGTAAATTTTTCATTGTAAACTCATATTTCTGTTTTTATATTTGTACCCCTATAAAGCATAACACCATAAGGGGATATGTTTATATCAATGCCTTCTTTGTCTACAGACCAAACATCGTCGTGTTTTTCCCCTTCACCACCCCATAGAGGTGATGAAGATTCTATTACTTTAACCCATGTTCCACTTGGTAGTTCAGCTCTAAGTGCGCTTTCTTTTTCACTAAAGTTAAATACGCACCATAGTTGTTCGTCTTCAAACCATCGCCTATAGGCCAGTACTTTTTTCGATTTGAAGAGGAATGTTTCCATATTGGATTTATCTATAAATGAGAGAGCTGGGAGCTCTTTTCTTAATGAGATAAGTTTCTTATAAAATTCAAATAATATCTTGTGGCTATTCTTGTTGTAAGCAGACAAGTTTAATTTTGAATTAAAAAAGGTATCTTCAGCCTGTGGGTCTGGGACCTCTCCATGCCAATTAAAAGCAGCAAACTCCTCTTTGCGACCCTTCCTTACGGCTTCTATGAGCCAAGTATCGCTGTGACTTACAAAGTATTGAAAAGGTGCTTTCTCTCCATACTCTTCACCCATAAATAAAAGAGGAATGTAAGGGGAAAGCATTACCATTGCTGCAGCAAGTTTCATTTGTTCCATATCCATTAACTGACTTAATCGCTCTCCCATCATTCTATTGCCAACTTGATCGTGATTTTGAGCAAACACTAAAAATCTGTACGGTGGATAATTCTCAGCCGATGTCCCGTGGGAGCGCTTTCTGTATCTTGAATACTGTCCTGAATATACAAACCCTCTTGAAAGGGCTTTTTTCATATGCCATAAATCGCCAAAGTCCTTGTAATACCCATTTTTTTCGCCAGTTAATAATGCATGGAGACAGTGGTGGAAGTCATCATTCCATTGAGCATCAAAACCAAAGCCGCCTTTATTTACTGGATTTATAACCCTTGTATCGTTAAGGTCGCTTTCTGCTATTATGTAAACGTTTTTATTTAATGCCTTTGATACCCTGCGAATGTTTTCTGTTAGGTTAATAAGAAAGTGATTAGCACTGAAATCATACATGCCATGCACTGCATCTACCCTGAAGGCATCCACATGGTATTCAACCATCCAGTATAAGGCGTTTTGAATAAAAAAGCTCTTCACATCATCGCTATATGGACCATCAAAGTTAATTGCACTTCCCCACGGGGTTTTATACTTATCAGTGAAATAATAGCCATAGTTATTTAGATAATTACCTTCTGGTCCCAAATGGTTATAAACCACATCCAATATAACAGCTATATTATTTTTATGGCATGCGTTAATTAATCTTTTAAGCCCATTAGGTCCGCCATAAGTATTTTGTGGGGCATATATATAAACACCGTCGTAGCCCCAATTCCTTTCACCGGGAAACTGCCCTACAGGCATTATTTCAATTGCTGTTATACCGAGTTCTCTTAGGTAGCCTATATATGGTATCAAGGCATCGAAGGTTCCTTCTTTTGTGAAAGTCCCAATGTGCAGTTCATAGATTATGTAATCTGTAAAGGGTATATTATGCCAACTGCCATCTTCCCATAAAAAATCTTTTGGCGAAATTATTTGTGAAACTCCATGGACACCGTATGGTTGGTGTCGGGACGCAGGGTCGGGGTAGTGGTCTTTGCCATTTAACAAATATTTGTAACAGCCCCCTGCCTGTACACTATCAGTAATTACCTCATAATACCCAAACTCATCGTGTTTCATTGTAAGTATATTAGTGTTACCTTCTTTTATAGTAAGAAGAGCCATCTCTTGCACTTTTGGCGCCCATACACGAAAGCGTACAGATTTATTACTTAATACCTCTGCACCTATATTCAATATCCACTGGCTCACTTTTAATACCTCTTTGTACTTAATTGGGCTACCAATTACTTAATAGTTATACTTAAAACTTGTCTTTGCAAAACACTTGCGCATTAAAAATACTTTAATTTCTCTATTGTTACATTTTATATATATTTTGTCAAGTATTTTTTTCTGATACGTAATCATTTAGAACCTCTTAATCTGAAAGAAAACTCAATTCATATGTTCCTTGTTATTGACAGATAATCAGTTTTTAGGTTAATATATAATGCTTTTTATCAAAATTCTAACATTATCTTTAGGAAGGAGAATCGGATATGCGTAAACCATGTATTGCAGCTAATTGGAAAATGTATAAAACTATGGGGGAGACTGAGGCTTTTCTTAAAGCATTTATTCCAGCAGTTTCTTCAGTAGGTGATGTGGATATAGTAGTAGCTCCACCTTTTACTTCACTCTACACAGCTTCACAATTGTTAAAGGGAACTAACATTAAATTAAGTGCTCAGAATGTTTATTATGAAGCAGAAGGGGCATACACCGGTGAGGTGTCAACTAAGATGATTCTTGATATTGGTTGCACACACGTCATCATAGGGCATTCTGAAAGAAGACAATACTTTGGTGAAACCGATGAGATTTTGAATAAGAAGGCTAAGGCTGCAAAAGCTGCCGGTCTTAGCGTGATATTTTGCATCGGTGAGTCTTTAGAAGAAAGAAACACAGGAAAAACCTTTGACATTATTAAAAGAGAGATAGAAGGTGGCCTAAAGGATATTGATAGTGATAATCTGGTTATTGCCTATGAGCCTATTTGGGCAATCGGTACTGGCATAACAGCAACACCAGAACAAGCACAGGAAGCCCATGCTTATGTGCGTGATATGTTGAGGAACCTTTATGCTAATAAGGCAGATGAGATACGGATTTTGTACGGTGGGAGTATTAAGCCTGAAAATATCAAAGAGATTATGTCAAAACCGGATGTAGATGGTGGTTTGGTTGGCGGCGCTAGCTTAAAGGCTGATAGTTTTGAAAAAATCGTAAAGTTTAATAAATAAAGAGTGTAAATAATGCATACAGCTATAACAGTAATACACCTAACTGCGTGTGTGGTGTTGATTTTTGTAGTTTTAATTCAAAGCTCAAAGGGGGCACAGATGGGTGCTGCCTTTGGTGGGTCAAGTCAGACAGTGTTTGGTACGCGTGGGGCTGCTACGTTTTTAAGTAAAATGACAACCGTTATGGCTATACTTTTTATGTTTACATCGCTTTTTCTTGCCATAAGCGGCGGAACCTCAACGTCAGTTGTAAGCCCTTCTGGATTATCTACAGGTGGTGGTGCTCCTATGAAAAAATCCCCTATTGATTCAAAGGGCTTTGATGTAAAAGGCAGCTTTGGTGCTATTAATGCTTCAACTACCTCGGCTGTTAACGATGTAACCCCCACCCAGCCTAATGAATCCACTAATGAATCCATTGATGAAGATGCAGGCAGTGTAAATTCTACCAGCAGCCAGCCTGTAGATTCTGAAATAAATAATAATAGCGCCGCCAATGACAATGCAAGCGCTAACATAAAACAATAAAACCATAATAGGGGCATTGTCTTTTAGTATGCAACAATGCCCCTTCTTGAGGAAGTTAATTAAAATGAATCCAATCCAAATGTATAAGGAATTGCCAAAAACAAATTGTGGGCAGTGCGGCCATAGCACATGTATGGCATTTGCTGTTGCTGTAAATAAGGGTGATGACCGTGTACAAGCCTGTCCATACATTAGCAGTGAAAAGGCTGAAGCTCTTGGCAAACTGGTAAAGATTGTTGATTGGAGAGAAAACATTATAAAGCAGCTAATAGAAGACATTAAAAATATTGATATTTGTAAAATGGCTGAAGATTTAGGGGCTATTATTAAAAAAAATAGAGCAATAGAGATAAGATGTATAGGCAGGGACTATATTATTTCTGAGGATAGACAGATTAGCGCTGATGGCAAGGTCTCTCCATGGGAGAAAATACTGCTATTGTTATACATAAAAACGGGTGGTAGCGGTGTGCTTACTAATGAGTGGGTATCTTTTGCAGAGCTTAAAGGTGGAGGTGTAAAGGTAGAGGCAATTATAAAAGAATGTGAAGCACCGCTTTCAGAGATGTTTTCTAAAAATGCTAAAGCAGCCGCAGGCGCTATTGAAAAGCTTGGTGCAAAACAGATAGATTTTCAAGCATCACAACATACGTGGATTTTTTACTTACTGCCCAAAATCCCTATTTTAATTCTCTATTGGCCAGCTAATGACGAATTTCAAGCAAGCGTTAAACTCCTTTTTGATAGAACTGCTGATCGTTTCCTTGATGTTGAATCAATTGTATTTCTTTGCGAAAATTTTACTGATGTTATCGAGCGTGCTTGTCTGTTGTATTAAATATATGTTAAATAAAAAGGATAGAAGGGGGAGAGTTTTTCTCCCCCTCTGCACATTATCGCTATCTACACGAAAAAGATATTATTCCTATTATCCCTCTTTCTGCAAACAACAAACACAACACCTTTAGTCAACTTCCAGATAATCCTAACACTTTACTTGATTCCGATGGTACTCCTCTATGCTCAGCTGGCGCTAAAATGCGACACCACCAATACAACACACAACGACAACTTCACGTATTCTGTTGTCCGGTTAAACGCAATACCCATCGAAACGGTAAGTCTACTTACGTTGCTCATATAGATGAATGTCCACAACACCAAGACTACTGTCTTGATAGCACACTTGGTCCTCTTATTCACGCAGACAATGACCTCAGACTCTTCCACCTATACCGCGCAACAGCAAACAATTCAAAACCCCTTATGAATCTGCGCAGCGCTAACAAACGCCTTAACTCCGTTACTGACAGCTATCATATTGATAGGTCTTGTCGAAATGTTTTTTATGGTTTAATACGCTTAACTTTAGTCAGTATTGCCCAACATGCCATTATTCGATATGCTGCTTCACCTATTAATATAAAATCAAGATAAAAGGTATCACCTTTTATATAAACCTCTTTTTTGTCTAAAACCGGCCGTATAACATAAATATAAATACCTGAGCATAATCATTCTCATACTAACATTCGCTGTTTTCAAGACCTATTTGACTTAAAATCTTGGTAGTCCTGAATGGGTAGTGGTCATATAATATTTATACATGTCTGTCATTGCGAGCGCAGCGAAGGTGCGTAGGCGCACTCCCGTAAGGTGCGTAGGCGCACTCCCGTAAGGTGCGTAGGCGCACTCCCGTAAGTGGTGGGGGGGAAGAACAGGGAGGTGTGCTGCCGCACACCTTTTTCTCGAAAAGGGTTTTCCCCCGCTCTTCTATTTTTTTATCTTTTTTTTAAGATAAGTATTTCTTTAGCCTTTTCAATAGATTTTAACTTAATATCATCATGAAGGCTTCTACCAAAACTATCCATCGTAACAATAGCAGGAAACTCCATCACTTGCATCTTCCACATTGCATCAGCTGCACCAAACTCCTCATATTTCCAAACATCCTCAACCGCAACCACCTTATTTGCTAGATAAACGGCAGCCCCGCTAATTGTATGCAAATAAACACAGCCATAGTCTTTCAACGCCTCTTTTGTCCTTTCACCCATACCACCTTTCCCAATAATAGCCCGCACATGGTAGTCCCTAATCAAACACCACTCATACATATCAAGCCTCATACTGGTAGTAGGCCCACATGCTAAAAGCTCAAAAGAAGCCTTCTCACTACCACCGTCAATCACACGAATGACAGGTCCACAATGGTATATTATCCCACCATCAAGCGTAAATGGTATATCTAAACCACCACCCGATTCAAATATCAACTTATGTATCTTATCCCTGCCAGTGAATATATACCCTGAAATAAGCACCGTATCACCAACGTGCAGTGAGCGTACATCTTCTTCTTTTAATGGAGTCTGTAAATACATTCTTTATCTATGCTACCTGTATGTTTTTCATATTTTCAACTAACCACGCCAAGCGAGAGCCGTTCACTATACAGCTATTCATACTAATAAACATATCAAACCCCGGCACTTCAATCCCCTCACGCCCATTAAATGGCTTGATTGTTGGATTAAAGGTAACGGCTGCTAATTTTTCAACATCCTGTCTTGATGGTGTCTCTATATCAACCCCCAAAGCCTTAGCAAGGGCTATGAAGACTTCCATATTAGTTTTAGCCTCTCCGGGCTGTTCAACTGCGGCGGTTTTCTCTCTTAAGCGTCCAAGATAATCAACAATGCTGCCTCCACACTCAAGCGGTGCACAGACAGGTAAAACCAAATCCGCCTCCGCTGCAATAGCAGTCATGTACGCACTTTGTACGGCAAGAAACTCTACATTAGGACGAACATTTAGCGGCAGCCCTCCAATAGCATAGATAGTAGACACTGCTCCAGCTGCGGTCATTTCTTTATAAGATTTCCCGCTATCTTTTAGACCCATCAAAAGAACACCTTTAGCGTTTGCCTCCATCGGCATTGCAACAACACTACCCTTTATAAATGCAATGTTTTGAGCAGCTTCATAAAACTTTGGTGCTGTTATTATCATAGGATTAGCTGCTTCTTTAAATAACTTATCAACCTTTTCATCATTTTCCGTAACATTTGCACCACTTAAGTCCATCCCCTCGTGTGGTCCAACGCCGCCATCCGCCATAGCCTTAGCAATAGCCTTCAGCACCTCTGCCTCGTCCCCTTCTATTGCAATATCGGCAATACTTGAAAGCTTAGATGCCTTATTATTTATAACAACCAGCTTAGCCTTCCTGTCAACCTTCTTCCGAATAATAGCATCAAGTGCTGGTAAAAACCGCATCCACTGGTCCGGATAAAGCCCTACAAGCACTATCAAGTCGGCACTATCAATATCTACCTGCCCACCTATCAAAGAAGCCTCATCACCATAGATACCAACCGTTGTTGCCAGATTAGCTATATTTGCCTTTTGTACAAGCGCTTTTAAGGTAAGAGCATCCTCATTAGTAATACCAGCAGTGGTTATGACCCCTGAATTGGTTTCACGAATCCTACTTGCAAGGATATTAAGGGCATCATCCCAAGTTGTTGGCTCAAGCTTACCGTTAACCTTTTTAAGCGGTTCAAGCACCCGCAGATCACTGCGTAGACTATCATGCCCATATCTGCCAAGTGCGCATATGTACGCCTCCGCTTTACCTTTCTCAGCACCAGCTCTAACCTTGACTATATCCCCTTTAAACGTGCTAACCCCAACCTCACATGCACAGCCACAAGACATACATACACTGTTTGTTTGCGTAAACTCCCACTCACGCCCCCTACGCCACCTATCAGCCTCAACAAGTGCGTTCACCGGACAGGCATCCACACAAGAGCCGCAAAACGTACATCCACCATCTTGCAAGGGCTTATCACCAGCAGTTGACACCTTAGAGCCAACCCCCCTTCCTGCAAAATCAAGCACTGCCGTTCCCTGCTCCTTACAAACCCGCACACAACGGCCACACAACACACAATAGTCCGGGTCCCTTTTTATAAACGGATTAGCCTCATCAACCGGAAAATTAAATGATTTTTTATTGTATGTTGTCTCTTTAATTCCACAATCATAGGCGTATTTTTGTAAACTACAGCGTCCAGCCTTCGTACAGGTCATACAATCCAGCGGGTGCATCGAGATTAACATATCAACAACAAACCTTCTGAGGTCTTTAACCCGTTCTGATTCAGTATCAATGACCATGCCCTTCTTGGTACGCATGATACACGCCGTCATAGTCTTACCGTCCACTTCAACAAAACACATCCGGCATGCCCCAATCCCCTTCATGCCCTTTAAATAGCACAGATTAGGTATATGCACCCCAACGGACTCGGCAGCATCTATCAGGTTAATGCCAGCAGGGACTTCATAGTCTTTTCCGTTTATTTTAATGTTTACAAGTTCTGACATCTATATGCCTCCTTCAACAACTATAAATTTCCATAAAGTATACATATCTAAATTATAAAGACCGACTACAAGCCGCAGGGGCATTCACATCGGCTACTTCAATAGCATTATAAAGACACACCTTCAGACAATCACCACAGCGCGTACACCTTTTATTAACTATCTCATAGGCACCAAACCCCGACATATAGGCAACCTTCTTTTCCCCAAGCACGGCATAACTTTTACATACCTGGCGACACTCATCGCACATAACACACTTATCCTCTATCACCCGGTATACGTAAAGCGCCGTACACTGCCTGTCAGGACATAGCCCCGCTACATGGGCATTATAAACATCCATGGCATTTGCTATAGTGTCCATAATAAATTTAGCCGTATCCTTACCCTTTTTGCACATTGATGTTGCAAACATTAAAGGAGCTATCTTCTTAATAGACTCTATGTCCCTATCAGTAGCAAAGCCCTTAACCATCTTTTCAAACAAAGTTCTCAACTCATAACTAGCCATAGGACAGGGCATACACCGTGCGCACATAGGCCCGGCTATGAATTCATTTAAAAAGTGTATGGCCTTTTGTATAACACACTTAAAGCCCTCTGTTTCACCAGCGATGGTTTTCATATCCTTTTCTTTAACATCCACATCTGCCATTACACTATCCTCCATCTCTTACTTAGAAGAAGCCGCAGCTCTGGCCATCCTGTCCTTGCCCTTGCTAATCTGCACGGCGCCTATTGGACATGCCAGATAACAAGCCCTGCAACCAGTACACAGGTCTTGGTCTATAAAGAAAGACCGCCTCGTCTCCTTAACTGCCTTAAAGGCACAGGCCTGTTTACACAATCCACATAAAAAGCACTGTTCATTATCTATCGTATAACTGCCAAGCCCACTGCAAACCTTAGCCCGACAGAACTTATCATAAATGTGCTCCTCGTACTCCTGCCTGAAATATTTTATAGTGGAAAGCACAGGATTAGGCGCACTTTGCCCAAGACCACACAGGGATGCCTTTTGCACCTTACGGCACAAATCTTCCAACTTTTCCAAATCCCCATGTTCACCCTTACCGGCGGTTATCTCTTCCAAAATGTCCAGCATTTGAGTAGTTCCGATACGGCATGGCGGGCATTTACCACAGGATTCCTCCTTAGTAAACGATAAGAAAAACTTAGCAACATCCACCACACAGGTATCCTCATCCATAACAACCATACCGCCAGAACCCATCATAGAGCCGACTTTTGTAAGTGAGTCAAAATCAACAGACAAATCCAAGTATTCTTCAGGCAGACAACCACCCGAAGGACCACCGGTTTGTATGGCCTTAAACTTCTTCCCATCAAGTATGCCACCGCCAATGTCATAAACGATTTCCCGCAGCGTTATACCCATAGGCACTTCCACAAGCCCTGTGTTTTTGACCTTGCCTGTTAGAGCAAAGACCTTAGTACCCGGCGAAGTCGGCGTTCCTATGCTTTTAAACCAATCAGCCCCTTTTTCTATTATATGAGGCACACAGGCAAATGTTTCAATGTTATTTAAATTACTTGGATAGCCCCAAGCCCCGCCACCTTTTTCAGAAAGCCTTGGTGGCCTTGGACGTGGAAAACCCCTCTCACCCTCCAAAGATGCAACCAGTGCCGTTGACTCACCACAGACAAAAGCCCCAGCACCTTCACGCACCGCTAAATGGAAAGAAAAGTCTTTACCAAGTATATTATTACCAAGTAACCCCATATCAACAGCCTGACCTATAGCATAACGCAGGTTTTTAACGGCAAGCGGGTACTCATGACGAACATAGACAAATCCGTACTGGGCAGATAGCGCATATGCACAAAGGAGCATCCCTTCGATAAGCCCATGGGGGTCTCCCTCCATAATAGACCTATCCATAAAAGCCCCTGGGTCTCCCTCATCCCCGTTAGCAATGACAAGCTTTATAGGTGATGGGTCATTTTTCGTGTGATGCCATTTCTTACCAGCCGGAAAACCAGCCCCTCCCCTACCCCTTAGATTTGCCTTATCCACTTCGTTTAGGACATCATCAGGGGTCATCGTCTCTAACGCCTTCACTAAAGCAGTGTAACCACCCACTGCTATATATTGATTAATACTAAGCGGGTCTATAAGACCATTATTGTGCAGGGCTATTCTTAATTGTTTCTTATAATAAGGCACTTGCTCCATAACTTCACAAGGCTCTTCCATTACAGAGCTTCTAAAAAGCAATCGCCTCATAGGAAAACCAGCCGATACTGTCGTATGTATAAGCTCTTTAGCATCCCCAGGCTGCACCTTTTGATAATAATACCCGTATGGCTCAACCAACATAACCGGCCCTTGCTGACAAAAGCCTTGACAACCGGTATGCACTACCTCAACATCCTCACCACTAGCCTTAGCTTCCTTTTCTATTTCATTAATAAGTTTCTTAGCACCAGTTGCTACACAGGCAGTACCACAACACACACGTACACGGGACACATCTTCTTTAAACGTTTCCTCTTTTAGCAAAAGCTGCAAATTCTTAAAATCATTAATACTCTTAAGCTTTCCCATGTCCCCCATCTCCTTTACCATTGGACCCATCAGTTGCCACCCCTTCAACAGCATCTATCTCCTTGATAAGCGCTTTAATCTTCTTAGGTCCAATCGCCCCGGTTACCTCATCATTGACCGTAACAACCGGAGCCAAACCACAACAGCCGACACACCCGACCGTCTCTAACGTCATCTTCCGGTCCTCTGTCGTTTCTCCCGCTTTTATGTGGAAATTGCCCTCCAGTGCATCAACCACTTTAGAAGCCCCTCTCACATGACATGCCGTCCCCGTACACACTCGGACAATCTTCTTACCACGCGGTTTGAAGTGAAACTGTTTATAAAAACTAGCAACACTGTATATTTCAGCCAATGAAAGCCCCACAGTCTTAGCTAAACCTGCCAATGCCGCCTCCGGCAGATACCCTTCCTCTTCCTGTATCTTATGCAGAGTCGTTATAACAACGCCCTTTTTCTTTTCATAAGCACTTAAAATGCCACTTATTTCACCCATCAACTCATCTATCAAAACATCAGAAAGTTCCATTAAGACCTCCAACATCACCTACTGTTTTTCTGATTATCAAGCCCCAGTTGGTCATCAACCCTTATTAGCAGCCATTTCCTTATCAAGTTTACGTCTATCCTCCATAGACATAAGCACCCTCTCAGCTCCAAACTTACCGGGTTCGTATTTTTTAAGCTTAAGGGCATCTCTCTTAGCATCTATCTTTTCAAGGGCAAACCGTAATATCTCTTGTGGCTCGGATATAAAATCAAGGCGTCCACCAAGCCGCTCTACCCACACATTGTGCTTAATATCCTGCACAACGGAGCTTGCAGCCATCGGGCTTTCCGAACCAAACACTACGTGCATACCAGAAGCTACAAAATAGCAGCCAATGGCAAGCGCCTTTTCACTCATCCACTCCGGCGCTATTCCAATGCCAGGCAGCATGCTTATATCATCACCAAGACCGCCAGCTTCAACCATAGCAGTGGTTATAGTTAAAATCCTTGAGCAATCAACGCAAGAGCCTAAATGCAGTATCGGCGGTATACCGATAGCCTCACAGACCTCACGAAGTCCCGGACCTGCCTTTTCAAGCGCCACCTCCGGAAGCATAAAGCCTGCCTTGGCACAAGCAGCAGCCCCACAGCCGGTTGACACAACAAGCACATCGTTTTTAATAAATTCCATCGCTAAAAAGTCATGGAAACTATCCTGTGTCGTCCGTGGATTATTACAACCAACAATGCCGGCGACCCCTCTTATTCTGCCTGCCATGATGGCATCATTTAGGGGTCTAAACGAGCCACGATAGCTCCCACCTTGCATGTACTCAACGTATTCGTGTGAAAAACCGGCAATAACTGGGGCAGTTTCAGTAACCCTGCTACCTTCAGCCGTTCTATTTGGATAGTTATCAGCTGCTACCCTAATTATCTGCCTTGCAATCTCCTTAGCCCTGTGCTCATCATACTGTATATGTACAGCATCTATCATCTTTCCCTTATGGGAAGTCGTTATTATCTTTGTATGGAATTTTTTAGCCGCTTGACCAATAGCAGGCATTATGCACTGTACATCAACAACAACCGCCTCGGCTAAGCCAGTCATAACAGCCAACTCTTGATTTAAAAAGCCACCAGCCGTTGGAATCCCATGACGCATCAAGACTTCATTAGCCGTACAGCACATACCAACAAGGTTAACACCCGTTGCCCCCTTTGACTTAGCATAAGCGATAATCTCCGGCTCTGTGCTAACATCCACAATCATCTCAGCAAGCGTTGGTTCGTGGCCATGCAGCACTATATTAACCTCATCCGCCTTCATAACGCCAAGACTTGCTATTGAGCGCTTAGGTGTGGGCGTACCAAAGAGCATATCGGTTATATCAGTACTAAACATACTGCCGCCCCAGCCATCGGCTAGGGAACACTTAAGGGCAGCCATCATGAGGTTTTCCGGGTCTTGGTCAACCCCCATATGTGTACGGTGCATAGCCTCCGTTACCTCTCTATCAATCCCTCTAGGCACAAGCCCCCATTTACGCCAAAGTTCCTGTCGCTTTTTGGGTGCACGAGATACGTACGATACCTCCCCTTTTTGCTGGCCAAAATTAGCAATTATCTTTTCAGCCACTTCCTTACCAAGGGTTGCCATATCCTTCCCATCTATTGAAATCCCAAGGTAACCAGCCACCTTACGCAACTTAGTAACATCTTGTATCTTCATATCAGGGGCATCACCAGTGCACGCCTCAAGTAAGGTAAAGGCCATATCCCTTGCGTGATCACTATGAGCGGCAGTGCCTGCTGCAACCATCCTTAAGAAATTTCTAGCAGCTATCACTGGCAAGGTTGCTCCACAAACGCCAGCAGCCTTTTCCTCAGCATCAGCACCTACCAATCGGCACGGTCCCATAAAACAAATCTTACAACAAGCCCCTGTATGCCCAATAGGACAGGGCTTTAGTTTTTCTGCCCTATCAAAGGCATTAGATACGCCGTGGTTGTGCGCCCACTCGATTATCTCCTCTGCTACTTTATCGGCACTTTTTACATTTTTTAATTGATCCATGCTTTACTCCTATTGTGTGAAAAAAAGGATTATTATGTAATATCCATGATTATTAAGTCCATTACAAAAACTAAAACATAGAGGCCATCTCTAAAGCCGGATGCCCATTCGCGGTTAAATACTCAGTTAGTTTTTCCGCATCTTCACAAATACTCTCATCTGCTATTTTATCAAATAAATCAGGTACACCTTCCTCAGCCGCCCTATGAATAAAAGCCTCTTTTACTCTCTCTTTAAGGGACTTGGTCATCCAAACAATTCTTTTAATACCACCATCACCGTAGAGAAATTTTCTACTTGTTATAAAGTTAACCCCTATACCCATAAATCCGGGCGTTTGCACGCCTCCACCAACCGTCCCGGCAAGGGTTGAAAACTTCATACCAATAGGAGTCATCCCCTGATGTCCCCTCTGCACTATCATAACGCCATTAACCTCCGGCACCACCGCTATAATACATTCAAAACAGCCACAAGAGGTCATTGGATTTTCCATTATAGTGTAAGCATTCATTGTCTCAAGGACTCCACCAGTTGAGGCCTTTATATAGGCATCAACGCCGCTCCACCTGCCATAAAGGGTATCAAGTGTATCGCCCTTTCTTATAGGCTGATTACCACCAGACGGGTCAATGCCAAAGGCTGCCTTACAGTCAAGCCAGTTATAAGCGCCACAAAGCCCAAGGCGCTCTGGCGTTATAACGCACGTGTGTGTTGGTGCAAAGGACTGACACAATAGACAGGAATAAAATGTATCCACGTTTTCATCAGTCATGGAGCCTAAACGCTCATCCCTTTCTTTCCATACGTGGCGCGCCATATCCCGATGTTTAAGCACATCCGCCTCATCTACAAAGAGCGTTATTTGCACCTTATCAACAATGGTCTTAAAGCGCTTATGGGTCATGGTGTTGTGTATTTTAGCTATATCAGTAAGACTAAACCCTTCGGTCTTGGCTGCCTTACTGATTCGTATCCAGTTAACGTCCCTTTGGCCCATATGCCAAATGCCCTGCCCTTCATTTATATTATGGTGCAGCTTCCTCTCCATTATCGGCTCATAATCTGGAAGCATCTCCCTGCCTGCCACCTCTACAAGTATCCCAAGGGGCATAGCACCACCTTTTTCATACTTTTCCTGCCAACCATCACCGACAACCGTAATCTTACCATCTTCCACTTCATCAAGCTCTCTAATGTGTAAAAACTCAAAAGCAGGCGTGGCCGGTCCACCAAACTCTATAAAGGTATCCTCCCTGCGTATCCTCTCACCTTCAAATGCCGGTCCGTATGCTATCGGTATTGCCGGCTTTTCAGAAACAACCTTAAGCCCCCTCACTTCTATAGCCTTACCAACTAATTTATTGTGGTCAAACTCTTTATCAACCTCTTCATACGTAGTAACCCCGGTTGGGTGTATTACAGGTACATCCGTATCACAAATGGCCGGGAAACCCATATTAATAGCACCAGCTCCAGTAGCCCACTTAATATCGTCAAGCGGACCAAGTGGAAGGGCAAAGGCAAACACCCTGTCTTTTGTGTACCTAAGACAGCCGGCATACTCACCAGCCTTCATACCGCCATAAATGAGCGATGCCCTTATAGACCAGTCAAGGGCGTAAAGTGTGTGCTCCGTTTTAGTGCCAAGTGGCACTATATACGTATCCCAGCCAAGTTCAACACCTTTTCTTTGAAGCTGCCGCGTGATAGTCTCACCGTTTGACATACCGGATAAAAATACTAAAATATTTTTCTCCTGAAGCTCACGCACTATTTTAACGGCCGTATCATCATCCGGGGCTGCCCCTATAATAGCAGCAAAGCCCGGCATTCTACCATCTACCAGTTGAATACCAAGGTTTCTTTGAATCGTATCAGTTATAAAACCATTATAAACCAAACCAGTTACCGGGTCCTTTTCTGGCTCAAGCCCTTCAATATAGCGTAAGGCCAGCCATATTTCTTCTGCCCACAGCGTAGCCATACCAGAGTCTAGCGCTTCACCCAAGTAGGGTCTCCACTGATTAGCATCCGGCTCCGGGTGCAGCATCTTCCTTGTCATCTCCAAGGCTTCCCTTACGTCCTTTAACGTCTTCACTTCAAACTTCGTCATAGCGTATATCATCGGGAGAAAATATATGGTATCTGGAAACTCCACCGGATAGTCTTCACCCTTTTCAGCTACGACCTTCTGGAAGAGTTGGTCAGCATTTGTAAAAACCTCTTTTGCCCCTCTTATGGCTGCTGACGCAATTATCTTGGACATTACTACCTCCTTAAAGTCATAAACCTTTGCAATTTGGACTAAATTTGTCCTGTATTATTAAATATCACATTATTGTCATTAAAAAGTCAAATAGTATAGTTGCGTTAATTTATAAAAAATTTTTATATATTATAACGATTTTAAATATGCTGGAATCTGATTAGCCTCTCGAGGTCCAACGATTATCTTCCACCCTTCAAGTTTTTCCTCTAAAGCCCCACTCAATATAGCAACATAGCCGGGAATAATCAGTTCCTTCTTACCAATCTTACTCTCAACACCACTTTCTTTAATAAAATTAGCAATCTTACCAGCCGTAAACTTACCAGCCGCCCATGCCGTAAGCACCGAAAGCCCCTCACAATCCATAATAGCAAGCCACGTCGGCACCTTGCTGTTTTCTATCTCACCGGCTACTATAAAATAGGTAAGTGAGAAGTTCGTCGTTACTATCAATGGGGAATCCTGCGTAGGAGTGCCTATTTCATAGACATTTTGCTGTACCTGCATAGGCACCTGCGGGTCAGTGTATATGTTTTGCCTAAAGGTAAACATAACAAGGTTCTTCCATTTATCAACACTTGATAGCACTACTATTGAAGAATACTTACTAATACCAAGCCCTGCCAACATTGTCTCAAGGTACTCGTTATCACGCATTACAAAATTAATCACCGGATACCCAACACTCTTATTACCCTTCTTAATGGCAGCCCTTCTTATATAGGTGTTGTGCTCAATTATCTCTTTACCCTTTCTAGCGCCTGAGTCCATAACTAAATCCTCAACGCCAAACCCCTTAGCCTTCTCAGTTAAATCTGAAAGCTCATCAAGCCCATTAGCCTTAATGCCCAAGGAAGCCCCAGCATCTTTTGCTAAAGCAGCCATAGCCTCCATATTAGAAGCAGTAGCACCATAAAGGAGGGACCCCTTACCTTTAAAATGCGCAATAGCCGCCTTTGCTGAATCTACATTTTCAGAGCACACAATAACAGGCACCGCTGGTGCCTTTGCAGCTACCACTTTTGCAAGCCCCTCAAACCGTCCAGCATCATTGGATTCATTCATTATGGTAATGGCATCTACCTTTAAATGCTGCCCAACCCTATCTATCTCAGAATGTAAGACATCATCTATTTTTTTTGCAATAGCCGCCTCATCCTCTGTATCTTTAATAGCCACACTCAACACACAGGGATTTACAAACTTCTTATCATGCCTAAATAAAACGGTCTCTTCACCCATACTTACAGCACTGTCGCCACTTCCAAGCTTTATCGGCCGTATCGGTGGCGCTGAGGCTTCACCCAACTGCTTCTTAGCATCCTCAGATATATCCGGACACTTTTCTACGGACACTTTTCTTTGTGCTAGCTGCATAGAAAAAGCCAAACACGTGGGAAATCCACATTTCTTACAATTAGTCTTTGGTAAAAGCTTAAATATCTGAACACCCGTTAAAGCCATTTTATATCCTCCAATCTACCCTTTATAACTTAAATATTTAAAGAAAAATATTACATCATCTCATCTAAAAAGGCATTCACAGCTTTAACAGCCTCCGGGTGCCTCATAATAAGCAGCCCTGCCCCTGCCATAGTCAAAGCACATGCCGTCTGAGCCTCCCAAGCTATACCCCTTGGGGTCAAAGCACCCCAGTGCGGCAAAATATCCTCACTCGCCTGTACTTCCTTAATCTTCCAAACGTACATACCGACATCACCCACTATAGGCTGCTGCATTGTAGTATCATTTTGCATAAGTGCCGCAAGTCTTATCCGCTCCATAACCGTATACGTATACTCTATACCGTAGCCAAGCGCTGAACACATAGGGTCTATTATTATTTTTTCCTTATCAAATCCCATCTGTGTTAGCATTATGTTTAGCTGCTTGGAAAGATTAATATCAAGCTCGGACATGGCTATAAGTTTGTGTTTGTTTGCCATAGCGGCTGCCGCTATTGTCTTATAATTGTCCTCTTGGGCCTTACCAATTATACACGGGTTATCCTTTGCAACCTCGGAAACCTTAACAAGCACCTCGGCGTCCTTTTCCACATTGTTACTTCCAAGAATAATCAACGGCACATCTATGTTATCAAGGACAGCCTTTACAGTTTTGGCAGCATCATCGGCTGAGCGATTACCACTGTCTGGATGCGTACCCTGAAGCCTCAAGGCAATAGCCTCCGCCTTTAACTCATCTTGAACATATTTAGCCCACTTAACAGTGTCATCTCCAACAGCTGCATACACTTGCCTAAGCTGTTCAGGCCACTCACTTGGTGCTATATCTTGTATCTCATAAGCAATAACAGGCTTATTTACAAACTCCCCTTCAAAAGAGTGAAAGGGCAGGACATTTTCCCCGCCAAAGGTTACCGCCTTAGCCCCCTTTGATATTGTTACCGTGTACACTTTGCCATTATACACTTCTTTTGGTGGTGTGAAAGACATTTACCCCTCCATATTCTATTTATTTACATTTCCAGATATGAATGTGCATACAGAGTTTTACCTAAAAATATATCTATAGTTTTAACCGTAGTAACGATTTCTTCCGCATCTGCTATAGCAGCGCTTAACCCCTCATATGATAAGAGCGAAAGGTAGTGAGCATTTAATATTGGTCTCATTTGCTTTGGACAACCATTTGAAATATTACTTAAACCAACAACAGTCTTCATCGGTGGATCATTTAGGTCTTGGAACATGCGTATAGTTTGTATAACCTTTAAAGCTTGATCCTGAGTAGTAGCTACCTGTAGCACGAGAGGGTCAAGATAAATGTTTTCCATAGGAATGCCAACCTCGCCAGCCCTTGCCATAAGCTCGGCAGCAATAGCCGACCGCTCCTCAGCATCTGCCGGTAACCCCCCTTTACCAACCGTCAAAGCTATAATATCACAGCCATACTTAGCAGCCAAGTCCATTATGGGCCAGCGCTCCGGGTCATTTGACGTTGAATTAATGAGTGCCCTACCCCACTCATTGTTGTGCACC
Organism: Candidatus Magnetomicrobium cryptolimnococcus; assembly: GCA_018606805.1. Classification (GTDB taxonomy): domain Bacteria; phylum Nitrospirota; class Thermodesulfovibrionia; order Thermodesulfovibrionales; family Magnetobacteriaceae; genus Magnetomicrobium; species Magnetomicrobium cryptolimnococcus. The sequence continues at coordinate 139,285 of JAGYWI010000004.1, forward strand.
TTAAGCCCCATCTCTAATGCGTCATAATTTGTCGTATCAAGACACACCGGCGCTTGCACAACTTCTTGTATAGTGGTAACCATCCACTCCATAAGGTCTTCCTGTCCCTCGGCCGGTCCTATGTTTGCATCTATCATCCGAGCACCGTGCTCGTACTGCTTTTTAGCAATTTCTTGTATCGGCCCCTTATCACGCTTTGCCATTGCTTCTCTCACTCTTTTGGCTATAATACTTAACTTTTCGCCTATAATAAGCATGTATAAATCTCCTTTGATGGTTTTTTTAGTGAGTTTAACCAGCATAACATAAACATATTAACATCGTAAACACATTATACTCTTTACCTATAAATTATTTTAGTGCCCTATGTTACAAAATTGAATAAATTTTAAAAATAAGGAAAGATGCAATACTCTAACTTAAATTTCCTTTCTAAGACAAAAACCTTGCCTAAACAAAAACTTTATTGGATAACAATGATCTTAATCATTTATTTATTAAAAATCGAGCGTTATAATCCTAACAATATCCTAAGTATTGTTGTATTGTTAAAAAAGCTCTATTAATGAAGGAGGTATAAACATATGTAAGATTTAATGCAGTGAGTAGATTACTCTTTATTATATGTCTAAAACAAAGTGATAAAATTTTAGGAGGGAAAAGTATTATGAAGAAATTTATATCGTTATTTGTGATGATGACTGTAATGCTAATGGCATATTCTGCATTTGCAGGGGAGTTTGCAGACCTTCAAAAGAAGATAACTGAAACGAGAGAAGCCCTTGTAACTATGGTAAATGACAAAGCAAAACGTGGTGAAGAGCAACAAAAAATGTTAAAAACAACGACAGAGGCAGTAAATACAGCCCTTGCCGGTATGAAAGCCCCAGCTGGTAAAGATGCACAGTTTAAAGAACTAACCGATACATGGAATGCTTTTACAAAGACTCGTGATGAGGAACTAGTACCAGCGCTTTTAGCAGGAAAAGATGATGATGCTAAGAAACTGGCTACAGGTATACAAAAAGAAAGATTTGAAAAGCTAGTTAGCCTTTGTGGTGAACTTGATAAATAAGCACCAAGACTTGCCCCCTAGGTTCGCCCCTACAAATTCATGCGTGTAGGGGCAACCTATGTGCTCATTATTATTAAAAATAAACAAGCAATTAAGCATAACCAACAGATGAGCACGTAAGGGGTCACGGGGTCATTTCGAGCCAGGGAGGTGTGCTGCCGCACCCTTTTGTCAAAAAAGGGTTTTCCCCCGCTCTTGTCTTTCCTTAACTTAATAGCATTGGAACAGAGTCCTACCCCTTTTCTTTTAATTATCTTTTTATTTTTTTAAGGCATACAAGAGTGCGTTTTTTAGCATAAGGGCGTTTTTGGTAAAAGAGTTTTTGGTTTCTATATATTTTCTGCCCATTTTTCCTATCTCACAAGCTCTATTTGGTATGCTAAATAGGTCTATAATGATAGATGCAGCTTTTGTAGGGGCATAAAGGGGAATGAATACACCACAGTTGGCTTTTGTTATGGTGTGTTTTGCCTCACCTACTGGGGTTGCAATAACGGGCAGTTCCATTGCCATGTATTCATAAAGTTTAATAGGTCCTTTGCAGGAATCATATAATTTATCTCTAAGTGGTAGAAGGCCTGCATCTGCATAGGTGTAGATTTGCAGTAACTCTTCAAAGCTAACTTGTCCTGTAAATACTACGTTGGTAAGGCCAAGTCTCTTTACCTTGTTTTTAATATATGAAAGTTCCTCACCATCGCCAACGACTAAAAGCGTAATTTTTGCCCCTTTGCCCTGTAATTCTTTAAATATATCAATTGGGTAGTCCCTATCTATGAGATTATATAGAAAAATTGCAACCCATACAATAACGGTGTCCTCTATTTGAAAGCGTTCTTTTATTATATTTGGAAGGGCTGGATTTTTATAAAACACCTCAAGGTCTGTACTATTAGGTATATAGTGAACTATCTTGCCCCACATTGTTATCAATTGCTTAGAGGCTACTGTTACTTGAGGGCTTAAAAACATCATTAACCGTTGTGCAAGCCACTCTTGCGTATACAAAAAGAATCGGAATTTTTTTCTGGCTATAAATAGGCTATCATCAACATCTAAAACGTAGGGTAGACCTTTCAAACGGGACACTATATAAGGCAAAAGGGCTGACAAGGAGTACTGTTTACAAGAATATACGATGTCATATTTGCTGCGGTTAAGTAGCACAAGCTTTTTAATAAGACCTATATAGCTATCGTATGTCTCATATTTTATCCCCTTGTGAGTTTTATTGTATTTGGTGTATTGAATGTCCTTATCTTTCAATACAAGAAATGTGCACTCAAAACCCTCTTTTGCTAAAACAAGAAACAGTGGGTACAGCCGTGAGCGTATTGCCGCCACGTGGGATGGATACACTGTCGGTATTAGCACCTTTATTGTCTTATTCATAGTTTTATTTGTTGAAAAAGTTACGATAAATTCTCACAGGGTTTAACACTACATATTTAATTGTCTCAAGAGGTTTTGCCTTAATATTTTTGAAAAATACATGTATAAGCCACCTTCTGTTTGCAAGCTTTAGGGCTGCCTCAAGGTCCTTATTAGATAAGGTATCGGTGCGTATAACGGCTGTTTTATAACCGTCGTATTCCTGCCAGTTTTTACTTAGAATGTATCCCTTTTCTTCTAATGCGTTATAGTACTTACTGCCTGGAAATGGTGTAACAATGCTAAATTGTAAGGTATCGGGGTCTGCTTTGGTGGCAAAATCTATAGTTTTTTTGACAGAGTCCCAAGTTTCACCGGGTAAGCCAAAGGTAAATGTTAGGTGAACCTTTATGCCAAGTCCTTTTGTATATTTTACAACGGATTTAACCTTATCTAAGTTTAACGACTTGCCGGAAGAGTTGACAATATCCTGTACGCCGGATTCAACACCATACTTAAGACTATAAAGGCCTGCATCAGCCATGGCAGATAAAATCTCCTCATCCATGTTATCAGCCCGTGCCATAATAGCCCATGGCAGGTTTAGATTTTTTTCTTTGATTTTTTGACATAGTTTGAGCATACGCTCTTTGCCTATATTAAACGTATCGTCATCAAAGTAGTAGGATTTAAAGCCATATTTTTCTACACACCATGCAATCTCATTAACCGTATCATCCACATCGCGTGTTCTATATTGACTGCTGCCGTACATAATTTGCGGCCAAGAACAAAATATGCAATGATACGGGCAACCTCGGCTTGCCCATACCTGAAGGCTTGGGGCTGGAATACCGCCCGGTAAGTCGCAGTACTTATCCATAGGGAAGAGGTGTCTTGCTGGCCATGGAAAGGCATTTAAGTCTTTGCAAAGTGGACGTCCTTCATTCATCTTAACATCGTCTGTTTTGTGTATACGCACTATGGTACCTGCTACGTCGTTAAAGGATTCCTGTTTGGACAATTTTTCAACTATTTCCACTAGTGCAAGCTCATATTCACCTTGTATAACTATATCTACAAAGGGATGATTTTTAATAAATTCCGTATTGTACATAGAAGAATGAGCACCGCAAAGTACTATCAAAACGTCTTGTCCGCACTTTTCTTTGGTTTCCTTTGCAACAGCTAAATCGTGCTCTATTGATGGTGTGGAAACCTCATATACTACCAACTGTGGTTTATAGTTTAAAAGCCTTGCATAAAACTCATCCATTGAAAGCCTTTCCGCTATCCCATCTATAACGGATACATCAAAGCCAGCTTTTTCAAGTGAAGCTGCTGCATATGCAAGGAAAAACGGAAATGGCATATAATTTGAGACCGACTTTTCGAAATGAGGCCACCGTGAACCAGCCCGTACACCGTAGTAACCGGGTTTATACCACGGGGAGTTACACAATAATATTTTCATAAATCCCACCTAACCTTTTGGTTTTGTTAAAAAGACATTCCACGCTGGCATAGCATTAGGGTCATTTTCCAACATATGTAGTACAACATCTACTAATTTCGGTGTAATATTTGGTATAAATACACTAATAATAGGCGCTAACAAAAGTACCACATTTTTAAAAAATTTAACGTCTATTTTAGCTATTTCCGATATTTGCAGACCTGCCTCAAGGACGAGTTTTTCCAACTGTGCCCACTTTAATAATCCATAGTTATCAGCATTTAAAGCAATGTCTTTTAAAATTTCCCTTTGATATTTATCAGGTAACCAGTGAAAACAACACACATTTACCTCTCCATCAATAGGATAGTTATAATTTCCCGTACTCATGAAAACCTGTCCACCCGGTTTTAAAACCCTATGCAGTTCTTTTACAAACATGAGCTTATCGTTTAAACTACTGCTGGCATCCCCTCTATAACCGTTATTGCCAAAACTCCCTATATGTTCAATAACAGCATGCGCTATAATAAGATCATACGAATCGTCTTTTAAAACGCCTTGCATATTACGTAAATCACAGCAAAATCCTTCCCCGTCGCCAAGCCGCTCTTTTGTTACCTCCACATGCACATCAAAGTGATCAATAAAGGTTAGGCTTACTCCTTCTTTTTGAAGTAACACTGAAAGCGTACCCCACCCACATCCAGCGTCAAGCACGCGTAAGCCCTTTAAGTTTCCAAGCTTTTGCTTGATGTCTTTCAGTACTGATTGATAATGTTGATAGTTAAGCGCATAGTTTATCCAATCCTCACAAGTTTTCTCACTTGCATGAAGCTCTTTTTGCCAAAAATTAAACATCTTGGTCTTTACCGTATCCATGTTAACATTATCAACTGGTATAGGTTTTTTAATATACGAATCATTAAGCCTTATAAATAAACGACTAACAAAAAATAAAAAAGCCTTAACTGCACGATAATACAAAATAAATTGTTTAGACTTGCCCACTTTCAAACCCCTTTTAAATATTCGGCTTTGTTAAAAAGACATTCCAAGCTGGCATGGCAATTGGCTCATATTCCAGCATATGTAACAAAACATCCACTAATTTAGGCGTAAAGTTTGGTATAAATACACTAATAACAGGTGCTAAAAGATGTAAAAGATTTTTAACAACATCAACGTCAAGTTTAACTATGTCTGATATTTGAAATCCTGCATCAAGGAAGAGCTTTTCAAACTCTGTCCATTTTAGTAATCCATAATCAGAGGCATCCAACCCGATATCCTTTAGTATTTCCTTTTGGTACTTATCAGGTAGCCATTGGAAACAGCATATCCGCACCTCTCCATCTACAAAGTAATCATAATTTCCAGTACTAATAAAAGCCCTACCACCTGGTTTTAAAACTCTGTATAATTCTTTTACAAATGTTAGCTTATCGTTTAAGGTTTCTTTTGCATCCCCACTACGCCTATCATCTCTGAAATTCCCTATATGCTCAATAACAGCATGAGATACAACTATATCATATGAGTTGTCCTTTATAATGTTTTGTAGATTACGTAAATCAGCACAAAATCCATCTCCCTGACCTTCAAGCCGTTGCCTTGTAACTTCTAAATGTGCAGGCACGTAATCTATAGAGGTTAATTGCACCCCTTCCTTTTGAAGTAACACTGAAAGCGTACCCCATCCACACCCAGCGTCAAGCACGCGTAAGCCCCTTAAATCTCCAAACCTTTGTTTAATCTCTTTCATTATTGATAGATAATGCGAATAATTAAATATATTATTTGCCCGATACTCACAAGTGCTCTCACTAAAGTGAAGCTCTTTTCGCCAAAAATCAAACATCTTAGCTTTTATTTCATCTACATTAATGTTGTCTACATTAATGTTGTCCACAGGAACATTTTTTTTAACAATGGAACTATAACGTCCTATAAATGCCCGTCTAACAAAAAACAAAAAAGCCTTTGCTGCACGATAATACAAAATAAATTGTTTAGATTTACCCACTCCAAAACCCCTTTCAATAATATTTACTGTGTAGATAGCGCTTTGTGATTTGTTTACTTTAAAAGTAAAGTAATTTGTATGCCATTGTCAAGGTAATTTTATTAATTTATATTTGGTATAGTATATTTAAATACAATGTTTAAATTTAACCTATTTTTTCCTTTTTCTTTTTTTTCTTTTTTTGGCTATAATATCATTGTTTTTTGTGTGTTAGGGTAAAGGGATTATACGATGGTAAAGAAGAAAATATTATTTGTAGATGATGAGGCGATAGTGTGTTTAAGTTGCAAGAGGGTGCTTGAGATGGGTGGCTATCATGTAGATACCTGTATATCCGGTGCAGATGCCCTTAAGTTTTTGTTAGAAAACGTTGTGGACATACTATTTATTGATATAATGATGCCAGGTATTGGTGGTATTGAGGTGATAGGAAAGGTAAAGAAGAATTGGCCTGCAGTATATATAGTAGCGATGACGGGCTATTGTGTGGATGAGGTTTTAGAAAAGGTAAGGCAGCTAAACCCGAATTTTTTTTTGGAGAAACCGTTTATGCCACATGAGCTTTTAAGTATTGTAGAGTCAGTAATATAGGAGGTTTTTATGGAAAAGGGCAACATACTTATTTTAGATGATGATTCAATGATAACGATGACTTTAAAGAGGATTTTAAGTGCTGAAGGCTTTAGTGTCAATGGGGTTGCAAAGGGTGAGGATGCCTTAAAACATCTTGCTAAGGATGAATTTCATTTACTGGTATCGGACATAAGGCTACCGGGTATGGGTGGCATGGAGGTACTAAAGGAAGCACGTGTAATGCAGCCAGCAACGGATGTGGTTATGATAACAGGGTATCCTACGTTAGAAGATGCGCGGGAATCAATACGTCTTGGTGCCTTTGAGTATGTGGAAAAACCGTTTACACCGGATTTTATAGTAAATATTGCTAAGAAAATCTTTGAGCAAAAAGGTTGGGTCTTACGTCAAGCGTATATTAATGAGTTTAAAGACTACATAGTACCGCTTAGGGAAAATCCGCACATATATTATAAGGAAGGGGTTTGGGCAAGGCCGCTTGAACAAGGAGTGTGGGAGATTGGTTGTGATTTGCGGGATTATATAGCAAGTGGTGAGATGGTTTATGTTGATTATGTGGGTAGTGCCGATGCCTTCAAGGCAGGGGACGTTTTTGCTAGACTTTATCTTAGTACTGGTAGAACTATAGAGTTGGGTTCACCCATGAGTGCTGAGCTACGGGAGTTTAATATAAAGGCTAATGATGTTATTGCCTCGCTAAGCAAAGAGCACTATACGGAAGGATGGCTTATATGGCTTGCAAGGGTATTTCCTATGGAAGTTTGATAAAAATAAAAAAGAAAGGTTAAATATTAAAAGATTCCTCGCTACGCTTAGTTTATATTTCTAAGTGTAGCAGAAGAATCTATGTTTTATCTATAAATTAATTTAATTAGACGAATTTTGATATACACGTGCAAGATGGATTATCTTATCTTTTTTTATAAGCTTTTCTTTTTTCATTTGTGTCTTTTTGATTTCTTCATTTGGTGTGAGGTACTTTTTTTTGCTTAACTCTTCTATTATTGTATCAAGCTCTCTATGTTCTTCGACTAATCGTTTAAACTCTTCATTTTCCTTGCTTAATCTTTGTATGATTTCTTCCTCTAACATTTTTATCCTCCTTATTTTGTAAGGTCATTGGCTCTCAACCAATATTATAACAAAACTATTTACTATTTGCAAAGAGCCTCTCTGAAAGCTCCTGTGAACGTTCAATGCAATCATTAACAGAAATCCCCCGATATGAGTTTCCGTGAAGATATAAAGAGGGATATTTTGCAATATTTGCTTGTAATCTTGCAAGTAAAGACGAATGCCCTCTATTGTACTGCGGGATAGCCTTTCTATGCCTAAATAATTCAAAAAGCACTGGTCCATCATTAAGACCAAAGAGCTGGTCTAATTCCTCAATGACAATTTTTCTAATGGCATCATCCGATAGCTCTCTTGAATCAATAAAGCGTTGGCCGCCGACCATTGTCCTTAGCAGTATATGGTTATCTGGAGCCCTTCCAGTAAACACATTTGAGTCATTAAGTGTACCAAGGGTCTTACGTTTTTCTTTACCCGGTACTAAAAACCCGAAACCTCTAAATGGTTTCTTTAGGGCGTCTTCTTTAAATCCCATACAAGCAACGTCAACAGGTGGATAAGGAATCAAGGTCAATAGGTATGCTATTTCGCTATCTAGCTCACTAAAGATAGTAGCCGCTTCGTGGGCAGGGGTTGCAATAACGACAGTTTTGGCTTTAACAGTTTTGCCATTTTCAAAATTAAGTACATAGCTACCGTTTTCGGCATTTATAGTGTTTAACTTATGGTTAGTTTTGATAAAAGCCGAGAGCTTGCCCTGTAGGGCATTTATTAGGTCTTGCATGCCATTTTTAAACGAAGTAAGCGTACCGCCAGGACCGGCACTTACTGTTTGTTTGGTTTTCCGTGCCTGCAACTTCATTTTAAACATACCTCTAATGAGACTGGCATGTTTTTTTTCAAGATTATAAATACGAGGAAAGGCGCTTTTTAGTTCTAAAAGTGAAGGGTCCCCTGCAAAGATACCATTAGCCATAGGGTCTATCAATTTTTCAAAAGCCTCGCGTCCAAGCCTTCTTACGGCAAACTCCTCAAGCGTTTCCTCATCGTTGTTGTGTTTACCGGATATAAATATTTCTAAGGCAAGGCGTAGCCGCCCCCGTACGCTTAAAAGCGGTGATCTGAAAAACTTAACGGGTGAATCTGGCAGTTGATGGAGTTTGCCGCCACTAAGTACGTAGCGGAGTTTAGATGCGTCATTACTTTTAAGCGGTGTAAGCCCCAAAAGGGAAGCTAAACGCAACGTTTCTGGTCTATTGTCTAAAAAACCATTTACGCTTGTTTCAATTAAGAAACCGTTTTTAGAGGTAGTCCATATTTTCCCTCCCGGCCTATTTGAGCTTTCATACACTGTAACATACAGGGATGGACTTATTGTTTTTAAATAGTATGCAAGACTAAGCCCAGAGATGCCACCTCCTATTATTGCAATTTCCATAAACTAAATACTCCCTATAGTATATTATAAATATTTTAAGTTTAATGTATAATTATTTTACTTAAAACAAGAGTTAATAACCTGATATGTATCCTGAACAAGCCCTTTTAGGACATCTATAAAAGTAGTGTGCATATTTAGGGATTTAGTCCGTTTTAATTCAATACCAAGGGTTTGTGCCTGTTCCTTATATAAAATATCTATTTCGTATAAAGTCTCCACATGATCGGAAACAAAACTTATTGGTACGACAAGCAGGTGTTTACATTTCTGATTTTGAGCAAGTTCAGCTATCTTATCTTTTGTAGATGGTGATAGCCATTTAACATGGCTACTGCCTTTACTTTGGTAAGCAACGTGGATATTTAAAGATTCTGGTAGTTTTTCCTTTACTGAATGGACTGTTAGGTTTAACTCACTTACGTATGGGTCGCCATTTTTGATAAAATATTCCGGCAGGCTGTGGGCACTAAAAAGTATATCTGAGCACACATTATTACCAAAGTCGGCAAGCCCCTCGTTTATAAGCTCTACAAGTAGCTCTACATATAGCTTATTAATAGGCCAGCTTCTTACAGATTTGCAAAGTATCTTATACTCTCTCAACGAGCGTTCCAACTCTATAAAAGATGAGCCAGAGGTAGCTAGGCTGTAGTGTGGGTAGAGACTGATAGCAGCCATTTGCCTTATGCCACTATTATACATCATCTTAATAGTATCTTTGATGAAAGGGTGCCAGTAGCGCATCCCGACGTATACTTTATAGTCAAACTGCCCATTGCTGTTACCATTTAATAGGTCTTCAAGCATACGTGCCTGCTCCATGGTTATATGTTTAATGGGGGAGCTGCCACCTATTTTTTCATACATTAGACGTGAGTCTTTGGTTTTTAACTTGGCTATTAAGTAGGCAAGAGGTTTTTGCAGTATTGATGGGCCTAATTTTATGATTATTCTATCGGAAAATAGATTGTATAGAAATGGCTTTACTGCTGCAAGTGAGTCCGGGCCTCCCATGTTCAGAAGAAGCACGCCACGTTTTTCTATCTTAGTACCTGATATATTATCCGGCATATTAACCGGTGTCTTTATCATTGGTTATCCGTATTGGTGCACTATATCAACTAAAGCCTTAACGTTATCAACTGGCGTTTGTGGTAAGACGCCATGTCCTAGATTAAAGATATGACCTTTTGTAAGAGCTGCTTTTTTAAGTATATCGTAGGCCTCTTTTTTAATCTTTACAGTGTCAGAAAATAGCAAACATGGGTCAAGGTTTCCTTGAAGAACGGCCTTGCCATTAAATATACTAACAACCCGTGCCATATCCACTCGCCAATCTATACCAAAGACATCTGCCTTAATTTCAGACATCTTTTCAAGCAACCCGGCACAGTTATTTAAAAAATATATAACCGGCACACCCTTTTTCTTGATTTCCTCTAAAACAGTTACTACATACGGCAAGGCATAGGTTGCAAAATCATTTGGCGACAGTACACCCGCCCATGAGTCAAAGAGCTGTACGGCATCAGCGCCAGCGTCTATTTGCGCACTTAGGTACTTAATAGTTGAATCGGTAAGTTTTTGCATAATTGTATTAAAAACGCCACTGTCGCTGTACATAATGGTCTTCGTATTTATAAAGTTTTTAGAAGTTCCACCTTCTATGATATACGTAGCCACAGTAAAAGGTGCTCCGGCAAATCCGATAAGCGGCACCTTATTTGACAGCTCTTTTTTTAGTATTTTTATTGTTTCCAAAACAAAAGGCACATCTTCTAACGGGTCAATTATGCTAAGTGCCCTTGCTGCTTCCAAGGTTCTAACTGTTTTAGAAAAGACAGGCCCCTTTTCTTCATGAAAGGAAAGTCCAAGCCCCATGGCCTCGGCTATAATCAATATATCAGAAAAGAGTATTGCTGCATCAACACCAAGTATATCCACTGGCTGTATAGTAACCTCAGCAGCCAAATGAGGGGTTTTACAAAGCGTTAGAAAATCAACAGTTCCCCTTACTTTTTGGTATTGAGGCAGATAACGCCCTGCTTGCCTCATTATCCAAATAGGTGTGTGCTCACATCCATTACCTTTGCACGCATTTAAAAAAGTATTATTCATCTAAAAATACCGTCCTCTTATTATAACATAAAACAGTAAAAACTAATTGTTTTTTGAGCTTGAAATTGTTAAATAGATATATGAGCCTCCCCTATAAACAAGTAGTAGGACATCATCTTTTTCTTTTAAAGAGGACACTATTTTTTTATAGTCATTTAAATTTTTAATTTCTTTTCTATTAATTTCCTGAATGATGTCTCCCCTTTTGATAACAGATGCCGCAAGACTTTCCGGGTCTACATCGGTTACGGCAACACCAGAAACCTTTTCAGGCAGGCGAAATTCCTCTTTTAAAGCTCCGGTTAGCTCATGGACAGAAACCCCTTTAAGGTTGTTATTATACAAATCTGCATTAGTAATTGTCGTGCCCTCATCGCCAAATTTCTCTTCATCAGGCAGCTCACCTATTTTTACATTAAATGTAGTCTTAGTATTATTCCTTAGCACAATCACTTCAATTGTCTGACCTGGCTTTGTCCGAGCTACAATATTACGTATCTGTCTTGTATCAAGAGCCTCCTTACCATCATAGCTAATAATAACATCCCCACGTTTAAAACCCGCCTTATCGGCCGGTCCAACTTCAACAACGTCAGCTATCAACACACCATGTATATTATCATCAATATTGAAATTTTTTCTAAGTGATTCCGTCAATGGCTGTATGTTAACCCCAAGCCAGCCCCTAACCACCTTGCCGTCGCTTAAAAGGCTATCCATCACGTTTTTTGCCATAGCACTTGGTATTGCAAAACCTATTCCCTGATAGCCCCCGCTTGTTGAAAATATGGCGGTATTTATACCAACCACCTCACCACTTGTATTAACAAGGGCGCCTCCGGAATTACCCGGATTTATGGCAGCATCTATTTGTATAAAGTCCTCGTAATCGGCAATACCAACATTACTCCTGCCTGTAGCACTAACTATTCCCATCGTTACTGTGTGGCTAAGGCCATAAGGGTTACCTATGGCAACAACCAAATCGCCCACCTTTAGGCTATCCGAGTTCCCTAATTTTACAGTAGGCAGATTTCTGGCCTCTATTTTTATAACAGCAAGGTCCGTTTTTTGGTCTGTACCGATAACCTTGCCGATGTACTCTTTCTCGTTAACAAGCGTTACCTTTATCTCATCCGCCCCCTTAACTACATGACTATTAGTAAGTATGTATCCATCATCCCGCACAATAACGCCGGAGCCCAAAGATTTGGATTCGTATTTTTTGTTAAAAGGAAGCCTACCACCAAAAAACTGCTTTAGCATTGAGTCATCAAAGAACTGTCCCATCGGATTATCTTTTAAATTGATAACCTTTGACGTAGATATGTTAACAATGGCAGGCCCTGCAAGTTCTGATATTTCATGGAGTGCAACGCCAATTTGGTTGAGCGTTGATTTACTTTCTGGTGTAATCTCCCTTTGAAAGGCAAATACACTTGTATATAATAACAATGGCAATAATAAGGTTAAAGGCACTTTTTTTAATAGCAGCATTAGGATAACCTCCTTGATTTAAATAATAGATGGTGTAATTATATCACAAAAATTAGTAGAAAAAAAGAGAAAAATTGAGCTTACAGTAACTTCCGATGCTACCAAACTAAACAAGGCACACATGCAGGAATATAATAGTGGTAGACAAAAACTTTGTTATAATAAATAATAATATGGTATTGGTCTTAAAAAAAACAAAAGGGATGGTAAGTGTATGACAGCTAAAGAAATGGAGTTAGGGTTTCAAGAGGTATGGAGGCTTTTTATGGAAGTTCGGGAAGATTTCAAAAAAACTGATAATGAAATTAAAGAACTTGCTGATAGGTTCAAGGAAACTGATAACGAAATCAAAGAGCTTGGCAAAACAGTAGACAAATTATCTAAAGAAGTAGAAAAAACAACAAAAGCAGTTGATGGGTTATCTAGTAAGTGGAGTAGGTTTGTTGAGGGCTTGATAGTACCTGCTATGGAAAGACTGTTTAAAGAAAGAGGTATTAAGATTGATAAAATCTTAACAAGAGTAAGAGCAAAGGGACGAGTTATGGAGATAGATATTTTGGCTATAAATGGCA
>JAGYWI010000004.1:152665-217889 GCA_018606805.1 Candidatus Magnetomicrobium cryptolimnococcus
TAGATATGCCTATAGAAAAGGCCTTTTTGTTATAGCCGAAAGTGGTAATACTGTCGATATATTAAATGATGGGAAGTTTGTACCAAAAATGTGGTAATAGGTTTTCAATTAAGCCAATTCCCATAAATATACGTAATTTTGTTATGATAAAAAAGAGGCTTGTGTCTTAAAAACAAACAAAGAGGAAATAAGTGTATGACAGCTAAAGAGATAGAGTTAGGGTTTCAAGAGGTATGGAAGCTTTTTATGGAAGTTCGGGAAGATTTCAAAAAAACTGATAACGAAATTAAAGAACTTAGCAAGACAGTAGACAAATTATCTAAAGAAGTAGAAAAAACAACAAAAGCAGTTGATGGGTTATCTAGTAAGTGGAGTAAGTTTGTTGAGGGCTTGATAGTACCTGCTATGGAAAGACTGTTTAAAGAAAGAGGTATTAAGATTGATAAAATCTTAACAAGAGTAAGAGCAAAGGGACGAGTTATGGAGATAGATATTTTGGCTATAAATGGCAAATATGCAATATTAGTAGAAGTAAAGAGTACGCTAAAGGTAAATGATGTAAAGGAACACATTGAAAGATTAAAGGATTTCAAGGTGGCATTTCCGGAATATAACGATAAACATGTCGTTGGAGCAGTAGCAGGTATAGTCATTGATGAAAAGGCTGATAGATATGCCTATAGAAAAGGCCTTTTTGTTATAGCCGAAAGTGGTAATACTGTCGATATATTAAATGATGGGAAGTTTGTACCAAAAATGTGGTAATAGGTTTTCAATTAAGCCAATTCCCATAAATATACGTAATTTTGTTATGATAAAAAAGAGGCTTGTGTCTTAAAAACAAACAAAGAGGAAATAAGTGTATGACAGCTAAAGAGATAGAGTTAGGGTTTCAAGAGGTATGGAAGCTTTTTATGGAAGTTCGGGAAGATTTCAAAAAAACTGATAACGAAATTAAAGAACTTGCTAATAGGTTCAAGGAAACTGATAATGAAATTAAAGAGCTTGCTGATAGGTTCAAAGAAACTGATAATGGAATCAAAGAACTTAGCAAGACAGTAGATAAATTATCTAAAGAAGTAGAAAAAACAACAAAAGCAGTTGATGGGTTATCTAGTAAATGGAGTAGGTTTGTTGAGGGTTTGATAGTACCTGCTATGGAAAGACTGTTTAAAGAAAGAGGTATTAAGATTGATAAAATCTTAACAAGAGTAAGAGCAAAGGGACGAGTTATGGAGATAGATATTTTGGCTATAAATGGCAAATATGCAATATTAGTAGAAGTAAAGAGTACGCTAAAGGTAAATGATGTAAAGGAACACATTGAAAGATTAAAGGATTTCAAGGTGGCATTTCCGGAATATAACGATAAACATGTCGTTGGAGCAGTAGCAGGTATAGTCATTGATGAAAAGGCTGATAGATATGCCTATAGAAAAGGCCTTTTTGTTATAGCCGAAAGTGGTAATACTGTCGATATATTAAATGATGGGAAGTTTGTACCAAAAATGTGGTAATAGGTTTTCAATTAAGCCAATTCCGCTTGAAGCTAAGGTAGTCTTGATGTCAATGCCTAATTTTGCCATGGTATCATATGAAGATTAAAAAAGTAAAGTATATTTTTTTACATATATAAACATAAAGTTTATTCTTCAAAAACGTACTTTATATCAACTTGAAGCCCTTTAATAACTTTTGAGTTGACTACCCCTTCACCTTCAGCACAGGAAAAAATAATATATTTCTCACCTTCAATTACAAGGATTTCAACTGTTTTAAGTTCAGGTATAATAATCCAATACTCTGGCACTTTATAGCGTTCATAGATAGCCCTTTTGGTTTCAGTATCTTTATGATAAGACCCCTGAGATATAACCTCACAGACCATGTCAGGTACACCACGTATCCAATCTTGAGCTATAGCCATATTTTCTTTCTTAATAAATATCAGGTCTGGCTGTAAGCGATTTATGCCTTCTTCAAAAATAACATCAAGTGGAGAGATATACACTTTACCTAATTTCTTTGAGTATATGTAGTTATCAATTATACGATTAATATTTTGGACAATATCTTGATGTTTCCTAAATGGACTTGGGGACATAACTTCCACTCCATTAATGATTTCTGTTAAATCAAACCCTTGAAGGCTTATTTGCTTTGTTTCTATTGAAATAGTTTGTGTGTTCATTGAGCTATTTTATCATAATTCATAAAAGGTGTAATAGTTCAGCCCTCACTTTGTCATTGGGAGCATAGCAAAACAATTGCGGAGAAATTGCAGGGAGGTGTGCTGCCGCACCTTCGCTATGCCCGCCATGACAGTACGGAAGATATTTATAACCACTACCCATATGAGTACCTAATTTTTTTCTTTTTATTTTTTGTATACAAGGGATATTTGAGCCTTTTCCCTTTCATTTGCAAGTTTGTAGGTCAAGATTTCAACCGTATAGTAGTAAGTTGAACCAACTACTTTAGTATCTACAACTTTAGTAAAGGCTCTATACTCGCCCAAATCAAAGACTATATCCGGCATGGTACTCGCTGTCATGCTTGTATAATCATTTTGAGAGCCAGCCGTACATTGTGTCCAGAGGAAATTACCGCCTGCTGTATCTAAAGTAGAGGTAGTTAGCTTATCTTTTATGCAATTGGTATCATAATATGTTGGGTCATAGTAGTCTGGCACTGTACCTGCCGTTGAATCATAGTTATCTATGAAAGCAAGCGCCACTTCACCTGCTGCCTTAGCAGCATCAAGGGCTGTTGCGTAGCGCTGGCCGATACCACCTATTTTAGTTGTCTGCACTGTTAAGTACAAAAGTGCTCCGGATAAAGCCAGCCCTATCATGGCAAATAAGAGCGTTATTACAAGTGCAAACCCTTTATCATTCATTTTCTTTATCAACATAATGTATACCTCTACCCTAAATTTGCTGTATTAATAGTTATAGTAATAATTTTCCATCTATAGTTAGTCCAGTTGCTAAGTTTAGTGAAGTCGTAGGATTTTAGCAGTAAATCCCCTGCGTCGCTTAAGTCCCCATCATCATTACCATCCACCCCTATATCCATGTTATTGCCAGTAATTTCATAGGTATAGTCAGCATCGTATGTCCCTTCGTGCATCAGTATGAACACCTTTACTGCCCTAACATATTGCGCTATACTATTAGCATTACCAAAGTACGTAGCACTTGAGTTATCTTGCACCCAAAGGTCAAGCGTACCGTCATTGTCGCTATCAATACCAAAGGCTATTTGAAAGTCTATCACACAGTCCATGATGGGCATTTCGTTGCGCATACCGTTATAGTCGCTTTCTGGGCTGTTTTGATAGTTATGATTAATGGCAGCTCGTACTAGGTTATATGATTTAGGATGGCAGCGGTTTGGAAAGTTATTTTTATTGCGTTGTAGGTAATAGTCCACGCGGTTAAAGGGCATGCGGAGGGTTAGTGGTTTAGAAGCGGTAGTTTTTTCTACCCCATAGACAAAGAAGAGCTCATTTGCCGCAGCTGATGGATCCGGTAAAGCAGAGGCGTTTGCAGAATCCGGTGGGGTTGTAGCACTCCAGTTTGATATAGTAAAAGCCCAAGTGTCATTACCTGCTGTACAAGCTGTGGAATTACTGCCACCACCTGTACACTTTATAATACCATCACCTTCCACTATTACAAGGTAATTGTCATCTATATCGTGTTCAGTGCTGTTAAATTTTTGATTATACGGAGCCCCAGCAATACCGTCATCAAACCGCAAAGCCCATTTGCCGCCAGCATCGTTAAGGGATGCCGTTAGGGATTTTATTGAAAGTACGTCTGAGTCGTCATTACTATCTGCAGTATCGTCGCCGGGGTTTTCGTCATCTGCAAGGATAATAGCCCGTGGCTCATTTGTTGAAGAGACACAGCTTAACACCGTTGAAGCACACTCACATGTAGGCGTTATGGAATCGTTAAAACAAGTAGGGTCGGGTGTATATTGTTCAGGCATATAATCAGTGGTACCTGCGTATGCCGATGCTGGGTGGGCTTCATTATATGTTATATTAATATTGGGTGAGGATGTACCGCTTGGTAGCCCAAAGCCAGCCATTTCTATATCATATCGAAGGAGGTCTAAGCCAAGTATATTTTCAACAACAGCCTCACTCTTTTTAGCCTCAGCCTTAAACCCCTTAGACAGTGTTATAAAGGCTGTATAGCTAGCCGCCATAATAGCTGCCACTATGAACATCGCAAGCACTAACTCAACAAGTGTAAATCCGTTTTTTTTCATCATAACCACTCCCCCCTTCACGCTACTGTATTATTGTTGACGTATTATATGTGTATTGGCTAGACCGATAGCTCCAACTTACATTTATCTGCATCCTAACGGAATTACCAGTTGTAGGGGTACCAATCCGTTGCACTGTATAATTAAAATCCGAGTTTTTAAAGCGCATGGTTTTTACAGAACTGGAAGTACCAAGCTGTATTGAAGCTACCGCCATATTCCGATAGTCTTCCAGTTCATCAGTAGCCAGCTTAACGGCATTGTCCCTAAGGGATACCTTCACGTTAGCATCTGTTGCCATTATAATAGTTTGCAAAAGCCCCAGTATGACAAATATCAGTATCAGCATTGAAAGTAATGCCTCTACTAATGTAAAACCGTTATGTTTATCGGAGCTGGCATTCGTCGCTGTCAAATATTTCATCGCAATTTTTATCACACCATTTCCCCATTTTTATAGTTGTTTTGTTAACGCTTATACATGAAAACTCAGGATATTCAGGGTTATTACAGTAATTAAAAGCCTGAGCACTCCCACACATACCATCAGAGGGCCGATCGGCAGGTTTACAGTCTAGATTGTCTGGGTCATCGGCCTTACAAGTTGTTGTAACCTTATCACACTCCTTACATTCAACATAAAAGAGCAGCTCATCATCAATTGCTGCTATACCTTTAGAGTTAAATGCCACAGACCTTAGGGCATTAGCAACTACTATCTCTTTAAAGCCTTGGTCTCCACGGTCTATTTTAACTGTTTGTATAACCGTATCGTCGGTATCATCTATGTCTCTGGTCATTGATGTATCCTTATCAGACCTCAGCTCATAGGTTTTAAATGCGTAGTCAGTCTGGGACGATGGGTTATCCCAGAATATACCGTAAATCTTATTTTCAGAAAGCGACTTTAACCGCATCTCCATAAGGTCTGTATAGAGTTTTTTAACATCCGATTCGTGCAGAAATTTCTTATTAGTACCTGCAAACTGTGAAATAACCAAACCAGTAAGAATCCCCACAATAGCCACAACTACGACCACTTCCACTAGTGTAAAGCCGTTGTTGTAGAGGGGGCGAGCGCAGTTTTCCCATTTAGCCCGGAGCCGATTCTTAACTGCGCTCAAAATAATATACATTATATTCATAACAAACCCCCCTATTATATTTTACCGTTCTATCCAGTGCAAAATACTCCCACCCGATGACTCATCATATGGAGGTACTGGTGGTCCAGATTCTGGTGGTGAACCTATCTTAAAACCTGAAACAATGCCACCTCCAACGCTAAAATCCCCACTGTCAGGACTCAAGGCATATATTGCTGCAGTTGATAATTGGAGATAAAGCGTAGCAGTTGTATCCGTAACCGTGTAGCCTGCACAAGATTCATCGAAAACAGACGTACCAAGTGCGCAATTAAGCGCCCACACCCGGGACTGACCACCATAGGCACAAACATCGCTTGATGGCATCATTGAAACTACAAAAACCATCCCCTGCGATGCAGTTGTTACGGTTGGGTCGGTTATTACTCTTTCTTTTAAATAATCTGACGACGTCGGACATCCTGGCGCATCGGTATCGTAACAAAGTGGTACGTGCCAGCCGATAGAATCTTGGTTTGGATCATCTATTTTATCACAAATATTATTTGAACTACCGTGCACTGAGTTAACCGTTTTATTCAAACAGTTTTGAGTAATACTTGATGAACACAGTATAGGCACTCCTATGATATTATCATATTGAGCAGTGCTTCCGTAGTTATCGGTCGAGAAGAAATATCTGCCTGTTCCAAAATAAATGTAGTACTTCTTATCAAAACACTTAGCAGCCTCTATCTTAGTCGTTATGGGCTGTTGGGCCTGATTGACGTAGTTTGTATTATAGTCCCAGTCATTTGGGTCATTGCTTCCAGTGTATACTTGGACAATGCCACCGCTCCAGTCATCTATCTGGCCATTTGGTGATCTGGAATACCCAAAGTATACAAAATCCGTGTAACCATCAGAGTCTATATCTACCCCATCAGTAAATAATCTTCCACCAAAGGAATTATTTAGTGAATTATCCGGTTGCACCAATAAATACCCGTCTGTTCCAAAGGAGGTATCTATGGTTGAATCAGCATTTAATTTTAAAATAAATACTTTAAGTATTTGATCTGACTCACCTTTATATGTAAGCGGCCCAGACAAAACCATGATAAATGTCCCACCCGGCCTTTTAATAACAGCAGGTCCTGAGTAGGTAAATCCAAGCTCCGGATGAGCAAACTCCCAAAGCAGCGATGGATTTTCCCCATCAGTTACATTCAAGGCATAGTACGACGACAGCCCTATACAGGTGGCAATATCCTTTGGGTCACTGCATGTATCTGGTGGCGGCAGGGTTGCTATGCTTTTAACCGAGCATGCCTGTCCTCCACTTTCACAACCACATGCCCCCCCAAGTCTCATACCACCTATTAGTATCTTTTGTTTAGTTGATGAAGTGTAAACGTAGGGGTGTAAATCGCTGTAGTAGAGGTGGCAGTAGTCTTCCTCTGCAAGGTACCTTAAGTACGGCAGACCGTGCTTTGGTATAAATCCCCACAACTCATCGCCAAGTTCTAAGCTTGGATTATCATTAATAAGTTTTGCTACCTCATTAGCACCAAGACCACTTGTTGAGAGTTTACCTAATTTAAAGGCATGGAGCATACCGTCATTCCCAGAGGTATATACAACGGCATAAGTGTCATAGTCTTCAAGCACCGGTGTTGAATATATAATGTCACCTAGTTTCCATGTATTTGTTGTCCCACCAATACTTACCACACGATTCCTAAGTGTGCTGTAGGAAGTTTGCCTTTTGTAATCTGTATCTGTAAATGAGCCATCGTTAGTTATATCCATCCCACGAATATAGTCAATAATGTCATCAATGTCATTTGAACTACCACCATTCATATAGGATGAAAATGCGACTTTATTGTCTACAGTAAAAGGCGTTAAGGTATTTAGAGTACTACCATGTGTATATATAGTCCGTGAAGCTGGCAGACGATTAAAAAGCCGATAGCCTGCCTCCCATATGGTACTAACATCGTCAAGGGTTTTGTTTGCAAGCTGTGTGTCTTCAATGCCATCACCGTCAGTATCTGTCCACTGTTTTATAACTAGTTCGTTATCTACGAAATCAAACTCTACGATTCTATCTTGAACCAAATTTAAGATGTCATCTTCTATGGTATCCTCTCTTATGTTTTCCGCATCTTTGGCAATATATAGCCATAAGTTATTCAGATAACCAACCCACTCTATGGTTACATCGGAAAAGTTTTTTTCCGGATAAAAAGCCACCTGTAGTATATTAGCGCCTTTTTTTGCCTTTTCCGATAAAATAGTTGCAGATGTACCGGAAGATGCCTTTTTTAATATATTAGTTAAAGCGGTCTCAAGGGAAGTCTCAAGCTCAAGGGCATTGGTAACATAATAATAATTATCCGGATCGCCATCCTCATCCGAATCCCATTCGATGGTATTATCGGGTATTTGATAGCCCGCATCACCACTTACGTCTGAATCCGAAAAACTGCCCCACTTAGCAGCATACCAAAGCGGGTCATTTAGCAAATTTGCTGCTGATGTCGAACTTGGCGTAAATGTGCGGGTGTGCGTTAGTGGCAGATTCTGGTTATCATCCCAGCAGGTGTCGGATACGCCTTGGTTTGGACCACAGCCATCCGGTGTATCAAGGAAGTAATCCACATCACTAGATGGATTATTAGTATCGTCCCGTACTTCAAGATATGTACCATCATTTGTACTGCCTGAGAGTATGTAACCCATGTGCATTATATAACCAGCACCGGCATACTCTGTTGTAAGCTTAACAGTAAAGGTGTTATATATATCACTATTTACTTGATACTCATAGCTAACAATAGCATCCATATCGTGGTCAGCCCCTTGTTCAACGTCTTCAAAGTTGACACGAAACTTACCGTTAGAAGAACCAAGACTTTCCACATAAAAATCTACAATCGTATTTGTTGGTTGAAAACTGCCACGTGCTGTAATATCACTATAATTCCACACAGTTTTACCAAAGGGCACAAGTGTGATTAACTGATTACCAGCAGAAAACTCTATTTTAGGCACTTGAGGCGCCATTGCTATAGCATAGGTCGTTACATTTTGATTGCCAGATGCTGTCAGGTTAATATCGTTTATTAAACCATAATAAGCAACAGCCGCTGAGTAGTAGCCACCGTTTTTAGTAGGCTCATCAGGGCAAAGTCCACGTATATCGCTAAAACCTGTTACTGTTTTTGGAAAGCAGCTACCATCATAAGTAACACCCGATTGACCTATATAGTGCAGACCGGCAACATCGGCTTCATTGGTTGAGATAGTATTTGCCAAAGTGGATACATTTAAGCTTTGAAATGTATCGCTAAATGTAGCAAAAGATGTCCCTGGCAGTTGATCGGTATCGTAGCTTGGTGTAATGTCGCTAAAAACCAGCATAAAGGGTTTTGAGCAGCTTGGAAAGTTTGATGCTGCGCTATCGTATGGACTTACCCAGCCCGGCAGAGGCAGTCCTAGTTTATTATCGTCTATAGATGAATCGGTTGAGCTATAGGTATATGCACTAGTTGCAGTTGTAGCACCTGAAAAATAGCGTAAGCCCTCGTACATCATCTCACCTATAGGATTACCCCATGAGCGACACTGCCCTTCACTTAAGGCTTGGCTAGTTATCCAGCCACAGTTTTCATTATAGTAATAATTTGTGTAATCAAAGCCAGTAATTTTTATCTTATTTAATGTTGTAACTATACCGTTTGTAGCCCCTGTAAAAATTCCAGTACTAGAGTTAACCTCATCACTAAATGAGCTTATGTTTTTTCTAAGAACCCCACCAGAGGTATTTTTATTATAAGAACCAGTAATCAATCCAAAATATATTTGGTCATCCTCACCATATTTTTGCAATATCCCTATAGGCTTATAAGTACCACTTGAATAACTTTGGCACTCATCACCTAAAAACGAGGAATTACAAGCTTGCACCCGCACCGTATAATCAGTAATTTGTGAGCCTGTACCATAAAAATTATATGTAGACATGGTAAGACCATTAAACGATCCAGACAGCACTCTTTGCCAGTTATTGCTGCTATCTGGTCCTTTCCACCATAGGTAGTAAGAATCTCCACCAGTCCTTTCCTCCATTCTAAAGGTAATTGTGTGGTTACCTGCCGCTAAATAGATATAGTTAGAACCACCATCAGAAGCCCAGTCTGTCGTATAAGATGACCTTTTAACGTGGGTACTACGACAGTAATTGCAAGCGTTTCTACAGTTGGTACCGGTAGTACCGCCACCACTACCGCTACAACTACCAGAACTCGTAAAGCTACAAAAACTTTGACTGCTGTAGCTACTGCAATTACTGCATGAACTGTAGCCGTCGCCGCAAGTACCATGACCACCATACCAAAAAGAAGCTAACTGACCATCTACTAAAACCTCTACCGCATCGTCCCCATCCGCTGCAAAGGCATAATTACCAGCACTTGTTACCTTAAGATAACCCTCAAAAATTGCCAGATAGTGCTCATTTGAGCAATTTGT
Source organism: Candidatus Magnetomicrobium cryptolimnococcus (assembly GCA_018606805.1). GTDB lineage: Bacteria > Nitrospirota > Thermodesulfovibrionia > Thermodesulfovibrionales > Magnetobacteriaceae > Magnetomicrobium > Magnetomicrobium cryptolimnococcus. Next base: position 162,574 of record JAGYWI010000004.1, read on the forward strand.
AACTGTTGTATATGGGTTTCCGGTACCTTTTATCCACGAAACATTACCAGAACCGCACAAATGCGATGAATTTGCATATAGATTTACAAGGTCTTCAAACTCTTGGTGATTATCTGGATGATCATCATATTCAAGCCCACTGCTGCTTTCCAACGATTCATCAGCAACGGGGCGTTCCTTTGAAACCCACCACCAGATACGATTAGAGTTATTTGGCAGTACGCGCAGTAACGGATTATTAGCGCTTGAAAGCGAAATATTAGCAAAGAGGTGTCTCGTATTAGAACTTGGCAAATCAAGTGGTGTATAATCCCTTATATCGTAGCCATCATTTGTAGCGCCTGCATACTCTTTACCCCAGCCATGGGCGTCTTGTGGTAACCCTGTTCTTTCAAGGACTGTTTCTGAGGTAGTATCCGTAGAGCGGTAACCACCGTAGAGCACTTTTCTAATTGTATCAATTTTAGCCATAGTTACATAGTTTAAGAAATCCCCACTCCACTCACTTGCCCCTGAGCACATCTTTGATGCGTTAGCAGCCGAGGTTGGTACAAACTTATCTGTCTGATACGTGTAACACACATCGTTATCAAAATACCCATAGTAATCTATGGAGGATTTATAATGTGTATCAAGCGTACCATCGCCATCTAAGTCAGAGGCATCATTATATGCCTCGTAAAAGAGCTTATGGTCTCTGCCCATAACGAGCATCAAAAGTGGCGGTACGCTTTGGGTTATAAAAGGCGGCGTTGAACAGTAATATTCCATATCACCAGCCGAGTAGGCATACGCTGGCGTTTCACCGTATACAAATAGTGTGAATATTGTGGCAAGGATTACTAACCACATTATCCATTGTCTAAGTCTAAAACTTTTCATACATTTACCTCCATATAAAGCTATATCGTATATAATTATCACCTTTACGCTATTCATATTGTTATTATTAAGAGTCTTTAACCCCGCTTATAGTATTGCATGTTGTACGTGGAAAAATCGTGAATGGTTTTTAGAAATTTTTAAACAAATGTTTACAGTAAGCTTTTGATATTTTTTGTGTTATAATAATGTTTATGAAAACTAACAACATAGCAGAGGAAAAATCACTTTATGATACCGATTTTTATGAGTGGGCTATTCATAATGCTAACCTGATAAAAGAAGGTAAACTTGATGAACTAGATTTAGATAACATAGCAGAGGAATTAGAAAGTATGGGTAGAAGTGAAAAAAGGGAATTACGCAATAGATTAGCCGTGTTAATAATGCACTTACTCAAATGGCAATACCAATCAAATAAACGCTCTGATAGTTGGGTGTTAACTATAAACACTCAAAGAACACGTATTAATTTATTACTTGAAGATAGTCCTAGTCTAAAATATAAGATAAACATAGTAATAGAAAAAGCTTATGAACAGGCAAAACAAGATTTTGAAGATGAAACTGGCATTGATAAAGATATTTTACCTGCTACTTGCCCTTATACATTTAAACAAGTAATGGACCGCAAATTCAGACAAGGCGAGTAAGTAAGAAGTACATCCCTTAATTTTAACTCAATAATAAAAAATTTTTCTTCATTTTTTTATAAAAATAATACTTAATCAAAATACAATAATATAATAAATATTTAACGCTACTCACAACCCGCCTATTAGTTTATGAGTAGCAGCATAATAAAGCCGATAAACATTACCTTCTTGTTTAAACACACACCTATATCCTATCCCTTATCAATAAAATTCCCAAAAATCACTTCCTTTGATTTTATGTATTTTTAGTGATTTATGTTTCGGGTTTTGCTGCATTAGCTGTATTTGCTTTTGGAACTTTTTCTTTATATTTTCCGATAGTTTATCTTATTGAGACCAAAATTTATGATGAACTGCTATCTCTAACATCAAGTTCTTTTAAAAAATCATCTATATTATATGTTATACTCTTCCCCTCTTTAAAATCCACTTCTGTCGCTTTTATAATATCCTGCACTTCTTCGCTCCAAAACCACTCTTGTGATTTCGGAACATAACCGACAGGCTTGAGAATTATCTTATCTTCTATAACATGTATATTTAGGTGATCTCCAGTTTTTATACCCAAACGCTCTCTTATCTCTTTAGGGATAGCTATCTGTCCTTCCGATGATACAGTTATTGCCTTCATATGTTCATTATATGATAATTTTAGTCATAGAGTCAATCTTTCTTTACCTATTTGTACTTTGTTTTCTATATAAAACTTATTAACATAGCACTTATCAGCATTTTTAAGTATTACGTGAAAGATATTACAGATATTAGAGCTATAACTTAGGCGTTTTGGCAGATAAGTGTATTTTTTTTGTTTAATTGCAACATTAAAAAACTGTGCAATTTGCTTATATGATTGTTGTTTAACAACCCGTCTAGTAAATATTTCATAGAGTGCATCTAAGGGTATGATTGTTATGGTTTTATCGCTGAACTGGGAGTTGAACGTGAACTTCACTATACTTTCTACATCACAAATGAATGCAAGTTTTTCTTCAATGGATTTTATTTTTATTATTGGACTGGGAGTATCAGATATTACTTGTTTTTTTATATCTGAGATATGACACCGAATAGGGTTTTCCACGTTTAATTTTAAATATCTGTAATATGATAGCAAATCATTTATGTCTATAAATTCAAATTTAGCCATTCAAAATATTAGCATATGCTAATAAAAAATATCAAGGATAAAATAGCATTAGCTAATATTTTTACTAAAACAAATATCAAGGATTCATAAAAAATAAATAACTACACAGATGGCAGGATAAAAGTTTTAGGAAGTGCGTAGGCGCACTCCCGTAAGGGGTGCAGGGCGCCTACGCGCCTTTTTCTCGAAAAGGGGTTCCCCCGCCATTATTTCCTTAAACTTATTGCCTTTTTCATTACAGATCGGTTAGAATAGGGATATTTAGTGTCATGATTGCAGGGATTTTATCTCTTGTTATAATATATATTAAGGGTTTAGTTTAGGGATAGCCGTTGTTTTTAAGAGTTGACCGTTTTATCGGAAATGTTGTAAAAAACAGATACATGTTAAAGAGCCTTGTTGTTAGGGATATGAAGGGGCGTTATGCTGGTTCTTTTATGGGAATATTTTGGTCGGTTATTCATCCGCTAATAATGTTTTTAACCTATAACTATGTGTTTACATTGGTATTTAAGGCAAGATTAGGCCAACAGGCAGGGACAGATAACTTTGCGTTGTGGCTTTTGTGTGGCTTACTGCCGTGGATTTTCTTTTCCGATAGTATCATGCGCTCGGCAAATGTTTTAATCACCAATAAGCCACTTATAACTAAAAGCATATTTCCGTCGGAGTTACTTACACTTGGTATTATCTTTTCTAATTTGATTAATCATTTTATAATTTTTACAATCATACTAATAGCTATGTTAATTATGGATGCTGTCATTCATCCATACATACTGCTGCTACCACTGTACACATTTCCATTAATACTGATGACTACAGGCATAGGGTGGATGGTTTCAGGTATAAACGTCTTTTTTCGTGATATTGAGCAGGTTTTTGCTGTTTTAATTAACTTCCTATTTTTTTATACCCCAATCCTTTATGAACCACAGATGCTCTCTAAAGAGCTGCAACCTATACTTAAGATAAACCCGCTCTTTTATGTTGTAAATGGTTATAGGCATTGCATATTAGGCAGTGGAGGTATTGAATTTGTGAACCTTTCTATTATATATTTATTAGGAGGGGTTCTTTTCATTGCAGGTGGTATGATTTTTAAACGCTTAAAGCCTGAGTTTGCTGAACTATTATAATGGAAACCGTTTTATCGGTAAAAAATCTATCCAAGAAGTATAAAATATATGTAAATCCAACCGATAGGCTAAAGGAGATATTTTATCCCGGTAAGTGCATATACCATAAGGAGTTTTGGGCTTTAAGGGATATTACCTTTGATGTAGAGCGCGGTGAGGCATTTGGCATTATTGGGCGAAATGGTTCAGGCAAAAGTACACTACTGCAAATAGTGTGTGGCATACTGCAAAAGACAGCGGGGGAGGTTCATGCTAATGGGCGCATTTGCGCACTTTTGGAGCTGGGCGCTGGTTTTGACCCTGAGTTTACAGGCAGAAACAATGTATACATGAATGGTGCACTTATGGGGTTTACGCCGGCTGAAATGCTTGAGCGTGTCCAAGACATTATCGAATTTGCTGAAATAGGCGACTTTATAGACCAACCAGTTAAATTTTACTCAAGTGGTATGTACGTGCGGCTGGCATTTTCCTGTGCCGTTAAGATGCAGCCAGATATACTCGTCATAGACGAGGCTTTGAGTGTTGGGGATGTCTTTTTTCAACAAAAGTGCTATAAACTAATACGCCAAATTATGGAAAGCGGTACTACCTGTATTTTTGTCTCCCACGACACCACCTCCATTATGAATTTGTGCAAACGGACAATGCTTCTTGTTGATGGCTGTATAGATTACGTAGGACCATCTCAAGGGGCTGTTAGCAGATACCTTAGTAGATACAAAAAGGCCGTTACCTTTGGAGCTGAGGTAATGGCAGAGCATGTTAAAATTGAAAACACGATATCCACTGGCATAGAAATAACTAAAAATAATATATTAAAACCAGACGGTATGCGTCATGGCGCTAACGGGATTGAAATCCAAGCCCTGCGTGTTAGCGATGAGTTTAATCGAGATACGCAGACCGTTCATATGCTAAAACCGCTGCACTTCGATTTACTCCTAAAGGCAAATGAGTATATCGAGGGGGGTTCCACAAATATACACATTTACGATAAACTAGGTAATAATGTATTTGCCTGCGGTAATCACTTACTTGGACAACGTTTGCCACCACTTAACGCAGGTGAGAAAATAGTGGTACGTATGACTGTTACGTTTAATGTGCGCCCGGCCGAGTACACATACGCTGTTGGCGTTGGTGAGCCATCAGGTAAAGGGCTGCATGACCGCCATGAAATGCTTGGACCTATATTAGTTATTGAAACTTTCAAGGGGCCTCCGCCATTTCACGGCATGGCAAAACTACCATTTGAGGTATCATATAATAAGTTGAATGACAATGAAAACTAATGAATATCCGTCAATTACAATAGTTACACCGTCTCTTAATCAGGGGGTGTACCTTGAAGAATGTATTTTATCAATATTAGGACAGGGCTATCCACGTCTTGAGTACATAATTATGGATGGCGGCAGTAGCGATAATTCTGTTGACATAATCCGAAAATATCAAAAATACTTAAGCCGCTGGATAAGTGCCCCTGACGGTGGCCAATACGCCGCTATAAACGAAGGCTTTAAGGGCACAAGCGGTGAAATCATGGCATGGCTTAACGCCGATGATAAACTCCATAGCGGGGCACTTTGGAAAGTTGCGGAGTTATTCGATACCTATAAGGAAGTCCTATGGCTTACTGGAAGACCTACCGTTTGGAATGACTCCGGTAAACTTGTGCATGTCGTAGACCCCCTTCCCTTTTGGTCAAGAAAAAAATACCTTGACGGTCTAATAGGACCGCCTCACATACAGCAGGAATCTACATTTTTTAGGCGCTTACTTTGGCAGTTAGCCGGCTCTACCATTGATGCAAATCTATATTACGCCGGAGACCTTGAGCTTTGGTGCAGATTTTTCCGCCATGCAGGGCTTTACTCTGTTGATACGCTAATAGGTGGATTTCGTGTCCATAAAGGCCAAAAAACAGAGGCTTGCGACAAATACCAAGAAGAAGCACTTAAAATTATAGAAAAAGAACGAGTATTTTTTGAAACACATGAAAAGGATAAACCCCTTACACCTCCTCCACCTGCCCTTGTCTACCCTATAAATAAGCCTGCAGCGGTTGTAAGTACACCTGAATATCTAATCTCAGTTATCGTGTCAACCTATGCCTCCGAACTCTTTATTAAGGAATGTATCGAACAACTGCTAAGCCAAACGGTAAGTCATAAAATGGAAATTATAATCGTAGATGCCGCCTCCCCTCAAAGAGAATGGGAAATAATACTTGAGTATCAAAGACACCACGATAACATTACAATCATACGCACGGGTAAAAGAATTGGCGTATACGAGGCTTGGAATATTGCCATAAGACAAGCAAAGGGTCAATTCATAACCACATTTAGTACAAACGATGCCCTTAGACTCGATGCCTTTGAAATACTATCACAAACGTTAATAGCCCATCCAGATGTTGCACTTGTGTACGGTGATACCATTTTAACACACATACCACACGAAACCTTCGATAACCACACAAAATGTGGTGAATACATATGGCCTGAATATTCCTATGAAGACCTTATACAAAACTGCCGTGTAGGACCCCACCCAATGTGGCGCAAATCTATTCATGAAACCGTCGGCTATTTCGATGAAACCTACACAGCCATAGGCGACCAAGACTTCTGGATACGCATCGGCCTACGCTATAAACTTATACACCTCCCCCAATACACCGGCCTCTTTTGGCTAACCCCACAATCAATATCCCAAAATGGTCAACTCCCATACGATGAAATAGATAAGACCCACGCCAAATACCAAAAACTCTACCTTAATAAAATAAAGAAAAAGGCCTCCTATTACAAAACATTTCTAAAACGCCAGCTCCTTATCTGGGGCACTGGTAGCGCCGGTAAGCTTACTCTTAAGATTTTACAAAACCACTCAATCACAGTGCACGGTTTTATTGATAATGATTCGAAAAAATGGAACTCTACTTCTACTATAGATGGTTTAAAAGTTTATAGCCCAGATTATATAGAAAAAACACGTCCATTAATTATAATAGCTACAATATATTTTAATGAAATCAAACCCATACTGAATGCCATTGGGTATACAGAACGAGAAACCTACTGGACTAATATATATGAGTTTAAGTGTCTTGGCTAGTTTAAGTATACCAAAATAAAAATGGTTTGCAAAAAATGATAGCTGTATTTTTTTTTATTATACCTCATGAAAATGGTGTTTTGGGGTTCAAGGGTCTTCTCCCACACCCCTTACGGGAGTGCGCCTACGCACCATTCGCGACGCTTGCAATGACATGTATTTGTGATTTGTCAATAATAAAAAACTTGATCATCGAGTAAAGAGATAACAAGTCAAAAGTTTTAGGAAAGGGGGTGCGGGGGGACAACCCTTTTTCTCGAAAAGGGTTTCCCTCCGTTCTTCTATTTCCTTAATTAATGACAATTTTGTCGAAACTATTCCTCTATAATATGTTTGTATGAAATAGTGCTTTTATATAGATTTTATTAATAATTATTAAAATAAAATTCAATTGACATCTACACTTTTGTTCCGTTACCATAAGCCCTCTCTTTGAGAGACAATAGTTTTGACAAGTTTGAGCTTTTTATGAATCCTTTAAAATCAATATGTTAAAACACCGTTTTTTTATGTATCTACAGTTTATGTGTTAAATGAAAAAGGTATGTAAGGGTGTATAAAAAGAAAAAACTGACAAAATTGTCGTGCAAATATGTCTATTTTGGAGGAGCACTTTATATGAGGGTAATTGGTAATATTGTTTACGTCGTATTAATTGTGTTGTGTTTAAGCTCTTTTTCATATGCCGCAGGTGCTGAGCAGATTGATAAAGGCGATACGGCATGGATATTAACGTCGTCGGCCTTGGTCTTATTGATGACGCCAGCGCTTGCCATGTTTTATGGCGGTATGGTTAGGAGGAAAAACGTGTTAGCAACCATAATGCACAGTCTTGTGGCAATAGGGGTTGTTAGCGTGCAGTGGGTAATTGTGGGGTATAGTTTGTCTTTTGGACCTGATTGTGGTGGTATCATTGGAAGCTTGAGTTGGATAGGGTTGCGGGGGGTTGGAATGGAGCCAAGTCCGGATTATGCAGTAACTGTGCCGCATATTGCATTTATGATATATCAAGCGATGTTTGCCGTGATAACGCCAGCGCTAATAAGCGGGGCTGTTGCTGAGCGTATGAAGTTTTCAGTGTTTTTAATATTTATTTTGCTATGGACTACCTTAGTGTATGACCCTGTGGCTCATTGGGTATGGGGTAAGGGTGGTTGGCTTGGTAGACTTGGGGTGCTTGACTTTGCCGGTGGTCTTGTTGTGCATGTTTCATCTGGGTTTTCAGCATTAGCAGCAGCCCTCTATCTTGGCAAACGTAAGGGGTTTCCGCATGAGCCGATGCCGCCGCACAATTTGCCACTTACGGTCTTGGGGGCTGGCATGTTATGGTTTGGGTGGTTTGGTTTTAATGGCGGAAGTGCCCTATCTTCAGGTGCCCTTAGTGCGATGGCTTTTGTAACAACGCATTTGGCAGCAGTATCTGCTATGCTTATATGGATGATTATAGAGTGGAGGCAGCATGGTAAGCCGACATTATTTGGTGCAGCAACGGCATCTATTGCTGGGCTTGCTACGATTACGCCTGCTGCCGGCTTTGTAGGACCAATGTCAGCGTTATTAATAGGTCTTGCCGCTGGCTTTGTTTGTTATAAGGCGCTAAACCTTAAACCACACATTGGATACGACGATTCACTTGATGCCTTTGGTGTGCATGGTGTGGGTGGGGTTATTGGCACAATAGGGGCTGGTTTTTTTGCATCCTTACTTATAAATCCTAACGGAGCAAACGGCCTTTTCTATGGCAATGCCCTTCAGCTTTTAAAACAAATAGCAGGAGTTATTGTTATTATGGTATACTCTTTTATATTTACTTGGATTATACTAAAAGCAATAAGCGCTTTTACGGAAGTTAGAGTTAGTGAAGAGCATGAGATGCAGGGGCTTGATCTGAATCAGCACGGTGAAAGTGGTTATGATATGTAAATTGGGGAATTTTTCGGTTAAGAGCCGATGAGTTAAAGATTTTTGAAAAGTGGGGAAAAACCTTTAGGGCTGTTTTGATAGTGCTATATGTTTTCCAGAAGGTTTTTTTCCATAAGTTTTTTTAAAACAGCATGAAAAAATTAACGCTTCGTTTGAAATTGCTTTATATCGTAGCAATAACAGGTGTATTGTTTGGTCTTATGTCGTTAGTGCTGTACTGGCGGGTTGCGGCTGCCTTTAAACAGGAGGTAAGACAAAATGTTACGGATATATTATTTGAAAAGGTTAGTGTTTTAGATAGGCTTTTAAATGATAAGCTTGAACGAATTGCAGCCGTTGTAAATAACCAAGTAGTTATAAATTTTTTACAACAACATGGCGAACTTGATGAAATTGAAATCAAAAATGATATTACTACTATCTTAAAGGGATTTTATAAGTCTAACGCAAATGACTATGGCGATATATTTATAACTAATATCAACGGGGAAATGGTTGCTGCAACATCCAAACTTGAGCCTCTCCATTATGGTAATGCCTCTTGGTGGAAATACTCTGTAAATGACAAAAAGGAGCTCTTTTATTATTCAAAGGAAAATGTAATTGGTGAAGCCATCATGATAAATGCGGTTTTGCCAATTAATAATGGTGCTGGTAGGATTATTGGGGTGGTTAATGCTGTTATTAAGTTAGATAGTTTTTTTGATTTTCTGAAATTGTCGGTTGCCTCTGGTCGGGGGCATTTCTTTTTAGCTGATTCAAGAGGAACTTGTATTGTTTGTTTGCAGAAAGAGCGCTATTATATAGCAAACCTTATTAATTCATCAAAAATAGTTAGGGGTAGTTCTGGGGTTTTAGAAATCAATGGACAAAGTATTTTTTACAGGCCGATGAAAGCCAATTTTTATAGAGAAACAAGGGAAAGTGGCGGCTATAGTATGTCAACTAGTACCTTTGAGCGTGTTGACTTTATTGTGTTTTTTGATGCTGGCTCTCTTAGATTTTTCAATACCATAGGTACATTACAAGGGGAGTTAGCCTTTATCGTGATTATATTTATTTTGATAACACTTTTATCTTTGGGTGTAGCCTTGTTTTTGGTTTTATCACCAGTAAAAAAGCTGAAACAACGTATGGAAGATAGAGACAGTACTGAAGGCAAAATATTAAAAGATATAATCAAGCCAGCTCTAAATGCTAAAGATGATATTTGTCTGTTGTCAGAATATATTGATAAAATGAGTGTTGATTTTAAAAAAACAAATGAGGAATTAAAACGAGAGCTGGATTTTAATAAGGCTATAGTTGAAACTTCTAAGGAGCTTTTAAATAAGTATACCATAGAGGATGTTTCTCTACTGATATTAAAACAAGCGCAGCTTATGACAGATAGCCCCTATGGGTTTGTTGGCTACCTTGAGCCTAAAAGTGGTTACTTAGTGGTGCCTACTTTGACAAAAGACGTGTGGGATAGTTGTAATATGACGGACAAACACGTAATTTTTGAAAAACTCTCCGGCCTTTTAGGCTGGGTTATTGAAAAGCATCAATCCATACTTGTGAATAACCTTCAAGAAGACCCACGGTCTCTTGGTACACCTAAAGGGCATATACCTATTAATAGATTTATATCGGCACCAGCCATAATTGATAACCGCTTGATAGGTCAAATAGCCCTAGCTAATAAAACTGCTGAATATACCCAAGCGGATATGCTTGTTGTGGAACGCCTTGCCTTACTTTATGCTATTTCTATTGAAAAACTGCTAAATGAAGATAACAATAGACAAAACGAGCATATACTTATCCATCAATCAAAGCTTGCCTCCATGGGGGATATGTTTGGCTCTATCGTGCATCAGTGGCGACAACCGCTTAATTCCATGGGCATGTTAGTTGCTGATTTAAAGGACTCTTTCTTATACGGAGAAGCCGATGCTACTTACATTGAAGATATAGTAAATAAGTTTAAATTCCAGTTGCATCACATATCTGGGACTATTGATGATTTCCGTAATTTTTTCAAGCCAGATAGGATTAAGATTCCTTTTGATGTGAATATTGTAGTTAGAGAGGCTGTTTTTTTGATGTCAGCTCATATGATGCAAAACAATATGGAAATACTCTTTACATCGAAGGCTGACAGTATGGTTAATGGCTATCCTAACGAATTAAAACAGGTTATTGTTATCTTGATTATCAATTGTAAAGATACAATAATTGCAAACCAGAAGGATAAAGACCTTGTAACACTTGAAAAACATAAGATATTTATTGATTTATTTAAAGAAGGTGATAAGACTATTATTAATATAAAAGACGATAGCGGTGGTATTTCTGAAACGCTTATATATAAGGTATTTGACCCATATTTTTCTGAAAAACCGGGCACTACCGGCATTGGTCTTTATATGAGTAAAATCCTTATAGAAAAACATATGGGAGGAACTCTCTCTGTAAAAAATGATTCAGAGGGGACTGTTTTTACAATAAAACTGAACTCCATAAAACTTTATAGCAGCAATGCCTAATAATATATTTATAATATTTTAGTATGTTTATAGAAAAGACACAATATCTTAAAGGTAAGAATCTCTTTCGTTTTATAAATGATAGGGCAACTCCGCAGGGTAGAACTATCACTATAGATGACAGAGCACTGCTGAATTTCTCATCAAACGATTACCTTGGACTTGCCTCAAATCCTGATGTGGTGGCATTAGTAAAGTTAGCAGTAGAGGCGTATGGGGTTGGCGCTGGTGCTTCAAGGCTATTAAGCGGGGGTACTACACTGCACGGTGAACTTGAAGAGGAACTTGCAGCGTTAAAGTGTACGCAGCGGGCGGTTTTATTTAGCTCCGGCTATCATGCTAATGTGGGTGCTATACAGGCATTGGCAGGAGCGGGGGATGCTATATTTAGCGATGAGCTAAACCATGCAAGCATTATTGATGGGTGCAGGTTAAGTAAGGCTCAAAAATTTATCTATGTACACAATAATCCCTCACACCTTGAAGAGGTTTTTCAAGCAGCCTCAATAACATCAAAGACCGGTATTAAGCTTGTTGTTACCGAGTCCGTGTTTAGTATGGATGGGGATATCGCTCAATTAGATGAGCTACAGGGTCTTTGTAAAAAGTACAAGGCATTTTTATATGTTGATGATGCCCATGGCAGTGGTGTTTTAGGTAAATATGGCGAGGGCGGACTTGCTTATTTTGGCATAAAGCCAGATAATAATATAATTCAAATGGGTACGCTTTCAAAGGCTTTTGGGGCGCTTGGGGCTTTTATTGCCGGGACTGCCGAAATTATTGAATACCTTATAAATACGTCAAGGACTCTCATTTACACGACTGCTATGAGTGTACCTGATGTAGCAGCCTCACTGTATGCCATCAGATATATAAAAGAGCATGATGAAATTTTAGTAGCACTTTTGCAAAGGGCTTTATACTGCCGCAAACTGCTTAAAAGTGCTGGCTTTGATGTGCCATTAATAGAAACGCCAATAGTGCCAGTTATCTTGAACGATATACAAAAGTGCCTAAACGTATCTGCATACCTTAAGGAAAAAGGCATATATGTGCCAGCCATAAGGCCTCCAACTGTGAAGACCCCGCGTCTTAGAGTCTCACTTTCCTGTAACCACCGTATGGAAGACATAGAGTATTTGGTAAATACATTATCCGATGGATTTGATAGATGTCAGTAGCATTTATAGCTGGTGGTAGTGGTGGACTTGGCCGCGAGGTGGTACTTGCACTTTTAAAAGAAGGCATGCAGGTAATGACCACTTACAATAATAGTAATCCAGATGTCTCATTTAGTGGATATGATTGGGGACTTAATATCCAGAAAATGGATTTAACCAATGTAGAGGAAATAGAGCAAGCCTTTAAAACCCTTCATAGGCTTTATGGTAGGCTTGATGTTTTAATAAATTGTGCAGCACTAAATATGGACGGACTTTTAGTTAAATATAAAGAAGACGACTGGGATACGTGTATATCAGTGAATTTGACGGCTAATTTTCATCTTGTAAAACACGCCGTTCCACTCTTAGAACGCTCTGGCGGAGGACATGTCGTCTTAGTGTCATCTATTTCAGGGCTAAAGGGGAAGGCTGGCCAGCCTGCCTATAGTGCCTCAAAAGGGGCTTTGATTGGTTTTACCCTATCTCTTGCTAAGGAGCTTGCTTGCCATAATATACGCGTAAACGCTATACTTCCGGGCTATATGGCAACACAAATGGGGTTTCGTAACCAATCAGCCATTTTAGCGGCACGTAAGGCAAGTCTTTTACACACGCTTTCAACGGTAAGTGAAGCGGCTGAGTTTATACGGTTTTTAATAAGTACAAAAAACCTAACCGGTCAGGTCTTTACACTAGATAACCGAATTTTTTAAGAAGGAATATGTGTCTAAGGTCAAAGGGTTTTTTATAACAGGTACGGATACTGGGGTTGGTAAGACGGTGGTAACTTGTGCTCTTTATGCCTTTTTAAGGCAGCGGGGGCATAGTGTTACTGTTTTTAAGCCAATTGAAACCGGCTGTGAAAAAACACTGACTGGGCTTAGACCAAATGATGCCTCTCTTTTTAAAGAACTGCTTAGCTTAGAAGAAGAACTTGACGTAATCAACCCGGTGAGATTTGAACAGCCGTTGGCCCCTATGGTAGCTGCTGAAATTGAGGGTAGGGCGGTTGACCTTGGGCTTATAAGGGCAACTTTTAATAAAGTGCAGGCAAAACATAGGTTTATACTTGTTGAGGGGATTGGCGGCATAATGGTGCCTATTACCTATAATTACTTTTTGTATGATCTAATAAGAGAATTTCAATTACCGGTAATTATCGTAGCACGAAATGCCCTTGGTATGATTAATCATACGCTTTTAACGTGTGATTTTGCTGTAAGGGCAGGGCTTAAGCCTGCCGGTATTATTATTAATAACCCCTCCGATAGAGAGCCGGATATCGCACAGCGTACCAATGCCAATGCCTTAAGACAGGTTGTGCCAGTGCCAATTATTTGTAATTTGCCATATATTGAGCAATTAAGTTATACTTCTCTTTTAAAGGCTATAAAAGGTATAGAAGATGACATTATATCAGTTTGCAAGGGTGGAAATATATGATAGGAAGATTATTAAAAAAGATTTTTGGTACTAAAAACGAGCGTGAACTTAAGAGGATGATGCCTATTGTTGAGGCTGTAAGTGCAAAGGAGGAGGAACTGCTCAGGCTTACGGATGAAGAGCTAGCGCATAAAACTGACTATCTAAAAGAGCGCCTAAGTGGTGGTGAAACCCTTGATGATATATTAGTTGATGCCTTTGCTGTTGTTCGAGAGGTCTCCAAAAGGACACTTTTAATGCGGCATTTTGACGTTCAAATAATAGGCGGCATTGTGCTGCATGAAGGCAAGATTGCAGAGATGAAGACAGGTGAGGGTAAAACCCTTGTGGCAACCCTTGCCGTGTATCTAAATGCCCTTGAAGAGTTGGGTGTTCATGTGGTTACGGTTAACGATTACTTGGCTAAAAGAGATGCTGTGTGGATGGGACCTATATACCACTTCTTAGGGCTTTCCGTTGGCGTTATACAGCATGATGTGTCTTTTTTGTATGACCCAAATTATAAGACCGGTATCTTTGAATACTTACGTGAGTGCTCGCGGCAGGAGGCGTATAACGCGGATATTACCTATGGGACTAATAATGAGTTTGGTTTTGACTATTTACGGGATAATATGAAATATAGTCTTGAGGACTATTCTCAAAGACCATTGAATTTTGCCATTGTTGATGAGGTTGATAGCATTTTAATTGATGAGTCAAGGACTCCGCTTATTATTTCGGGACCCTCTGAGGACTCTACCGATAAGTATTACGTAATTAATACACTAATTCCTAAGTTAAAAAAGGATGTAGATTTCACAATAGAAGAAAAGACAAGAAACGTTATATTAACGGAAGAAGGCGGCCTCCATGCTGAAAAACTTCTAAGGGTTGATAACCTCTTTGACCCCATAAATATTGAACTAGTACACCATATATTACAGGGCTTGAGGGCACACCATATGTATAAACTGGACGTTGATTATGTTCAAAAAGATGGTCAAATAATCATTGTTGATGAATTTACAGGGCGTCTTATGCCGGGCAGACGATGGTCAGACGGGCTTCATCAGGCGGTTGAGGCTAAAGAGGGGGTTAAGATTGAAAGTGAAAACCAAACGCTGGCATCCATAACCTTCCAAAACTATTTTAGAATGTACAAAAAACTTGCCGGTATGACCGGCACTGCCGATACAGAGGCTGAGGAGTTTGCTAAGATTTATAACCTTGATGTTTTAGTAGCGCCAACCAATAAACCTATGTCAAGGAAAGATGCCCCGGACGTTATTTATAAAACCGAACGGGCTAAATTTAATGCCGTCATAGATGAGATAGAACAGCTGCACAAAAAAGGGCAGCCTGTGCTTGTTGGTACCATCTCAATTGAAAAATCCGAATATCTCGCCTTAGAACTTAAAAAAAGAAAAATCCCCCACAACGTGTTAAATGCCAAGTATCATGAAAAAGAGGCGGAAATAATAGCCCAAGCCGGTAGAGCTGCCGCCGTTACGATTGCAACTAATATGGCTGGTAGGGGTACGGATATTGTACTTGGCGGTAACCCTAAAGGACTTGCCGCTGATATGCTGCGCACCAAAGAGGAATATACGCCGGATGAGTATAGTGCAGCAGTCAAAAAGGCAGAGGAAATATGCCTTAGCGATAAACAAAAGGTGCTTGAAGCCGGCGGCCTTCACATATTGGGAACGGAACGGCACGAGGCACGAAGGATAGATAATCAGTTACGTGGGCGCTCAGGCCGTCAGGGAGACCCGGGGTCTTCTCGGTTTTATCTTTCACTGGAAGACGGCCTTATGCGGATTTTTGGGTCTGATAAGATTTTTAGGCTTATGGACAGACTCGGCATGGAAGAGGATATGCCAATAGAAAATAGAATGATTACACGGGCTATTGAAAATGCGCAAAAGAAGGTGGAAGGACACAACTTTGATATTCGTAAACATTTACTTGAATACGATGATGTGATGAATAAGCAAAGGACAGAGATATACTCCTATAGAAAAGAAATACTTGGTACTGACTCATTAAAAGAAAGAGTGCTTGACATGGCAACTGATGCTGTGGATGATGCCCTTAGTGTGCACTGTCCAGAAAGTAGCTATGCTGAAAACTGGGATATGGAAGGGTTTTTCGATGCAATATATGGGACTTTTGGAATAGCTAAAGAGTTTTTCAAAAGCCGGATAGATGAGTTAAAAAATCTGTCAACCCTGCGCGATATAGTTATTGAGGCTGTACACCGTGCATATGATGAAAAAGAACATGCTATTGAGGCGTCCAATTTAAGGTATTTAGAAAAGATGCTTCTTTTGCAGGTAGTTGATACCCAGTGGAAAGACCATCTGCTTATGATGGACCACATTAAAGAAGGTATCGGACTGCGTGGTTATGGACAAAAAGACCCACTTATCGAATATAAAAAGGAAGCCTACGAGACTTTTGAGGAGATGACGTATAGAATATCCTCGGAGTTTTTAAAGAGGCTATTTTTTATCCAGATACACTCAGAAGGACAATTAGCCAGTGTAACCCAACGTAGGCCAAGCCATGTGTCTTATCACAAAGGCGATGATGAGGCAACAGTGCAAACTACGGTAAGACGAGAAAAAAAGGTTGGCAGAAACGATGCCTGTCCTTGTGGAAGTGGAAAAAAGTATAAAAAATGTTGTGGAAGAAATGCGTAATCTGTCCCAATGCCATTAAGTTAAGGAAAGAGATTTGCGTGGGGAAACAAAGGTGCGTAGGCGCATCCCTTTTTCCCCCGCTCTTCTAATCTTCTTTATTAATACTATAAATAGTATCTTCTATATCATTAACAAGGTCTATGAAGTGTTGTTCCTTTTTTATTTCGTATGTTCGCTCAAGGGGCAAATCTATATGAATATGCTTAATAATTTCACCGGGGTTTGGTTTCATGATATATATATCATCACCTAAGAAAACAGCCTCTTGAATATCATGGGTTACAAAAATCACGGTGTTTTGAAAACTAAGCCAAAGATTGGCAAGCAGTAATTGCATCTTAAAACGTGTGTGGGCATCAAGTGCGCCAAAGGGTTCATCCATTAAAACGATTTGAGGGTTTATTATTAGGCTCCTAGCAATGGCAACCCGCTGCAACTGCCCGCCAGAAAGTGTGGGATAAACCGTATACTTATGCTCATGCCCTTTAAGTCCAACAGACTCTATCATGCTAAGCGCCTTTACGATAGCATGCTCTTTGGGCACTTTTTTTAATAAAAGAGGCAGCATCACATTTTCCAAGACCGTATACCATGGAAAGGACGAATACTGTTGGAATACCATACCTATAACAGTATTATCTGTACGCGGCTTACCATGGATGAGGATTTTACCGGATGTCGGTTCTTGTAGCCCTGCAATGTAGCGCAATACCGTTGACTTGCCGCAGCCGGAAGTCCCAAGAATTACAACAAATTGCCCCTGTCCCGGCTTATCTTCTATTATGAGATTAAGGTCCTTTATGATATAAGATTTCCCCTCGTCGTAGGTTTGACTTACATTTTTTAATACAATTATATCATCAAGTTTTGTATCTTCAAACTCTATTGGCATAACGCTTATAAGGAAAGAGCACCCTATCTATAGTTGCAAAGAGCTTATCTTGAACAAAGCCAATTAGCACTATAATTATTAGCACAGCAAAGACCTTATCCACACGGCTTTGTCGTGCAGCAGTGTAAGCAAGTGCCCCTATCCCCCCTTCAGTTTTATTAACTAATTCCGCTATGATTATATAAGTCCATGAAATAGCTACAAGCACCCTTATGTCATCCGATACACGCGATATAACGCTTGGCATATATACACATTTGATGGTTTGCCACTTTGTAGCGCCAAGGGTTTTTATTGTATGTAAGTATACGTCATCCACCTCATCTATCCTTTGTATAACTACAGGCAAAAGGTATACGATAATGCCAAAGGATAGAAACTGTACCTTCATATTTGTACCAATACCAAACCATGCAATGAAAAGTCCCATAGCGGCTGTTAGAGGCAGATAACGCAGAGAGCTTATGAGCCTTTCACTAAGACCACGGAAAAGTGGTATTAGCCCAATTAAAAATCCAAGCGGCAAGGATACGGCAACAGATTCAATATAGCCTAAGAGGTTTAGTTTTATTGAGTGCAAAGTATTTTGTAAGAGGGCATCTTCAATGTATAAATCCATAAAAGAAAATAAGATTTTTTCAGGCGATGGAAGAATAGTCTCTTGGAAAAAGCCAGATGCCACTATAACATACCAGATAAGTAAAAAGAGAAAAATACCAGCAATTTCCGTTAAGAGTTTTTCCCGACGTGAGAGTCTTCCTCTTAATTCAAAAAACCTCTTCATACTATCAAATTAATCCTCAAGGAGTTCAAAATCCGTTCTTCTATTTTTTGCTCGTCCATCTGGTGTATTATTTTGTCCAAGGGGCTTTTTAGACCCATTACCAACCACAATAATCCGCGTCGGCGTAAACCCATTTTTTTCAATTAGATAATCTGCCACAGCCTGAGCCCTCTTTTGAGAAAGCCGTTGATTGGCTTCCTCCGTCCCTACGTTATCGGTATTTCCCTCTATACGAATCCTTGTATTTGCAAAGGACTTGGCTATTGGGACAAACTCAGAATCTATAAGATACTTAGCGTTATCATCAAGTTCAGCAGAAGCGGTTGAAAATACAATAGTAACCCTCTTGGTTGCAAAAGGTTTGGCTTTTTCATCATCTTTAGTAGCCTTATTAAACGTGGCCTCTGCCTCTGGCTCATGCCCTGCTCCGCTTAGCTTAACCTCCTTAAGTATAGATAAATCCACAACATTACGCCAGCTTGGTATCTGCTGTGGCGCAAGATTTATATCACTATAAAGTTTTCCCATTTTAGTATAAAGGTCTTCCCCCTTCACACCCTTATAATCAGCGTCTAAGTTAAAGAAATTAAGATTATCCCCATAAGTTGTAAGACGTACGTTTGCAATAGCCTTTTTAATAAAGTCCTCCGGCTGATTCAACCCCTCTGAAAGTATAGTAACAGCCTTCTGGCGTGCCTCTTCATTTGTATTGATTTCCATAGCTCCTATAAGCCACCCTTTAACAAGGGAAACGAGGCGCTGCCTGTTTTTTTCAATAAAAGAAGCCTTAGCAAAAAAGACATCCGCTATTATATGCGAGGCCTCACGGGTTGTCCTTAGTATCTTAGCGCCCGGCACGTTTTTAACACAATCCTCATCATCCGGACTCCACACAACAGCCGCGTCCACCTTCCCTGCCTTAAAATACATGGCAGCATCCACAGCCGACGGCGCTTCCACCACCTCTATATCCTTATATGTTAACCCACCAGCAGCTAAAAGCCATAGCAAAAACGTGTGCGACGGTGTTCCAAAGGCAAAGGCTACCTTTTTCCCCTTAAGCCCTTCAACGGTATCAATGCCGCGCTTAACAACAATAGCATCCCCTCCACGCGACCAGTCCGCTTGAAAAATTATTTTAGGCTCGTAATCCTTAAAGGAAGCCACCTCTGTTGTAAAGGCATCTGCCGTTATCCATAATAAATCACACTTATCAGCCTTCCAAGCATCCCTTGAGTTTTGAAAATCATCTATAACGATAAAATCAACTAAAAGGCCAAATTCCTTAAAATATCGTGAATCCTTTGATGCCTTAAACCCACCATTAAAATACTGTCCGCCGGCATATCCACCCCAAGTAACAACACACACCTTTATCGGGTTTACGTCATCCTTTGCAACATCTTTTGGAGGCTCAACCTGTCCAGTATCTTTACCAGTAACCGGTTGTTGTATAGAGGGTTTCTTAGCGGAGGAAAAAAACACCTTGCTTACACCAAAGCCCAAACCACCTAAGAGTAAAACTATAACGACTACAACTATGGCCTTATTAAGCCCTCCACCTTTTTTTATTTCAATAAGAGCCCCTTTACACTCCTTACAAACAAACTCCGACCCAGCAGGCACATCCACAAGCTTACCGCTATCTGCTGTCTGGCAGTTCCCAAAATTTGTACACTTCCCATACCTTTCTGCCATAAAATACCTCGCCCCATAGTTTTTTTAGTATAATTTGGATTTATTATTAACTAATATAATATATATTTACAGAAAAAGTCATTAACAAAAATTTTTCTACAAAATCCAAACTATACGTGTAAAGTCTTCAAATAAAGCAAAACACTCAATATTTTTTTCTATTAAATATGGCAAAATACCTATCTATATTAAATTTATTTAATATTACCACTGGCATTTTGGGTCTTGCTTTTATTTTTCCACTATTTATATATTACTGAAAAAAGGGAGGTTATGGTTATGGCTGAAAAAAAGATAGCAATAGCATGTCAAGGCGGTGGAAGCCATACGGCTTTTACGGCTGGTGTGTTAAAGAGGATTTTAGAGGAAAAGGACATAAAAATAGTTGGTCTAAGCGGGACATCTGGTGGGGCGATTTGCGCTACCATTGCGTGGTATTCGTTAGTAACACAGCAAAAGGAAACAGGCGGCAAACTCTTAGAGGCCTTTTGGATGGATAACGCTGCAACAGAGTTTTGGGATGTTTACCTAAATAAATGGTTAGTCGGTATGTCTAGATTAAGGGATTACATTTCAATGCCTGAGATGAGCCCGTATAATTTACCTGATTGGGGGCATAGAAAACTTAAGGAATTAATTGAAAAATATGTGGATTTTTCAAAACTAAATACACTAAAAAATAAAAACGATATAGGTTTATATGTAGGGGCTGTTGAAGTACACACGGGGTGTTTTAAGGTATTTGATAGTGAAAGTATCTCCGTGGATGCTGTATTAGCTTCAGCGGCCATTCCAACGCTTTTTAAGGCTATAAATATTGGTGGTGGGCTTTACTGGGATGGGCTTTTTTCTGAAAATCCGCCTGTAAGAATACTTCATAATGTTGACCCTCAAGAAATCTGGATAATACAAATAAACCCTATAATTTGGCTAAACGAGCCTGTAACCGTGCAGGAAATTACTGACAGAAGAAATGAGCTTTCTGGAAATCTTTCCCTAAACCAAGAGGTATATTTCATAGAGACGATGAACAAACTGATAAGAAACAATATTGTAGATGGGAAAAAGTATAAACCAATTGAAGTAAAACGTATTTTAATGTCAGACAAATACTACGCCCTTGATTATTCATCAAAATTAGATAGAGACTCAGGTTTTATAGCAGGCCTCATTGAAGATGGTTACAGTCAGGCGGATAAATTTTTGAAAAAGATTGGTTGAATGCAGATAGTTTAAGAGTTTTTATGATATAATTAAGCTACAATGTCATTAACTTAAGGGCGAACACATAGGTTCGCCCCTACAAAAATACATGTACCGTAGGGGCAGACCTATGTGTCTGCCCTATGTTTTAGTGTTCTTATCAAATCAAAATGTGCTATATTATGACTCAAGGGGATTTTAAATGCCTATCATTGCAAGCTGAAAACGAGTAATCTCTCAATGGTTAGAGGATGAATCCGTTAAGTTAATGACATTGAATTAAGCTATCAATTGAATTTAGCTAACCAGTTGTTGAGATAGTAAAAAAATGAGAACAAAATCACTTACTGTACAATTTCATAATGAATCAATGGATTATGCTGAAAGTGCAATGCTTGCAAAAATGCATGGCAATATAGAGGAAGCTGAGCGTCTTTTTAGGAAGGCTTTACACTTGGAACTTAAAGCGCTATATACGTTTAAAGAATATTTATTGGAGCACAAAGAGCCCACATACTCTGTCTTACGTCGTAGCGCTGCAACACTTGCCTTAGACTGTAATCAACCAGAATTAGCCAAAGGACTTATTGCAGAGGCATTATTATATGGTAAACCTCCAACTGAAATTGCACAGGAGCTACAAGACTTACTTGAACAAATCAATATTAAAAATCGTCTATCACTGCATGGTTACGCTTGATAAAGATAATCTATTTTATGTATATTTAAACCAAATTAAGCTCAAAAAATAAAAGATACGTTTCAGATTTGGTAAAGAAAGTGTTGTTATGTTTTTATCAAATTGAAATCTCTATTATATTTTAAAATAAACAATTCAAAATATATAAACAGTTGGAAGGCAGGTGTGCTTTCCACCTGTTTTCTAAATAAGAATTCCTCCTATATTTTTTATCTTTACTTTATTATTTTAAATACATAAGTTAAGTTAATATTTAGAAATTTTTTTTGCTTTAACTGATTTGAACTGGTTTATTTGTTTAAAATAATTGATTATTATTGCTTATGTACACATTGACTAATAAAATAATATGATTAAGTAATAAATTTTTTTTATTTGACCAAAGTACACCAAATTATAGATAATGGATAATAAAAAAAATGATAAGAATAAAATCATTTCACTAAATCATTAATATTATTTTTTGTTTTATTATTTTTTTAATATAGTTGTTATAGAGATAGACTCTATGATAAATCAATAAGGAGGTCTTTATGAGTAAGAAGTACGACACGCCCTTGCTTGATGAGTTGAAGAAGGGTGTATTCCCGAGCTTTGTAGTGGAAATGGAAAAAGCAGCTGCAAGGTCTGACATGGCGGCTGATCTTTTGGGCCAAGTGGAGCTTTCTTACAAAGAAAAGCTTACTCACTGGAAGCACGGTGGAATCGTGGGCGTAAGAGGCTATGGTTCTGGCGTTATCGGTAGATACTCAGATATACCGGATAAGTTTCCTGGAGTTGCTCATTTCCACACAGTAAGAATAAACGCCCCATCAGGTTTCTATTACACTTCAAATGCGCTAAGAGAAATTATGGACTTGTGGGATAAGTATGGTAGTGGTATGACAAATATGCACGGTTCCACAGGGGATATGATTCTTCTTGGTACTAGAAGTGAAAACCTAGAACCCTTATTTGCAGAGGTTTCATCAAGGGGTTGGGACTTAGGCGGTTCAGGCTCTGCTGTTAGAACGCCTAGTTGCTGTCTTGGCATGTCTCGTTGTGAATGGTCTAATATAGATAGTCAGGCTATTACGTATGATATTACACAGCACTATCAAGATGAAATGCACAGACCTGCATTCCCATATAAGTTTAAATTCAAGATTGCTGGTTGTGCTGTTGACTGTATAGCATCTATAGCACGTGCAGATATGTCAGTAATTGGTACATGGAGAGATAAAATCCGTGTGGACCAGAATGAAGTAAAAAACTATGCAAGCAAGATGGATATAAAGGCAGAGGTGGTAGACCTGTGCCCAACAGGGTGTATAACCTACACAGGTGGGGAACTTACAATTGATGATTCCAATTGCTCAAGATGTATGAACTGTATTGCCAGAATGACTAAGGCTTTAAGACCTGGAGTTGAAAAGGGCGCTACAATACTGCTTGGTAGTAAAGCTCCTATTGTAACAGGTGCTCTTATGTCATGGGTTATCGTTCCGTTTATGAAGATGGAACCACCTTATGATGAGTTCTATGAGTTAGTTGACAAGATATGGGAATGGTGGGATGAAAACGGCAAAAACCGTGAGAGAATCGGTGAATTGATAGAAAGATTGACATTCCCAAGATTCCTCAAGGACGTAGGTATTGAGCCTCACCCAGCAATGGTTAAAGAACCAAGAAGAGACCCATTCTTCTTCTGGTCTGAAGAAGATATTAAGAGATAAATCTTAAAATATTTTAAAACGAATTAATAAGGAGAGCCATATGTCGTTACCAGACAGAAAAACAGATATAGGACCACCGCATTATGAACAGTTCTTACATCCCGTGATAAAGAAGAACTTTGGAAAATGGAAATATCACGAAGAGATAAACGCTGGTGTTATGGTGCATGTGGCAGAAAGCGGCGAGAAAATTTATACCGTGAGAGCTGCAACACCAAGACTCCTTGCTACTGATACTATCAGGGAATATTGTGACATTGCAGAGAAGCATTGTGATGGTTACCTGCGTTTTACTACAAGAAACAACGTTGAATTTTTCGTTGATAGTGAAAGTAAGGTTCAGCCTTTATTGGATGACTTAAAGTCAAAGGATTATTTAGTTGGCGGTATAGGCGCTAGAATCAGTAACGTAGTCCATACACAGGGATGGGTACACTGCCACTCAGCAGCTACGGATGCTTCCGGTTTAGTGAAGGTTATTATGGATGAGTTCCACGAGTACTTCTCATCAAAAGAGTTGGCTAACAGATGTAGAATAGCTGTAGCATGCTGCGTTAATATGTGCGGTGCTGTTCACTGCTCAGACATAGCTCTGGTTGGCGTACACAAGACACCACCAAGGATTATGCACGAGGGTGTTAAGAATTCCTGTGAAATACCTTCAACCATAGCTTCATGCCCAACTACGGCAATAAGCCCTGATCCGGCTAACAAGAGCGTTAAGATTAAGCTTGAAAAGTGTATGTACTGCGGTAACTGCTACTCCGTATGTCCGGCTATGCCGATAGCAGATACGGAAAACGACGGCATTGCTATCGTTGTAGGTGGAAAGGTGTCAAACCTGAGAAAGCCTCCAATGTTTTCAAAGTTAGCGGTTCCATGGTTACCAAACAATCCGCCACGTTGGCCAGAGGTTGTTGATGTTGTTAAGATAATACTCAAAGAGTATGAAAAGGGCGCTAGAAAACACGAGAGAATGGGCGAGTGGATTGCAAGAATCAGCTGGGAAAAATTCTTTAGTGTAACAGGTCTAGAGTTTAAGATTCAGCATATTGATGACTTCACATATGCACGTGAAACATTCAGAACCACTGCAGCATTTAAATGGACTTAATATATATTTTATAATAAAAAGGGGGAGAATAGATGTTCTCCCCTTTTTTTCATATCTATCCCCTATTTAATGAGGTGTTTAAATGGAAAGAGAAGAAATAAAAAAGATAATTTACGATCTCGTAGAAAAATCAGTCGGTAAAAAGAAACTGAAACAGGGCGACATCCTTAAAAAAGTTGCTGCTGACCATGGAGTCGAAAAGGATGAGGTTAAGGCTGCCTTAAGGGAGCTTGTTGATGCCGGTACTCTTATATTTACTTATTTTGGTGGTAGTTACATAGAAATACCGCCAAAAGAAGCAGTATAAAGAACTTAGGGGAGCAGAGGGCTTTAGATGGTTTCTTTTTATTATTATATTGTCTTATATAAAGTAGCATTAAATGATATTAAATAAGATAGCGTTCTGCTTCTCTATAGTTTTCCCTATTATATTTTATAAATCAAGATATGCTTCATAAAATACCAAGAGTGGTTATTTCAGGGCTTAAGGGAGGCTCAGGTAAGACCACATTGACACTTGGGATTCTCAAAAATCTTAAAGACAAA
Source organism: Candidatus Magnetomicrobium cryptolimnococcus (assembly GCA_018606805.1). GTDB lineage: Bacteria > Nitrospirota > Thermodesulfovibrionia > Thermodesulfovibrionales > Magnetobacteriaceae > Magnetomicrobium > Magnetomicrobium cryptolimnococcus. The sequence continues at coordinate 187,929 of JAGYWI010000004.1, forward strand.
GGGCTTAATATAACACCATTTAAAAAGGGCCCGGATTATATTGATGCTGGCTGGCTGGCACGGGCTTCAGGTAGGCGCTGTTATAATCTTGATACATTCATAATGCCTGAAGACCAAATCCTGACATCTTTTATAAGCCAATCCGTTAACAGCAATGGCAGCCTTATTGAAGGTAATCGGGGGCTTTTTGACGGTGTGGATTCAAGCGGCACCTTTAGCACTGCCTCTTTAGCTAAGCTTTGTGGGGCTCCAATTATCTTAGTCGTTGATTGCGAAAAGACAACAAACACCCTTGGCGTTATCGTAAAGGGTATTTGTGGGTTTGACAGTGAGCTTTCAATTAAAGGTGTAGTACTTAACTATACAGCTGGCGCTCGTCATGAACGGATTATTACAGAGGCAATAGAAAAACATGCGGGGGTACAGGTCTTAGGCGCTATACGCAGGGAAAGTGCCTCTCTTGTTCCTGAGCGACATATGGGGTTATTTAGCAGCCTTGAGTACTCTGCGGTGGATGTGGCACTTAATGCAATAGGGAAAGTTATTGCTAACTCCGTAGATATTGACAAAATCTGGAATATCTGTAATGAGAGTTTCCCTATTAATTATGAAATAACCACTGCCAACAACACTCCCCAACATAAGAACGTTGTTAAGATAGGTATTATAAAGGATAGCTCCTTTCAGTTCTACTACCCTGAAAATATAAGTGCCCTTAGCAAACTAGGGGCAGATATTATTCAAATAAGCGCCCTTGAAAGCCATGAGCTTATGGACGTGGATGCCCTTTATATTGGTGGCGGTTTTCCGGAGACAAATGCGCCGCTGCTTGCCAAAAATCAATCATTCATGAAAAGCCTGCGCACAAATATAGAAAAAGGGCTACCTGTTTATGCCGAGTGTGGCGGTTTTATGTTTTTAGGTAACACTATTATAAATGGCAACAAAGTGTTTCCTATGACAGGCATATTTCCAGTAGATTTTGTCATGGAAAGCAAACCACAAGCGCACGGATATACAATTGTAGAGGTTTGTAAAGAAAATACTTTTTTTAATAAAAATGTTATACTAAAAGGCCATGAGTTTCATTATTCTCGGGTTACAGGGCTTAACGTCAAATCACAAGGGATTGCCCCACAATTTACATTTGTCTACAAGATGGACAGAGGAAAAGGAATTGCTGACGGTTATGACGGCCTTATGTATAAAAACGTACTGGCCACTTATACGCATCTCCATGCCCTTGGAAGCAATGTTTGGGCAGAAGGAATGATTAGTGCAGCCATGAAATATAAGTCTAACCGATAATCAAAAAAACAGCTCTTTAAGTTTCTCAATAATAAAATACAGGGGTGTTGCTATATGGCAGAAAAATATCTTGCCAAATTAAAAAAAACAGAACTATCCATCAGGCAGTTAAAAAAAAATGTTAAAGAACTTGTAGAAAAAAATGATTTTGAAGAAGTCTACCGTTTAATTGAAAGCAATAAACGCGCCTTAAGTGCTCTTTTGGCACTCTCTTATGATAAAACCCAAGAGCTTTCTTGGCGCGCTATCCACTACGCTGGAAAAACCATAGGTCGTATGGCCGTAAATGATTACAATGAAGCCAGAGTCCAAGTACAGCGCCTACTTTGGAATGCTAGCGATGAATCCGGTACAATTCCATGGACTGTCGTAGAAATCCTCGGTGAGGCTATTCGGGAAAACCCACAGCCATTTGATGATATAGTGTCCATTATTGTGGGATTTGCACACTCAGAAACAGAAGATAATATCTTACTGCCAGGCGTACTCTATGCCTTTGGCAGAATCGGAGAAGTACACAACGAATATATTGCCAATTATGTGTACGAACTTATAAAAGAGTGTTTGACTCATAAAGATGCAGAGGTCTGCGCTAATGCCATAATAGCAGCAAAACGTCTTAATGTTGATATAAATGATTATAAAAATAAATTACAAATAAGAGAAGAACCAGTAACGGTTTACCTTGATGATAAACTTATTAAAACAACGCTAAGCGAGCTTGCAACTAAACTATAAAAGGGAACGATAGTATGGATAAATTGTTAATAAAAGGCGGTAAACAGCTAAAAGGAGAGGTATCTATTAGTGGGGCAAAAAATGCAGCACTTCCACTAATGGCAGCTACTATTTTGTGTAAAGGAAAAAGCGTTATTAAAAACGTGCCAAAACTAAGGGATGTCAATACAATGGCAGAGGTATTAAAAACCCTAGGGGCTGTTGTTGAATACAATAATGGTATATTAAACATAGATACAACAGTGCTGACTGAGGCAGTAGCCCCCTACGAACTTGTAAAGACAATGAGGGCATCAGTGCTCACACTTGGACCAATGGTGGCACGCTTTGGTCATGCAAAGGTGTCCATGCCCGGCGGATGCGCCATAGGAGCCAGACCCATTAACCTACACCTATCTGCACTTGAAAAAATGGGCGCAGATATTACCCTTGATGGCGGTTACGTTATCGTTGACTGTTGTAAGGTATTAACCGGTGCTCATATACTGTTTGAAACCGTAACAGTTACAGGTACTGAAAATATCATGATGGCAGCCGTCTTTGCAGAAGGTAAAACCATTTTAGAAAATGCAGCACTTGAACCCGAGGTGGTAGACCTCGCCAACGCTCTAAACAGTATGGGGGCTCAAATTACAGGTGCCGGTACATCAACAATAGAAATTACCGGCGTTGACGAACTTAAACCCCTTGATAGCCATTCAATTATACCCGATAGAATTGAAACCGGCACTTTTATGGCAATCTCTGCAATAACACAAGGCAATGTCCTTATAAAAAGGACAAGAGTTGACCACATCATGGCAATAATAGAGAAATTTAGACAAACCGGTGTCATCATCGAAGAAGAACCCGACGGCATACGTGTGATAGGTCCTGAAAAACTAACTTCATCAAATGTAAAGACTAACCCATTTCCAAGCTTTCCCACAGATATGCAAGCTCAGTTTATGGCGATGATGGCCGTAAGCAACGGTACAAGCATAATTCAGGAAACTATTTTTGAAAATAGATATATGCACGTTGCCGAACTTCTACGCATGGGTGCAAAAATCGAAATAGTGGATACCATAGCTAACGTGCACGGCGTTAAACAATTAAAAGGAGCCCCTGTAATGGCAACCGACTTAAGAGCAAGCGCTTCATTAGTTGTAGCAGCACTCGTGGCCGAAGGCGAAACCATCATAGACAGAATATATCATCTTGATAGAGGATATGAAAGGATTGAGGAAAAAATAGCCGCACTCGGTGGCGATGTCAAGAGAATAAAATATAAAAAATAAAAAATAAAAAATAGAAGATAGAAGATAGAAGAAAAGGGGGAAGTACTCTGTCCTTCCCCCTTAGACCCCCTACCTGCAAGGGGTCTAATGACCCCTTGACCCATTATGTGCTTAGTCGGTTGAATTCTTAAACATTGTACTTACATAACAACTAAAGCGTCTATTGGGGAAAGCGCACTGACCTCAAAGAAAGCCGAAAAGATGGCTTTCTTATACGGCCGTGCCATTTCCCCATAGACGCTTTGGCGTAATCAGGGGGAGTAAAAATATCTCCCCCTGAGAAAAGACCCCCTCTGGATTCTTTTCTCTACTGGTGCGCAAGCGCACCAGATGTGCTACCACAAACTTTTATCATGTGGAGTTTCTGCGTGGCTCCAAAGTAGTGAGAGGGGGATTTAAAGGGGGAGATATTTTTACTCCCCCTTTCAGCGCCAAATCTGCAATGGAAAGAAAACCCCCATTCTTTTTGGGGGGTTGTCTTTCCATTGCAGATTTACTCGTTATGCCTGCACAAACTTTGGAAAAACAAGTATCATCCTGCCACAGTGTACAACATTTAGCACTTATTGTCAGGACAAAAGTTTTAGAAAAAGGGGTGCGGGGTTGGGGAGTGCGCCTACGCACCTTTTGCCTAAAAGGGTTTTCCCCCGCTCTTCTATCTTTTTTCTTCTGCCTAAAAGGGTTTTCCCCCGCATCCTCTATTTTTTTCTTTACTTACCTATACAAAAATCATTAAATATACGAGTAAGTAAATCCTCTGTTGTAACTACGCCGGTGATTTCTCCTAAGCTATCAAGGGCGGTTCTTATTTCAAGGGCTAAGAACTCGATGGGGCTATTATTAGTAAGTAGGGTTAGGGCGCGTTTTATAGCAGCCAGTGTATTATCTATAACAGCTTTATGCCTAATGTTTGTTATGAGCATAGTATCCTTTTGGTTAGTGGGGTTTTGGGCTACCATTTTAATAATTTCCTGTTTTAATTCATCAATGCCGGTGCCATTTTTAGCGGATATTTTGACGGTGTTTTTTTGTTTAAGGGAAGTTACTTGTTTAAGGTCTGATTTATTTAAGACAAATAGGGGGTTTTTATTAGCAACCGTTTCGAATATGATAGAGTCTTCTTCTGTTAGTGGTTGTGAGCAATCAAGTAGGCAAAGCACAATATCGGCTTCCTCGATAGCCTTTAGGGTTCTGGTGATGCCTTCCTTTTCAATTATATCTGAGCTACTGTTGCGTATGCCTGCGGTATCTATGAGTTTTACGGCAAAGCCACCAATATTGAGGGGTTCTTCTAATGTATCTCTGGTTGTGCCTGCAATGGGGGTAACTATAGCCCTATCTTTTTGTAGCAGTGCATTCATAAGGGATGATTTGCCGACGTTTGGTTTACCGCAAATAGCAAGGCCGATACCGTCTCGGCAGAGTCTTCCGTAGTGAAATGAGTTGGAGAGGGTTTCCATATCTTCTATAATAGTGTAAATAGTGCCTTTAAAGTCCTCTGGGTTAAACGTGCCTGTTTCATCGTCGGGGAAATCTATATATGCTTCAATATGTGCAAGGAGCATGGTTAAGGAGTGTGAGAGGGCGTTTATTTTGTTTGATAGGTTTCCATCAAGTTGATTTATTGCTGCGTTATAGCCTTTTTCGGTAGCAGCCCGTATTAAATCCATGACGGCCTCAGCTTGTACAAGGTCTATTCTGCCGTTTATGTATGCCCTGAAGGTAAACTCACCTGGCTTGGCAAGGCGAGCGCCGTGTTTAATGGTAAGTTCGAGGACTTGTTTAAGGACAAAAAAACCGCTGTGGCAGTTAATTTCTACGACATCTTGGCAAGTGTAGCTTTTTGGGGCTTTCATGACGGATACGATGACTTCATCAACGAAACGCTCGGTGTGTTTGTCAATAATGTGGCCGTAGGCTATTTTAAACGTTGCAAGGTCTTTGAGGGTTTTTGTACCTGATGGTTTAAATATGGCATCAGCAATTGTAAGCGCTAGTGGCCCACTTAGGCGGACAATGCCAATCCCGCTTTGACCATAGGGGGTTGATATTGCTGTTATTGTATCATCTGTTGTGTACATTTTATGTATATATATGATAGTATTATAACAAAAGATGATAGGTAAGATATCAAATATAAGATTTAAAAGACCGCAGAGTTTGGGGTTTTTTATTTTGTTAGCGGGGCTTATAATTTCCTTGGTAAGCTTTACGGTGTGTTATGTTGTAACTTCCACGATTTACAGTTCTATACTTGAGACATCGGCAAAGAATTTAAATTCGGTAGTGTCTAATCAGGCGATTAAGTCAATGATACTTTTAATGAAAAAGGGATGGTCGAAGGGAGAGCTCCTTGAGTTTTTAAAAACGCTAAAGGGAGGAGATGGTAAGGAGATTCCGCCATATGAAATAACTATATATAGGGCAAGTATAGTAAAAGATATTTTTGGTGATATTAGTAATGAAAAATTGAGTCCTGAGGCGATGGATGCCTTGGAAAAAGGGATTACCATAAATAGCAGGGATGGTTATATAATTAAAAACGCCTATCCAATAAAGGCGGAACAATATTGTTTAAAATGCCACGTTAATGCCAAAGTTGGGACTGTTTTAGGAGCTATTCAGGTAAGTCAAAATATAGGGATTTTGCAGCATAATGCCAATAAGATGTTTTTAAAATTCTTTATAATACTGTCGCCGCTACCTTTTTTAATGGCATTTTTAATTTCCTTATTTTTTACAGGGCGGATAAATATAGCAGCTCGTTCCTTTAAAAGAAGGATAGAGGCTATAAACTCCATAAAAGATTTAACTAAGCTTGAAATAGAAAATCTGGAGCTTGGTTTTTTAGAGTTTAATCAGATACTGCATGATATAAAACTGTTTCTTGATAAGATGAAAACAGTAGCTGTTGACAAGAACATGTTAGAGTTTGAAATCAAGGTATTGGAAAAGTTCATAATAACATCGGAAGTGGTGCGCGATTGGAAAAAACATGTAAGTGGTCTCCTCCTTGAGATAAATGAGGTCATAGATGCTTGTAATCTTTTTACGGTGTTTCAAATAGATAATGTACTGTATGACCTTGAGATTTTCTGGAAAAATGAGCCAGATGCAGAGATAGCCAAAAAGATAGAACATATTATAAAGGTACGATTAACCGGCGATAACATTGAAAATCTCGAATTAAAGGAGATAGGTATTTGCCATAATGTAGCGGATAATAACGCCAAATTACCGGATTTTGACATTGATAAATATAGTTTTCAGATAAAATCCTTATCGCTTAAGTCTCCGCAAATAGGAGGAGTGGTTGGCATATATGTTCAAACAGAGGTAGTAAAGGACCCAATACGGGCGCTTGTGCTTGACAGTATACTGACTACGCTTATAAACGTAATTGGCTCGATTAAGGCAATATATAAATACACGAGGGAGCTTGAGTTTTATGCAACAAGGGACCCGTTAACCAACCTATTTAATCAGCGGATGTTTTGGGAGCTCTTTACTTATGAAATAGGCCGAGCGCACAGGCATGGCTATGATTTCCCTATAATGATAATAGATTTTGATAATTTTAAGCTTATAAACGATAGATACGGACACAATTTTGGTGATAAGTATCTGCAAACCTTTTCAAGCGTCATACGGGATGTTTTAAGAGAGGGCGACCTTATGTTTCGGTACGGAGGGGATGAGTTTGCCATAATACTGCCAAATATGGATGACGAGCAAACCTATATAGTAGCCAATCGTATTAAAGATAAAGTGGAAGGGCAAGTGTTAGAAGCCCCGGATGGTGCTAAAGTAAAAGGCACTATTTCAATTGGTGTTGCCATGTATCCCCACCATGCCCAGGATGTTAAAACCCTCTTTTTAGTAGCTGATAACATGATGTATAAGGCTAAAAAAGAAGGGAAAAATAAAATAGGCATTCCAACCAAAGATGAGCTGGCTGATGCTATACACCAAAAAAAGGAAAAAAGCATTTTTCTACTAAGCGTTGTTGATGAGATAGACCTGATAATCCCTTATTTTCAGCCAGTTGTAAATTTGGAAAATTCTAAGGTGGAAATCAGTGAAATGCTCATGCGATTGAAATATAATGATAGAATACTAGCAGCGGGTGAGTTTATAGATACGGCTGAAAAGTTAGGCATTATTCATAAGCTTGATAAAATACTAATAGAAAAGGCATTTCGGAAAATCCAAAAGGAAGACTACCAAGGTACGCTATTTATAAATCTGTCGCCTCGGGCGCTTATTATAAGTGAATTTATTTCTATATTAAGGCGTCTCACTATGGATTACAATATTAATCCGTCAAAGATTGTCTTTGAAATAACAGAAAGGGAAACCGTTAAAAACATAAGTCTTTTAGAGCGATTTGTGAAGGACTTGAAGTACGAGGGATTTCACTTTGCTATTGATGACTTTGGTTCTGGTTTTTCTTCTTTTCAGTATGTAAAGCACTTTCCAATAGATTACATAAAAATAGAAGGTGAGTTTATTAAAAACATGGCGAGTGATTCGATGGACCTAGCATTTGTAAAAAGCATAATAACCCTTGCAAAAGAGCTTAATATAAAAACAATAGCAGAATTTGTCGAAAATGCTGAAATCCTCTTAGCAATTAAAAAACATGGTGTAAATTATGGTCAAGGGTATTTTATAGAAAAACCAATACCTGAGCTACTGCCCCTTGGTTCTAAGTTGGAACGGGTAAGTGAAGTGTTGAAAACCAATGGATGAACTCTCAAAAGAATACGTAATAAAATATTTTGAAGATAAACTACTCTTTCACGGAGATAGGCCTGAGGCTCTCAGGTGGACAAGTAAAGGGCAGGCACAACACTACGAAGGCATGCTTGATGGTGAATGTAACCTAAATGGTGCTGATATACTTGATTATGGTTGTGGTAAGGGGGATTTTTACGTTTTTTTGAAAGAAAGAGGTTTCAGCGTTAATTATACTGGTTATGATATTAATGACAAATTAGTAAATTTGGCAAAAAAGAAATATCCAGACATTGACTTTCGAGTTTTTGATATAGAAGTGGAAAGAAGGCTAAAACGGGACTTTGATTATATATTTCTGTGTGGAGTCTTTAATTTAAAAGTAGAAGGGGTTACTAATACAGCTAAAGAGGTAATAAAGGCGCTATTTCCACACTGTAAACATGCAATAGCCTTTAGCTGTCTATCGTCATACAATCCTAAGCATGATTTTGAAGTAAACTACTTCAAACCGGAAGAACTACTATCCTTTGCATTAACATTATCCCCATACGTTACGCTTAGGCATGATAGGGTGGAGTATGGCTTTACCGTGTTTATTTATAAACAAAGAGTAACATGTATCGTTTAACGCCAAGGCTTGGCTTTATAGCATTTCTTATAGCAATATCTATAACTATTTATTGGAAAACGCTTGGATATGATTTTATAAATTACGATGACACTAACTATGTAGTCCTAAACGATAAATTGAAGGCTGGCCTTAGTCTTGAAGGTATTAAATGGGCTTTTACTACAAATGAAATGTCCAATTGGCATCCACTCACGTGGCTTTCTCTTATGCTTGACTATGAACTATATGGGTTAAATGCTGGTGGGTTTCATTTAACATCGCTGTTGCTGCATGTGTTAAGTACAATACTTTTATTTCTTAGTCTAAACCGTGCTACTTCAAACCTATGGCAAAGCGCTTTGTGTGCATGTCTTTTTGCAATACACCCAATAAATGTTGAATCTGTTGCCTGGATTGCAGAACGAAAGGGTACACTGAGCACTTTTTTTTGGTCCATTTCTTTGTATATATACATGCTATATGCAAAGAAACCAGATGTACTAAAATATGTTTTATTACTTATATCTGTAATGCTTGGGCTTATGTCCAAGCAAATGTTAGTTACATTGCCTTTTTTATTTATGTTATTGGATTACTGGCCATTAAAGAGATTTTCCTTGCCAAAGGTAATAATAGAAAAAATTCCCCTTTTTATTCTAACAGCTGTCTTTAGCATAATAGCCTACTATGCTCAAAATAAAGGAGGCTCTTTACTTTCAGTTGAAAACTTGCCACTATTAAACCGACTACTAAATGCCATTAGCTATTACAGTAATTATCTATTAAAAATATTCTACCCTGATGGGCTTTCCATATTCTACACAATGAAACCCCCGATAGACTTATTCACTACTGTAGCATTCCTATCATTATTGGTATTAATCACCCTACTATCTATAAAATACGCTTCAAAGATGCCATATTTATTAGTAGGCTGGCTATGGTATGTAGGCACATTAGTGCCAACTATACAGTTAGTGCAAGTTGGTATGCACTCTATGGCAGATAGGTACTTATACATACCAGCAATAGGCATTTTCATAGCTGTCAGCTGGAGCTTAAGTCGTCTACGCATAGTAGCCATAGTATTAATATTAGTATTGTCGCTTCTTTCAATAAAACAAGTAAGCCACTGGAAAAACACGTTACATATATTTAAGCATTCAATAGATGTAGACAGAAATAATTATCTTGCATATACAAAACTTGGTGAATTACTGGCTTCTAATAATAATTATGAAAAGGCTATACAACTATTTGATGCAACAATAGAATTAAAACCAAATTATCCGTATGCGTATTATAATAAAGGGTTAACTCTGCATAAATTAGGGAAGTTCGAGGAGGCCATCAAAGAGTATAAAAAGGCGCTTATTATATCCCCTAAGCTATCAATTGTACAGAATGCTATGGAAGATGCTTATAACGGATTTGGACCAAGTTTTAAACACAAGACAAAATAACCACTTAGTTTTTATTATTTTTCAAGAATACTATTAGCCAAAATCCGACACAATAACAAAACAAGGACTAAACATACGTATTTGCTTTACATATAAATAAATATTTTTGATTTGATACAAAAAAAACTTGACAGAGTGTAAATAATATGATATAATTTTATTTTTAGTATGAGCCGCTAGCTCAGTAGGTAGAGCACCGCCCTTTTAAGGCGGGCGTCCTGGGTTCGACTCCCAGGCGGCTCAGGTAGTTTTTTTTAGTATTTGGTTGTCCCTATCGTCTAGCCTGGCCTAGGACACCGGCCTTTCACGTCGGCAACACGGGTTCGAATCCCGTTGGGGACGCCAATCAAAATTGAGTAAAAACAAGAGGATTTGACTTAAAACCCCCTCAAAAAAAACCAGCCCCAGATTAATGAAGGATGTGTGTGTTGGCAAGTTCAATAACCTCTGGAAACATTCTGGTAGTGCTAATTTATAAATTTAAGTAATTTTGCTTATTAATTTTAATTTCTTATTGTCTTTCACAAGGCATTATAACGTAACGTCTGACATTGTCTGACAAAATAACCTTTTTAAATTAAATAGTTAGCAAGAGCGTCAGACATTGTCCGACAGTTTTTAAACAAAACTTTGAAATTCCTATTCGTGAAATTTATGGGTCCATTATACCTCTGAGATTCTTTATAAGCAATGTCCCTAACCGACGTGTTGTAAGTTTATTGGAATTATCTTTATTTATTGTCTCCCAAATATCTTTCTCTTTTAAATAATTCCTTATAACCTCTTTGTTATTGCTTACCTTCTCATGATCTGGTAATGTAAATACTTGGATTTGACCACTATCTCTTCTTACAATTTCAAATAGTTCACCTGATTTTAATTCAAAAGTGTACGTTTCATTTATCTTACCAATATCTTCCCCAAATCTAAACTTTTTCGCATTATCATAATTAATTGTTATTGTTTCTGAAATATAATATACAAATGCTTTTAAAGTTTGCCTCATATATTCATTTATAGGGTTAATTTCCGCCTTGATTTCTTTCTGCAGAATATCTCTTATCAACTTTACGATAGTTTCTTCATCATCATCATCATTACTACACCAATAAAGACGTAAAGAATATATATTACTATCTTTCTTTTTTTCTAGTGTCTCATATTCTATATCTAAGTTGGTATTATTAATGTGAGGTGTAATAAAAATGATAGTCAATTGAGGTGATTCATTTATATAGTCTTCATCAGCTATAACAGTTTGATAATATTCAAATAGTTGTGTGCTATTTGCTGACGATGTTTTAATCTTGTTTTCTATAATAATACGATGAAGCTCTTTGGACATTAATTTATCATATAAAGATAATTGGACATCAACGTACTTATAGCTGCCTTTTAAAAAATAAGATACCTCCAAATTCACTTCCACTAACAAATTAGGTCTTTTAAAAAGCTCAGAAAATATATTTTTATTTAATTTTTTATCTACTTGTAATAAAAATGATTTTAAGAACGTATCGTTTAGACCATGATCGTCAGTAGGAGATAATAGATACCCTAACATAGCCGAAATACTGGGTTCATGCAGTCTTGATTTACCTCTACTTAAAATATTAAATATATTCATTTTATTACCTCTTACCTTATTTACAATAAAAATTCCACTAAAAACACATACCATTTATGATGGTATCACAATTACTTATTTAAAAGCAATAGAATGTAATTCAATACAGCAATTCAGAAAGAAGAATTTGTTACAAAGAAAAAACATTTAATGGTAAACTCCTACCCTTTCAGCTATGAACTAATAAGCTGTATGTACTTTACTGCCAACGTTGTAAGTTATATTTCCGTTTACCTCATTTTTTTTGTAACAAAGTAATTGCTCTAATTCCATATATTAAGGGAGTAGAGTATCTTCCTTACGATTATCCAAATGGTATTCATATTTATTATAATACAATGCTTGTATGAGTACAAGTATTTAAACATCATTTAGCACAAAGTGTCATAATAGTTTATGAAGGCCAAACTAGTCTATCATATAAAGGAGTTTGAGGAAAAAGGTATTCTCTATGAAATAAAGATATGGCAGGTCAAAAAAAACAAAAGATAAGCCTCATGGAATAAAATATTCCTTTGTATACATTGTAGATAATACAAGGGTAATTGGTTATGATAACGCAGAGGGAAAAGGGGACCACAAACATTATAAAGATAAGGAAATTCCTTACGAGTATGAAAGTTTAGATAAACTGTGGAACGATTTTTATATTGATATAGAAAGGTTTCAAAAGGGTGAATTATGAAAGTCAAAGAAAAGAAAATAGCCATAAAAAGTGATGAGGATGTCTATAAAGAGGTTAAACGTGTTTGGCAGGCAATTGAAAAAGATGAAGATATAGACAGTCATGAGGGTATTTATTTTAAGAATATGGAAGTAATGAAAGAGGTACTAACTGATGAGCGATTAAAGATGATACGTACAATAAAAAAAGATAATCCGATGTCCATTAATGAGCTTGCTAGGTTACTTGAAAGGGATTATAGACAAACTAATGAAGACGTGGAGTATCTAGCACAAATGGGGTTAATAGAAATTGAATATAGTGTGCCGGATAATGATAAGATTGTAGCCCATGTAAGCTACGATAGGATACTGTTAGAAATTCCAGTATAATTTGTTTGATATAGAAACTGCCTTAGCAATAAATTATAACGCATTAAAAGACAAGCTTGGGGAGGAAGGTACAAGGGTTTTTATAGAAGCCTTTGATGAATAGGAAAATCATTTCCGATAGGTTGGAAAAAGATTATCAAGTTAAAATAACACATATTGAATTATATAATATGGGAGTAAAAAAGATAGGTGCCAACAGTATTAAGAGTAGGTCATTACCGGTTTTTCTTTTATTCAGGAGACGGTGATGAACCCAAGCATATTCATATTGAACGTAATGATAGTGTTGCTAAATTTTGGCTTAACCCTATAATGTTGCAAAGGAGTAAGGGATTCAGTAGGGCTGAAATCGCTAGGCTTTATAGAATTATCAATGACAATCATCTAAAATTATTGGAGGCATGGAATGATTACTTCACCAATTGACTTAAAATTACCAAAGGCAGAAAATGTAACTGTTTCTGAAGATACATTAAGTGTAGATTTGAGTGATGGAAGAACTATTTTAGTTCCCTTAGGGTGGTTTCCCCGTTTGCTTTATGCCTCTCCTGCTGAACGTAACAACTGGAGATTCATAGGTATGGGGCATGGCATCCATTGGGAAGACATTGATGAGGACATTAGTGTTGAGGGATTATTATTAGGCAAACCCTCAGCCGAGAGTCAGTCTTCTTTTGATAAATGGCTAAAACAACGCCCCTCTAACATAAATTGCAAATGAAGGTTTCTTTTATAGCAAAGGCATGATGATTACTTAATGGAGATATTTTAAGAGTAGTTGCCAGCTAATAATTAAAAGATAATTGCTTTAAAATGTAGTACAAGATAAGAGGGATGAGTAAAGAAATTGTAGGCTAAAAGTTTTTGGAAGTGCGTAGGCGCACTCCCGTAAGGTGCGTAGGCGCACTCCCGTAAGGTGCGTAGGCGCACTCCCGTAAGGTGCGTAGGCGCACTCCCGTAAGGGGGGCAAGAACAGAGATGTGTGCTGCCGCACACCTTTTTCTTGAAAAGGGTTTCCCCTCTTTATCTTTTTTCTAAAACGGTATAACTCGTTGTATAAGTCTCTTTAGCCTTAATGCTACAACTTCCATAAACATCATAGGAGGTGGCGCAATACAAATGGAACTTCCCATCAAGCCCCTAAGTCTATTAAGTGGTAAGGTTTGAATAAAGACTGTGCCAGGACCTGAAAACCGTGAAAGAAACATCCCCTCACCACCAAAAAGCGCTGATTTAATGTGCTGGGCATGCTCTATTTTATGTGTTACAGTTTCACTCCAGCCAACAACAGCGCCGGCTTCGGCGTTTATTGTTTCATCCTTTTCCAAGTAGTGAGTAAGTATATTACCGCCACCATGTAAGAAAACATCCCCTTTACCATGCAATCTCTTTAAAACCAGTCCCTCGCCACCAAAAAAAAGATTCCCAACACACTTTTGCGATACAATCGAAATATCTATTTCATCAAGTGCTGCTATAAAACTACTCTTGGATACTACGATGGCTTCATCTTCCAGATGAACTGGGACAATAACCCCTGGCACAAAATCAGCAAAACCGACCTCTCCACTGCCAGCAAAGTGCGTTAATGTTACTGGCTCTTCCACAATAATTTTTTCCATAGTGTGAAAAATCTGCTTGCGGTATGAGCACTTTTCATCAAAAACTTTAGCCGTTATATTTATGTTACCATCGTAGTATATCATCTTGCCTGCTTCTGCTATAAGTCTTCTCCCTTTGGCTCCATCAAGAAATATGGTCAACATCTCCATGTTTTCGCCATGAATTTTATAGCTACCATCTTGTTCCTTATTAAGTATCTCCATACCTACAACTCTCCCTTTATTGAGAATCAATCAGTGTTGCCATCTTTCTAAGATGAGAAAGCTCCTCATTTGCTATATTCATAAAAAAAGACCGATTAATGTCGTTTTGCGCCTTTTGCGCCATCAGCAAATACACTTCATAAGAATTAGCCTCAAAGGACATAGATATATCCAAAATATCGCTTAGGCTATGCCCCCTTGCCCACAAAAGCGTATCATCTACACTTAAACCACTTTCCATAATGGAACCAGACTTTATATTAAGCTCTGTGGCTACCAATTGTTCAAATTCATCAAACGATAACGCTTTATTTAAAACCTCTCCATAAAACCTAACAATAGACTCCTTATGTTTATCCTCAGCTTTAATCAGCTCAGCAAAAATATCTTTCCCCTTAGTCTCTGAAATCAAATCCCTAACACCGCTATAGAAGCGCTTAGACCCTTCTTCCATAGAATAAGCAATAGCAATAAGCTCTGATAGAGAAGCCCCTTGTGGAAAAACCAACATCCTGATTTCAGGCTGCCCTGTTGCCTTAAGACCGTTCCAGGCATTAATACCACCTTCCATCGTATACACATCTTTAAATTTCATCCCAATTAAAAGCCCTGTTGCCGACAGACTCCTACTACCCGAACGGCAATAGACAAGCGTTGTATTTTCACTATCAAGCTCATTAGCCCTATCCATAAGCTCACCAAGCGGGATTAATACCGACCCCGGAATATGTGCCTTTTCATACTCTTGCGGCTGGCGTACATCTAAAATTGTATATTCATCGCGCACCTTTTTATCTATTATACTGCGCACCTCACTTACTGTCTTAGTCGGTATGGAATTAAAAAGGTCCTCTAAGGCCATCAAAGCACCTCCATTATAATTTAATATTTAAAAATTAACGTAAAGAAGCCCCTGTTCTTTCTATTATAGCTTTAATAATGTTTTTATGTAGTCCATCCACCTCACTATCGGTAAGCGTCCTTTGGCTGTGCCTGTAAGTAACCCTGTAAGCCAGATTTTTCTTTCCTTCAGGTATATTTTTTCCTTGATAGGAATCAAAAATCTCCACCTCTTCTATTAAATCAGAAGGATAGCCTTTTATTAATTTTATTATATCAAAAGCCGGAAAATCCGCATCAATAATTATTGCCATATCAAGCGTTACTGGTGGATACTTAGGCAATTCCTGATATTTTGCACAAGTCTGCTTAAGTGAAAATACCCTATCAAGACATATCTCAAAAACCGCAATCTCCGGTTTACTTACCTTAAGCTCAAGGGTGGCCGCAACATCCGGTGAAAGAAGGCCAATATACCCAAGCTTTTCCTCTACCCCGCCAACTCTCACATCAGCACACTGCCCATCAGCTAAAAAAGGCTCCTCAGACGGCACAAACTCATAATGTGTTACACCACAAACATAAAAAAGCCCCTCTATAACAGCCTTCAGTTGGAAAAATAAACCACTCGGCGCACTCCACAAGCGGTTTTGTCCACTATCATATGAAAGCGCTATAAGATTGCATCTTTCCGTTGGTAACACATCATTGCCTTTAGAAAAGACCTTTGATACCTCATACATATGGCACTCGGTAATGCCATGTCTGATATTATGGAGAAAGACCTCCAAAGCAGACGGTAATAGAAAACTCCTCATAAGATTATAGTCATTTACTAAGGGATTTACAATATTTATGCACTTTGCCCTCTCATCATCTGTGGCAATGCTTAACGTGGAAAGGGCTACTGGATTCATAAAGCTATAATTAATAACCTCCGTAAAACCGGCCTGTCTCATCCAAGTTTTAACGGTAGCAGTTTTTTGAAAAAATGATTCATCCGCTAAAGACGAAAGTTTAACGGTCGGCATACCTGAAGGGATTTTATCGTAACCGTTTATCCGTGCAAGTTCTTCAAATATGTCAGCCTCTTGACAAATATCATGACGAAAAGACGGCGGTATAATCTCATACGTACCATTGGTATGCGTATGCTCAAAAGAAAGCCTCTCAAAAATTGTCTCTAAAGTAGCCCTATCAATGTCAAGCCCAAGAACCTTGCGAACGTTTTCATGCTTTAAAACTACCTTTTTAGCAGCAAAAGGCCTTGCGAATATATCAATCTCACAGTACGATTCCCCACCACACAACTCATGAATCAAAAAAGTAGCCCTATCAAGCGCCATTTTAACGTTTAATATATCAGTTGATCGCTCAAATCTATAAGACGACTCCGTCTTAATCCCCAACCGTTTACTAGCCGTTCTTATTAATGATGGCTCAAACCAAGCACTTTCAAGAAGTATACTGGTGGTAGCACCCGATACCTCAGTATCTTTAGTCCCTATAACACCAGCTACGGCCACAGGTTTAACAGCATCCCAGATAAGCAGCGTACCACGTGGTACCTCTCTTTCAATACCATCAAGGGTTTTGACCTTTATACTATCTTGCATTGCCTCGCCAACGCGAATAAGGTTACCTTCAAGTTTGTCAATATCAAAGGCATGCATCGGGTGTCCTAACTCAAAAAGCACATAGTTAGTAATGTCAACAATATTTGAAATAGACCGCACCCCACAAGCCCTAAGCTTGCGCTCAAGCCACTGCGGTGATTTCTCAACTCTGATACCACGTATCACCCGTGCCATATACCTATAACACATATCCTCGTTATCTATGGATACCGTAAAGCCACCAGTTGAATCTTTGTGGGTAATAACCGGTGATAGCGGTGGCATTGTTAAAGGTATACCTTTTACGGCTGAAAGCTCCCGTGCTACTCCCAGTACACTCAAACAGTCCCCACGGTTTGGAGTTACATTTACCTCAAAAGTAACCCCGTCCTCTCCAGAGGCATCTACCGACTCTATTTCAAGCCCAGCCATTGTGAGCGTGTGAGCTACCTCTTGAGGTTTACACTTTAAATCAATAAATTCGTTTAACCAATCATAAGATAAAAGCATGTCCTTTCTCTATTAGTGATGAATTTTTGAAATTAGTTTAGCAGAAAAGCAAAAGAAAAGACAAGGAGAAGAGACAAGGAAAAGAAAAGGAGAAGAGACAAGGAAAAGAAGTAGAAGAGCGGGGGAAAACCCTTTTAGACAAAAGGTGCGTAGGCGCACTCCCCAACCCCGCATCCTCTATCTTTTTCTTTTTTTTTCTTTTTTTTCTTTTTTTTTATTTTTTAGATGTTGGGAGTTCTATAGTAAAGACAGCGCCATCTTCCGTATTTTTTGCAAAGATTTTACCATTCATACTATATTCAATAATTTGTTTAGTCATATAGAGGCCTATGCCAGTACCTTTTTCTGTTTTGGTAGTGAAGTATGGTTCGAATATTTTATCGAGCAGTTCGGTTGGGATACCGCCGCCATTATCTGTTATTGTTATAGTTATTTTATCATTATCATTGGATATATATATGGTTATGAGGCCGTATTTTTCTTGAGGGGTGGTTTTTTGTCTATTTTCGATGATAGAGTCTTTGGCATTTAGGACTATATTCAAGATAGCCTGCATAAGTTCGTTTGATGAGCCGTATATGGTGAAGTCATCGGTAGAGTTGTCTATATCTATGAGTTCGTTTTGGTGTTTACAGAAGTATTTATATTTTATATTGTTTTTTCTAAGTTCGGAGGCTATCATGTTAACGATTTCTTTTATTGCGAGTTTGGCATCAAAGAAAAGTTTTTTATTGCCGTATTTGAAGAAATTTCTAAAATCGTCTATAGTTTTAGACATATAGTTTATGTATGCCATGGATTCTTTAACGACTTCCTTTATATATGAAAAAGTTAGTTCGTTGAATTGGTAGGCATCTTCTAAGTCTTGGATTAAGAGACCGAGGCTATTTAGAGGTTGCCGCCACTGGTGGGCTATAGTGCCGATCATTTCACCGAGTGAGGCTACCTTGGATTGTTGGATAAGGAGTTTTTCTTTTTCGATTCTTTTAGCGATTTCCTCTTGGATTTGGGTTTCAAGGAGTTTGTTTAGTTTTTCCAGTTGATTAGTTTTTTCTCTGAGTTGTAGTTGTATTTTAATAAGTTCGCGGTTTTGTTTAGCAGCGTTTTCAAAAGTTGAGATTAGTAGGTTTAGCATCTGGCGTTTTTCAAAATTAATATTATATTTTTTACCGCCAAGTTGTACTTCCATTAGGGAGGTTGGTTCTGTGTGGCGTAGTTGGCTGCTAGATATATATAGCAGGGATTCTACCATAGAGAGGAGTTCTTCTTTATCGTAGGGTTTAAACATGAAATTATCAGCGCCGCAATCAAGCCCATTTACTATGCACTCCGGACCGGACAATTCAGTTAAGAGTATTATGGGGATATTTTTTGTATGTTCGTTTGTTTTGATTTTACGGCAAAAGTCGTAGCCATCCATTTCTGGCATAGCTATATCGCTTATAATAACGTTAGCCCTATTGTCCTTTATAACGTTGATAGCTTCGTAGCCGTCTTTTGCCAATATGACATTAAAGCCTTTTTCCAACATAAAGCGTTTCAAAAGTTCCCGTTGGGTTAGGCTGTCTTCTACAATTAAAACGGTACGTGCAGTATTTATTATTTTGTTTTCATCATTCATAATACTATTTTAATACTTTTTGCATTTATGATTAATGGAATAAGCTAAAAAATCAATAATTTCATCAACAGAAAGTACGCATTGAGCAGCGCCGAGGTTTATCGCCTGTTTAGGCATACCAAAGACAACGGAGCTGTCCTCATCTTGAGCTATGGTGGAGCCTCCTGCTTGTAATATATTAAAAAGCCCTTCCGCACCGTCTTTGCCCATGCCTGACAGTAATATGCCGGTTACGTTACTGCCGTAGTGTTTTGCTAGTGAATTAAATGTTACGGTTATAGATGGTTTATGTCCATCGTAGGCTGGCCTTGCGGTAGTTATAAAGTGTCCGGCGTTATTCATTTCAAGGTGCAGGTTTTCAGGGGCAAAGTATACGGTGCCTAGTTTTGGTATTTCGCCATCTGTGGCTATTTTGACTGTCAAGGTGGTATCGCCGGCTAGCCACTCAATAAACCCATGTAGGAAGCCATTACTTATATGTTGTATGCAAACAATAGGGAAGGCATAGTTTGGGGGCAGGGTCTGCAAGATGGCATGAAAGACTTGTGGGCCGCCCGTTGATGCCCCGATAGCAATTATCTTCATGTTGCTTTTAAGTGTAGGCGGTTGCTTTTCTATTGGGTCTTTTAAAATATCTTTTTTCTTGTGTTTAGTAAAAGGCACAACGCCTGATATGATTTTAATCTTACTGATGAGTTCACTTGCCTTGGTTTTTAAATTACAAGCCCTACTTAGGTCTGGTTTTTGAAAAACGTCAATGGCGCCTGCTTCAAGGAGTTCGAAGACATTTTGCTGGTGTTCGTCGCTTACGTATTCGCTAATGACAAGTATAGGCATCGGGTTTGTGCACATGACTTCATGTATTAACTCTATGCCATTCATCACAGGCATCACTATATCAGTACAGATAACGTCTGGTTTTAGGAACGGTATAAGTTTTAGGGCTTCTTTGCCGTTTAAAGCACAGCCAACAACATTGATGCTGGGTGAGAGCGAAAGCATGCCCTTTAAAAGTGTAGTTGCCACTATTGAATCATCAACTAAAAGCACATTTATAATTTTTCTTTGTCTATTAATATTCATATTTTGCAAACATTTATATTGTACCTGATTTATCAAAATAAAGGTTTATAAAAGTCTTTTAATGCAGTCAAGAAAAACTTTATGGTCAAAGGCCGGTTTGGTTATGTAAGCATTAGCACCTGCCTTAATGCCTTGTTTTTTGTCGTTTTCAGATGCCATCGCGGTAACCAAGACGATAGGCAGTTCTTTAAATTTTTCCTGTTGGCGTATCTTTGCAGTAAGTGTAAGGCCATCCATGTTGGGCATTTGGATGTCTGACACGATGGCGTCGTAACTTTGTACCCTGAGCTTTGCCAAGGCATCCACGCCGTCAACGGCTGTTACTACGTTATAGCCGGCACTTTCTAATATGCGTTTTTCAAGTGTACGGGTCGTTATGGTATCTTCTACAAGTAATATGGTCTGGCGTTTAGGTGCTTTTACAGGTTTTGCGGAAGGCTCGGATGCTACTACGATTTTTTTAACACTTTTTATTAAATCAGCTGGATTTAAAATCATACACACCTCGCCTGCATCAATGATAGCGGCCCCTGCTATGTTTCGTACACGTTTTAGGATTTTACTGTAGGTTTTTAATATAACCTCTTTTTCGTCTATTATGAAATCAACTAAAAGACCAAGTTTATCTTTTCCAGATGATATTATAATACAAACGGGGTTTTCCTTATAGTCGGAGTTTAAAGCTGGTTTTTCATTTTCACTTACTTGTGTAAGTTCTAATAGTTCAAAAAGCCAAGCTACCGTTATTGGCTGATTATTAAAGTTAATTGTTTTTCGTCCTTCCAGTGTGAATATGTCAGGTATATTAATATGGAGGGCTTTTAATACAGATGCTACAGGTATGGCAAAAATCCTACCATTAGCACAGACGGTGAAAACCCGTGTGGTTGTTAACGTGGTTGGCAGGTGAATCCGGAAAGTACAGCCCTTTTGCGGAAAGGAGGTTACTTCCACTTTACCTTTTAAAATGTCCACTTTGTTTTTAACAACGTCAAGGCCAATGCCGCGGCCGGATATGTCGCTTATGATTTTACTTGTGGAAAAACCCGGTATAAATATTATGGAGTGTATCTGCTCATCATTCATAGCGTTTAGTTCACTATCATTAAAGAGTTCCTTCTTTAAAGCCGTATGCTTGATAGCCTCAAGGTCAAGCCCGCGCCCATCGTCTTCTACTTCTATGATAATCCCCTTGGCAACCTTCAAGGCCCTTAGCGTAATAGAGCCTTTTGCCGGTTTGCCCTTTTCTTCGCGCTCAAAAGGGGGCTCTATGGCGTGGTCTATGGCGTTTCTTAGCATATGTATTAACGGGTCCTTTATTTCTTCCAGTATGTGTTTATCAACGGTATAATCTGCCCCTTCCGTAAATAGCTCCACGTCTTTAGACATTGCCCTTGCAATATCGCGCACCATTTTAGGAAACAGTTTAAAAATAGTCGAAAGTGGTAAGAGTCGTATGTTTCGTACACTTTCTTCCATTTTCTTGGTAACAAAGCTAAGACGCGCGTTATTGCCGTATGCCTTATCCTTGAGTTTTTGTACCGTAGCATTAAGCCGTTCAATCCTATCTTGTTCTTGGGCATAGAAGCTGTAGTATTTGTCAAAGGCGGCTCTATTGGTAGTTTTTTCGAGTTCTGAAATAAGGCTGCGATAACCAATAAGCTTATCAGCCCATTGGTTACAAAATAAAAGTAAGTCAGCTATTTCCTTAAACTGGTGGTTAACGAGTGTGTTTGTAACCAAGAGTTCGCCGGCGTGCGTAATAAGTGTGTCAAGGGTTTTGGTATCTACGCGGATAGTGTCTATTTTATAGCCTTCTATAAGGGCGACATGTTCTGGTTCACTCAATGGTGCTGGTTTTGGCTTAGATGAAGGTGAAGGTAGCACTTTTTTTGATATTTCGGTGTCTACTTTTTTGGGTACCGGCTCTGCTTTTTCTGCAATAGTGCCAAGTATGGAATCTACCGAGATGGTTGCGGGTTTACCGCTTACGGCTTCTTCGACAAACTCCCGCATGGCATCTACGCACCGATACATCTGTTCAATGGTTGAAGTCGTCAGTGCAACCTTACCATCTTTTGCAACAGTAAAAATGTCCTCCATGTGGTGTGCAATGGTTTGTACGCTAATAACGCCAAGCATACGAGCCGAACCCTTGATGCTGTGCGCTTTACGAAACAGCTCTTCCATGACATGAATATCGGTTGGGTTTTTTTCAATATGTAAAAGGCCGCTTTCAAGTTGCTGCAAATGCTCAGCACTTTCAATCTTAAAAAGCTCCGCTATTTCTCTATCTTCAATCACCTTATACCAGGAGTGTGAGGGCAACGCCCTCATTCTGTATTTTTTTCACCATCAAACCATCTCTTTTAAAGTATGCGACACCTCATTCAAGCTACCGATGGCTACCTTAGTTTGCCCAATGCCATTGGCCGACTCCTTAGCAATGGCATTTAAGTTATTCATAGCCTCCACTACCTGCTTAATGGCGGCTGCCTGTTGCTTTACATTTAAAGAAATCTGCTTAGCACTTTCAGCAGATGACGTTACTGCCTCAACAACACCATTAAATGCCTCTGCCGTTTTTAAGGCAAGCTCCATGCCATTTGCTACGTTTTTAGTGCCTTCCTCCGTTACCATAACAGTGTTATTTGTAGCCTTCTTTATCTCCTCAACTAGCGTGTTTATCTGTGCAACAGACCTCTTACTTTCATCGGCTAACTTTCGTATCTCTATAGCAACAATGGAAAACCCCGCACCGTGCTCACCAGCCCTTACTGCTTCAACGGAGGCATTCATGGCAAGCATCTTCGTTTCGTTAGCAAAATCATTAACAAGGCTCGTTATCTTGCCTATTTGATTGGTTTGCTCACTTAAATTTAAGATTTTATCAGCTACCTCTGCGACCCTTTCTTTTAAGTAATTCATGCCATCAAGCATTTTATGTATAATATTAGCTCCTTCAGCAGATAGCTGCATGGCGCGCTCAGAGCCCATAGCGGCAACTTCAGCCTGTTCAGCTGCTAAGCGTGATGAGGCACTTAATTCATCCATAGTCGTGGTTGTTTCATTAACGGATACGGTTTGCTGTGATGCTACCCGCTCTTGTTGATTTATTGTTGTGGCTAATTCACTAGTAGTCGTTGCTATATTATTGACAATCCTTGATATAGAGCTGCTTATATTCTTTGAAAAAAAGACACCAAGCACAATTACTACTATAATAAGACTAACGCCTAAAATTACATTAACGTTTCGTAAATATAAAAGGGATGAAAACGCCTCTTCCATTTCAATCTCAACAACGATAGCCCACGTCAATCCCTTAATATTAAGTGGGGCATAGGAAGTAATAACGGAGCGTTTTAAGTAATTGTTCATATCTTCCTTATAATTAGACTTACCGTCAAGGGCTTCCTGCATATAGTCATTTTTAATCTCTAAAATGCCAGACGTTGTTTTATGTTTTACTATGGAATCAATAGTTTCCGTAGGATAGCCGTTTTCCTTTAGCTCTTTTAAAAACCCGTCTTTATCAGAAACAAAATACCGTGAATTATTTTTAATTTTATAATCATCACCTACAATGTAACTTTCACCGGTTCTACCCATACCAACAGCTTCCCACCTGTTGTGATTAGTCATTATTTCATCTACAACGCCAACAGGGGTTTGAAAGATTAAAACACCGATTTTCTGCCCATCTTTATATATCGGCGAGGCAACAAAGGATGCTGCCTTATTGTATGACGGTTCATAGGGGGCGTAATCGGTAATAGTAACGAAATCCTGTTCCGTAGAGTTAAGAGCCAGCTCAAAAGCCCGACCCAAACCACTTTTGCTAAAAGGACCGTTTAATAGGTTGGTTGCATAATCTAACTCCTTAAAGGCAGTGTACACAACATAGCCAGTTTTGGCATCCACTAAAAAGAAATCATAATAATAAAACTTTTCAACAATATCAGTAAAGAGTTTATGGTATTTTTTGTGCACTTGAGTGTACGTGCTTTGGTCGCTAGCAAACAACATGTGATGTTTTTTGCCTATATCAAAGGGATTAGCCGCTATGTATTGGTACTGTAACAACTTTGTGGCAAACTTTCTAGGCCACCAAAGCTCTATAGCGTTATCAGAAAGCCCATCGGTGTTTTCCTTTTGATACACATACCTAGACCGTAATATGTCATCGTTTTCTTGTAAATTAGCCTTGTATGTTGTCCCTAACTCCTCTTCAACTAAAAAAAAAGCCGCCGTAAACTCCTCCATAGCATCACTAATCATTCTATCCTTGGCATACAACTTAACCTGCTCCGTTATATACTTAAAGTAATCTTCTATTTGGTCTTTTTTCATCTCACGAACAAACAGCAGACGTTCCACGATTGAGTGCTTAATAGAACGCTTAGCCGTATTATAAGAGATAATGCCAATGAGGAAAAAAGGCATAAGACCTATTAATAGAAAAAGCACTGTTAGTTTCTTACCTAAACGCATTTTTAAATTTATCATCATTTTCAGTGATTCCCCTCATCTTTTACTACATTGTTTGCTATATTTTAGTTTACACTTCTTCATCAACAATAAGACCTTCAGAAAGCAAAAGCCTCTCTACGTCAATAACGCTTATAGAGCGCTTACTATATCCGACCGTTGCCTTTAGGTATTGTTCATTATGGTTGCGCCCCACAAGCGGTGTTGTTGAAATATCCTCTGATAGTACATTTAATACATCATAAACATCATCTATTAATATGCCAAGCACCATTTCATTAGATTTGACAATAACGGTATTATTAATAGCGGCTTTAGGCGGTAGATTTAAAAATCCGCTTACATCAATAATAGTAATAATCTCACCCCTTAGATTCATATTTCCGGCTATGTGATTAGGACAGCATGGCACTTGCTCTAAACTTTTAATGTTTGCAAATTCACAAATAAGCCGAAGCTCAATAGCAAAAAACTCCCCTCCAATGCCAACAACACAAAGGCTAATACGCTTATAAGCCTCCCTTGCCTGCCGCATTTTGTTAAGAGCCTTTGTCCGATTTTGTAATATCTCAAGCTCTTTAGGGGAAAAATTCAGACTATTTAAATGGGCTACATTTGCACTTGACTTTCTTAAAAGAAGGCGTCCGGGCTCAATTACCATAATAAGCTCATCTTCTACCTTAGCTATATACTTTATAAACTTATCAGCATCAACGGTACTTTCCAAGGCATCCAAGGCAATGTCTATAATGTCAATAATCTCGTTAGCTATTACCCCAATGAAATTCCCCTTAGTCTCTGTAACGATAATAATATCACTAAGCCCATATGCAAAGTGCTCCAAGCCCATCTTAAGCGCAAGATCAAACACATAGACAACCTTCCCTCTTAAATTTAAAGCCCCCACCACATAGTCCGACACCTCTTTGACTTGCCTTAAGCTGCATATCCAAATGATTTGCCAAACAGTAGAAGCCTCCACGGCATAATGCACGTTTTGCAATCTGAAGACCACGTATGGTTTTTTTAAAGCATTCATACTAAATCCCAATATTTTTCATAAACTGTAAAAGCTCCCCGGCCGTATATTCGTATGGCTCAATGGTAGTATCTGGTGTAAGACTACCAAGTAGCTCAGTTGCTATTATACGCATCCTTTTAGCCTTTTGGCTATTGCCTTCATTTTCATATATGTATGATAACTCCACATATGCAGCAATATAGGCGCTATCTAAATAAATCACCTTTTGGTATAACGCCTTTGCCCGTTCGTTATCAGCATGTTGCACACTAATTTGTGCAAGCAGATAATATGGTAAAACGGTTAGGGGATGTTTTTCAACTAATTTTTGACAAATCTCGGAAGCCTCAGCGTACTTGCCCATATCAGCGTATGATTTAGCTATACTAATAAGCTCTTGCAGATTTTGTGTAGGCTGTGTAGGCAGCGTTTCTTTTTTAATTTTGACTCTAACGTTAATAACAGGTGCTACCGGATTTTTTATATGTCTGTTTTCCTCCGTGGTAACTATAATACCATCAGATTTTCTATATATAGTGGATTCCGGATAAGCCTTCGACGTAAATAATCCATTTAAGTCCTGCCCATAAAGCTCAGCATGCCCAACCACCAAAAAACCACCCTGTAAAAGGGTTTCCCTGAATTTCTTTAAAATAAGCGCTACCGTAGTCCTGTCAAAATATATAAAGACATTCCTACATATGATAAGGTCTATGCTATAAATACCTTTTAGCACATTGGGCAAATCATCTTTTATAAGATTAAGGTTGTCAAAACGTACCATTTTACAAATATTATTATCTAACTGCCATTTTCCGCCAGATGAGATAAAATACTTGCACTTTATATCTTCATTAATAGAGCGAAAAGACCACTGCCCATAAATGCCACGTTGGGCCTTACACAAAGCCTCCTCGTTTATATCAGTGCCTATAATAGAAACACTCCATCCGGGTATCAGCTGCCGTAATTCATTTATTAAAATGGCTATAGAATAAGGCTCCTCACCAGTGGAACAGCCAGCACTCCATATGCGCAGTAATTTTTCCGCTTGTTTTATATTGATTAACTCCGGTATAATAATTTTCCTGATTATATCAAACTGCCCAGCATCCCTAAAAAAATAACTCTCCCCGGTTGTTAAATGAATAATCAATTGCTTCCATTCATTGTCAACCCCACAGGTATTGCTTTTAAGCAACATATAATAATAACCGGGCTCATCTATGCCTAATGCCCTCATTCTTTCAGTAAGAGTCTTCTCAAGAGTAACCCTGTCTTGATTGTGCAAATATACCCCTATATGTGAAGCTATTAGGCTCTTAAAATCTTCTAACATATGGACGTTCACAACTATATATTAGCATATAAAATATAGATAAGGGTTTTTCCCCACGCATCTCTTTTTTTAATTCTTGTTGCCCAAACAAACTTTTGCTCAATTTATATACTTATAAAAATAAACACTAACTTAAACCTAATGATATTGACTTATTGAACAGGTTTAGTGTTGCCTTTTAAAAAGAAATGTTATATATTATTAGACATAACAATAATATCTATTAAAAATCAAAAAAGGGAGGGGTTATTATCTGTTGTTATTAAAAAAAGGGGCATTAAGGACAAGATATTGTATTTTATCATTAAAAACTTATGGAGGTTATTTATAATGAAAGCTGGTAAAGTTGGTATTATTTTCTTAGTACTTGTATTATTATTTTCTTTTACAGCAGTAGCGTTAGCAGAGCCAGAAGTAAAAAAAGAAGAGGCTAAAGCAGCAGACACTAAGGCAGAGGCTAAAGAAGTAAAGGCAGCAGAAAAAAAAGAGGCTAAAACGTTGGATGAATTAATTAAGATGTACGATTCATCAAGTTGTGAGCAGTGTCATGCCGATTACGTTAAAGATTGGAAACATTCATTACATTCAAAACCGCTTGTTGGGCCTTTTAATAAGACACTTGGTACATTGATTGGTTATATAAAAGAGCGTGATAAAGAATTAGTTAAATCCAAAGAAGTTACTGATAGCATGAAGGAATATATGATGCCGTGTTTTATCTGTCATATCCCGCAATTGCAGGAAGCCTCTGAGGAAGTTGCTAAAGAAATAGCTAAGGCATGTGTTGAAGAGAACTTTCCTGTTCTTGAAAAGCTTACCATTAACTGCTTAATCTGTCACAATAGAAACTCGATAATCAGAAAGTTCAGAGATGGTAATCCTGTACCGGATGCTGTTTATTCAGCAACAAAGACAGGTCAGCATGCAAACCCTGCCTATCCTAAAATAGAGAAAAATGAGATGATGGCTGATTCATCTTTCTGTGGTCAGTGCCATCAGGGACCTAACATTTTGCACTCAGCAGAGCCTATGTGGTGTACCTCTAACTATGACAGCTATCTCCAAGCCTATATACCAAAAGGTGGGGACAAGAGTTGTCAAGATTGTCATATGGAAAAAACTGATTACAATAAGACAGGCCACCGCTTCCCACCAAACTATGATGATGCAGAGCTTTCTATGAAGAGACTCAAGGATGCTATTCAGTTTGACCTTAAGGCTAAAGCATACACCTTTGCTATCAAAGCACCTGCTCCTAAGATGGTTCCAACTTTGGTTATAAATACTGAAATTCAGCACAATGTTGCACACAGATTCCCAGATGGCTGTCCATCTCCAACACACTTTAAACTTGATGTTGTTGTAAAAGATAAGGCTGGTAAAGAGCTGTTTAATGTAGGTAGATACTATATGCCAATGAAGAAACTCGGCTATGCAGAAAACAAAATGGTTTTTGCATCCTTAAGAAAACTCTCGCTTATGAGAGACACATCACTGCAACCGTTTGAAGATAAGAAGGAAGAGTTCGAGTTTGAATTACCAGAAGGCGTAGATGAGGTTGTGGTAGAAGCTACATTAAAGTTTATCGTTGAGCCGGGCGTAGAAAAATCAGTATTCGAGCTCTATAAAGTTACAAAAGAAGCAAGCTTGAAGGGTAAAAAATAAAATACGTGTTCTTAATATACAGGGAGATTATCTCCCTGTATACCCCTCCCCTAACTTCAAAAAAATCTACTAAAAATTACCTTTTCTTATTTTTTGTCAAATAGAGTAAAATATAAAACATTGGAATGTTGGACAAATCTATAAGTATAAATTCAAGAAAAAAAAGGAGGCAGCGTGAACAGCAAAATCAAAGGCATTGTTTATTTATTTAGTATTAGTATGTTGTGTGCTATGCTATTAGTTAGCCTATCAACACCATGTAAAGCACAAAGTACAGGAGAAATCCGTAAACCAACAGGTAGTCCCACTGAATTTTGGGATAAGTTTCTATGGACAGAACTATCACCAGCTGAACAAGCAGCATGGAAAAAACTCGGTTGGAATGAAACTAATTGGGAAAGCCCTGAATCTGTACCAATTTCAGCAGCCAAGCAGTGGAAACAATTAAGCGACGATGAACGCTCTGCTGCTTTATCATTAGGTTATAACGAAAATAGTTGGAATAAAGAGTAAATCTTATATAGAGATGTCCAACATTCCAAAGGGACGACTACTGTCTAATGCGTTGCTTTTTTAAACTGCATTGAAAAAACGACGACAGTGCAAAATTCTTCCCTTCCTCGCTTTCCACTATTTTGAAGAAATCGCAAAAAAGGCACGACGTATTATTTTGACAAAAACACCCTGAGTTCCTACCTATATTTGAAAAAGAACCAACCACCGCCCAACAAAACCTGCCAGCATTGATACCGCTATTTATACAATCATAAGTTGACTCGGTTGATGCAGGACAAGGACCTTCCTCTTGAAGAGCCCAACCAAATGGCTCTCTCCCACAATTCATAAACTGCCAACAATTTCTCTTTTTATTATACATTGCAGGTTCCTTCTCTGGATTATAAAATATTATAGCAAATTCATACAAATTTAACAATTAAAAATCAATACCGTTCGGCATTAATAACTTCTACAGATAAAGCTTCTCCCTCCACATCTGTTAATAATCTTATAACTATTTGCTTTTTCCCCTTCTTGCCATCCCGATTGTAACCATAATCTGCCAATTCGTTGTGTTGTCCTTCAAAATAACATGATGTTACATCATAAAGAAAAACTTCTTCTACCCT
>JAGYWI010000044.1 GCA_018606805.1 Candidatus Magnetomicrobium cryptolimnococcus
CCTGCCTTGTAGTCTACGTACTGGGCAAATCTTGCGGCGTGGTATTCTCGTGAGTTTAGGTTTTTGTATTTAGTACCTCTCTTTTGCCAATCCTGCTCAAGGGCTTTTGTTAAGTCTTCATGACCCATGTCATAAACAAGGTCTTCTATGTTATGGAACAACTCGTGGCTTACGTTACTTTTCCAATCAGGGCGTCCCATAGCCGCTTCTATAAGTCCTATGGGTTTACCTGTTGCCGTATCTGTCTGCCTTTGGGTTCTGCCAGCAATATTAAGTCTGCCGGAGGCAAGTTCTTCCGCAAGGGCTTCTTTTGTCATGCCGTAACCTTGAGCGGCTTGCTCTGTCGGCTCGATGGGGAGGCTTACACCTTCCGCAGGCTCAAAACGATAGCTGCCCTCCGGCAGTCTTTCCGACAGCCACTGCCTTGCCTCTTCTATTTTCTGCTGCGTCAATGGATCACTTTCTGTCTGTTGATTATTTAGACCAGTATCTGCTACACTATTTCTAAGAAGGGGGTCTTCGCCCGAACCGATGGGAATGTCTACCCCTGGACGGAGTGGGGGCTTGCTAGTAAGAGGGTCAGAGAGTCCAGATATGGCGGAGTAGTGGTGCGCTCCCGAAGGCGTCCCTTCAGTATTACCTGTAGACATTCCTTTATACCAAATTCTATTACCGCTGCGAAATGGTTTATTAGTGTCTGATATAAAATCTGTTACTACATTTAATGCGTAAAAAGTGCGCAAAAGTAACAGCAGGGCAGGGCTGGCAAAAAGGGTTGTTCAATATAGAAATATGGTATAATGAAATATGAACTTTATGGATATAGTAAACGCTGTAAAAGAAGTAGGACTTTTGCCAGTGATGGTAATACTTTTTATATTGTTTCAGTTTAGAACAATAGTAAGGCTTGAAAAGTATAATGAAATGCTTATTAAATATATCTTTGAAATGAAAGGAGGGAAAACAGATGGAGTTAAAATTGATAATAGAGATAATATTTCTTATAGTGTTAGTACTGATAGCGATAAAGACAGAGAAAAAGGTCTCTGAAGCAGAGCAATATATAAAACAAATACTCAAAAGAAGCTAACTTCCCACACGTTATTATTTCTCAAGAAAAAAAAGGGCTGTGCACTCATTAAGTACACAGCCTTTTTGGCGTTGTGTTTTGCGTTACTGCGCCCTGATTTTATCTATGGCTTCAATGGTTCGGCTTGTCATATCAAGTACACTATGTATAATCATAGAAAGTTCTGCCATGCCTTTATCCGTCAATTTACGGTGTAAGTCTCCGTGGGCGTAAGTGTTCACTATAAATGTCAGCATAGCTTCTATGTTTGTAAGTGTATCGCTCACGCTTATCCAGCTCGGTGTCTCTTTCTGTTCTTTCACCTTATGTATGGGACACCTCTACAGGAGCGTTCGATGGGGAGGCTGGCGCTTGAACACTCTTGAGTAGCTCAACGACTGAGGCCGCCCACTTGATTTGCTCACGGGTGTGCCGTTGATGTGGGCTTTCCCTGTATTAACTATGACTCGTACTGTTACCTTATCCGTGAGTTTCCATGCCTCACTGAAGCGCTCTTGCAGCCCTTGCGTCTCAAGCAGCTTGTTTACCCCTTGTGATGAAACCCCTAATTGTGCTCCCAATTGCGTTGGCGTGAAGTACAATCCTGCTGTTCGTTGCGCAGGTGCATTGGTTCGATGAGGGCGAGGCAGTCCACCTTGTGTAATTTTACCATCGCTTTGTTCGCTTGCAGCACCGCTTGGTTGCCTGACAGCCTAGACAGCTTTGCTATCTATATTAACGCCCTGTACTCCCTCGCTATCGAGGGTGTCGATAGCGGGGTTTGTGCAGCTTCCGTTGTTGAATACGTCCCCGTCTTGCGGATTGTCGGCAGCACTTCCGATGTTACCCACTTTCGGAAGGTTGTTGCTTGTGGTTTATCACTTGAGGGTATACAGCCAAGATTCGTTAACTGTAGCCATTTCTTGTTGGCCACCAAGTGTGTCCACTTTGACTGGACATCCTTTTTCATCTTCATCAAGTTTATTAAGAGCATCACGATATTTGGATATATCAAGAATATCACAAACATCCTTTACAACAAACCATAAGTCGCTTTGTGCATCAACATGCACCCTTGCTTGTATAGAGTTGAAGTTAAAAATCGTTGGTAGGTTACTCTGATACATATACTACCTCGTATATCTGAACATTTAGGCAGTGAAACTGCCGATTGCTGTTCAAGGTTATACGAGACCCCCCACGCCTCACGGTTAGCGGGACAGTCGGCAACTTCACTGTATAAATGTATCGGGAAAACAAAATAAATTCTTAAGCTCTACAAACTAAAAAACCCATAAGGCCTGGACAGCCTAGTGTGTCTGAGCGCATTTACTATGCCAGAGGAAAATCTTATTGTCAAGTATTTTTTCACGAGCTTATTGGGGGTTTAGTTTTTTTAGAGTATTGTTAAAAATCTAAGCACCCTGTATAATAAGATTATGGCTAAGACATTAGAACTATATAACGCATTGAAGGACAGAATCGGTGAAGAAGGTACAAGGGTTATAATAGAAGCCTTTGATGAGGTTGCAGATAAGGGGCATACTAACCTTGCCACCAAAGACGACCTCCTTAAAGTAGAAACTAAACTTGCCAACAAGATAGACAAAGTAGAACTTACCTTGCGCAGTGAAATAGAAAAATCCAAATCAGACCTGCTGCGGTGGATGTTCATTTTTTGGGCTTCACAAATAGGTATTATCATTGCCCTTATAAAATTACTGCCGTAGCTTTTAACTAATAAAAACGCTATTCTTTGCATAAAGAAGCCGCAAGAATAGCGTTTTTATAGGTGTCTTTTATTGTTTGTTACTTCTCATCTGCTCAAGGGCAGCTCGCGCCTGCCTTTCATCAAATGTCTTTGCTATTCATCCAGTAAGATAGCCCGTCCCTGTCCCTGCCTTAACAAAAGTTCATCCCGCTGCCAGTTATTTTTCATTGACTGGGCTTGGAAACTGTTTTCAAGCCACCGTCTTATCTCTAAAAAATCCTTGTTCTGCCCTAAATTAATAATAGCCCTTAAAACATTTTCATCTACGCTTAATATCATTACGCCTCCTTACATGTTTGCAAAATTCGTTTCCTGTCCTCTTGGTTTTTGCTTTCTGCGCAGCTCTTTTATGTTGATGCTTGGAACTATGTTGTCAAATCGTGCGACCTTGCGGTTGTAATCCATAGCCATCTTGATGATTTCAAGTCTCACCTTGCCAGTTCTTGCAAACCTGTAACGAGTCCTGATTGCCTCCCGCATATCTCTATAGCGTTCCTGTAGATTGCGGTTTTCCTCTTGTATCGAGTAGCTCTTTGAAAGCCGCTCAGGCGTAAAGCCCAGCCCTTGCGCCCCTGCTTCAAATACTGACAGCTGCAGTTGCCTGTCCTCACCCGCTTCAAAGAGTATCCTGCCCTTCTGCGTTGTTGCCCCGTTAGCCCACATGCGAACGCCCTTCAGCACATTTGAAACCATCATGGGTGCTGCCGCCTCCGTTGCCCGCAGGTACTGCCCTTTTGTTATTAGGTCTACGGCTTGCGTCATTTTCTTAACGATACTTGCTGGCGCTCCCAATAGTTTTGCGTAATCTGCATAGCTGCAAGGCTCAGTTTCCCGGTTATGTACCACGTATACATAAAAGCCCTGCCTTTAGCCATCAGTCTGTCAATATCTGAATCGTTCCTAAGCATATCTTTTACATAGTTTGCCCAGTACTCATACGTCATCGGTTTAGTTGCAAGGTCAAACAGCTCTCTATTAGACAGAGCCTGCCCGAACTCCCTCGCCGCCTTCTGCTTTGTGATAATGCCGCTGAAGCTTATTACATGATTCACAAAGATTTCGTCAAGGTTCTTGGCTATGTAGCCGCCGACAAGTTCTCTATTTCTTTTGATTTGGTGCTTCATAAACCCACGCTCTTTAAGGGCATCCGCTGCCGCTTTCAACATGCCGTCCCGCAGCTCCTTCTTGTCCTCATCGCTCAATGTCCTTGATTTATCAGTAGCCCTGTCTATGAATTTTTGAATCGTGCTGCTGCTTAATTTTTGGTAGACGCTTTCAGGGGTTTTAGCCTCTACGGTTTCTACTATTTCATATTTGTCATCTGCAAACTGCTCTTGCAGCTTGTTCTTCAGGACTGCCTTTGATACCACGTTACCTGCCCTTTCGTGCCAGATTACCTTCCTGCTCTCTTTTGTCTTTTCATACACCCTGATGGCATATTTGCCGTCATCTCTTAATCTCGGTATATAATAGTTCAGTCTGCGCACCTCGTTAAGATAATCAAAAATCGTCTTAACAAAGGAAAGCTCGGTTAAATCCTTAAATGCCGCTCCGAACTCCATTTTCTCTTGATCGTTTTGGAGCATACCTGCCGTTTCGTCATAGACCTTTCTCATCTCCTCTACCATGAATTTGTAGTACACATTAAAAAACTCTGCCTTGCCTCCGCTGCTTCCGTCTTCCTCCTGCTCCATGGCCGCCTTCGCCTTTCCTTGCAGCTCCTCAGAGTTTTTGTGTAGTTTAACTATCTTATATAGCGCATCATAAAATGGCTTCCCTTCGTAAGGAAACAGCACCATCTTGATATTTTCTTCCACCTGAATATCAAGCATGCGCTCCATAGTATCATGCCACTTACGAAAGGCGTGTATCTGCTCATCATTAAGCCCGTATTCGTTTTTGAGTACTGCCTCTGTGAAATTTATATTCTTAGCGTCCGCCTCAACCTGAGCCGCCCATAGGGCTTCTTTGTCTTCCTTTGAGGCCTTCTTCATATACTCCAGATATTCGTGAGTACCCGTGCCAGGGAGGTGCGCCCCCGCACCTTCTGCATTTTGCAGCAGCTCAACACGCATGGTATTGCGGTCTTCTTCCCTTTTTTCCTGCACTTCCCAGACTGCCTGACCGCCCGGGTCAGCTTTCTGTTTGAAATACGGCAGCGTCAGGTTGCGCTCAAACCACGTCATGTCCTTGTTGCTGCTCTTGATATAATCCCGAAACGTGGATCCGGGGTGTCTTAGCAGCTTACTAAAAAAGCTCTTCATATCCTCAAATGTAAGCCCGGCATCGTGCTCATGGATGATGTCCAATATCCTGTCTCTTTCGGCGGCGGCAGCCCTTTTGGCTTTGTGTTCTTCTTTGGTTTTATCACTGCGCCTTCTGGAAAACAACGGCTCTTGCCGCGTTGTCTTATAGTTTTGCTGCGTCTGTTTTTGTATTATCTGCTGCCCAATTGAAAGCGCTTCATGCAGCATCGTATCCATGTCTTTAGGTATGCCGAGTACTTTCCTGACAAAATCAACCAGTTTATCCCAAAGACTAATATTTGGGTTTTCGCTTGGGATGGAGGCTAAAAACTCCTGAAACTCTCTATTGGCAAAGACCTCTGCTCCGTGCCCTGCCTCCCCATGCTCCGACTCCTCTATCAAGTTCAGGCAGTCCGTAGAACTCCAAATCACGGGTATCGGCTTCCTTTTTTGCCCGGATAATAATATCGTCCAGCTGCTGTATCATCGGGGATTCTTCATTATTTTCTATCCACTTGACTGTCAACGCATGTACAGCCTCGGGGATTAACACAGCCCCGCTGCGAACCTCATCTTTACTGCTAAGCACTATCCGGTTTGAATCAAGATATACGCCTTCTATATAATCTTAGTTGTTTCTGTGAAACTCTCTATAATCCTCCGGTAAAGAATAGGTTTTTTTCCTATGCACGATGGGATTTATAACCTCAACGCCTTCTGTCGCTTTACTGACAGCCGGGTTGCTAAGTAGTATAGCAGCCATCTCTCTTTGCTCAGCAAGCGGGTGATGCTCGGCCATAAACTCCAGAGCAGCTCTGGCTCTTTAAAAAACTGCTTGAATCGCCTTAAGTACTCTCGCTCTTTGTTATTTAGCTCTTTGTTTGATACGGTATTTTCTTCTTGAGTACTTGACGGCTTCCCTTTCTGCGCCTGCTGCCGTTTTGCGTACGAGCTGCGGTTTATGGCGTACCGTAGCTCGTTTATTGAGTCTCTTGTTTTAAGGTCTTCAGACAGCCCTTCAATTTGACTGATACCGTTCATTAAGTCATTTAGTCTGCCTTCTGGTATTACAGGAGTATTTTCGTTAACCAGACTGGGTTCTTGGTCTACTATGCTGCCGATGCCGGCACGGTTGTAATGCTTCAGGTCAAGCTTTAACAGCTCCGGTACAGCCTTAACTAAAGAGTCTACGTCGTTGGGCTTGATGCTGTCATAAATCGCCTTCCTCCGGGCTTCAACAGCCTTTTTGGTCTGCCTCTTCTTTGGCCCCTCGGTAACACTGTATGACTCGGCGTCTTCTTCCTCATTGACATTTTCCTGCTTGTCTGTTAAAATATTATTGCCGTGGGAAGCTGGAAAGTTTCCTGTACGAGCATTATAGAATGGGGTGTCCGGGTAAAGCCGAACACCTCTATTCAAAGTGTTAGCCCACCTGCTATACCCTTTAATTGGAATATTGGTAACATAGAAATTACCATCTGGTTTTACAGCTACTATCATAACATGAAGGTTTAAATCCCCAGTACCTTTAAATATTTTTACGTAGTGATGTTTTCCGTTAACCACACGGATTTCATTAGGCTTCTCAAGAGTAGGTTTAATGTATCTTATAAAATCTTTTCTATTTTTATCGTTATGAGGTTCTATCTTTGAAAAGTAGTGTTTCTTCATTACCGTTACGTTTTCTATTGGTGTTTGGATAGTAGCTGTTTCTTTCCCTTCTAATCCAAACTCTTTTATAAAAGCCTCTCTGTGCCTTTCTATTACTCTTTCAGGCTCTCTTTCAATCGCATTCCTATTTTTCTCAATAAAGTCTATTGCATCTTTGTGTTTAATATTTGTCTTTAGCTCATTAAATTCATCATCCGATAAGCCTTGTTGATTAACAGAATATGTCTCTCTGCCAATAGCAGTCTGTCCTATCTTTTGGCCGCTGGCCATCCCCTCATACATGCGTTTAATCTGGCCGCTGTCGGCTTTACGGTAGACATCCTGAGCTGATGTCCAGCCGTGTCCCTTTGCCCACGACGCAGTCTTGTCTGCCATGTTTATTATGCCGTCGTAGGCTTCCTGCACCTTTCTCACCAGTAGAGGTTTCTTAGCCCTTCCTGTCTTGTAGTCTACGTACTTGGCAAATCTTGAGGCGTGGTATTCTCGTGAGTTTAGGTTTTCGTATTTAGTCCCTCTTTTCTTCCAATCCTGTTCAAGGGCTTTTGTTAAGTCTTCCTTGCCCATGTCATGAACAAGGTCTTCTATGTTATGGAAAAACTCGTGGCTTACGTTACTTTTCCAATCAGGGCGTCCCATAGCTACTTCAATAAGCCCTGTGAGTTTCCCTGTTGCCGTATCTGTCTGCCTTTGGGTTCTGCCAGCAATATTAAGTCTGCCGGAGACAAGCTCTTCCGTAAGGCTCTCCTTTGTCATGCCGTAACCTTGAGCGGCTTGTTCTGTCGGCTCGATGGGGAGGCTTACACCTTCCGCAGGCTCAAAACGATAGCTGCCCTCCGGCAGTCTTTCCGACAGCCACTGCCTTGCCTCTTCTATTTTCTGCTGTGTCAATGGGTTGTTTTCTGTCTGTTGATTATTTAGACCAGTATCTGCTACACTATTTCTAAGAAGGGGGTCTTCGCCCGAACCGTCGGTAATATCTACCTGGATAGAATTAGCGGAGTATCTACTAGCAAGAGGGTCAGAAATTCCAGATATGACGGAGTAGTGGTGCGCTCCCGAAGGCGTCCCTTCGGTATTACCTTTAGACATTCCTTTGTACCAGATTCTCTCACCACTGCGAAAGGGTTTATAAGGGTCTTCTGATATAAATGCTGTTATTACGTTATAAAAATCTTTGTCTTGTTCTTTTTCTAGTTGCACTGCGGCTAATTTAGCATTCCCATTATATTTCACCAATAGGTAACGGTTTTTAGGCTGCTTCCATACCTCATCAAAATCAGAAACGACGTCTCTAACAAAACCTGCTTCGCTTTTATATCCAGCCCTCTTTATTTCATTGAAATGCCCATCTTTAATATGTATCCAGCCATATCTTTTAGTCCCCTCTTGCAGCCTGATAGGAGCAGGGGTTATCCCAGCCTCATTAGCCATGCTTTCATCTACCACCCCAAAGTCTATCTGCCCGTCATCTGTTGTTATGAATGTCCTTGGGGTTAACCGCTTCGGCGGCGGCATTGGCGGCGGCGGCTCTTCTTTGATAGAGTATTCTTCCTGAGCTGGTAGTATCTGCTGAGCTGGCATCACCAGCTGGGAGGCAGCAGGCACGTCAGCTGGCGCTTGAATCATCGGAACTCTGCCCGCCTCAGCCCGACCTACGGACTCAGCCGCACCGAAAGGAGCACCAATCATAGCACTGAGCACGCCAGCTTCACGAGGCTCTCAACCATGAGACGGATAGACTCCCCGATGGCGTTGGCTTCAGCCGTGTAGGCTTGTATATCTGCTTGATATAAGTTGACGACATCTTTGTTTTTTTCCATCATAGCTCGGAGTTCCTGCTCCTTTTGCGAGAGTTCCGCCTTGTATTTCTCAAGCTTGAGCCTTGATACCTCTATCTTGGTCTTGGCTTGCGTTTCGCCTATTTGGGCTTTCGTTTTGTAGACATCCAACTTCGTTGCGTATACCCTCGCCTCCGTTTCATACTGTCTAAGCTGCATATCCACCCTTTTTAAATCCGTATCATATTGCTGCAAACTTAACGATTGTCTTTGCGTGTTAGCATTATAAGTATCAATCAACATCTTGTACTGCTCAAGGGCACTCCTATACGATTCCCCGAAAGCCCTATCCGCTTCTATTTCCGTTTTCCACGCCTGCATCTTCTTTTCAAGAAGAGATAGTTTGGTATTATATATGTCTATGAAGACCTTTTTAGCCTCAGTTATGGTACTTAATACTTGAGTCTCTGTCTTCCATGCTTCAAGATTAACCTCTGCCTTTGCCTTATACGCTTCAACCTTAGTCCTGTAGACATTAGCCTTAGTCTCAAATCGTACCCTTGTACAGCTGCGCTGTAGGCTTGCGTTTTAACCTGTTGATATTGGTGGCGTTATATTGGTTAATCTTAGCGTTTAGAACCTCAACGCTTGCATCAACCATATATTTAGCTCCGGTAAGCAGCCTATCCTGTACAACATTATAACGGATGTTGGCTAACAATTTTATAGTTATTTTAAGATAATCATTTAAAAACATAGACTTATGTTAATTTTTGCCTAAAAACAGTAGCCACTATAATATTTTTTTATAACTATATAACTA
>JAGYWI010000045.1 GCA_018606805.1 Candidatus Magnetomicrobium cryptolimnococcus
CCCAACAACAAAATTTCCCCATTTGCCTGTTAAATTATTTACTGCCATCGTTGCTTGGTCTACGTTTTTCTGTGTTCTGTCAAATCCTTTTTGTAGCTCTTTTTTAGTTTCTTCAAAAGCTCTCGCAGTTTCTTTAATTTGTTTGTCAGTTTCTTTAATCTGTTTGTCAGTTTCTTTAATCTGTTTATCAGTTTCTTTAAAAAGTTTTGTTAGTTGTTCGTAAGTTTCTTTGGAGTGCCTCCTTAGTTCTTCAAATTTTTTGTCAGTTTCTTTAATCTGTTTATCAGTTTCTTTAAAACGTTTTGCTATTTGTTCATCAGTTTCTTTAGATTTTATGGAGGTGTCTTTCAAAATATACCGTATCTCTTCAAAACCTTTCATCAATTCTTCAAATGTCATGATTGCCTCATCTTTTTTGTTTTAGTTTAACATGTCTTTGCTGATCTTTTGCAAATAATAGAAGAGTGTGAAGGCACAATGCCATAGCTCGATGATCAAGTTTTTTTCTTGTTTTTTTATAAACTACTGAAACGCAATACAAACCTAATATTTCAACGTTAATAAGAAACATAGGGGAGCCTTCATAGGTCTGCCCCTACGCATCTATGTAGTAAAAGATAAGAGGAATACTATATTACAAGCTAAAAAGTTTAGGAAAAGGGCTTTCCCCCGCTCTTTTCTTTTTTTCTAAATTAATCCCCATCTAATATATTACCGATAGGACCCAAAACTGAGCCTTCCTCCGTACGTTTACCGCCAGCTTTTGGGGCGTTTTGTAAAATCCGGTCAGCAAGGCGTGAAAATGGTAGGCTTTGTAGATAAATTGTACCAGTACCTTGAAGGGTTGCAAGAAACAAGCCCTCACCACCAAAAAACATAGATTTCAGATTACCAGCTCTTTGTATATCATAATCTATACCAGCCGAAAAGGCTACGATACAGCCAGTATCAACTCTTATTATTTCATTATGTAATGTCTTTTCTATAACCGTACCGCCTGCATGTATAAAGGCCATACCATCGCCTCGGAGCCTTTGTAATATAAAGCCCTCACCACCAAAAAAGCCGCTTCCTATACGCTTATTAAATGCAATGGCAAGCTCCGTACCTAATGCAGCACACAAGAAGGCATCTTTTTGACATATAAGGTCGCCTCCTACTTTGGATAGGTCTATCGGCATTATCTTACCCGGATAGGGTGCTGAAAAGGCTACACACCTTTTACCATTACCTGTGTTTGTAAAATGGGTAATAAAAATAGACTCCCCGGTAATTGAGCGTTTGGCTGCTTCAAAGAGTTTGCCAAAAAACCCTTGCTCTGGCTTTGAACCATCCCCCATTCTTGATTCAAAGGCAATGCCATCCTCCATCCAGTTCATAGCGCCAGCTTCAGCTATTACGGTCTCATTTGGGTCTAATTCCACCTCTACAACTTGCATATCATCGCCATAAATCACATAATCCACTTCATGACTTTTCATAAAAAAAGCACCTCCCCAATAATTTTAGCCTCTTAATATTTGTGAAATAGCATCAGCCACCTCAGACGTCCCCACAGCTGTTGTGTCATCCGGTGATGCCTTCATATCATAGGTAACGTACTTGCCTTCTTCAATAATTTTTTCAATGGCACTGTCAAGCCTTTTGGCTGCTTCTTTTTCACCCATATGGTTTAGCATCAAAACCCCCGAAAGCATCATAGCCATCGGGTTTATCTTGTTTAAGCCCTTATACTTAGGAGCACTACCGTGTGTTGCTTCAAATACTGCTATATCATCGCCAAGGTTGGCACCAGGGGCTAGGCCAAGACCGCCTATTAAACCAGCAGCTAGATCTGACACTATATCTCCATACAGGTTAGGCAGCACTAAAACGTCATAAAGCTCCGGCTTTTGCACAAGCTGCATGCACATGTTATCCACAATTCTGTCTTCAAACTCCACCTCTGGATAGGACTTAGCAACTTCCCTTGCGACTTCTAAAAATAGGCCATCTGAAAATTTCATAATGTTTGCCTTGTGTACCGCTGTAACCTTCTTGCGATTGTTCTTTTTGGCGTATTCAAATGCAAAACGCACAATCCGCTCCGTACCGTATACGGATATGGGTTTTATACTAACCCCGGAATCAATACGTATAGTCTTTCCTGAAAGTGCGTTAATATGCTCTATAAGTTCGAAGGTTTTTGGGTCGTCTTTTTTAAACTCCACACCAGCGTATAGGTCTTCCGTGTTTTCGCGCACTATAACCAAATCCACATTTTTATAATGTGTGCGTGAACCCTTGTAGTACTTGCATGGGCGCAAACATGAGTAGAGGTCAAGTTCTTGTCTAAGGGCTACGTTTATGCTTCGAAACCCTGTTCCAACAGGTGTTGTTACAGGCCCCTTAATGGCTATCTTATTTTTTTTAATACTATTAATAACTCTATCTGGTAGTGGTGTTCCCTCATCTTCGTAAACATCTATACCGGCATTTTGAACATCCCAATTAACTTTAACACCAGTTGCCTCAATAACCCGAACAACTGCCTCACTTATCTCCGGTCCAACACCGTCGCCCGGAATTAACGTAACATCATATGCCATATTAAAAAACCCCTTTTTGTCTATTAAGTTTAAGTTAAGGAAATAGAAGAGCGGGGGAAAACCCTTTTCCTAAAACCTCTAGCCTCTAACCTATATAGTTATTCCTTTTATCTTTTACTACATTTTTAACACAATTTCCCTTTCTAACTTAATGGTATTCCGCAGTGCCATCAGTCTTTTATTTTCAATATATAATAACTAGCATAAGAGTTGAGCCTGTCCATAACTGGTTTGTGAATGGCAACACGCGTACACTGAAAGCCATGCTGCTCAAATATAGATATATAAGCAGGCTCCAAGGCGGCGCTCCTTAGCGATGCGATGCCATCTTTGGTAAGTGCATTTTTTAATGCTAAGGCACTTTGATGTAGGCCATCTTTGTCAAGCCAGTCTAAGTGATCAGACATAATTACACGTGTATATTTTTTCTTATTAAGGGCATTTACAAAATAATCACACAAAATAGTTAGCCGTTTCCACACCTTGTCATCTTTAAACCTTATTAGACACTCATCATTCAGATAAGGCGGGTGGCAGCTTGGTGCAAACTCCCCGCTAAGCAATACCTTAATAAAGTAGTTGTCATTCCATGACAGATGTTCAATCATACCTATCATGACGTTTTGTACGTATTCAGAGAGTGTTTGGTTTTGATAGATATGCTCAATCTGTTTTTTAGGAATACCCATCAAAGTCCACAGTATGGGTTTTTCAAGGATATACCATTTCCAGTTAAGAAGCATACGCACAACTAATGAGTTTCTTATACGGTTTAGGTTTTGTTGTGAGGGGGTTTCAATCTGTTTTTGGATAACATTATAAAGGCCGGCAAGCTTTGCTATAAAGATCATAATTTTAATAAAATATCCATAATTACCCTGAAAATAAAGTCCTTCCTTAAAAAACTGTAAGCGTGTCTTCCAAAAAAACTGAGCACCAGGGCTAAGTTCAGTGCTGATGGTGTTCCATATTGTATCAATGTCTTTGTGACGGCCAAGACCAAGGAGCTGCCACACCGTATCCTTATCAAAGGCTTGTAGACAAGCTATTTTCCACTCAAGGAGGAAATTTTGGTTCATATTTAAATCA
This sequence comes from Candidatus Magnetomicrobium cryptolimnococcus, assembly GCA_018606805.1. Taxonomy (GTDB): domain Bacteria; phylum Nitrospirota; class Thermodesulfovibrionia; order Thermodesulfovibrionales; family Magnetobacteriaceae; genus Magnetomicrobium; species Magnetomicrobium cryptolimnococcus. The sequence goes on from JAGYWI010000045.1 coordinate 3,678, forward strand.
ACACAAGTTACACTATCAAAGCGCTCATCAGCCACCCATTTTAAAACGTTATCACCGCCAGAGGTTAAAAGCAAGATGTGATGTTTATCCGGCTTTGGTGTAAAGTCCATCCATTTATTATCAGTTTCCGGGTCTTCTATTGTGTAGGTGTATAATAGGTCATTGACCCCTGAAGGTACCACGGATGATGTGTTTATTTCTATATTATAAGGGTGGACAAGGGTAGCTCTTTGAAGGGTCGTATCCTTTGGCACACCAATGAAGAAATAAAAAGGCACCTTTGAAAATGGTATCCACGGTATAGAACCTGTATTATAATGTTCTTCAATGAGAGTTAATTTATACTCAAGGTATTGGCGCTTTGACGGGGTTAAGTCCACACCGTGAAAGTCAAACCAAGCAGGCCAAAACCAGCGCTTTAAATAACTGTGTTTGCGGTAAAACACATCGTTTTTACTGGACACTCCAAAATCACAAATAGCCACAACCCCGTCATCTGCTAAATAAGAAAGCACGCTATCTACAACATTAAAGGTATCAGTGATCATGCTAAGGGAATAGGAAAATGTAACAAGTCCTACCTTTTCGGAAGGTCTAAACTTTGAGGCTTCTTCACAGCAGACGGTAACATTTGGAAACTGAGTCATAGCCCTTTGCGCCTCTTTACACATGCTTGGGCTTATGTCAACAACATATATATGCTTAAACCAGCTAATATCAAGAAACTCCGCCATTTTTAATATGTTTTCGCCAGTTCCCCCTCCGATGTCTACCCATACTCTGGTTTTACAAAACTCCCCCATATACTTACTAACCGCTTTTAACATGGGCTTTCTACCTAAAAGGAGTTTTTGTCTTGAATGATCATAGTATTTAGCCTGCTTTTTATAAAGGGATTCCATGCGCTCCCCGTGCGTATCACCCCGCATGTGTATAAATAAAAAAGAAACCCCTTGATGCAACCATGAAAGCATATTTTTATTTTTCTTATCCATAATAAACTTATTTGTGTTATTTATGCAGAACGGTTATGTAGTAACCACAACTGTTTGTTTATACACAAATATCCTTAATTTTAATAAAATTCAATATTTTGTTTGTTTCAAAAAGAAACAAACTCAAGCCAACTGTTATAATGTAAAGAGGATTTAAAGTACAATTCTAAAAAAACCTCAAGTAGATTTAATTATATCAAACTATCATATGAAAATAAACAATAAAAGGTATTGCGAAAGGCCTTGAAACACACTTATCCATTTGTTTCTATATTTTTGTATAAATCTTTTATCAGGGGTTTCAATCTTGGAATCTCTTCTTTAACCGTATACCAAACAATGCTAAATTCTATTCCAAAATAAAAGTGGATAATCTTGTCCCTCATACCTGCCATTTTATTCCACGGAATTGTAGAATATTTTTGCCTTATACTCAAAGGCACATTTTTTTGATGCTTCCCCGATAATTTCAATACATCGTACTACAGCATAAACAGTTTTTAAGTCAATAGAAAAATCATTAAATGACAAATTACCTATAAACTCCTCTGCTTTATCCATGTTGTCAATAATATCCTTAATAAATAAGGAGCTACTACGAGTCATACTGGAATAGCTTCCTTAAATATAATCTCTCTTAGTTCTGGACGAACATTTGTTTTAGGAATTAAGTCAACTTTTATTTTTAAAATCTCACTCAAGTACTGCTCGGCACCGACAAGGTCAAGTAGGCTGATAGGCCCATCAAATTCAGCAAGCAAGTCTATGTCACTTTTTTCTCCCTGCTCCCCTCTAGCATAAGAGCCAAAAATTGATATTGCCTTAATCTTATGTTCAATCATTAATTCATTTTTGTAACTGTTTATAATTGCTTTAATGTCATCTAATTGCTTTTTCATAAATGTTATTCTCTTAATAAAGGTTTTTACCTATTTACATGGATATAACAATAGATATTATAAGCTTATTCGATATAAAATGTAAAAATTTTTTAAATCTGCCAAATAAAAAATCACGTTTCTTGACAATGACAAATTAACTTATATATGATAAATGCAAAAATATTTGTAATACTTGTAAGACGGGAAAGCACATAATGGAAATGATTATAGCGATAGGGTGCGATCATGCTGGTGTAGAGCTAAAGGGCAAAATCCGCTCACTATTAGAAACAGCAGGGATAACGGTACAAGACTTTGGGACAAACAATAGTACATCGGTAGACTATCCTGATTTTGGTGCTAAGGTGTCAAGCATGGTATCTAAAAATGAGGCAGCAAGGGGCATACTCATTTGTGGCACTGGTATTGGGATGTCAATAGTAGCTAATAAGTTTAAAGGTGTACGGGCAGCACTTTGTCATGATACTTACACGGCAAGGATGAGCAGACTACATAATGATTCAAATATACTGGTAATTGGTAGCAGGATTGTAAGCCCTGATATTATAGAAGATATAGTAAATGAGTGGCTTAAAACCGATTTTGAAGGTGGCAGACACACTAAAAGACTACAAAAGATAACAGAAATAGAGGACTTAGGTGGATATAATAAATAAATCGTTAAAAGAAATAGATAATGAGGTGTATGGCGCTATAAATGGGGAGATAAAGCGAGAGCAGTCGCAAATAATTTTAATAGCATCGGAAAACTATGTAAGCCGTGCTGTATTAGAAGCGCAGGGGGCTATCTTAACCAATAAATATGCAGAGGGCTACCCCGGCAAGCGCTATTATGGTGGCTGTGAGTATGTAGATGTAGTTGAAAATCTGGCAATAAAACGTGCTAAGGACATATTCGGAGCTGAACACGTAAACGTTCAACCTCATAGTGGCAGTCAGGCAAATATGGCTGTATACTTGGCAGTACTTAAACCAAACGATATTATACTGGGCATGGACCTAAGCCAAGGTGGACACTTAACTCATGGAAGCCATGTAAATTTCTCAGGGCAAATATATCAAAGCTACTCCTATGGTATTGATAACCGCACTGGATATATTGATTATGATAAACTGAGACAACAGGCAAAAGAAATCAAACCCAAAATGATAGTGGCTGGGGCAAGTGCGTACTCAAGGCTTCTTAATTTTGAAGAATTTTCATCAATAGCCAAGGAGGTCGGTGCTTACCTTTTAGTAGACATAGCGCACATAGCAGGCCTTGTGGCAGTAGGCTTGCACCCCTCACCGGTTCCTTATGCAGATTTCGTTACATCAACAACTCATAAAACCCTGCGTGGGCCGCGTGGTGGTCTTATTATGTGTAAAAAAGAATATGCAAGGGCAGTAGATAGGATGGTATTTCCGGGTATACAAGGTGGGCCACTTATGCACATTATAGCCGCCAAGGCTGTTTCTTTTAAAGAAGCACTATCGCCTGAGTTTAAAGAGTATCAGACAAACATCATAGCAAACGCTAAGACTCTTTCAAGCGGGCTAACTGAGATGGGGTTTAATATTGTCTCAGGTGGTACGGACAATCACCTTATGCTTGTAGACCTACGCAATAAAGGTATTACTGGCAAAGACTGCGAGCGTGTATTAGATGAAGCCGGTATTACATCAAACAAAAACGCCGTGCCTAATGACACCGAGCCAGCAACCGTTACAAGCGGCATTAGACTTGGCACACCGGCTGTTACGACAAGGGGTTTTAAACAACAAGACATGCTTGAAATAGCACAAATTATTAGTAATGTGGTTGATAACCCCAATGATAGCAACAACATTAAAAAACAAAGGGCAAGGTCGCTTCAGCTTTGTGATAGTTACCCTATTTATAACTATATTAATAACTAAAATATTGAATCTTGAAAAAACTATTGTCATATAAGTGCTAAATAGGTTATAATATAAAACTGCTTGGGGAGTCGTCTAATGGCAGGACAGCAGACTCTGGATCTGCCTGTAGGGGTTCGAGTCCTCTCTCCCCAGCCAGAGGTGCGTCGTAATGTGTTGATGCGACGTAGTGGAATAATTATAGTGGTCCCATCGTCTAGTGGCCTAGGACATAGCCCTCTCAAGGCTAAGACACGGGTTCGAGTCCCGTTGGGACCACCAAACAAAGTCTAACAAGAGCATATTTTTATCTTGCGAGATTATTATATACATTTTTGTAGTTAATCATATGGTTTGATGGCTGAAAAATAGAAGATAAAATTTCCCCCAATTTCCTCTTGATGTATATTTGAATTATAGAATGTTTGCATAGATGAAAATTAGTAAAGAGGCAGAATAGAAATGAAAGATAAATATGCAGTAGAAATAAAAAAATGGGATAGTAAGTGCACTGCTTTATCACAACAACTGAAGAACAAGAAAATAGATAAGACATATGAAGATGTTTTTTCATTTAGAAATAACTTAAAACCAGTGTATGAGTTTTTTAATTTAAAAGAGCATGAAGAAGTAGTGCTTGATTATGGTTGTGGTGCTGGGTGGGCCACTGTATTTCTTGCCCAGAAGGCAAAAACTGTTTATGCTGTTGATATAAGTGTGGAGAGCATTAAGATTTTAGAACATTTGGTAGAGGCTAATTCTATTAAAAACATTAAAACATGTGTCTGCAATGGTGAATTGCTTAGTTTTGAAGACAATTTTTTTGACTTTGTCTTTGGTAATGCCATAATACATCACATAGAGCTAGAGAAAAGTCTTTTAGAGGTCAGTCGAGTATTAAAAAAAGGCGGGAAGGCTGCTTTTTGTGAGCCTTATGCCCACAACCTTTTTATTAACTTGTATAGATATATAAAGCACAATTATATTGAGGAATTTAAGGGCACTGATAGACCTATTAAAAATGAAGACAAGGGCGTATTTGAAAAATATTTTAGTAAAGTTGATTTTGTACCAACGAGTCTCTTAAGTGACAGGATAGAACCGCTCTTAGCTTTTGATGCTGTTATGATAAAAACATTTCCTTTCCTTAGAAAATATGCAGGATATGTAACAATACTTCTTGAAAAATAAGTAATGCTTTATCTTGTACTTGTAGAAAGTGGTAGTCCTGAACATGTAGTGATAGATTCATTACCAACCAATTTGTTATTTTAATGCCATTAAGTTAAGGAAAGAGAAGAACGGGGGGAAACCCTTTTAGTAAAAGGGGTACGTAAGCGCACTCCCGAACCCCGCACCCATTACGGGAGTGCGCCTACGCACCTTACGGGAGGGTGTGTAGGCACACCTCCCTTGCGCCCCCGCACTTCCTAAAACTTTTGGATTGTAATATCTTTAGTCATTCCTATTATCTTTTACTACATATTAAATGTTTACTATTGAATTACAGGCGTATGCGTCCAATCTTGTCCACA
>JAGYWI010000046.1 GCA_018606805.1 Candidatus Magnetomicrobium cryptolimnococcus
ACGATACTGGAAAATAGGAATCCATTGGCTTACCACAGTTAGAAACTTATTTATGGACTTATTTAATCCTGATACTATTAAACTTATAGTGGGAATACACTAATTATGCCGAACGGTATTGGTAAAATACATAATCACATATTAGATTTTTTATCAAATTATATATAAAAGCTTATAATATCTTTTAATTAAAGGAAAGATGTTGTATTTTTTTTACTATTCATGATACAATAATAATATTGTAATTAATTCAAGTCTACTATTATGAAAACTATTTGTTTTAGGTTTTTACAATAGACTCATAACAAACAGTATGATGTTAAGTTTGGAAAGACACGACGGGCGATATTGTGGATAAATACAAGATAGATAGTCATAAACTTATTTATCATATAAACCGTGTGAATAACTGGTTGGAAAATAAAAATATTTATCCCATATATATGGAAGTTAGTCCAACAGGTAGTTGTAATCATCGCTGTTTATTTTGCGGGCTTGACTTTGTGGGCTATCAAAACCGTTCTTTAGATACAAAAATATTTAAAGATAGACTTACGGAAATGGGTCAACTTGGTGTAAAAAGCATAATGTATGCAGGTGAGGGAGAACCATTTTTGCATAGGGATATAGATAGCATAATACGTCATACAAAAAACTCTGGTATAGATGTTGCTATTACAACAAATGGTGTCCTTATGAACAGTTCAATATCTGAAAAGATAGTTGGTTATGTTGATTGGATAAAAGTAAGTATAAATGGTGGCACAAATCAGACGTATGCTAAGATTCATCAAACAAAGCCGAGTGATTTTGATAAAGTTATTCTAAATATGTCTGATGCTATAAAGATAAAAAACAATAATAGATACAGGTGTACCATCGGAGCACAAATACTGCTTTTGCCAGAAAATAAAGATGAAATAGTGCTTTTGGTACAGTTGTTAAGTGATATAGGTCTAAATTACCTTGTTGTTAAGCCTTACTCTCAGCATAGTCAAAGTAACACTGATATTTATAAAGATATTAAATACTCAGACTATTTATATCTTGCCGAAGAGCTAAGTAGATTTAATACATCTGATTTTAGTGTTATCTTTAGGATAAAAACTATGGAAAAGTGGGACGTAAAGCGGCGTACTTATCTAAAATGTTATGCCCTTCCCTTTTGGTCTTATATAGATGCAAGCGGCAACGTATGGGGTTGTAGCGTCTATATTGGTAAAGAGGAATTTTTGTATGGTAATATTTATGAAGAAAGTTTCCATGAAATATGGAAAGGTAACAAAAGAAAAAAATCCTTATTATGGTTAGATAATGAATTAAACCCTCAATCCTGTAGAATCAATTGTAGGATGGATGAGATAAACACATATTTATGGAGTTTGAAAAACCCTCCAGAACATGTTAATTTTATATAATTAATTATATGAATATAATATTACTAATACCTCCATCTCCTCAAAAAAGAAAGATTATAAGAAATATAGACTGCAGTATGGAAACGAAGGGTAATTACTTGTGGCAGCCAAGCGATTTTATGATAATAACTTCACACCTTAAACCAGATGATAATGTCTTTTTTATTGATGGTACAGCAGACTCTTTATCAGGTGAAGAATTTTTTAAACAACTTGGACAGATAAAAGGTGGAGATATATTATTTTTTGCCCTCTCAAGTGTTTGCTGGCAATCAGATATACAATATTTTAGACAAGTAAAAAAATTGTTTCAAGGTATGCCTACATTTGTAATAGGTGATATTTTTATTGAATCACTCTATAAAAATTTTATATTGCAAGAGTGTGATGGAATTGTTTTTATACCACATATATTAAATTTGCAAATGATGGCGCAAATAGGAGATATTAAAAAAGAAACAGATATACCAGGTGTATGCACAAGACAAGATCAAAATGTTTTGGGCAAGAGTAAAACCCCAATATACTTTCAAGGCGGATTTCCTCGCCATGATATTTTTCTGAAAAGGGGTTATCGTTTTCCATTTGCAAGACATAGAAAGTTTTCAACTGTAACAACATTGTGGGGATGCCCATTTGCTTGCTCCTACTGTACAGATTCAAAGATACCACCTATAATACGTCCATACGATGATGTTATAAATGAGTTACAGTATATAGCAAGTATAGGGATTAATGAGCTATTTTTTGCAGATAAAACATTTGGTTATCCATATAAAAATTCCTTTCCTCTATTGGAAGAGATGGCTAAAAGTTTTAATTTTCAATTTTCCTGCTATTTCCATCCACAAACATATACACCGAAACTTTTTGAACTAATGAAAAATGCAGGTTGCAAAACTGTTATTATAGGTATAGATTCTGCCAACTTAATGTCTTTAAAACAGTACAACAGAAAGGTTATAAAGCAAAATATTGATAATCTCCTCCTTAAGGCTATACAGTTAGATATAAATGTATGTGCCGACTTTATCTTAGGTCTTGGACACGAAACTGAGGCTGATATAAAAAACACAATTAAACATGCCCTAATGTTACCTATAGATTATGCATCTTTCAATATAGCTGCCCCACTGCCAGGTTCGGACATAAGGCAACGAGCATTTGAGACTGGAAAACTTAGTTTTGGCACTGAAGGGCTTGATACCTTTGGCAGTGAAGGTATTTTAGGAAATGAAAATATAGATTACGCAAAACTCAGAAAAATGAGAAATAATGCTCTTATTAAATTTTATTTTAGACCTATCTATATAATTAAGCGCTTAATTAAAACTTCATCATTGGAACATTTACAAATACAATTTGAAGAGATGTTTGGTATGATAAAAAAGACATTTTTCACAAGAAAGGTGCTATGAACAATAGTGAATATAAGATTAGTGTTATAATGCCAGCACTTAACGAAGAGAATAATATAAAAGAGGCTATTGTTAATGTAATTGTAGCTTTTAATAAGCAAAATATTAAGGGAGAAATTGTAGTAATAAACGATGGTAGCACAGATAGCACCAAAGATATAGCCTTGTCTTTAATACAACAATACCCATTTATAAAAATTGTTGAACATAGAATGCCTTATGGTGTTGGTGCGTCGTTTTGGGAAGGGGTTCAAAAAGCTAGTGGAGAAATAGTAGTTTTTATACCAGGTGATGGTGAAAACGATGCCTATGAAACTTTACAATATATTGAACTTTTAGAACATACAGATTTAGTCATTCCTTATGTTTACAACACAGGTGTTCGACCACTTTCACGGAGAATATTGTCAAAATTGTATAAAAGTATTTTAAATATAACCTTTGGTACTGAACTTAAGTATCTAAATGGCACGGTTATGTATAGAAAATTAATATTGAATAATATAAATCTAAAAAGTACTGGTTTTTTCTTTCAAGCTGAGCTTGTTGTCAAATGTATAAAAAATGGATATCTATATGCTGAGGTACCATATGCTATTCAAAAGAGGGTTTACGGCGATTCTAAAGCTGTAACCTTTAAATCTTTGCTAAAGATATGTATGGATTATTTGAGGATAGTTTTAGAGTTGTATACAAAAAAGAAATATGATATAGAAAAAAGCTCTGTTACTGCATTGAAAAAATATACTAATAACAATTAATATTAATAAAGATTATGCCTTGGACAAAAGTATTTTTAAATAATAAAGAATTAGATAACGATGGTGTAAACAAAGGCTTAAGGAGTATATCGTACAAAGAAGCCCTGAAAGAAGCCCATAACCTAATGATGGACAAAGACGAAAGAGTCTTTATCATGGGCGAAGGGGTGGATGATCCAGGTGGGGTATTTGGCTCAACGGTGGGGTTATGTGATAAATTTGGTAGAGACAGGGTTATGGATATACCTTTGGCTGAAAACGGTATGACAGGTGTAGCGATTGGAGCTGCGATTGCTGGTATGAAACCTATCTTTGTACATATGAGGATGGATTTTTTACCTATGTGTATGGACCAGATAATAAATCATGCAGCTAAGTGGTATTATATGAGTGGTGGAAGGGTTAATGTAAACATAGTAATAAGGAGTATAATAGGCAGAGGGTGGGGTTCAGCAGCCCAACATTCGCAAGCTATTCATGGACTTTTTGTACACATACCAGGACTTAAGGTTGTCATGCCTGCTACACCTTATGATGCAAAAGGGCTTCTTATCTCAGCCTTAGAGGATGGTAACCCTGTGATGTTCGTAGAACACCGATGGCTTTATGACAGTATAGGATATGTACCTAATGACATTTACACTGTACCTATAGGGAAAGGTGTTGTAAGAAGGCAGGGCAAAGACGTTACTGTTGTTGCAATATCACACATGATATATGAGGCAATGTTGGCCGCTAAGGAATTACAAAATGAGGGGGTTGATGTAGAAATTATAGACCCAAGGTCAATAAAACCGTTAGATGAAGGGCTTATTTTTGAATCGATAAGAAAGACGGGTCGGTTGGTGATTGCTGATGTGGGTGGTAAGATGGTAGGTGTAGGAGCAGAGATAGCTAGTAGGGTTTATGAAGATATGTACGGTTTTTTAAAAGGACCGGTTAGGCGAATTGGTTTACCTGATGTTCCGACTCCATGTAGTTCGGTACTTGAAAAGGCTTACTATCCTGATTATAAGGATATTGTTAACTCGATTAAAACATTACTCAGTTAAAAATATATGGCAGATATAATATTAGATGGCCACAAACTTCAATGGCATAAAGAGCGAGTTGAAGCATGGCTTAATAATGAAAGGATAGCGCCTATAACCATTGACTGTGCTTTAACAAGACGATGTACGTATAAATGTGTATATTGCTATGGCACACTGCAGGAAAATGATGAAAAACTAATGAACCTTGATGTCCTATACAGGTTCATGGATGATGCTGCTTGGCTTGGAGTGAAGGCTATAAGTTTTGTAAGTGATGGAGAAAGCACTTGTAGTCCATTCCTATATGATGTTATTTTGAGGGGTAAGTCAAATGTTATAGATATGGCATTAGGTACAAATGGATATCTGTTAAAAGAAGAGCGTCTTGAGGAGATTTTACCTGCACTTACCTATTTGAGGATAAATATTTCTGCTAGTAATCCAAAACGGTATGCTCAAATACATGGTTGTAAAGAAAGCGCCTACTTTAAGGTTATCGATAATATTAAAACTTGCGTTAAGATAAAACAAAAAAAAGGATTAGCTGTTACTATTGGGCTTCAGATGGTCTTACTGCCTTCATTTCGTGACGAAATAGTCCCATTGGCCAAGCTTGGAAAAGAACTTGGGGTTGATTATCTTGTAATAAAACATTGTAGCGATGATGAGATGGGTAGCCTTGGCGTTAACTATACGGAATATTTTGAATTAGTTGATGAGCTGAAAAAGGCCGAGCAAGTCTCTGATAATAAATATACAGTAAAGGCAAAATGGTCAAAGATATTAAGTGGGGGTAAACGAAATTATATACAGTGTTATGGCCCACCATTTATAATGCAATTTTCAGGTTCAGGACTTGTTGCCCCTTGCGGGATGTTGTTTAACACAAGGTATAAGAATTATCATATAGGCAATATTGCGGAAAATTCCTTTAAGGATATATTTAAAAGTGAGCGTTATTGGGAGGTAATGAATTTATTGGCCTCTGATAAGTTTGATGCAAGGACTATGTGTGGTTCATTATGTCTACAACATAAAGTAAATGAGTATCTATGGGATTTAAAAAATAATAAAAAACCTATTTTAAGCCAAGAGGGTGAGGCTCCACAACATCTGAATTTCATATGATCTCTTATGTAAATTGCGATTATAAAGTATTGATAACAGGTGCAAATGGATTTATTGGAAGCACACTATATAGTCTTCTTGATAAAAAAGGGGTATATGTCAGAGGCACTTTTCGTAAGGCTAATTGTTTTGGTAAATTATCTAATCATTTGATTAATAATCTGCAAGATGATAGATTTTCGATTATTGATGGGTTTGAAAAAAATGAAAAATGGGAATATGCCTTAAAAGATATAGACGTAGTTGTGCATCTTGCAGCGTTAGTTCATCAGATGAATGTTAATGAAGAAAGTATTGCCGATAAGTACTTTAAAATAAATACAACTGGAACTATAAACATAGCTGAAATGGCTGTTAATGTAGGGGTAAGGCGTTTTATCTTCTTGAGTACTGTAAAGGTACATGGTGAAAAAAATATAGACAACACCCCTTTTCATGAAACAGATGAGCCAGTACCTGAGGAACCATATAGTGTGTCAAAATTAGAAGCTGAAAAATACTTATTATCTCTATCTATAAAAACAGGAATGGAGGTTATAATAATAAGACCTCCCCTTGTGTATGGTCCTAAGGGAGAAAAAGGTAATTTTGTACGTATGATGAAGATTATAAATATGGGTATACCATTACCATTTGGAGATATAAAGAACAAAAGAAGCATAATTTTTATTGATAATCTTATAGAAGCAATATTTTATTGCATATTTCATACTAAAATAGGAAATAAGGTTTTTCTAATAAGTGATGGAATAGATGTATCAACGCCAGATATTTTTCAATACATAGCAGATGCCATGGGAAAAAAACTTAAACTTATATCTGTTCCAATACCTATTTTACGTAGTATAGGTGGGATTTTGGGTAAAAGTAAGGAAATAAGTCGCCTTACTAATTCGTTATACGTAGATAGTTCACTTATACGCGCTACATTTAATTGGACACCAACATACTCTACTAATGATGGAATAAAGCAAACTGTAGATGCACTCAAAAAATCTTTATGATATTGTAGTTACTTATCATGTAAATGAATTTATTTTTGTTGGTATAGTTGGATTTATTCTATCTTTTCTTGTATCTTTTTTTATCCAACGTTACGCCTCAAGATTTGGTCTTATTGATATACCTAACGATAGAAGTTCTCATATGGTTCCAACCCCCAGAGGTGGAGGGATTGCTATACTTATTACCTTTGTGATTGTTTCATATTTGACGCACTCACAGTTGTCCCTAACGGTGTCAGCATTTCTCTTGGCTATAATAGGTTTAATTGATGATTTAAAAGGTTTATCCCCATGTTTTAAATTTATATGTCAACTTATTTGCATCTTTATCTTATTAGGTAATAATAATTATAATTTTTTTTATATTGTATTTTATATTGTATTTATAATTTCAACAGTAAATTTTTTTAATTTTATGGATGGTATAAACGGGATGGCCTCAATGACAGGTATAGTTGCCTTTATATTCTTGGCCTTTTATTCTATAATAATCAGACATGATATTATAATAACTAAGATAAGTGTATCCATTGTGTTTTCCTGTCTTGCATTTTTACCATTTAATGTACCAAATGCAAGGTTATTTATGGGGGATGTGGGAAGTACATTGCTTGGGTTTATATTTGCAGCCTTTGTTGTTAAATTATCGTATTCTGTCGAAGATTTTTTATGTCTTTCAATTTTCCTTTCAACTTTTTATGCTGATTCTATATTGACAATTATATATAGGTTGATAAAAAAAGAAAATATAATAAAAGCCCATAAAAACCATATATACCAAAATTTTTCAAATATATTTGGTATTGCCCATTGGAAAATTTCTATTGTATATGCTACAGTTCAAATACTATTTGCAATTGTTGCGTTTCTATTTTTAGTATTTTATAAAAAATTTCTAATAGCACTTGTAATTATTTACTCTATCTCTTTTGTTATATTTTATATTAAAATAAAATATTATGTTTTAAAATTAAATGATAATTTTATAAAGTAATAAATATAAATAAATTATTAAAAGATAAACAGAAATTATAAAGATAAACAGATAGATAATACCTTACCAGCATTTTTAAGTGAACCTATAATAGGGGCAATCAAAGAGATACTTCTTATATAATTGAAAACAAAGATCAGTCAAGGGCAGATTACCAAGATGATAAAATAATAGATTTGGCAGAAAGTATCAGGCAAAAAAGGCTAATTCAACCAATATACGGTTCAAAACATATGATCCTTTCAGGACATAACGCTATAGCGGATGTTGGCTAACAAAAATATAAGCAATTAAAATAAATATTATAAATCAATTGGTTATGTAACTAAAATAATTGTGGTAGTGGGCAAAAACTATTTAAGCGGCTTTTTTAGGCTTAGGTAATTGTATGTTTAATACAGAAAGTATGTCATTTGCTACAGGAGAAGGAGTAAGTATTATAGGAATTGCTAACTTTTCATATGTCAAAGTTGCCTCTTGAATCATATCTAATTCGTTTACTATCTCATCAACAAGCGAGGGGTTCTTTTCTTTAGCTTATATCAGATGTTGGCTAACAATTTTATAGTTATTTTAAGATAATCATTTAAAAACATAGACTTATGTTAGTTTTTGCCTAAAAATAGTAGCCACTATAATATTTTTTATAACCATATAACTACTTTATTTTTAACTTTAATTTATGTATAATAGTAGCCACTATGTATCTTGACTATTCAACTGTTAAAACGTCTAGTGGTAAAAAGCACACGAGGATTTTATTGCGTGAATCGTATAGAGAAAATGGC
>JAGYWI010000082.1 GCA_018606805.1 Candidatus Magnetomicrobium cryptolimnococcus
GTAGTGGGCAAAAACTATTTAAGCGGCTTTTTTAGGCTTAGGTAATTGTATGTTTAATACAGAAAGTATGTCATTTGCTACAGGAGAAGGAGTAAGGATTATAGGAATTGCTAACTTTTCATATGTCAAAGTTGCCTCTTGAATCATATCTAATTCGTTTACTATCTCATCAACAAGCGAGGGATTCTTTTCTTTAGCTTCTATTTGTTGTAATACTTCTTTGTTAGCCAATTCTCTCACAATATATCTTATAATCTTATATGCAAGCATTGATATAAAACAAACAGCCTTTGTCCTTTCTTCTAAACGATGATAAATCGGGCGATTTTCCAAAATGGTTGTCTTTATACTACGGAAAGCCCATTCCACTAATGCTAAGTCTTTATAGCGTTCATGTATTTGCTTTGCTGTTACTTTTTTAGGGTCTATCAGACTAGTTTTTATTGCATAACACCCATCAAGTACGGATATTTCTTGTAATTTATCTTCACATACCTGCACTGATATTACCCGTTCATTTATTGTAATATTTATCCAATTGTCTATCTTTAATTTTTTGGCTAAGTCCAACACACACTTACAAGCTACTTTTTCCTTTGCCCTCTTATGTTCTTTAAGATAAATAGTTCTCTCTTTTGCCTTTGCAATAACTTTCTCTAATTTCTCCTTACGGTTTTTTGCCAATTCCTCTGCTCTTTTCCTATTGCGTCGTACAACATACCTCACATCACCATAAATCACTTCATTAACATCTTCATCAAACAAAGACAGTTGAATTACATCTTCTTTCAACAGCTTCTCCATCTGAGGTTTTGTTATAGAAGTAATATAGTTAAATCCAGCTTTCGTTGTTTCATCTATTTGGGGTCCTTTAATCATACCTCTGTCACCTATTATTGTTACTGAAGCAGCACTGTACTTTGTCTTTATATCTTCAATCTTTTTTTTGCAGGTTTTCGGATCAGCCGTATTTCCTTTGAAAACTTCTATAGATAAAGGTTCTCCCTCCACATCTGTTAATAATCCTATAACTATTTGCTTTTTCCCCTTCTTGCCATCCCGATTGTAACCATAATCTGCCAATTCGTTGTGTTGTCCTTCAAAATAACATGATGTTACATCATAAAGAAAAACTTCTTCTACCCTACCTTTATGTAGCTTATTTTCTATTGCCGTTTGCCTTTTAT
>JAGYWI010000047.1 GCA_018606805.1 Candidatus Magnetomicrobium cryptolimnococcus
ACCCAGATTTTAGATTTGCCGCTATACAAAAAATAATTGATTTTTGGTATACAAAAATTGTTGTAAATATGTATTTCAATACTCTTTTCATGGCATTTTGCCATAGTTGTTAGGACAAAAGCTTGAAATGTCATAATTCATTGAAAATACTACAAAAATTATGGGATTTTTGGAGTTTTATGGGGTCTCAACATTAAAAAAGTTTAATAAACAATGTCTTAGTTAAAAAACATAATTTAGGTGATTTGATATTTTTTATTGTTGCATTATTGTATATCGTGTGATATTATTAATGGTAAAGTGCTATTTGGTATAAATAGATATAAAATATATTGGGAGGATAAAATGCTTGACAATAGATATATAAACCGCATAAGCTCTATCTATCTATCTATCTATCTATCTATCTATCTATCTATCTATCTATCTATCTATCTATCTATCTATCTATCTATCTATTAATATTATTTTATCAATAATCTTAAAAAATCAAGTCTTTTCTCGTCAAATAAAACATCCTTTAAACAGCTTTATAATTTTTATTCGTGGCCACCCCTATTATATAATCCTTTTTGTTAGTGTCTTATTGTAATAAAAAAACATAGGTTATTTTGAATTAATGCTTATGTAATATAGGAATTTTATTTACATGGAGAGGAATAAAAATGAAGAAATTGTTTAAGAATATAAATATATCCACAATTATGATAGTACTAATATTGTGTTTATCTATATGTTATTCCAAAATAGCAAATGCCGACGGGACTATAAATTTACCAAGAACTGGGCAGACGACATGTTACAATGACTCAGGAAGTGTAGTCTCATGTTCGGGTACGGGGCAGGACGGGGAATGGCAGGCAGGCGTTGAATGGCCATCGCCAAGATTTACCGATAACAGCGATGGAACCATAACAGATAATCTCACTGGACTGATGTGGGTGCAAGATGCCTCAACTCCCACAGTAAGTGGATGTACCGGTGGAACAAGGACATGGACACAAGCCTTTACCTATGTATCTTGCTTAAATACTGCAAGTTACCTTGGTTATTCAGACTGGCGTCTTCCAAACAGAAAAGAGCTTTTTAGTCTTGTTGATAGAAGTAATTACGGCCCCGCCTTACCTGATGGCCACCCTTTCAATAACATGCAGTCATGGTACTGGTCGTCTACTACCGTCGCCAACGGCACTAGCTACGCCTGGGTCGTCGATATGTACAACGGCTACGTGGGCAGCGGCGTCGGCAGTAAGAGTAACAACTACTATGTGTGGCCAGTACGTCTCGGACAGTAGATAATTTGATAATTTGATAATTTAAAATATGGCTCAATACGAACATTTACCAATATATAAAAAAGCATTTGATTTATCAGTTTCTATCGAAAAAATGGTGAAGAATTTTACGAGGTACCATAAATATACATTGGGAGCTGAACTGCGGAATGTATCAAGAGAAGTGATTAAACTAGTAATTCGTGCAAATTCTGAAAAGGATAAGTTGTCTACTCTTGTTTGTTTGAGAGATACGATAGAAGAGCTAAAGCTGGTAATAAGACTCTGTAAAGAGGCTGAAGCATTGAAAAGCTTTAATGTCTTCAAAAATATGATGTCAGATGTAATTAATATTGGTAAACAGAGTGAAGGATGGATAAAAAGTATAAGCGGGAGAAAGTAATGCCAGAACTGTCATTTATGTTTGTTTGTAAATCATATAAACATAATAGGCAGGCGCGCATAATTAAAAACACTGTGCGTCCACCACGCCTTACGGGCATTAGAGGGCAGTCAGGCATACTTGTAGAAAGATTGTCTGACGAAGATTTCACAAGTTGGTGGATAAATATGCAGTCATGGTACTGGTCGTCTACTACCAACGCCAACAACACTAGCAACGCCTGGAACGTCAATATGAACAACGGCAACGTGAACAACGACAATAAGAGTAACAACAACTATGTGTGGCCAGTACGTCTCGGAGAGTGTTTGAGTGTAACCGTTTACCCAACCTTCTTTGGAGAGATTCTTCGCTATGCCAGTCATGACGCTATGAGTAAGTTTTTTTTCCTTGACGAATCATGGGTATATGTCATTATGGGAGTAGCGAAGCAATCTCATTTTTTCCCTTTCAAAATGCGCTATATCAATCAGAAAGGGATTCTTTATCGTATATTATTTCTCTTAGGCAAAATAATAATCGTAACGTGCCTTGTAATGATAGACAGGGGGATTAGACTGAATGGGTAACTTATCTTCCATGTTTTCATTTGAAAATATTTACAGATGTTATCTCAAATGTAGAAAAAATAAAAGGCATACAATAAACGCATTAAGATTTGAAATAAATGCAGAAGAAAATATTTTTGCCCTATCCGAAGAACTTTTTATGAGAGTTTATAAGCCATCTCGCTCTGTTTGTTTTGTTGTTGAAAAGCCTAAGATGAGAGAAATTATTGCTGCTGATTTTAAGGATAGAATTATACATCATGTTCTAATAGAAAGACTTGAAAGAATATATGAACCGATTTTTATCTATGATTCTTATGCGTGTCGTAAACAAAAAGGTATCCATAAGGCTCTTGAACGAGTTAAGACATTTACAAGGAAGGGGAGTGCAAATGGAAATAAAAAATTATTTTTTCTACATTTAGATATTAAAAACTTTTTTATGACAATAGACAAAGATGTATTGTATAAGATTTTAAGTAAGAAGGTAAAAGAAAAGGATATTTTGTGGCTTTCGAAGGTAATAATATTTAACAATCCAGTAAATAATTATATTGTTAAGGGAAATAAAGCTCTTTTTAAAGTTCTTCCACCTCATAAAAGTTTGTTTAATGCTCAACCAAATAGAGGTATACCTGTTGGAAATTTAACAAGTCAATTCTTTGCAAATGTCTATCTTAATGAACTGGATCAGTATGTAAAGCACACCCTTAAGTGTACATATTACTTACGCTACTGTGATGATTTTTTAATACTTGAGCAATCTAAAGAAAGGCTTGAGCAGGTAAGAGACAACATAGAGCGGTTTGTTAATGAAAAGCTGCATCTTGTCCTCAATGAAAAGTATCATAATGTTTTACCTGTATCAAATGGTATAGATTTCTTGGGGTATATAATTAGAGGTAATTATACGCTTGTAAGGCGGCGAGTGGTTAATAATATGAAGACAAGATTGGATATATTTAAAAAGCAGCTTGTTAGTGAAGTAATAATTGAGCCCCCACTTTGCCGTTTTACCCATACTTTCCTAAATCCCCATACTTTTAGGCATGCAGAAGCTGACCTATTGCGTTGTGAGCAAAATAGTAATCAAGTAATAAGGTATGAATTTGCTATTATTAAAGCTTTGAGGTCTACCGTGTCTTCATATTTTGGACACATAGGGTGGGCTAATAATTATAGATTAAAGTCTATGATATTAAAAAAATATACTTTTTTAAATGATTATTTTATTTTTAAAAATGGGAAGATAACTTTTGTGTGTAACTTGAAGGATGATTTCTATAGTGTGAGAGTTCAGTATATTTATTATGCTTCAATGTTTAAGGATAGTGTAATATTTTTCCAAGTTGGTAAGTTTTATGAGTTTTATGATGAACTAACTAATGAAGTAAAGGTAGCTTTAAATCTTAAGAAGATTAAAGTTAGTAGGAGAGGGGCTATGTATGGATTTCCTGCGACTATGTTAACTGAAAAGGTAAGTAAGATTTTAGATAAATGTATAGATGTAGTCATTATAAAGGAAACCGGGAAATATATTTTCAAATTAAAAGAGCGTGTACCTATAATGAAAATTAAAGGTATAAAGATAATCTTTGATAAATCATCTCAATAGTTATGAGGATATTTAAGTGAAAATATTTCATTGTAAGTATTCAACTCCTGTATCGTCATTTTGAAGAGCGATAGCGATGAAGCAATCTCGTTGTTTACTAAGGAGAGATTGCTTCGCTGCGCTCGCAATGACAAACTGGTGTGAGGTATTACTTGTTAACATTTATTTATGAAAGGAGGAGCGATTGATACAAATTGTTAATATGTTTAGTAAAAGAAATGTTGTGGTAATAATAGCATGGAAAACTATTATAAGTTAAGAGGGGAGGTAATAAGGAATGATTAACAGAATAAGTAAGGTGTTTATATTGCTATTTTTGTTCGTTGTCTTATTTACAGGCAATGTGTTTGCGGAAGAATCAGAGGGGACTTTAAATTTTTATTCTAATTCAGAAGAAGAAATTACCGGAGATTTTCAAATTGGTAATAACGCAGAGAGTAGTTCTTTTGAAAATGGAGTAAAATTTAAAGCTAGTTCACAAAAGACTGACACTATTGATATGACCTTTGAGCTGAAAAATAAAGAAATATTTATTCAGCTTGATAACGCAAGTAATACTCCTATAATCGTAGGTTATGATGCAGAAACTGGTGATACTATTAATCTGACAGAAAACGACTCAGCTTTATTGGAAAAATTAGTAAAAGCACTGGTTAAAAAAAGATTTGGTGAAAACGAGTTAGAAGAAAAACTTTTGAGAAGTGCTAATTTACTATCAAGTTGGCCTACTAGTTTGTCCGTGTTGATAATGGCAACAAGTAGTGAATGCGGCTCAGTTCCAGATAGTTTACCCTGTATTACAGTAAATACAGGATGCGATCTTAAATATCCTGATGGTGTTATTAATAGTATGTGTGCTTATAGGGATAAGCAGCGTGAGGTTAAATACCCAGAGAAAGGGGATGACTCAAAGTGTAATAAGATAAAAAAAGTAGATGTTGATGAGTTAGAGGAAAAACTTAACATTAATATTCCGTATGGAACCTGGAATACTCTTGTTAAGCCTTTATTGAATGATATTGCTGAACCGTATGATTATCGCTCAAAAGAAGTGACGGTAGGTGGGGATGATTGTGTAGGGCGTTGTGGGGCGGGTTGTATAGGGGGAATTGATATATTTGATAATTATTCCAATATTTATACTGAAGATTGTCTTAATCATGATGTTTGTGTAGATGAAAATACCAATAGTACCGCAGAACAATGTAATTATCTATTTCTAAAGACAGTAGATGATTTTGTTTATGGACCGGATTGTTCTAATGAATTTGACGATGATTATGGTATTATTGAACCAAAAGGTGCAGTTGATATGCTGTATATTGAATCTACATATAAACCAACATATAAATGGTACTCAGTTTACCACAAAGCGTGGGGCTATGAGTTTGTTATTAAAGACAGTATATCTTCTGATAAAGAGTTTAAAAAAGTATATACTTATGATGAAGCTGGGTGTGATAAAGGTATATGTAAAGTTACTCCTGATTATCCACTTACGGCAGGTAAATGGTATTGGTGGATAAGACCTGTTTATAATAACGATGGTCCTGCTTTTGTAAATGCAAGTTTTGTTGTCCCATTGGTTACATCAAGTGTGTCTGCTAATCTTGTTTCACCAACAGGAAGTATAGAAACTATAAATCCGACATATAAATGGACTACAACAGCAGAGCAAAATAATTTACTATATCTATTTGTTATTACAGATAATAAAGGGAAATGGCTTTCTAACAAGTGGTACCTGGCTAATCAGATATGCTCAGGGGGAACGTGTACAATAACTCCTGCATATACTTTGCAAAAAGACAAAGATTTAGTGTGGTGGTTGATAGCATTTGATATTGCAGGTGAAATTACATCTGATGATATTACTAATTATATAAATAAGTATATAAGTTCAGTGAAGAGTAATATATATAATGCAAAGGGCTGGCAATCATTAACTTTTACAGTTACAACTAGTACTGACACTGCCCCTTACTTTGAATCAGTCGCCTTAAATGGTACCGTACAAATACCAGAAAAAATAAAGTTTTCTGGTACGGCTAAAGATGATATTGGATTAAAAAGTATATCAATGAAAGTTAGCGGACCTAAGGTAACCGATTATACTGCTTTTACTGACACTGAGTCAGTTGATGGTACAAGTAAAGACCTTTCTGATTATTATTTTTATAGCAACGATAGTAGTTATGCAGGGATTGCTGGTACTTATACGGTTAAGTTGATAATAACAGATACCTTAGACCACCAAACAGAGTCTAAAACTTTTACAGTTATTGTAAGTGCAGCGACCTCAACGCCAACGCCAACAACTAGTACTGACACTGCCCCTTACTTTGAATCAGTCGCCTTAAATGGTACCGTACAAATACCAGAAAAAATAAAGTTTTCTGGTACGGCTAAAGATGATATTGGATTAAAAAGTATATCAATGAAAGTTAGCGGACCTAAGGTAACCGATTATACTGCTTTTACTGACACTGAGTCAGTTGATGGTACAAGTAAAGACCTTTCTGATTATTATTTTTATAGCAACGATAGTAGTTATGCAGGGATTGCTGGTACTTATACGGTTAAGTTGATAATAACAGATACCTCAGACCAAACAGAGTCTAAAACTTTTACAGTTATTGTAAGCTCAGCGACCTCAACGCCAACAACTGAGCCTGTTTCCCTTTCAACGTCTTCTGTTGCTAAAGGGGATATAATACAATTTAGCTGGTCAGGATTTAGTGGGAATGTCAATCTTGCTGTTTATAAAGGGGCTGATTTCTGGCTTCATGCTAATACTAATGTCTCAGGCTCAGGGTCTCAAGACTTAGATACTACAGATTGGGAAGTGCGTTCCGATTACAGAGTTAAGGTAGAACTAAGAACAGACCCTAGTGTTAACAGTTGGTCTGATTATATTACCGTTACTAATGCAAGGGCAGGTACTGTTTCTCTTTCAGCGTCTTCTGTAACCAAAGGAGAAATTGTAAAACTTACATGGTCAGGATTTAGCGGAAGAGTTAATCTCAAGGTTTATAAAGGAAGTACTTTCTGGGATTATGCCAGTACCAATGTCCCAGGGACCAGCTCACAAGACTTAGATACCACTACTTGGGAAGTACGTTCTGATTACAGGATTAATGTGGAGTCAAGAGCAGATACCAGTGTTAATGTCTGGTCTGATTATCTTGCTGTTAACGGGTCTGCTACGCCTGTACCGACAGCGTCTACAAGTGGAACTGTTAATCTACCAGAAACAGGACAAGAGACTTGTTACTCATCAAGCGGCAGTGTAACGTCATGTTCAGGAACTGGACATGATGGAGAATTGCAGGCGGGTGTTGAATGGCCATCGCCAAGGTTTACTGATAACGGTGATAAAACCGTAACAGATAACCTGACAGGACTTATGTGGGCAAAGGACGCATCAACCCCAACCGTTAGTTCATGCAGTGGAGGTTATAAGACTTGGAGTAATGCCCTGAGTTATATATCCTGTCTAAACTCTATAAGCTACTTGGGTTATAACGATTGGAAACTTCCAAACATAAACGAACTCGAAAGCCTTGTAGATGCTGATGAATACGGCCCCGCCTTACCTGATGGACACCCATTTAGCGGCGTGCAGTCATGGTACTGGTCGTCTACTACCTACGCCTACCACACTAGCTACGCCTGGTACGTCTATATGCACAACGGCTACGTGTACGACGGCAATAAGAGTAGCTACTACCATGTGTGGCCAGTACGTCTCGGACAGTAGGTTATTTGATGATTTGGCAATTTGATAATTTAAAGGCAATAATGGTTAGGTTTGGGTAATAGTTCAGTTTCCCATATCGTTATTACGAGGAGCAATGAGGAAAGTTGAATCTTAATTGCGACACAGCCTCATTGCGAGGAGTGTAAGCGACGAAGCAATCCCGTCTTTTACTAAGGAGAGATTGCTTCGCTACGCTTGTAATAACGAGACATGGGGCTGGACTATTACGCCAGCTATCATTTAATCTCTTGTAATCTTTTGAATAAATTCAGCTACCGTTTTTGTATTTTTTATAATATCCTTTATATTTTCTAATTGTTGTATGTCTTTGATAGTCTTGATTTTTTCAATTAACTCTAAACTATCAAACCCAAACTTGACTTCTAAAGCCAATTCGATACCTTCTTTTAGCCCTTCTTCCATACCTTTTGCCATACCTTCTTCTCTACCTTCCTCTTTACCTTTTTCTCTACCTTGTCGAAACCTGTAATCCTTTGTTAAATCAAATATAAAAGCCATTTTATCTACCTCCTCTCCAACGTAATTTTGTAAATCCCGTAAATTAGATAATATCTCCAATTGTTTTATGTATTTACTTTGGAGTGTTTCTTCTTTTACTAATTCCCTTATCCTCTCAAGTATCTCCCTTATAAACATTCTAACATCTCTACCCTTATAATCACACAATATAGAAATGATGACCTC
>JAGYWI010000005.1 GCA_018606805.1 Candidatus Magnetomicrobium cryptolimnococcus
TAATAATAATAATAATAATAATAATAATAATAATAATAATAATAATAATAATAATAATAACTCGTAAGTATTATACATTATTTGATACGTATTATCAATAAGATAGTTAACTTTTTTTTCAAACATAGCATTTTTGTTGTTGACAAATAGATATTATAATAGTTAATCTTATTGAGATAGTCATTTTAATAAAAGCTGTAATTTTGGAGAGAAAAGATGGAGCACTTAACAAAAGATACTTATGATGATTTTGATAATAAAGAAAACGTTTTTTCTAAGATGGTGGGCTATTCATATGCCTTAGTAGAATACATGGGTGTTATATCTTATAGTTATGTAAAGGCTGGTAGCGAGCTAATTGGTCATTCTGCGATAACTGCTACAACACCAATATGGGGTGCAACAAAAAAGAGTTACAAATTTACGGTTAAACCTATTGGTAACATAACAAAAAAAAGCCTAAAGGCAACTATGAATGGTTACAAAGCTATGGCAAAGGGGATTGGCGCTGGTTATAAAAAGACTATGGACATTTGCACTACTAAAAAAACAAGACAACTTAACCGCATGGAAGAATTGCTCATAAAAATAGATGAAAGGCTTGTAGAGCTTGGAAGGCATGGTGTTATTATACAAAGCGGTAACATACACATGGAAAAGCAAGAAAAACGGCAGCTTAGCAAAGAAAGAGATGCCTTTTTAAAGGGTATTGTCCAGGAAAATATTGCACTTAGAGATAAATCGGGAGTGTGAGGGCAGAGCCCTCACTTTGTATATGTTTCTTTTTAGGAGCTTTTAAGATGTCAAAAATTAATATTGTAAATATGGGTATAGACCTTGGAACTTCAAGAACAGTGATTGCTTGCGATAATGGAGTTAGGGCTTTTGTACCAAGTATTGTAGGTTTTCCAAAAGATGCAGTATCACAAAAGCTTTTCGGCAAAAACGTCGTTGTTGGAGAAGAAGCGCTTAAACACAGGATGGCACTTAATATCATTCGCCCATTTGAAAGAGGGGTTGTCAAGTTTTCTGATGAGGGGATGACTGATGAAGAGTACAATAAATCAATAGAGGCAGCTAGGTTAATCCTTGAACATATGGTTAATATAGCCAAAGAAGGGGCTATTTATGAAAGCGACCAGTTCATTGTAAGAGGTGTACTTGGAGCACCGGCGCTAGCGAGCATTAAAAACAAAAAGGCTTTGTTAGATGTGGCAAGAGGCATCTTGGATGATGTCTTGGTAGCATCAGAACCTTTTACTGTGGCATACGGGCTGGGATTGCTAACAAATGCCCTTATCATTGACATAGGAGCTGGCACTGTTGATATTTGTAGAATGCACGGCGTTATACCTACAGAAGAAGATCAGATAACCACGACTAAAGCAGGAGATTATGTTGATGGGGTGTTTTTTAACCTTATAAAGAAAAAGTATCCAGACGTTAATCTAACCTTGAACATGGTAAAGCGTTTTAAAGAAGAAAACGCTACTATTTCAGAACATGGGGAAAAAATCTATATAGAAGTTCCTGTCAAGGGTAAACCGGAAAGGCGTGATGTTACTGAGGAATTAAAGCAAGCGTGCCGCTCTATCGTGCCTGATATTGTCAAAGGGGTTGAAGGTCTTATAGCGTCGTTTGACCCGGAGTTTCAGTCAGGGCTTAAAGAAAACGTGATTTTAGCTGGCGGCGGTAGTCAGATTATTGGTCTAAAGAAGGAAATTGAAGATTACATGAACAAAACACTAGGTTACGGACGAGTGATAAAGATAGAAGAACCGTTATTTGCTGGAGCCAATGGTGCTTTGTTACTTTGTAAGGATATGCCGGATGAGTATTGGCATGAACTAAAAAGCAGGGATTCTAAAAAGTTATGATCTTTAATAAAACCTTTTTAGTAATTTTAATTGTGTTGTTTCTTTTTGTTGTATTTATAGATCAGAATTTTGTCCATGTGCCTATAAAACTCTTTTTTGGCGGACCTTTTCATTTACAGTTAAGTGTGATTATCCTTGCAAGTATGGGGATTGGGGCATTGATAACTCTAATTGCTGTATTTATAACAAATAATGTAAAGAAAAAAATTAATAATTTAAAAGAAAAGGAAATTCGGTATAAATAGGAGGAGTTCAATTAATGGAAAAAACTTTTAGGTACAAAATGGAACATATTGGTGATATATTTATAAATATGATAGAAAAAACCACACAAGCAGCGAGAAATTCGGCTAAAGGGGTTGTGCTTACTCATGACATTCATGACTCAAGGAGACAGAGAAAAAGGGTCATTAAAAAACTTGGCGCTAAGGTTATAGAATTAAAAAAAGAAGGTAAAAGCCTTGATTTAACTCAAAATCAAGAGGTTATGGATATATTAAATACAATTGAGAGCTTAGAGTCAAAAGAGATTGATTTATTAAGAAAAAGACAGGAAAAGGTATATGTAAAGACTGGCTCTTGGTTTAGTAGGTGTAAGTGTAAAGATAAAGACAAGAAAACTGAACCGTTTATTATAGATGTACAAGAAGATGTTACAGCTAATAATAAAAGTGAATTAGTACAAGTTGGTGAATTTGTTGAAGAAATTATTACACCGGCCTTTGAAGAAAAAACCCCTGTTGAAGAAGAACAGGAGGAGGTTTCACTTTTAACTGATTCTACGGAAGAAACAGCTAACAGTGATGTGGCTATCGCTGAAGATAGTGAAACTAATGTAGCTAAAGAGGAAGGTTCACAAAATGAAGTTGTAGAAGTGTCAACCGATGAGTCTTATAATCAAGATGATAATAAGGCTCAAATGTAGGGAGGTATACAATGTCTAAGTTTTTTATGAGCCTATTTATAGGGGTTTTTATGCTTTCTTTATTATTTGAAATTATTAGTAGGACTAATCCAAAATTAGCCGAGAGTTTGCTTAATAGTTTTATTAAATACAGCGGGTTACAAGACAAAAAAGAGGAGGAATAACCCTACTCTGTGGGTATGACGGTATGAGATTTTCTTCTTCAAAGACTACAAATTATGCTATGGTGTTTTTAGTTATAGCTGTGCCTATATATTTAATATTTGTTGTTCGGCCTATAAGTATTTTAGATGATATGTTTACTAAGGTTTTTGCTTTAGTGAAAAACGAAATGGAAATACCGGAAAGGGTTACACAAAAAAATAATTTTATTGGTGCAAACCCATATGTTGTTGCTGGCAGCCGTATTGGAGAACCAACTCCACAGTTAAATACTCAGCTTGATACTCCGCCAAGTGCTAATATAGAAACAAATCCTCAAACAGACACTGGCACAGTTGTCCAAGGAAGCCAGCTACAACAGTTGCCAGAATCTATTCAGCCCAAAATAGACCCCTATGGTGTTGCCAATATGGCGCGGCCAATATGGCGCGAGTTGAAACAACCAGCTCAACTGCCAGCTACAACTTCTACTACTGCAACTGCATTAAATGGCGCTATAGACAAAATCCTGCAAGAAGGGCACTGGATAGGTCTTGAGGTGATTCCGTTAACGGCAAATATTGCCTTAGCCAACAACATTCCGCTTGAGCTTAAGGGGGTGTTGGTGGATGAAGTTACGCTCCTATCTGCTCAAAGCGGTATCTTGGCAGGCGATGTTATCACCGCTATTGGTGCGGAAAATGTAACCGATCTGAAGTCTTTTCAAGAAGCTACAAAAAAAGTGGCTAATACCTCAGAGGCAAATATTAATGTATACAGGGAAGGTATGGTAAAAGACATAGCCCTTCAATCAACGGATGTGTTTGGTATGGCGCAAATGGAAGCAGCTCCGATGATACTTGCAACTGATAGAGCACCGCATGGTTATTATGGGCCATGTGATAAGTGTCATACAATTTCTAATACTAACAAAAATGTAGCACATTTACAAAAAGATGCTGGGGATGTTTTAACTACAACAGCACCAGTAATCAAATGGGGCGCTACAGCACCGCATATGGATAGAGGGGTATGTATAAACTGTCACAAAATAATAATGTAAGATATTCCGAATGTGCTCGGTGTGAAAGCAAGGCTGGCGCTATCGCTATATCTATCAATTTGGCGTTAGCCTTATTTAAATTTATAATTGGCATGTTAAGTGGCAGTAAGGCAATACTTGCCGATTCACTCTATTCTTTAAAGGATTTCTTTGTTGCCCTAGTGGTCTTTGTAGGAGTAAAAATATCCAGTAGACCAGCAGACAGTAATCATCCCTATGGACATGAAAAGGTAGATTTTGTTGCTATCTTTATTATAAGTCTTGCCATACTCGTAGGTACGGTTTTTGTATTATTACATTCGGTAAAGGATTTATGGACAACTTACACAAGTACGTTTAATCCGCCCAAATTTATAGCATTTTGGGCTGCATTAATATCGTTAGTGGCAAATTATCAACTTTACAGGTATCTACATTGTCTTGGAACAAAACTAAAAAGCCCTGCTATTTTAGCAAGCGCTAAACATAATCATTCAGATGCTATGTCATCGGTTACGGTTGCTATAGCTATGTTAGGGACAAAGTTTGGTTTTGCTTTTTTAGACCCAATAGTCGCCGTTATAGAAACAATTGACCTTATACGATTAAATGTGGTCATGTTAAAAGATTCTATTAATGGAATGATGGACAGGGCGGTTAGTGAGGATTTAATAAAGAAGATAGAGTCTATAATTGTGTTAGTGCCGGGGGTTAAAAAGGTCAAACAGATTGTGGGTAGACGTATGGGGCATGGGGTTTGGTTTGATGTGGTCATAATGGTAGACCATAACCTGCCTTATGAAAATGGCTATCTTATAAGTAAGCAGGTTGAGGCTTCATTAAGAAATAGAGTTGATAATATTGCAAACATAGATATAAGGATTAAACCGTATACACCATGAATATATCATACGATAGTCTTTTTAAAATTTTAACGGTTTCGGGGATTAATCTTCAATTTATAAAGCAGCGGGTACGTGGAATGGTTGAAGATTATAAAGTAAACACAGGACGACCTGACCATGAGGTGGCAAGGGAAGTCAGCAGGGCTTTGATAACCAAGAGTGTTTTAAAGGTGGGCAGTATTAGTGTGCTTACTTCATCGTCTTTTGCTGTGCCGGGTCTTGGCAGCATTATCGGCATGCTTTTTGCTGGTGCTGTGGATTTTTTACTAATTTTAAAAGAACAAGTGGAACTCTGTTATAAGATAGCGGCTGCATATAACGTGGAACTTGATACTAAGGAACTACAGGCAGTGTCTCTTGCCATACTGGGGTTTTCATTTACTACAGGGGTGGTTACTCAGGTTGGGGAAATTGCTATTAAAAAAACTATAGATAATATGGCTAAGAGATATATAGTTAAAGGCATAGAGGAATCTTCCCAGGAGGTAGCAAAGGCTATACTGCCTCGATTATTAGGCAGAGCCTCTAGGTACATACCCCTGATAAGTATCCCAGTAAGTACCTCTATTAATGTTGTTTCCACCTTAACTGTGGGTAAACAAGCAATAGAGTATTTTAGTAATTGGAAAAGTGAAAGAGCTGAGCAACCATGAAAACGGTTATTCAAAAAAATATGTATATAGTGGCATTTTTAACAGGGCTATGTTTCCTTTCTGTTATTTTACGGCTTTCATATAATAAATATATTGACAGACTTCATTTCTTGGAAGTTGCCTACGACAACTTAGAAGTAGAGATACAAAGACGTCATGACATTATAACAAGGAATTTAGCTGTCGTTAGAAAATACTTAAATACTGAAAAGCAGATTATTGATAAGTTGGTTACGCTAAACGGATTAATAGAAAATAATGCAGATGAAGCCCAGCAGGAGCATATTAAACATGACATAATAACACTTTTAAATAGGGTTAATATTTTATTAGAATCCTATCCGGATATAAAAGCCTCATCCCCCTATGAGTTTTTCATACAAAGCATGAAATACACGAGTCTTCGCATAACAAACAAAAGAAACGAATATAACGCTAAGGTTCATGATTACAATACATTTTGTCGGATGTTTCCTTATAAAAACCTAACGGTTTTTTATGGTTGCTTTAATATACCGTTTTTTGAAGCTACATTAGATGCCAAGAAGATGGTGTCTGTCAATCATTTGTTAAATAACGGTAATGAAACAGAGGGAGAGACAATCTATTAATATGAAAATGAAATATCCACAGTGTAAACGATGCGGTGAATGGTCTCCAAGACTTGCATTTATAGGGAATTTGAGTATATCCATTTTTAAATTTTTTGTAGGCATATCCAGTGGCAGTAAAGGACTTGTGGCTGATGCTGTACACTCCGTAGCCGATGCCACTTCATCTTTATTTATATTGATTGCTTTAAAGATTGCCAAAAAACCAAAGGATATAACCCATCCATTTGGGCACGGTAAGATTGAGTATATAAGTACGATAATGGCAAGTATCTTCATTTTTGTCTGTGCAACAACAATATTTATAGATGCCCTTTCCAGCTTTAAAGGTGAAGTACACACCATTCCTAAAAACTCAGCAATATTTGCAACAATAATAGCCCTCATATACAGTTACCTTATGTATAGTTCAAACACATGCGCAGGGACACAGTTAAATAGCCCTGCCCTTGTAGCCGATGCCTCTGAAAGCAAGGCTGATGCCCTTGCCTCCATAGCTGTGTTGGCAGGTCTCATTGGCACTAAGTTAGGGTTTTATTATGCAGATACGGTGGCAGCATCGATGGTTTCTTTATTTGTCTTTCACATAAGTGTTGAGATGTTTTTAAAGGGCGTAAATGGCCTTATTGATGTGTCCATAGATAGTGAAACGATGGAAAAGATAGTTACACTTTGTAAACGCATTGATGGTGTAGAAGATATAAAAAGTATACGCTCAAGGAGCATGGGGCAGAGATGGCTTATAGATATAAACATAGATGTAGATAAAAAGCAAAGCGTTTTGAATGTCCATGTTATTAGTGAGCACGTAAGGGCTTTGATTATGGAAAAGATAGAAGGTGTAGAGGATGTATTTGTACACCCTGCCCCTGTGCATAAGTGGAGGATATGGTAATGACGGTTGATAGCGTTTGGGCTAACACCTCTATGTTTTTATTAATAATCGCAAACGTATATTATCCAGCTAAGGAATTAGCTATAAGGTGCGGCTATAACCCAAAAGAAGTGGAAGGCTTTTTTAATCAATACATAAAAGTACATATAGTATTGAATTTTTTTGGTTTAGTTGCAGCAGTTTTACATGGGGTTTATGCGTATGAAAACAACATATTTCTACGCGGTTCGTTTTTTGTAATGTTGCACCTTGCTATATCTGGTATGGTGTTATATATAGGTAATGTGCAAGATAATACAAGAATAAAAATTCTATATTTTCAAAAAGTGGGGTTTATTTTATGGCTATTTTTAATTGTAATAGGACATTTAAATTTTTTTTAACTCTAAATATTAAGTTGAAATATAGTAAACGTAGAAGGATAACTAAAGATATAACAAGCTAAAAGTTTTTGGAAAGGGGGTGTGGGGGAAGAACCTTTTTGCCAAAAAAGGTTTTCCCCCACGAATCTTTTTCCTTAATTTCTATATTTTTTTAATAGGAGGTAACAGTTTTATATGTTAGGGTTTAATTTTGATGTAAGTGATTTCAGATTTTTCCTTAAAGCCATATCAATAAACTTTATGAAAGTGCTGGAATCGTTAGTAAATGCGTATAACAGTATGTTTCAGGTAAAAGCTGAAGATATAGTTAAGGTGTATACGGAAATAGGTGATGAGTTAAGTAAAAAGACAGATAACGAAGGTGCTCTAAAAGCCTACAAAAAGGTACTTGAGGTAGATTCAGGTAATATTCATGCCCTTTCAAGACTTGGACGGTTGTACCTTAATTATGGTCTTGCAAATGACGCAATTGAGGTATTAAGAAAGGCAACCGTCTTAGATAAGACAAGGGCAAAGCATTTCTACTTACTTGGCTCGGCATATTTTATGGTAGATAATAATCAAGATGCCATAAATGCCTTTACTGAGGCTATAAGGCTTAATCCAAAGTACAGTTATGCTTATTACAAACTTGGGCTTGTGTATGACAGTATATCGGATTTTGACAAGGCTATAGAATCATATGAAAATGCAATATCCATAAACCCTAACTTTGTGAAGGTGTACCAGAGCTTAGGACTTGCTTACGAGGGCAAAGGGATGAGAGAGAAGGCTGTCCAATATTTTAAAAAAGCATTAGAAAAAGAGGAAAAAAACGCATAACTGCGTAAAATATTTTTTTTACTGGAGGTGTTTTAAATGCTAAACATTGTATTTGGATTAATAGCTATATGTTTGGGGATTTGGGGGGTTGCTAATTATTGGTGGTATGTTGTTGATTTTCTATCTGCCGTTTTACCCTTAATGCTAATAGGTGGTGGGTTTGTTGCCGTACTTGCTGGAATGAAAAATAGTGGCCTTAAGATGAAGATAAAGGAAGAAAACGGAACGCACCCTAAGACAAAAACGCCGGTAGCGGCTGCCGATGATTTAGATGAAGAGCCTGAAGTCTAAGCAATATTAGAAAGGAAATATTTTATGCAAGATATAGGAAGAGACAATTATGATTTTCAAAGACCGACTGAGAGCTGTCCAAAAAACTACAAGCCTTGGGTTTGGACTTTATTAGTAATGATGGTGGTAACCGTGCTGTGGACACTTTATGAAAACTACCAAGGTGGCGGGTTTATGAGACAGTTAGTTGAAAAAGACGATGGACTGAAGATGCGGGATTTTTCTAATATGTACAGCACGGCAGCGATAGAGTCAGGGGCTGTTAAAAATGTTCAAAACAGTTACCACAATATAATAGAAAAGGTAAGACCTGCGGTCATTAGCATTGATGCGGTTTTGGGAAAGCCACTAACAAACGCTAACGACATTCCGCTTGCACCGGGCGTTGTGGAGCCTAACTTTACAAGGGTTGGCTCTGGCGTTATAATAGAGCCCAGAGGGTACGTGCTAAGCAGCCTGCACGTCATTGCAGGGGCTGACTCCCTTAAAGCCACTGTGCATACTCAAAGCGGTGCTCAGGTTTACCCTATAAATGTTGTCAATGTGGATAAAAACACAGACCTTGTCCTTTTGAGAATCCAAGGCGATGGACCATTTCCTTATGCAATATTAGGGGATTCTGACAATGCTCACACAGGGGATATTGTACTTGCCATGGGTAGTCCCTTTGGCTTTGACCAAACGGCAACAGTCGGTATTATAAGCAGCACTAAGCGCACTGTAACTATAAATGGTAAACTTTATGAAAATCTGCTGCAAACCGATACCCCTATAAATAAGGGTAATAGTGGAGGCCCACTTATTGATGCTGAAGGTAACGTTATAGGTATAAATAATGCCATATACTCACCAAATGGAGTATTTACTGGTATAGGGTTTGCTTTACCAATAAATCAGGCAGATTCCCTCGTTGCTGGTGTTATAGACTTTGGCAATTCGCCCGTTCAAGCCGTTGCAGGGCAAATAGTTGCATGGGGCAATAGAGGACGTCAAGTTGGCAACAGCTATCGGTTTGGAAATGGTCAAGTGATAACCCCTCCACACACGCCGCGTGGTAGATGTATTACCTGTCATCCACAGCTTTGCCAAAACCTAAACCCTATAGCTCCTTTTCACCCAATCGTACCTGGTCAGCCTAATAACAATAATATACAAAACGTTGGATTTGTAAAGCAGGAGCTGCCATTTCTTGGCGTATCTGTTATAGATGTGGACTCAGTGGTTGCTGAGCACTTCGGCCTACTCTACCCTACCGGTGTCCTTGTTGAACGTGTGTATGACAAAACACCGGCTAACGATGCTGGCGTTTTACGTTCTGACATCATAATGCGTGTAGATGGAAGAAGGGTAAGAAGCGCTGTAGAGTTTATGCAGTTAATTCAGTCTGAAAAGATAGGAAAAACCTTTGATTTACTTATCTATAGAAGTGGTTCACGAAAGGCAATAACTATAAACACCGTGCAATTTCCGACATTTGAAAATCAACCACTAAAGACTAATAAGCAGGCATTTGCTTGGCTTGGCTCAGAGATTACGGATTTAAACGCTACTTTAAAGCCCTACATAAAAAATGGGGTTTATGTAAAAGATGCCGATGGTATCCTTAATCGTGCTGGGGTTATGAGGGGAGATGTCATTGTAGGAATAAATGGCAGTATCGTACAAGACATAACCTCTTTTATAACAATAGCAAACGCTACAAGCGTACTTGATGGTATAAAGCTTGATATATTAAGAAGCGGCCAAAACATATCAATAAATGTAACACCAAACGTAGGTGGTCAGGTTAAACCCGCAGCTTACGTACCGGATGTGCAGTCTATAGCTGCTTGGCCTGTGGCTGCTCAACTTACAATACCAGCACCTCCAGTAGCTAATAATATGAAAGAATTTGAATGGCAAGGCTCAGAAATCAGCCCAATAAATAGCACCATTGCCCCATACATACCATACGGTGTTATGGTTGCCGATGTTGGCGGAATACTTAGGCGCAATGGGGTTATGTCTGGGGATATTATTGTCGGCATCAATGGAGCAAAGGTTACGGATATTGGTTCTTTTATAGCTATGACAAATAATCTTGACTTAAGAGATGGGGCACTTTTAGATATTTTACGTCAAGGGCAGCAGGTTTACGTAACAGTTAAGCGGGGAAGTGCCTTTACATTAATAGCAGGAGGAAAGGCTAACACGGCAGCAACAGCACCTGCTGCTGCTAAGCCAAAAAACACAGAAGTTGAGTGGCTTGGTAGTGAGTTTGGTCCAATCAATCAAGCCCTCTCAGCATATATTAAGTCTGGGGTGTACGTGCTTGACCCAGGCGGTGTTTTAAAGCGTTCTGGGGTTCAAAAAGGTGATGTCCTTGTTGCCATAAATGATTACAACATAAGCGATATAGATTTTTTTGCTAACATGATTAAAAATATAGACGTAAAAACAACAAAACCTACACTTGAAATAATACGCTCTGGTCAAACGGTACAAGTTGAGGTAAAGTAGTGTGACGGATAAGACAAATCTCAATAAAATAATCAAGAAAATGTATGCAAAAGAACTTGACCTAATAGACGCTGTCCCTCACAGTATAAGAATCAAAAGGACAGGTCTTTTAGGTCTATTAAAGAAACTTGTATGGGAAAAACACTCTATTGCTATAAAAATGGCTATCCTTTCTTTAACGTTAGCTATTATTTCAGGTGCCATTTATTATTACAATTTTTTTACTATAAATCTATATAACGTGAAAATGAAAAAGGCTAATGTCGAGGTACAACTTCAAAGAAGAAACGATCTAATACCAAATATAATATATGCTGTCAATGAATACATGGATTACGAAAAACATGTATTTACGCATGCAGCAGACGTAAGGGCAGCTGTCAAATCCTTAGAAGATTCAATCAAAAAACAGGGGATAGATACAGATACCGCAGTGCTTTCAAAGTTTCAGGCAGTTGCAGAAGCCTACCCAGCACTTAAAGCCTCGGAAACTTATAAGTCCCTTATGGGAGAACTTTCAAGCACTGAAAGCATGATAGCCGATATTCGGCAGGAATATAATAAAGATGCTAATTTTTATAATTCTCGCTTAAACATGTTTCCCGGGTTTTTATTTAATTATATATTTCGTTTTAAACCAATGGAGGTTTTTGAATCCGACGCAGTAGCTCATTCAGCTCCTAAAATATCTAAGACGCAGTAGGAGGTAAAAATAAGTATGACAAATATGGAGATTATACAAAAAATACGTACCATGAGTGAAGAAAGAAGGAATAATGTATTTATAAGGATTTTAGAAAATGCCCATAAATTAGATGATTTTTTCAAAAATAAGAGCGTTTCAATAGAAAAGGCAAAGGTAGCATCTCAAAAGACTACAGACGAAATATTAAGCATGGTACAAAAGAACCTCTACAACTTGCAAGCTGAAAACGACTCACTAAGGGGAGAATTAAAAAAGCTGAAACAACAAGTAGATAGCGTAGATAAGCTTAAAAGGGAAATTGTAACACTAAACAATGAACTTAGTAGAGAAAGAGCTAAAATGGCGGAAGTTATAAAGGAAAAGGCTGAAAATGACAAGAAATTAGAGAAAATGCAGCTTTATTGGGAAAAACATGTCGCACGACAATAAGAAAAAATAAAAGATAAAAGATAAAAAATAGAAGATAAAGAGTGAGGGCACTGCCCTCACACTCCCTGGGACTCGTCCTTTGGGAATCTCGTTCAAGTGGTTTCACCCCTTGAACCCCTGCTCAGTTAGTTGGGAGTAAAAAATATTTTAGAGGTTTTTTTTATGCAAGAATTAGATAAGCATTTTACATTTAAGATAGATACTGAAGAGATGCGTATTTTAAAAAATGAACGGGATAGCTTGGTGCTTCAGCTTAAGAATTGGCAAAACGGCTTAGAGCAGAAAATTGCGGAATTTTCAGAGCTATCGAAACAAAACGAAAAGCAAAAGACGAATGTTTCATTAATACAAAACGAAGTTAAAGAGATACAGTCTATCGTATTAACCTATAGACAGAAGTTAAAAAGCATGTATGCCAGAAAGGGGCTTGACGAGGTAGAGAAGGAAATAGAGTATTATAAAGCGCAAAAGGAATTTTTTAAGATACAAAAAGATAGGCTTGATGCTATTAAAGAAGAAGTCATAGTTGATCCGAATGAAACAAGAAGTGAGGTTAGAGATTGTGATAAAGAGTTAAAAGAAAAGGTAATAGCCTTTAACATATACGAAAAGGAGAAGGAGCAATTACAAAAAGACATTACTTACTTTGAAGAAGCTGGCAGTATATTTATAAGGCTTGAAGAGAGGAAAAAAATATTAAATGATATAAAAGCCAAGTTTGACAATAAAAATAATGAGTTAACTGTAATTAAAAGTAGAGTTACGCAGCAAAAAGAAAAACTTTCTCACCTTCAAGATACTATTGGTGAGCTAACTAATAAGTATTTAGAGGTTGAGGGTAAGAGTAAGTCCATAAAGGCGTTATTAAGTGAAAGAGATTTGATAAAATCAAAAGTTACAGGGCTTATAAATGAAGACAACGGTTTAAAAGTACAGTTGCAGGGGATTGAAACTGAACTAGAAAGTAAAACCACGACTTTAACAGAATTAACACAAAATAGAAAAAATATGGATGATGCCTTCATGCAAGTCAGTGAGGAGCTTATAAAGGTAGGCAATGACCTTACAGCAGCGGTGCAGGCAAAGCAACGGTATGTACTCATAAGAGAAAACTACGAGGAAGGCATTAAAAGTATGAAAGAATCCTTAGTGGAGAGTTTTGCACTAAAAGACGCACTTGAGTTTATAACAAATGGTGTTAAGGAGTTTTCAAACAGTATAACGGAGTTTTAAAAAACTATGGATGAATTTGAAAAAAAAACAGGGGTAACAAAAAAAGAACTTTTTGATTTAATTAATGATGCAGGGACATGGATAGTTTCGAAAAAAACGAACAATTTTTTAAAGGCAGACATTATTAAGTACAAGAAGGATATTATCCATATTCAAGATAGAATGGAAACAGTCAAAAGGAGGATAGGAGAGCTAAATGAGTTTGGTAAAACTGTTTCTGTAGAGTTTGATAATGCAAAAAAAGAGCTTACGGAAGTTAAGCTTGAAAGGCAAAGGGTTGAAGAGGAGTTTCGTAGGGTAGAACAACTTGATATAATAGCTAGTGAGCTTGATGAAATAAAGAAAGAATACGATAATGTTTGTATTGTGTACAATGTGTCTGTAACTAAAGAGAGAAAAAACCAAGAAGAGTTAGAAAACCTGTTAGCCTTAAAGGAATGGTATGACGGGGAAAGACGAGCCATAGAGAGGGAAATAGAAAGTATTGTTGGAGAGATATTTATACTTGAAGACAAAAAAACGGA
This sequence comes from Candidatus Magnetomicrobium cryptolimnococcus, assembly GCA_018606805.1. Lineage (GTDB taxonomy): Bacteria > Nitrospirota > Thermodesulfovibrionia > Thermodesulfovibrionales > Magnetobacteriaceae > Magnetomicrobium > Magnetomicrobium cryptolimnococcus. The sequence continues at coordinate 13,937 of JAGYWI010000005.1, forward strand.
GATAGCCAAAGTTATACCGGATTATACAACTGCAGAGAGTTTAAAAATAAAAGAAACACAAGCACAAGCTGAGCTTGATGGCTATGAAACATTAATTAATGATATAACAGCAAAGATGGTAACATTAGATGAAGAGGTAGCTGAGCTTTCTGTAGAAGATGAGCGTCTTGCCGATGAAGACGACAGATTAAATAGGCAAAAGGAAGAGCTTACACAAAAAATCACAGAACTTGAACTTTATGAAAATGAAGATATGGTAAGAGCAGAAATAGAGGACCTAAAGATAACACAGCAGAGGCTTTCTGAGCTTATAAAAGAAAAAACAATAGCCATTGAAGGAAATACAGCCTCACTTACTGAGATTGATAAGCAGATAGCTGAAGAGCTGCATTTTAAGCAAATGTTTGACCAAAAGGAACAGTCAATTAAAGATAAAAGGCATCAATTAGACACTATTAATAAAGAGATAAACACATTTTCAGATGGTATTAAATTAGATGGTAAGGTTTTAGAAATGGTAACCGCCATCAGGAGTTATGTATTATCAGTAAACAACACCCTAAATAGCGAAATTGCAGAGTATGAGCATATGGTGAAAGACTTTCTTACAACAGTAACGGCAGAGCTATGATAGTTGAGAGGAATATGAAAAAAAATATTATAGTAAGCATCATTATATTAGGGGTGATTTTGTGTATTCAAAGTAGTGCCTATGCTAACGTTTACATAAACCATAGCGTAGTGGCTAATACCTTTGACGTAATTACATTAATAATAGCTGGGGTATTTGTAGGCGTAATTGGTACATTAATAGGTGCTGGGGGTGGTTTTTTAGTAGTTCCGTTTTTGATTATAAATTATGGTTTTTCCCCTCAACATGCAGTTGGTACTTCTATGGCAGTGGTGTTTTTAAACGCCCTTTCAGGCACGTTTTCCTATGTATCACAAAAACGTGTAGATTATGAACTTGGAATTAAGTTTTCAGTGTTTGCACTGCCTGGTGTTATTATTGGTACAATTATTGAGCAATACATAACTGTAATGATGTTTTCTGTAATATTTTCGGTCTTATTACTAAGCATAGCCTATCTTTTACTATTTCAAAAAGAGTTTTATTTAATATGTGATAATAATACAAAAAGTTTAACTTGTAGAACTTTAGTTGATGCACATGGTAACGAATATAATTTTTGTCCAGATATGAATATAGGGTTTGGAGGTAGTTTTTTTATTGGTATAATATCAAGTTTATTTGGTATAGGCGGCGGCCTTATCCATGTGCCTTTAATGACGTTTATTGGTGTCCCGGTTCACGTAGCAACAGCAACATCTCATTTTACGATAGTGATTACAAGTTTTATTGGTTTGATTATTTATATGGGCTTAAATACTGTTGACATCAATTATGCAATATTTATAGGTATAGGTTCCATTTATGGGGCATATGTAGGTGCAAAACTTGCTACAATAACAAAGGAAAAGGTTATAAAACAAATTATTGCTGTTGCACTTATAATAGTGGCGATAAAACTTGTTTTTAACATTATTTAGATTAGAAACTTACCACAATAGGGGGTATTAAAAACTATATGGAAAACGGACAACCAAAACGTACAGGGTTTTTAAATTTAATAGCAAAGGCACTAAATACAAGCGGCAGTGTTGCCGTTAAGGCATATGACTCAACAGCCAGCTCGCTTGATAAGGCCTTACACTTTGTAGTGAAAACGACACCTTCCGTTACAAAGACTGTTTCAAAAAAGACTGCTAATGCCTTTACGGGTGGACTTGGCTTAATGAAATTTAAAAATGGCACTAAAGGTGTAAAGACACAAGTAAAGGACTACGAAACTAAGATAAAGGATATTTATTACGAAATAGGCATGCAGCAAGCTCAAGGCAGCGCTGATACGGATAATATAAAAACGCTTATATCGCAGATAAAGGAATATGAACAGGAAATCCAAAGATTAGTTGCCCTTTCCGATAAAGATGAAAAGGTAAAGGAAAAACCAAGCAAAAAAGCTGAAAAGACTCAACAAAAGGCTAAAAGCTACAGTAACACTGAAATAGTGTCTTTAATTAAGACTCAAATAGAAAAGGCTTTGCGTGAAGGCATCTTTGAAGATAGAGCGGATAGGGCTATCTTTGAAAATATAACAAATGATTTGCTTGATAGCGATGTGGAAGTCAAGGTGCTTGCAGCCTCAGAGCTTGGTAAACTTGGCAATCCTGCCGCCGTACCTATTTTAGTAGAAGCACTTAAGTTTAATAATATCTATCTTACCTTAGAGATAATTAACTCTCTTGTTAACTTGGAATCCCATCTTTCGGTAAATGTGTTTAAAGAAAAGGTGCATGATGAAAATTATAAGGTAAGAATCAGTGCACTAAGGGGCATATATAAACAGACCTCTGGGGCTGAATGTATAAAACATCTAACCAATGCCTTACAAGATAGAAACCCAGACGTTAGACGGTCTGCCGTTACCTATCTTGGCTGGAAGGATAGCGAGCAAGCCGTACCGGGGTTACTGCAAAGTCTTCAGGATAGGGATGAAAAAATCAGAAAGGCTTCAGTTACAGCACTTTCCTCAATAAGAGATAAAGCAGCAGTGCCTTCACTTATGCGCATGATAATGGATGAAAGTATTGAAGTACGTGAAAAAGCTCTTGAGGCTTTAAAAAACATCACAGGTATGAACATACAGGTAGAGGTACTTCATAAATCAGATAGTGAGCTAGAAGAGCAGTTTAATAAACTAAAAGAATGGTGGCAGCAAGAACAATATAGGGCAATTGATATTGGAGTTAATGACACTAAATTAGAGCAAGATTATAAAGAAACAACTGTAAACACAGCGGTAGAACAAACATATGATGAGCCACTTTCTGAGGAAATAGCAGAATCTGAGCTATCCTATGAACAAAACAGTAATAAAGAAAATAAAATCTTAATTGAGGAATCTTGATTTATGGACACATTTGAAACAGAAAATTGGGATAACCCATATGACGTCATAAAAAAACACTTAATTCATAGTAGAGAGTCTATATCTAACTATAGTGACTACATAATTACCGAATTGGGCTCTTTGTTTGAGGAAATAAAGGCACTTGAAGCTGAAAACAATGAACTATTTAAGCGTTCTAAAGAGTTAGAAATAAAGTTAAGGGATAAGAAAATTATCCTTCATGAAAAATACGAAGAACTTGGTGAGCGTAAAAAAGACTTTATAGAACCAAAGACAGATGAAAATACTGTGCTTTCGGAGGTACAGTTTCTTGAGCAAGAACGGGATAGTCTAATAAAACTATATAAACAAGCATCAGATGCCTTGGTTGATTATTTAACAGAAATAGGTAATTCTATAATTGATATGGATTTTATAAAAGGCGAGATAGCAGCGCTTACGGATAAGCTGAAATCCATAGAAGATAAGCTGCCAACTAAATTAAATGATCTGGAATACATAGAAGATAAGATTAAATGGTCAAAAAAGGCTATTAAAGAGCTAAGTAAAAGGATACAGGATGTTAAAATTAGCTCTAAAGAGTTTTATTATAAAAAGATGGACTACAAACCCTTAGATTTAACAATAGATAATAGGAGCGCATATGACAAATGATGATAACGTAAAAGAATCAAAAAACCTACCGAAAAAAGATGTAGGTGTATCATCGTTATTACCTAATTTTAAAGACACTCCATTTATGCCAGTAATAAAGGGGCTTGATATACTTAGAAGAGATGAAAGTGCAAATGACATAGAAAAAACAGTAACAAGCATGTACGAAATAGTGCAGAGTATGGAGGAACAGCTGCACCGCGTCATTTCGATAAACAAATTGCTTGAGATGGATATAAAGGATGCTAAGGAAATTATAGCTAATTTAAAAGAAGAAAAAGAAGAGTTACAAAATCGCCTTAGATTTATAGAAAACGAGTTTCCCATAAATCGGGAGCTTCAGATGGAAATTGAACATTTAATCGAGGAGCGCAATAACGCGCAGTTTATAATAAACGACATGAAACATCAGTTAGAAAAAACGCAGCAAATGAGGGCGCATGAGTCTTATCAAAACTATGAAGACAGACAAAAAGGTATGATGGATGAAATTACATTTCTTGAGAGAAAACTTAATAAAGCAATAGAACATATTGATGTCTTAAAGAAAGAAAACATCATATTAAAAAATGAAAAAGGTGCTCAGTTAAATAAAATAATTACCCTTGAAAAAGACCTTGCACTAACCTTAGAGGAAAAGGATATACTATTTAGAGAGTTAACTAAATCGCAGACAATGCTTAGCGATATACGTTCTAAGTTTTCTGAATATAACCAAGAGGGTTAATTTTTATTGAGGGGGGAGCTTTAATGAGTACAGAAGAAGGTAGACCGAGAATCAACCAAAAAATAAATTTAGATAAATATGAGCAAATAAAGTCAACACTTAATAAAGTAAAAGAGCTTAAGGGTAAGAAAAATTTATTAATTGAGGAAAAACATAAGATATTACATGAAATTCAATCTTTAGAAACCGAAATAGAAGGCATTGATGTAGCTATAGCAACAACGCAAAAACAGATAGATTCGCTTGTAGGCAAAACCGTAACATATAAGAGCAATATAGATATTCTACAACTAAGATGCGACGAATTAACGGAAGATATTAATCGCCTTAAAACTAATATAAACCAAATAAATGAAGATATAGATAACTGCAAGGTTTTAAAACTCCATATTGAAAGAGAGAAAAAAAATCTGGAAATGGAAAGAGATAGTGCTGTTAAAAATATAGCCTTGTTAGAAGATGGAATGTTGGCAGTTTCACAAAGAAAGATGATTAGCGTACCATATCTAACCAAATATGACGAATTATTAAAGACTTTATATAAGAATTTTAAGGATGTACAAATAAAAATGGAGGTTGCCCTTAAAATAAATAACATATGATAAACAAATTTGTGGATTATCTATGCCTTTAAAAATCTTTATATTAACTGATAATAATTCTGACAAAGGTCTTATTGGTGGTTTTTTAGGAAACGCATTTCCAAACTCAAGTATTGTGGCATCAGATACAGAAAACCACACAAAAGAGAAACTGATAGAAAAGCCTTTTTCGGTAATTATTATAGATACAGATATGTCTTTTAGTAATGAGAATAAACTTTTTAATATAATCAAGGCAAATCAACCCGATGATACTATCTTAGTGATAACATCGAGGTCTAAAGATATAGAGCTGATTAACAACTTACAAGACAAAAAAAAGGTTATATATATATCAAAGCCAATAAGATATAGTATGTTTAGCGAACAAGTAATACCATACCTTGAAGGACACAGAGATAATAAAGAATCTGATAAACTATTAGATGAAAAAAGATATATACAAAATATAGAAAAATGCAGCCAATGCACTGTAGATAAAGACTTAAAAGGGATAATTATCCCGCCGCAGCCTAAAATAATTATGGATGTTAGCAATGAAATAAGAAAACCACATATAAATTTTAAGAAACTCTCAGACCTAATTAAAATGGATGTTTTTATGGCGTCAAGGGTTTTAAAGTTAGCCAACTCTTCGGTTTATGGTGGCGGCAAGGTTGATTCCATATTAACAGCATTAAATGTTTTGGGATTAAATACATTTAAAAATCTTGTTATATCAGTTGCCCTGCAAAATGTACTGGAAAAATGGGGGGCTTTTGATGAGCGATTCTGGGCACACTCTTTAAGTGTGGCACACATATGCGATACTATTGCTAAGAGGCAGTTTACAACAAACACTAATCTTGCCTATTTAGTAGGCCTTTTTCATGATAGCGCTATACCAATACTTATGAAAAAGTTTAAAACATATAGAGATTACTTTAATATGGTTGTAGGAAATATTCACAATATAAATAAAAGTGAAAATAAGATATTTAAAACTAACCATTGTGTCTTAAGTGCATTAATAGTAAAAACATGGGGGTTACCCTCCCCTATTTACGTTGCTATTGAAAATCACCACAATAGCAGTATTGATTTAACAAAACATAGGATTGATGACTTGGATACCTCTAAGCTTTGGGCTACAGTTGTTGTAGCAGAGCAATTATACGGGCATTATAGTACAGCTTATGGCAGTTTTTTTGAAAATGAAGAAGATTGGCAAGGTAATTATGGAAGGGCACTTGAGGAACTTGAGCTAAGTTTAGCAGACCTTAAAGATATTAAGTTGGAGTCATTTTCTATTATAGATAGCTTAAATATATAGAAAAAACTATTAAAAATATTTAATTGTGGAAGATATAACACACTTAGGAGTTATATTTGAATATGGATATGCAAAAAATAGATAAAAGGTATTCTATCTTGATAGTTGATGACGAACCAGATATATTGGATGCCTTATACGATACATTTATAGATAATTACGATGTATACAAGGTAGGTACTTCAAGAGAGGCACTTACTATGTTAAGAAATAAAACACAAGAAATAGACCTGATTATATCTGACCAAAGAATGCCTGAAATTACAGGTACTGAGCTTTTTAAGCAAGTAAATAGCAATTTCCCCTCGGTTGGAAAGATATTGCTTACCGGTTATTCTGACATAAATACTGTAGTGGATGCCATAAATAAAGGTAACGTAGATAAATATGTACCTAAACCATGGAAAGAAGAGGAAATCTTAAGGATTGTACTTGAGGTTATTAATAAAAGACTACAAAAATCAATTGAAGAAAGAAAACGGATAGAGTCTCAATTGGTACAAAATGCTAAGTTAGCGTCGCTTGGTGAGTTGGTCGCTGGCATAGCTCATGAAATCAACAATCCTTTGAGTTTTATAAATTCTAATCTAAATAACCTATCTAAATTTTTAAACAATATTTTTACATTAATGGATAGAGTTAATAATTTCGACTTAAAGGATAACGATAAATTAGAACTTGAAAAGAGCAAGAAACATATTAATTATGATTACATACGAGGAAGGCTAAACCAATTAGTTGAACGGTCTATTGTCGGTGTTGAAAGAATGAGTAAAATCATAAATGATCTGAAATCATTTTCAAGATTAGATGTATCTGCCAAAAATAGAGTAAATATAAATGACGAAATAGACATAACTTTAAATATAATGGTAAGTGAGTTCCAAAATAGAATCACTGTCATAAAAGAATATGATACGCTTCCTTATTTAGAATGTTGTGCATCTAAACTAAATCAAGTGTTTATGAATATTTTAATAAACGCTGCTCAAGCGATAGAAGGCAAAGGTAATATCATAATACGCACTACTTATGAAGATAACCTTATTAAAGTAGCTATCACTGATACAGGGAAAGGCATTCCTGAAAATATTTTAGATAAAATATTTGATCCATTTTTTACAACAAAGCCTGTAGGACGCGGTACAGGGCTTGGCCTATCCATTAGTCATGGAATAATCAGAGATCATAACGGAGAAATTCTAGTAGAAAGTACTGTAGGTAAAGGAACAACTTTTATAATAAAATTACCGCTTAAATGATAAACCATATTATCTTAAAAGAGGAAAAAAACATGCCTAATAAAGAAACTAAACCTATAATTTTATGTATTGACGACGAACAAGATGTACTTGACAGCCTATATGATACTTTTATGAACAGATATGAAGTTAAAACTGCTACTAATGGTCAAGAAGCTATGAGGATATTTGATGAATCGGATATATCCATAGTAATAACAGACCAACGTATGCCAGACATGGAAGGTACAAAGATACTAAAGCAAATAAACGAAAAAAAACCAACATGTAAAAAAATCCTCCTAACAGGTTATTCAGATATTAGCGCTGCAATTGATGCAATAAATACAGGCTCAATAGATAGATATTTTAATAAACCATGGGATAATGAAGAATTACTTATGGTGGTTGAATATTTAATTAGTGCATATAATCACGATAAGTTTCTTGAGCATATGGAACAAGATATTAAATACATGGAGACTAAGAACAAAATAAAAAACGAAGAACTCGCTTTATTAAAAAATTTTATAGAATGTTATGTAATAGGGGTTTGTTTAATTAATACTAATAGTGAAATAATCCTAATGAACCAAAATGCCCTTGAAATCCTTGTATATAAAGATTTAAATGCAGTAAAAGGGAAAAAATATAATGAAGTGTTTATGTTAGATGATAATAAGAAAAAAGAGTTTCTTCAAAAATGTAAAGACAAAGACATGTCTTTTGGCGAAATTCAAGCAATAACATCTGATGGTACAAAGATAAAGGTGCAAATTAATACAATATTTAATAAACATAAAAATTATGAACTCATTGGGATACTTGTTAAGTAAAGATTATGTCATAATCAAGTAAGACAGTTTTTAAATATAATCAAAAAGTATAAACTTATGAGGGGAAAATAATGTACTATCCTATAAAAATATTTTATAGTGAAGAAGATGAAGGTTTTATTGCAATAGCACCTGATTTACCGGGGTGTTCTACTTTTGGTAAGACGGAAATGGAAGTAATAGAAAAAATAACTATTGCAAAAGAATTGTGGATTAAAGATGCACAGATACATCATGAGGCTGTGCCTCGCCCCTCTCCAATAGAGGATACTATTAAACAGAAGAAAATATATTGGCGTTATTGTAATACTTCAACCCCTATTTGTCTGAGGCGTTTAAGCAACAAAGGCGTTTAAGCAAACTCAATTTTGGAGTTTGACCCTCATGCCTTTGAAGGCTTGGGGGAGATAATTATTATTTAACAGGTATAACTAAAGTAACAATAGTCCCCTCCCCTTCTTTACTTTCAATGTTAATATCTCCGCCTAAGCCTTTTAATATGCTTTCAGTTACCGGCAATCCCATACCAATCCCCTTACCAACTCGTTTTGTTGTGAAGAAATGGTTAAAGGCCTTATCAATTGTATCTTTAGACATCCCATAACCATTATCTATAATCTTTAAGACAATCTCTTTATCGTTATTATCATAGGAAGCGGTTATTTTTATTCTACCATTATTTTCTATAGCATCTATAGCATTTTTAATCACATGCGTTAGACAAAGCGTTAGATCACTAGTAGAGATTAATATACTCGGTGTTTCATGCAGCTCTGTTATGAATTCTATATTTTTTGAATGTTGCATGGCCAATATGTTAATTACATTGTTAATAAAATCTCCAATATTAACGGTTGTACTATTTTCTACATCCAAACGGGCAAAATCCATCATACTTCTTATAATTTTCTCTATTCTGTTTATACTTCTATCTATTGATGCAATTTTTTTATCAAACGATTCTACAATATCATCGTATTTTGACTCTCCATCAAGTACATCCAATTTTTTTCTTATAAAACCAATACCACTTTTAATAATACTTAGTGGATTATTTATCTCATGCGCTATACCAGCAGCTAACGTACCTATACCAACAATCCTATCTATAGCTAATAATTGCATATCCCTTTGTCTTAACTGATAGGTCTTCTTTTCTACTTCTTGTTCCAACTCCTCATTATATCTAAGTAGCGTCTCTCTTGATCTTATTAACTCTTGTACTAGTTTAAGGTGTGTACTAGTAAGTCTTTTATTTATTCCCCATAGCAGATTTCTTGAAAATGTCTGATTGATACTAAAATGAGTCCAAAAATCCTCTTCTATTATTACCCCTAACAAACAGTCAGTATGAGTTTTAATAGTAGCTGTACGTACAGTTTTATGTATTATAGCCATTTCTCCAAAAAAAGAGCCTTCTTGTATAGTTGCAATTAGTATATCATCACCTTTATTATCTGCAACATATACACCCACTGTACCTTGCAAAACAAGCATTAAACTCTTACCAATAGTACCTTCCCTAAAAACTGTAATCCCTGCTCCTATTTGTTTTAATTGTATATACTTAGCCAATTCTTGTAGTTCTTCTTTAGTGAAGGTATCATCTTTTTCAGTTATATTTTGAAAAAGAATATTTTTCTTCATCAAATATAATATATTGTCCTCTGGTAACAACATTACCTTATCATCGTTTCTCATTAATATAGTATATGTTACCTGTTATAGAAAAGTAAATAAAAAATAGAACAAGAGATAACACAACTAAAAAGCAAAGAAAAGGAATAACCTTATATACTAAAAAAAAGGGTTATAAAAAACAGGAGTATCTTTTCTGCGGATTAAAACTGGATTTAATTAGGAAACACTTTTCTATTTGAAAATTCTAAAAATAGCTATATAAACTTATTCCTCAAATACATCTTTAATCTCAACTTCAAAACCACTTATTACATTTGACTTAACAACCCCTTCTCCCTCAGCAATAGAAAAAGGTTGGTATTTACCATCTTCAAGCGTTAATATCTCTATAGTGCTTAACTCCGGTATAACAATCCAATATTCAGGCACCTTATAGCTTTCATATATTTCTTTCTTTATAATAGTATCTCTGGTGTAGGACCCTTGAGACACTATCTCACACACCATATCAGGCACACCTCTTATCCACTCTTTTATTATCCACATGTTTTCTTTTTTGATAAACAAAAGGTCTGGCTGCATTCTATTAACGCCTTCTTCTAAAATAACATCTAATGGAGATATGGACACCTTTCCTAAGTTATTTTTTTTTACATAAGCTTTCAAAATAAAACCTAAATTAAACACTACATCTTGATGTTTAAAAAACGGACTCGGTCCCATAACTTCTTTCCCGTTGATTATCTCTGTTAAATCAAAATCTCTACTTAAAGAAGCCGATAACCCCTTTGGGTTTACTTTTATCTGTATAGTATCCATGACTTAAATATTAATTTGGTTGATTTTTAAAAACTTAAACCGCAATACTTTCTTTGCTTTTATTTTTTACTCCTGATAGAACTGTCTCTGTATTAAACGTACCAGCTATCGCCTGTTTAGGACATTTAGTTGTACAAATTCCACACCCTATACATCTATTTGCATCTATCGTATGTATCTTCTTCATTTCGCCAAAAGCCGCATTTACAGGGCACACCTTCATGCACATATTACATCCAATACACTTTTCATCTATTATGTACGCCTTGTTCCTATTAGGCAGCAAATCCACTATAGCCTTCGTTGGACACTTAGCTTTACATAAACCACACACCTTACATTTATCAACATTGATTCTTGCAAGATTATCTGTAAGCGCTACAGCCTCAAATGGGCATACCTTAACACATGTCCCACAGGCTATACACCCAACCTGACACTTTAATCTTACATCAGTTCCTCTATCTTTCGAATGACACGCAACTATTACTGCCTTACTTCCCGGCAATATCTCTATAACTTTCTTTGGGCATACATTAGCACACACCTTACAACCAGTACACTTTTCTATATCTACAATAGGCAGATTATATTCATTCATCTTAATGGCTTTAAATGGACACGCCCTTTCACAAGTTCCAAACCCTAAACACCCATAATCACAGGATTTAACGCCCCCACCTGCAAGTACTGCCGCACGACAATCGGTAATACCTTCGTACTTAAACTTTCCTAACGCCTTTGTACTGTCCCCTTGACACATTATCCGTGAAAATTCAGATTCCCTAATAACCGGTATCTTGCCCGTTATCTGAGCAACAAGCTTGGCAGTCTTTTCTCCTCCAGGTGTACATAACGTAGGAGGCACATTAGGATTTGTTACAACTGCCTCTGCATACTGTCTACAACCAGCATATCCACACCCTCCGCAATGGGCATTTGCCAATACCTCTGTTACTGCCTCTATGCGAGGGTCCACCTTAACAGCAAATTTCTTTGCTGCTATTGCTAATCCAAAACCAAACACTAACCCCACAATACTTAAAAATATAATGGTATTTTGTATCGTTAAAATTAAATTGACTGACTCTCTCGCTTCTACACCACCACCAACACCAACACTCGGTATCAAAAAACCATTCAATAAGTTAATCAATGAATCAATTATGTTTGTAAAACTATTTAAAATATCAACTAAATGAAAAAATTCCATATATTGTTACACCCTTTTTGGTTTATTAATCTTGTTATTTTATATAACACTATATCATAATGTTATCATTCCAGCAAACCCAGTAAAAGCCAACGCTATGAGAGCTGTCGTTATAAAGGCTATTGGCAACCCAGCAAATGGTCTTGGCACATCGGCAAGCTCTAACTTTTCCCGTATACTTGCCATAATCACAAGCGCTAACGCAAAACCTATACCAGAACCAAGCCCAAATACAAGGCTTGTCATAAAGGTATACTTCTCACCTGCATTTATCAAAGGCACAGCCAGTATTATACAGTTGGTAGAAATAAGCGCCAGATAAACACCTAACTTATAGTAAAGTCCCGGTGTTATTTTCCTCATTATTGTATCTGAGGCTTGCACAAACGTTGCTATGATACCTATAAATACGACTATTTTTAAAAACGTTATATCCAGCGGAATCATTACATAGTTATATATAAGCCAACTTAAGGCCGCCGATATAACCATAACAGCCGTAAATGTTACACTCATCCCAACGGCAGTTTCCATTTTTTTAGAGACACCAAAAAATATACAAAGCCCTAAAAACCTTGTAAACACAAAATTGTTTATCAACGACGCAGATATAAAAAGCTCAAAAAGATGAACTAATTCTTTATCCATAATTTATTCAACCTCCATAAACTTCCTCGTTCATTGGTCATTGGTCTGTAGCACCACCAGCGCCTTTACCACCATAAAACCGCATATCTATCCAGTTGAAAAACCCCATTAAAAGCCCTGTGGTTAAAAACCCGCCAGCTGGCAGCAGCATTATCAATAACGGCTTTGCATTAATCAATTGCAATCCTATAAGGCTTCCCTTGCCAAGTAGCTCTCTAAAGAAACTGATTACCGTTAAAGCCAGCAAAAACCCTAAGCCCATACCTAACCCATCAAAAAATGATGGAACCATACGGTTTTTACTTGCAAAAAACTCTGCCCTTGCTAAAATTGATGCAAAAGCCACTATCAATTGAATATATAAGCCCATCTGTTTGTATATCTGTGTAAAAAACGCAGCTGTCAAAAGGTCTATTACCGTAACCCAGCCAGATATTATCAACATATAAACAGGTATTCTAACCTTTGGATTAATCACATATCTTAGCGCAGATACAGTTATATTTACCATAATTTGAACAAACACAACGGCAATGCCCATCATTAAGGCTGTCTTCATACTATTTGTTACAGCTATTGCTGGACATAAACTAATAGCCAAACGGAATATGGTATTATCCTTAAAAATCCCTACAAGAACGGTTTTAAGATAATTTATCTTTTCAGGTTCTTCATGGTGCAACATTAGTATTAGCCCCTCCTTTGAGAGATTCCTTTAAAAACTCAAGCCCCTTCTTTATAGCATCTTCCGACACAGCCCTTGATGATATGGTTGCACCCGTAATTGATTGAACATATTCAGTTGTTTCAACCTTCTGAACCTTTAGATGTTCCACATCCTTGCCTTTAAACTGTCCCTTAAACTTATCACTTTCTATTTCATCACCAAGACCGGGGGTCTCGGAGTGATGCAATATGTTAACACTTTTTATTTTAAAACTCTCATCTACAGCAAACAATACATCAATATAACTGGAATAACCCTTCCCAAACGACTGAACAATGTAACCAAGAAACACTCCATCCTTTCTTGCCTCATAGTATTCAGCATGCTTTTCATGTGGTTGCCAATCACCAAGCTTACGTATATCATTATTGCCAGCTTCAGGTATCATCTTTTGTAATGATTCTTGCTTAAATCTTTCGTTATTTTTAAATATTATAGGTGAAGTTTTTGCGTAAACCAACGCTAAAAGTAGACCTCCTACCGTATAAATAATAAGCAAATTAACCGCTATCTTTAATATATCTTTGTATGTCAATTACTTACCCTTTCTTAATCCAAATACCTTTTGCTTTAAGTTTCTGTCTATTAAAGGAGCAAAACAATTCATTATTAAAATTGCAAACATAACCCCCTCTGGATAACCTGCCTTCAACCTTATTAAAACTGTTAAAATACCACAACCAAAACCAAACACTAACCTTCCCTTCTTTACAGATGGCGACGTTACATAATCAGTAGCCATGAAAAACGCCCCTAACATCAATCCACCACTTAGCACATGCAAAAGCGCATCACCTGTAAACAACCCTTCTTTGCCGCCAAGTATCCATGAAAATAACCCAACCGTAGCCAAATATGATACCGGTATATGCCAGCTAATATAGCGCCTGAGCATTAAAAATAGCGCCCCTATCAATATTGCAATAACCGAGGTTTCACCTATCGAACCAGCCCGCTGCCCTATTAAAAGATTCATGTACAAATCAGCCTTTGCAGCATAAGGCTCAAACACTTTAGCAATACCTTCAAGCTTCAATATCCCAAGAGGAGTTGCGCTCGTTTTTCCATCAAGCCACATCCCTATATTACTAAAAGCAGCCCCTATATTATTTAAATCAAACATTTTAGACGGTTCAACCCAAGAAGTCATAGCCCTTGGCCATGTTATTAACGCAAAAGCCCGTCCTATCAGTGCAGGGTTAAATATATTGTATCCAATCCCACCAAATATTTGCTTAGTTATTCCAACAGCTATAAAGGAACTTATTAATGGTATGTAAAAAGGCACAGTTACCGGCATAGTAAGCCCCAAAAGCAAACCAGACAAAAAAGCACTACCATCACCAATAGTTATAGGCTTACCAGCTAACTTTTCAACAAACCATTCGCTAAAAAGCGCACCTACAATACATAGTGCTGTAACAAAAATAACCCTTAAGCCAAAAAAATAAACACCACACAGAAGAGCCGGCAAAAGGCTTACCACCACTGTCCACATTATCCTTGGTACGGTTTCCACACTTCTTACATGTGGGCTAACGGTTACTATAAAATCACTTTCTTTTCTTTTTATTTCCATTATACCTTAACCACTAATATTATTAACGTTTAACCAACGTTTTAGCAAGCCTGATTTGCTGTACTATAGGCCTTTTTGCAGGACACACATATGTACACGATCCACACTCAAAACAGTCAAACAAATTATAGTCCTTACAATCCTCGTAAAAACCCCTCTCCACATACACACTAAACATCTGCGGCATTAGCCCCATAGGACAAGCCTCAATACACCTTCCACACCTTATACACGCTCTGTACTTTTCATAATGGGTCAAACCCTGCTCTACCAAGGCAACAATACCCGATGTCCCTTTTGTTACAGGTATATCTGTGCTATAAAGTGCAAATCCCATCATCGGTCCACCAGCTATAACCTTACTTACTCCAGCCTTAACTCCACCACAATAGTCTATAACGTCTTTTATCTGCGTACCTATCCTTACCTTCAAGTTCTTCGGATTTTTAATACCAGCCCCAGTTACACTAACCACTCGCTCAACAACCGGTCTATTATATCGCACCGCCTCATATATAGCATACGCTGTACCCACATTCTGTACAACAACCCGCACATCCATCGGTAAACCACCAGCCGGCACTTCTCTATTTAATATGGACTTTATAAGCATCTTTTCAGCCCCTTGAGGATACTTTACCTTAAGAGGCAATACCTTTATACCCTCAAATCCAGCACACGCACTAACCATATATTTGATTGCATCTTTTTTGTTATTTTCTATACCAACATATCCATTCGCTACCCCCAAGACCTTCATCAACACCCTCAACCCTTCAAGCACTTCTATTGGTTTTTCAACCATCATTCTATGGTCTGCCGTCAAATATGGTTCACATTCAGCGCCGTTTATAATAATCGAATCTATCGGTTTTTCTTTTGGTGGACTTAGCTTTACAGAAGTTGGAAAGGTAGCACCTCCCATACCCACTATACCAGCCTGCTTAATCCTCTCTTTTAACACATCCGGCTCTTTGTTTATGTAGTCTTCATCTTCCTCTAACTCCACAGCTTCATCTTTCCCATCATTTTCTATTACTACACTCAAAACCATTCTACCTGTAGAACTCGGATGATTTCTTATCTCAATCACCTTGCCAGAAACAGAAGAATGTACCGAAGCCGAAACAAAAGCAGTTGGCTCACCTATCTTGCTATACATAAAAACCCTCTGCCCCGGTTCCACTACCGGCTTACAAGGAGCTCCAGCATGCTGGCTTAAGGGAATAACAAGTTGCTTTGGCGCCTTTAAATTTTCTATTGGCAAATTCGCTGTGTATAACTTATTGTCATTAGGATGTATACCCCCCACACTAAAAGTCAAAAGCCCCAAATCTACTATCCCTCCATAAATAAAATATTAATGCTTATGTGATAACATGATTAATGACATCGTGTCAAGAAAATTTATGACAAAAGAAAAAAATAGAAAAAATAGAAGAGCGGGGGAAAACCCTTTTGAAAAAGGGTTCTTCCCCCGCACCCCCTTTCCTAAAACTTCTAGCCTGCCACTTTTTTAGTTATTCCTCTTATCTTTTACTATATTAACTTCTATCATTGGAACTTTGTTATTTCCCTTAAGCTATTGTGTTACATGACAACTAAAGCGTCTATTGGGGAAAGTGCACGGCCTAAAGAAAGCCAAAAAGACGGCTTTCTTATACGGCCGTGCCATTTCCCCATAGACGCTTTGGTGTAATCAGGGGGAGGAAAAAGCGCTCCCCCTGAAAAAAGACCCCCTCTGACTCTTTTTTCTACTGGTGCGCAAACGCACCAGAGTGCTACCACTGTGCAACACCATACCCACTTGATAACCAAAGCATAGGGCAGACACATAGGTCTGCCCCTACACACCATCGTAAAGCCTCTGCGCTAGCTCCAAAAGAGCTATAGAGGGGGTTTAAGGGGGAGATTTTTTCCTCCCCCTTTTGCGCCAAATCGCCGACGGGCAAGAGTCTCCCCGTTTTTTTATAGGGGAGACTCTTGCCCGTCGGCGATTTATTCGTTATGCCTGCACAAGCTTTGGGAAAGAAAGTGCCATCCTCCACAGTTATAGCATTTAGCACTTATTGTCAGGATAAAAGTTTTAGGAAAGGGGGTGCGGGGGGATAACCCTTTTGCCTAAAAGGGTTTCCCCCTGCTCTTCTATTTTTATTTTTTCCGCAAATTTGACAAAAATAGTTACACAAAAATAGTTACAAATGATATAATTAATAAAAATTATGAGCGCGAAAAAGGATGCTATTATAAAACGGGGTACTCCTATAAATGTTGGTAATAAAGGCAGTATTTTAACTTCACCTTTTCTGTATTTATCGCTTTTTTCATTATATGTAATAATTCAGGTCTTGTTTGGTGAACGTATACCTGTCAATGGTGGATTGGGATGGGACGGAATAGAATATGCTAGATATTCAAGGGATTATTTTAACGAGATAACTAAAAATCGGCATGAGTTTTTAATTTCTTATGAGGCACTACGTTCCCTACCGTTCCTTGTTGTATATATTATACATAAAGTATTGTTTATTACTCCAACGGATGAGGCATTAATACAAATCTGGAGAGTAATGAATGGTTTTATGATAATACTATCATTATATTTGTTTGTTTGCTCGCTAATGTTTCATGGTATTGAGAGACGTTACCAGATATTGGGTCTTACGCTTTTTTTTCTTAACTTCATAGTTTCAAAACACCTTATTTACTACTCCATTCAAACAGATGCCATTGCACTATTTCTATCGTCATTGTCTTTATTTTTGTATTTGCGTGGGAAGGCATATTTATTATTATTGACCACGTTGTTTGCCTCCTTTTCTTGGCCTATAGGAGGAATGATGAATCTATTACTATTATTATTTCCTTATAAAAAAGATGCACCTTCTATACCTTTTAAATTGTATGGGTTTAGTGAGCAAGCGCTTTCAAAATTTAGATGGTCTTTTGAAGATATTAGGATACGTCTTTTTATGGCATTTATTGGTACTTACGTCTTAATGGCTTTTGCATACATCATCATATATTTTTTTAATTTTGCAGTTCCATGGCAGCCACCAATTCCTGTATTTAAACCGCTTGCCCCTGTTGGGCTTTTTATCTTTTGCTGTTATTTTTTTATGGTCTTTTACTATTTTCTTTCCTTATCTCCGTTTAAGACCTTAGCGCACTCAATAAAGATTCGATCAATAGTATTGTTTGTATTGGCTTATGTGTTAATTTATTTGATCAAGGTATTATTTTTAAAAGGCTATTTAGGGCTTCATGAGCTGCGTACGTCAACGGAGCATACGATAACGAGTGTTTTTATGTTTTTAAGCTACCACAGTGCAAAACCGGGTGGTTTCATTGTTGGTAATGCTGTTGGGTTTGGTTTGATTTTTATGTTATTTATAGTACATATGGATAAATTTTTTGAAGCCCTTTATGAACACTATTATCAGATGGCGTTTATGGTAATACTTTCGGTGTTAATTACTATGGGACCTACTTCAAGGGAGATGATATATAATTTTCCATTTGTGGCGTTTATAATAATTATAGCGTTAGCTAAGATGAATTATTCTGGTAGAGAGCTTGCAGTTTTTTATGTAATGGCTTTTATTGCTTCTAAAATATGGTATTCACTGCCAACTGATATTGATTATGGGAATTTTGGCATTTATTCATTTATAGGCTGGCCTGTCCAGCATTATTTTATGAATTTTGCTGAATCTATGAGTTGGAATACTTATGCTGTACAGGGTATAATATTCCTTATATTTATGGCTGAGCTTATACGTATAAGAATAAAAGCCTGATTTATATTATCTTATTTTTTGGAATATCACGATGAACATAAAAAAAATGAGAAAAATAGATAAATATGTGGGTGCTTTCATTTGTATTTGTCTTGAAATATATAATAGATTCAAAAAAATTATAAGTTTTATCCCATCACATTCCGATAAGCATATAAAAAATATATTGATAACCAAGTATTTAGGGATGGGCAGCATATTACTTGCCACACCGATGTTACGGTCATTGCGTCATAGGTTTCCACAAAGCAGGATTTCCCTTATCACTTTTACAAATAATGCAGACTTTGCAAGGCAGCTTACCATATTTGATGAAGTTATCGGGTTTAGGACATCTAACTTATTTTTGTTAGCCTTAGATGTGGTGCAAACACTTATAAAGATAAGAAGACACCGATATGATGTGGTATTTGACCTGGAGTTTTTTGCCCGTTTTTCAACAATAATATCCTATTTAAGTGGAGCTCCCATGCGCGTAGGGTACTACTTGCCAAGCATGTGGAGAGGGGACCTTTTAACCCATCACATACATTTTAATCCACACAAACATGTTACGGAGATATTTTCAGCGCAGCTTGCTGTTTTTGGCATTACGGTTACAGATTTTAAACTTACCCCACCAATTGTACATGGCACTGCTATGGCAACGTTAATGGCAAAATTGCAAAGGAGCGGACTTACTGATAAGCAACACGTGGTATCTATAAATGTAAATGCTAGCGACCTTTGCGAGGAACGGAAATGGCCTATTGAGCGCTTTGCTGGTTTAATAGACTATATAGTTAATAAAAGGCAGGATGTTAAAATAGTGCTTGTTGGCTCTAAGGGTGAGAGGGATTACGTAAGCAACATATTTAATACTCTATCTACCAAGGTTAACAATAATGTAGTAAACTTTTCCGGTATTTTGAGCATGGATGAATTTATAAGTTTACTTAAAATAAGCTATCTTTTTATCACAAACGATAGCGGACCACTACATATAGCCTCAGCACTTGGCATAACTACGCTATCTTTTTTTGGTCCTGAAACCCCCACGTTATATGGGCCGGTTGGTAGCAAAAACGTGATTTTTTATTCGGATATTTATTGCAGCCCATGTTTGAATGTTTATAATGCAAAAACCGCTATGTGTGATGGGAACAACGTCTGTATGCAAGAAATTCATCTTTCCCATGTTATTGCAACTTTGGAAGAAAAAAAACTTTTATAGAAGCTTTAAGGAATATAACAAATGGCAAAAAAAGTATTACTGTTAAATCCACCGGGTAAAAAACTATACATAAGAGATTATTATTGCAGTAAGGTGTCAAAGAGTAATTATCTGTTTCATCCGATAGACCTGTTGATGCCAAGTGGTATGTTGGCGGAGCGATATGAAACGTTCTTAATTGATGCAATTGCTCAGAGGTTAACACAAAGCGAGTGCTTGGCTATGATTGATATTATATCGCCAGATGTTATCATTTCCCTAATAGGTGCGGTGTCTTTTAAAGAGGATATGGAATATTTAAAAGGTCTTGCAAAAGAGGGAAGGCAAATCATAGTTAGCGGAGATGCCGCTATGGAAGAACCAGCAGCGTGGTTAAATGAGCACCAGTTTATAGATGCTGTAATACTCGATTTTGCTTCAAAGGAGATTGCACAATTCCTCACTGGTGAGCTTAAAGGGCTTTCCTCGATTGTCCACAGAAATGATGATTGGGCCAGTTATAGGAGGCCAGTAAACGAGGAGTTTTCTATTACCGTTCCAAAACATGAGCTTTTTGCAGGTATTCCATACCGCTTTCCCTTTGTTAAACATAGGAGATTTTCAACCGTGTTAACCGCATACGGATGTCCTTTTAAGTGTTCATTTTGCATAATAGGCACGTTAGGATACAGGTACAGAACCGTTGATAATGTTATGGAAGAGCTTCGCTATATAAAGAAGCTCGGTACAAAAGAGGTGTTTTTCTATGATCAAACATTTGGGATAAATCGTAAGAGGTGTCTTGAGATATGTAACAGAATAAAGGGCTATGGTTTTGGTTTTGGATGGGTGTGTTTTTCAAGGGTAGATGTTTTAGATGAGGAGTTCCTTAAAAACATGGCGACTTCTGGGTGTCATACTATAATATTTGGTGTTGAGTCGGCAAGTAGTGAGATTTTAAAGAAATATCAAAAGGGATATACCAAAGAGCAAATTCGAGAAACCTTTGGACTGTGCAAAAAATATAATATAAGGACTGTTGCTACATTTATAATTGGACTTCCAGAAGAAACTTGGCAAACAGCAAGCGAGACAATAGAGTTTCTAAAGGAAATAGATTGTGACTTTGCATCTTTCAACGTTGCAGTGCCACGCAATAACACAGGTTTAAAAAAAGAGGCTATAAATACCGGGCTTATAGATTCACAGTTGGAAACCATGGACCAAACAGGCTCAGAAATAGCTATGCCTACAAAGTTTTTGTCTAAAGAGGACGTCTTGAGTTTAAAAAAGAAAGCGGTTAAGGATTTTTACTTAAGACCAAAATACTTATTAAAACGCCTTAAAAGCATAACATCAGTTTATGAATTAAAAGAACAGATATATGAAGGTATCTCTATGTTTAGGGGGCTTTAATTTATACTAAAACAAATGAGGAATAACTAATAGATGGCAAGCTAAAAGTTTTTGGAAGTGCGTAGGCGCACTCCCGTAGGTGGTGGGGAAGAACAGGGAGGTGCGCCTCTGCACCCTTTTTGCCAAAAAAGGTTTCCCCCCGCATCCTCTATCTTTTTTCTTTTGTTTTTATCATTTTTCTTTACTCAAGAACCTGAAACTCAGAGACATCTTCCCTAAGAGTATTAGCTACGTTAGCGGCTTCATTTACTTCGTACATAACATCATTAGATAAACTAACAATATCTCTTGCAATAGTGGCAGTTTTTTCAATGTTTCGTGCAACTTCTTCAGAGGCAGCCGACTGTTGTTCAACAGCAGTCGCAATTTGTGTAATTTGGTCTCTAACTGTTTGAACTGCAATAACAATACTGCTTAATGTATCTCCAACCTCTTTTATATAACTATTAGCCTTTGTAACTGTAGTTGCAGCATCTTTCATGGACACAGATGTTTTATCTGATTCTCTTCTAACAGATACAATTTTTGAAGAGATTTCATCGGTAGCTTTAATGGTTTTTTCAGCGAGTTTTCTTACCTCATCAGCAACAACAGCAAACCCCCTTCCCTGTTCACCAGCCCTTGCAGCCTCTATGGCAGCGTTTAAGGCAAGAAGATTTGTCTGGTCTGCTATTTCCTTAATAACCGTAATAATTTCCCCTATTTCTGAAACTCGCTGATTTAAGCTATCAACTGTTTTAGCGAGTTCTTGTGTAGAGGCGTATACCTTGTCAACAACCTCTATGGTGTCATCTGCAACTTCTTTACCAATAGAGGCCTTTTCCATGGCATGTTCTGAAGTTACAGCAGCAGTTGCAGCATTTTTAGCTATATCAGTTATTGTAGCACTCATTTCCTCAGCAGTTGCAGCTATATTGCTTGCATGTTCAGATTGATTATTAGCACCGGCTGACGTATGCTCGGATTTTTCTTTTAGAGAGTGTAAAATATCCACTACTTGTATAGTTGATGATAGGATGTTTTTTATTATATCGTTAAATGTGTTGGACATTTTGTTTATATTGTCAGAAAGTATTCCCAATTCATCCCTACCATTGTAATCTATACGTTTAGTAAGATTGCCTGCTGATATGCGTTTTATCTCTTCAACCATCATACCTATGGGAATATTAATGCTATTTGCAATAGAACATGCAAACACTACTAATAAAAACACTATTATGCCAACCCAGATTAATGCCTGTTTTAATGAATTTGTAAATTGTACGTCAACATCATCAATATATATACCACTTCCAATAATCCATCCCCACGGTTGAAAACCTTTTACAAAAGATACCTTTGCTACTGGCTCACTAACACCGGGCTTTGGCCACATATAAAACACAAAGCCGCTACCACTTTTTTTAACTGTTGATACAAATTCAATAAACAACCTCACCCCGTCAGGGTCTTTCATATCAGATAGGTCATGCCCGTCTAATTCTGGCTTAAATGGGTGCATTACCATTGCAGGGGACATGTCGTTTATCCAGAAATAATCATCCTCACCATAACGCAGAGATTTAACCATATCTATTGCAAGTGATTTTGCTTGTGCTTCGGAGATTTTCCCCTTACCGTACAAATCGTAACAGTATTTGACAACCCCATATGCCTCCTCTACAAGGTGCATGGTTTTAGTTTGTTTCTCCTTTTCTATTGTGTCCCTTAAATCATACGCATTTTTTACTACCAAGGCAAACAGACAACACATAACAATAATGACCAATAACCATAAACGTTGTTTAATCTTAAGATTTTTAAAAAGCATTTATGCTTAACACCTCCAAGTAAAATTAACACGATACAATTATATTCATTTAGTTATCTTTAATCAAACATTAAAAGACAAAATAAAAATCACACCAAAAATTGTTCATTAGGTGTATAAAACTGTGAAAAACTTTATTACCCCACTTGAATAACCATGACGTTTTCTTTTATTATATGTGGTATAGTATTAGCGGAGGTTAATTTGAACAACACATATAAGAGTGTATTTGTTTGGTTATTAATAGCAGGGTTGATGATAATCCTATTTAATCTTTTAAGTATGCATCAGTTACCCCATAAGGAAATGGTGTTTTCTGACTTTCTCTTAAAACTCGAAAAAGGCGAGATTCGTGAGCTTATTATAGAAGAGCAGGAGGTTGTTGGAAAACTACTAGATGGGAGCGACTTTAAGGCTTACGTAGTGGATTATCCGGACTTTGTTAGAGACCTGCGAGATAAGAAAATTAAAGTAACGGTTAAACCGCCACAGCAAAGTCCGTGGTATGTTAGTTTCTTTTTTTCGTGGGGACCTATAATTTTTCTAGCGCTTATTTGGATATTTTTTATGAGACAAATGCAAATAGGCGGAAATAAAGCTATGTCCTTTGGAAAATCCAAGGCACGCCTTATTTCGGATAAGTCCACAAAGGTAACATTTAAAGATGTAGCTGGGGTTGAAGAGGCAAAGGTTGAGGTACAAGAAATAATAGACTTCTTGTCTGATCCACAGAAATTTACCAGACTTGGTGGTAAAATTCCAAAAGGAGTACTTTTAGTTGGCCCACCGGGAACAGGTAAAACCCTCTTAGCAAGGGCAATAGCAGGGGAAGCGGATGTGCCGTTTTATTCCATATCAGGGTCAGATTTTGTTGAAATGTTTGTCGGTGTGGGTGCTTCAAGGGTGCGAGACCTGTTCGAGCAGGCAAAGAAAAACGCTCCGTGCATCATATTTATAGATGAAATAGATGCCGTGGGACGTCATAGGGGAGCTGGTCTTGGAGGTGGACACGACGAAAGGGAGCAAACGTTAAATCAACTACTTGTAGAAATGGATGGTTTTGAAGGTAAAGAGGGGCGTATAGTTGTTGCAGCAACAAATCGGCCAGACGTTTTAGACCCAGCGCTTCTTAGACCGGGGCGTTTTGACCGTCAGGTAGTTGTATCACCACCGGATGTAAAAGGCAGAGAGGCTATTCTTTTTGTTCACGTGAAAAACATACCGTTAGGCAGTAATGTTGATTTAGCCGTAATAGCAAGGGGTACACCTGGTTTTACAGGGGCTGATCTGTCAAATCTTGTCAATGAAGCAGCGCTATTAGCAGCAAGGGAGTCTAAGGATAAGGTGGAAATGGTTGATTTCGATCAAGCCAAGGACAAGGTATTGATGGGCGTTGAACGAAGAAGCATGATAATTAGCGAATCAGAAAAGAAAAACACAGCATATCATGAATCCGGGCATGCACTTGTCGCAAAGTTAACACCACATACAGACCCCATACATAAGGTAAGTATTATACCGCGAGGTAGAGCGCTTGGTATAACTCAACAGCTTCCTATTGATGATCGTTATACATACTCGCGTGATTATCTGCTTAATACACTAAAGGTGTTGATGGGTGGAAGGGCTGCTGAAGAAATAGCTTTAAATCATCAAACAACAGGTGCTGGCAATGATATTGAAAGGGCGACGGAACTTGCAAGAAAGATGGTAACAGAGTGGGGTATGAGTGAAAGACTAGGACCACTTACCTTTGGGAAAAAGGATGAACAAATATTTCTTGGTCGGGAGATTGCAAGACATAAGGATTATAGCGAAAAAACAGCCGAAGATATAGATATAGAAGTAAAAAATATTGTCATGAACGCCTATATGGATAGTAAAAAATTATTACAGGAAAATTTTGATATTCTCGATGCTGTAGCAAAAAGACTACTTGTTAAAGAAACAATTGACGGACAAGAGATAGATGTCATTATCAACGAAACCAATGATAAGAGGGTAGCTGTTGTTTGAATATTGTCGTTAACAATCAGTTGTTTGATTTTTCGAAAAAAACTTACATTATGGGAATCCTCAATATTACAGAGGATTCGTTTTCCGATGGTGGTAAGTTTTTGCACAAAAATGCAGCTATAGAGCATGCGTTGCAAATGGAGGAGGAAGGCGCTGATATTATAGATATTGGGGGGGAATCAACAAGGCCTGGGGCTTCTATGATAGACAGCAAAGAGGAATTGCGGAGGGTCTTGCCTATAATTGAAGAATTGGCAGCAAAGGTAAAAACTATCTCAATTGATACATATAAACCAGAGGTAGCCAAAGAGGCTATTGAAGCTGGGGCTTCAATAGTTAATGATGTCTATGGGCTTCGTTATAATAGCAATAAAATGACTGAAGTAATAGCCAAATACGATGTACCGGTAGTTATTATGCACATGAGGGGTACGCCTGAAACAATGCAAAAAAAGATTAGCTATATTAATTTGCTATCTGAGATTTCGGCTTTTTTTAATGAAAGTTTTAAGCTGGCTGCTTCAAATGGTATAGATGAAAATAAAATAATAATAGATCCGGGTATTGGTTTTGGTAAAACCTTTGCCCATAATTTGCAATTAATAAAAAATCTGCAAAAATTCAAAATATTAAATAAACCCATATTAGTTGGCCCATCAAGAAAGACTTTCATAGGGGAAATACTTGGTAATGTACCAACAGGTAAACGGCTCATGGGAACCGCTTCAGCTGTAACTGCCTGTGTGTTAAACGGAGCAAACATCGTAAGAGTACACGACGTTAAAGAAATAGCGCAGGTTGTAAAAATAGCAGATGCTATAAAACACGCAGATATCTTGGAAGTTTAAGTGCAATTGCTACCGATAGTGCTCACCGGACCTACCGGTGTGGGTAAGACTGTTGCAGCCATACTCTTAGCGGAGTATTTACATGGTGAAATTATTAATGCCGATTCTATGCAAGTCTATAAAGGTATGGACATCGGTACGGCAAAACCTTCACGCGCTGAACAGCTGCGTGTAAAACACCACCTAATTGATATAGTACAGCCATGGGAAACCTTTAGTTGTGGCAAATATTTAGACTATGCGGCACCTTTAATAGAATCGCTTATAACTAAAGGAATTAGGCCAATAATAGTCGGCGGCTCTGGCCTTTACATCAGGGCACTTACGGAAGGACTTTTTAAAGCTCCAGACGCTGATTGGTCACTACGCAATTATTTAATGGAACTTGAAAGCATAGCACCAGGTACATTATATAATAAGCTAAAGTCTATGGATACGGAAGCTGCCTCTAAAATAATGGAAAATGATTTACGGCGCATAGTACGGGCGCTTGAGGTACGCCTTATAAGCGGTAAAAACATTACAAAATTACAAAGGGATTTGACCACGGCTACCCTACCCTACAGATTTATTAAAATATGTTTAACCAGACAAAGGGATGAACTCTACTGTATGATTAATAAGAGGGTGGATACCATGATTAGCCTTGGGCTGGTTGAAGAGGTAAGACAACTTATAAGTCAAAACATAGCAGCCACACCGTCTCAGGCTATTGGTTATAAAGAAATGTTTTCTTATCTTAAGGGCGAAAGCACACTGGATTTAACTATTGACGCAATCAAGCAAGGTACTCGACGATATGCTAAAAGACAATTATCATGGTTTAGACAAGAAAAAAATCTACAGTGGATTGACATTAGTGGCGTTTTTAATGGAACAGAAATATTTCAAATAATAAAGAAAGTTGTTATCTCTTAAGAAATTTTATAATATTAGGTTGAATTATTAAACGAAATGCTTTATTGTATAGGGGTAAATAATTAGAAGGAGGCGGGGTATAGACGATGGGAGGTATTAAAAATACTAATTTACAAGATACATATCTAAATGTACTAAGAAAAGAAAAGGTAAATGTTACGGTGTATTTAATGAATGGTGTGCGTTTAAAAGGTATGATTAAAGCCTTTGATAGTTTCGTTATTATACTGCAAGAACAAAAGCAGCAGTTGATATATAAACATGCTGTCTCATCAATAGTGCCAGACCAAGATATAAACGTTATTGACGATGTACGAGAAACATAAAAAAACCCTCTACCAACTGTTGATATAATCATAGAAATAGGAGACGGTATTGTACTAATAAAAAGGAAAAATCCACATCATGGCTTGGCATTACCCGGAGGGTTCGTTGATTACGGGGAACCCCTTGAATTGGCTGCAATTAGGGAAGCTAAAGAGGAAACCGGCTTGGATGTGCAACTGAGCAGACAAATGCACACCTATTCAGCACCATCAAGGGATAGTAGATTTCATACGATAACAACTGTGTACATAGCTAAGGCGGAGGGAGTGCCTGTGGCAGCTGATAATGCTGTGGAGTGTGATATTTTTCAAAGCAATACACTGCCCAAACCATTAGTGTTTGACCATGAGCAAATATTAAATGACTACTTTGTAAAAGTTTATTGATATTGTATTTGGAGGATTAAGATGATCAAGTTTATGCATAAGCACGCTAAGTTTTTTTATGTCTTTCTTTTTCTTATAATTATTTCATTTATTTTTTTATATATAGGACCAATACACGATGAAGTGCAGTCTACACCCATAATAGAAATAGGTAAGAAAAAAATCTACCCTGATGAGTTTTGGAAAACTTACGAAAACTTAGAAAATCGCTATAGACAAATGTATAAAGAGAAATTCGATGAAAAAAAGGCAAAGGAACTCAATATTGTAGACCAAACCATTATGGGTTTTGTTGCCGATGAGTTAATGTTTTCAGCATCCAAAAAAGCTGGCATTGTAACTAGTCATCAGGAGCTTAACGATGCAATAGTAAACGATCAGTTGTTTGTCAGAGATGGAGTCTTTTCAAAGGACATCTATCTAAATACGTTAAAACTAAATGGCCTATCACCAAAGACATTTGAAAATATGAGAAGCCAACAATTATCAATGGCTAAGATGAAAAATATTATTGAGCTATCAACCACAGAAAACGTAGAGTTAGACGAAAGCATAAAGTCTATGAAAGATGCTAACGAGGAAATGCTAAGTTCACTTAAAGAAAGTCTTTTGAAACAAAAATATAATAAGCTTATAGCAGCATACGTAGATGGGTTTAGTAAGACTGTGCCTATAGTTGTGAGAAGGGAGTTGATTGCTACAAATAATTAATATTTTATAATGGTGTTTATATAGATACAAAAAAATATATTATAATTGATATTATATAATAGTTTAAAATCTGCGATAAGGGTAATAAAGCATAATGAACAATTTATTGAAAAAGATTCTTATAAGAATAAGCAGTTTTTTTCCCTTTCTTGAATGGTTTAAAGATTACTCAACCGTAGCATTTAGAAGTGACTTAATTTCAGGTATTACGGTATCACTTGTGCTTATACCACAGTCTATGGCATATGCACAACTTGCAGGGTTACCTGCCTATTATGGTCTTTATGCCTCTTTTTTACCACCGATTATTGCATCTCTTTTTGGCTCAAGTAGACAGCTTGCAACCGGTCCAGTAGCAGTTGTATCTCTAATGAGTGCAGCAACACTTGAACCATTGGCAACAAAGGGCAGTGAAGGCTTCATTGCTTATTCAGTGCTCCTTGCCCTATCTGTTGGCATGTTCCAGTTCATACTGGGGCTTTTTCGTTTAGGATTGGTCGTCAATTTTCTTTCCCATCCGGTAATAATAGGTTTTACAAACGCTGCAGCAATAATTATAGCAACCTCACAATTAGCAAATCTATTTGGAGTCTCCGTAGACAATGCCGAACATCATTACGAAACTGTTATAAATACAGTAAAAGCAGCAATGGACTATACACATCTGCCCACCTTATCATTTGGTGTTTTGGCTTTTACCATTATGATAGTATTAAAAAAATTAAATCCCAAATTGCCTAATATTCTCATAGCTGTTGTTATTACTACAGTTTTATCGTGGCTATATGGCTTGGAATACAATCAAAGTATAAATTTATCTTTTATAGAAAATAAAGAAATTGCTACAAAGATTCAAGTTTATAATAATTCATTTAAGGAACTAAATGAGCTTTCAAAACAATATGCTGAGTTGGGTACTTTGCATGAAGAAATAAAACGTAACAAGGGTGCTCACTCCATAGAGGCGCTTAGTGTTTTTCAAAAATTGGAGCTAACGCAGTTATTATTAACTGAATTAAAAGAAAAGATCAAATTTATACGTAGTGAGCTTAGAGGTTATAAATTAGTTGAAAAACAAAATAGTGGTAACGAAAAAGGCTTTATACTACTTAATGATGCAAACAAAGACACCCCAAAATCCCCAATATGGCATATTAAAGTGGGTAATAAGGGCATTGACGAAGAGAAGGTATCGCTAAGCGGAGGCGGAGCAGTAATTGGCAACATACCAAAAGGACTCCCAACTGTTGCCTTTCCAAAGATAGATATGCACGTTTGGGCTAAAATCTTTCCAAATGCCATGATAATATCAATATTAGGGTTTATGGAAGCAATATCTATAGCAAAGGCAATGGCTACAAAAACCGGGGCTAGACTTGACCCAAACCAAGAACTGATTGGCCAAGGGCTAGCAAACGTCATAGGCTCATTTGGTCAAAGCTACGCTGTATCAGGGTCGTTTTCACGCTCTGCCGTTAACTTTCAATCCGGTGCTGTTACAGGTATGGCAAGTGTGATTACAAGTATTATCGTGGTAATCACGCTTATGTTTTTTACTCCACTACTATATCACCTGCCGCAGTCAGTGCTTGCATCAATTATAATGATGGCCGTCTTTGGGTTAATAAACATAAAAGGGGTTCTACACGTTTGGCATGCTCAAAGGTATGATGGAGTTGCCTTAATATTAACGTTTATATTTACGTTGGCTTTTGCTCCACACTTGGATAAAGGTATAATGATAGGAGTTGCCTTTTCCATAGGGCACTACCTATACCGCAGTATGAAACCGCAGTTTGTGCTACTTTCAAGGTATGAAGACGGTACGCTTAGAAATAGTGACATTTTTGGTTTAAATCGCTGCGAGCACATATCCGCCTTAAGTTTTGACTCATCTTTGTATTTTGCTAATACGTCATATCTGGAGGACCAAATACTGCTTCAATTATCAGAAAAACCGCACCTAAAACATATACTTATTTGTTGTGAAGGTATAAATGAAATAGACGCTACAGGTGAAGAGGCATTAGGTGTAATAGTAACCAGGCTCCGGGATAGAAACATTGATATATCCTTTGTTGGAATGAAAGACCAAGTGTTTGATGTTATAAAACGTACAGGACTTTATAATAAAATTGGGGAAAAAAGGATTTTTAGGACCGAAGCCCAAGCTATTGAAGCTATTCACCGATATGCCCACGAAGGAAGCACTGAGAAGGATTGTCCATTGTTACAGGTATGTTATTTAAAATGAGTTTATAATAAGGGAAAAACAATGTCAATAATTATGCTAAATAGCCAGCCATACAGTGGTGGTAAAGATATTGCTATTATGTTATCAGCAAAGATAGGATATAAAAACATTGGCGAGGAGATTTATGAATTAACAGCAAGGCATTATAACGTTCCAATAAATAAAATTAAAAATGCACTATACGACGCCCCATCACTTTTTAGCATGATGTGGCAAAAACGGCAAAAATATATTATCTATTATCATGCAACACTTTTAAGCCAGCTAGTCCAAGATAACTTGATATACTATGGTTATCCAGGTCATATTTTAGTACAAGGCATATCCCATGTATTAAAAGTATATATTAGCGCTGATATAACAGATAGGGCACGGCGAAAGTCAAATACAGAAGGTACAAGTGATACATATGCGCTTAAAGAACTTGTACGGGAAGATAAAAAACATAAGCAATTGCTGCATATTTATTTAAATGCTGATGATACAAACCCAGCACATTACGATATGGTATTAAATACCAGCCAAATGACTATGGAAGATGCAGCTAATTATATTGCCGAGTCGGTTGCCAATAAACGATTTCAGTCAATGACATACTCTACGGGATTAGTTAAAAAATTAGATTTGACGTTTCGGATAAAAGCAGCTATAATCCATATAGATGCAAATATAGATGTAAAGATTGAAGAGGATAATGTAATAATAAATACAAAGGTCTCAAGAGAAAAAGAGAAAGAAAAAAGGGCTATGCTCATTCAAGAAATACTGAAGAATTTTGAAGAAATAAAGACATGTGATATTGTTACAGAGGTAGATTATTTTAGTAGCTTATCTTCTTCATTAAGATGATTTAACATAACACACGATACATCTTGAACTAAGTATATGAAAATTATGCAGGGGGATATAAATGTCAATTATAGCGCTTTCTAATGGATTATCCTGTTTAGAAGAAGCCTTACTTAAGGAAATTATAGAAAAAACTAAATACAGCTATATTTCAGAAGAAGATATAATCAATAAAGTTTCAAAAAAATATAATGTATCAGCAAAAAAGTTCATAAAAGCCCTATACTATGCACCATCCATATTCAATGAATTTACTCACGAAAAACAAAAATATCTCGCTTATATTCAACAATACTTGGCAGAAAGTCTAACCCAAGATGAGCTCATAATACACGGGTTCATCACCCACTTAATCCCAGTAGAAATTGCACATATTTTAAGGGTATGTCTTGTTTCAGATATATCGTATAGAAAGAAAAAATTGATAGAGACACGTAAAGTAAACGAAAAAGAAGCAGAATCGGTCATACTTAAAAACGATAATGAACTTAACATATTAACGAAATATATTTTTAATAAATCACCGTGGGATAGCTCTTTATATGATATTTTAATTCCTGTAGACAAAGTGCCTTTAAATGAGGCAGTCAACTTAATAGTGGAAAGTATAGAAAAAAAACTAATCCAATTATCACAAGAATCTGAGCAAGCAATCTCGGATTTTAAACTATCCTCCCAAGTAAAACTAACTTTAATAGAAAAAGGGCATGACGTAAAGGTAGTTGCAAAAAATTACAATATAAACATAATAATTGACAAATACACGATGAGATTAAAAAAACTGTCAGAAGAATTGAAAGAAATAGTCCGTACAGTAGAAGGAGTGCAGGAAATAACCATTGAAACTGGACCAAATTTCAATGATGCTATATATAGAAGATACTCATTTGAAGAGCCATCAAAGGTGCTTGTCGTAGACGATGAGAAGGATTTTGCCCTAACCTTATCAAAAAGATTACAGCTTCGGGACGTTGGCTCTGCTGCTGTGTTTAGTGGTGAGGATGCACTTAGTATTATAGAAGAAGAGATGCCGGAGGTGCTAATTTTAGACCTAAAAATGGGCGGGATTGATGGTATGGAGGTACTGCGTTCAATAAAGACCAAATATCCAAACATAGAAGTTATAATGCTAACAGGGCACAGCTCGGAAGCAGTAAAGGAAGAGGCTAAAACGCTTGGAGCTTTTGAGTTTTTTGAAAAGAGTGCTAAAATAGATAACATACTTGGAGCTGTTAAAAAGGCTTATGTCAAAATAAGAAAAAATAAACTTGAAGAAGAGGCTTAGCTTAGTAAAATGTCATTAGATTTTAAATATTGGATTAAAAAATATTTGCCCATAGATAGCGTTATAAATGCACCTGGCCACTATCGCCGCCTAAAAATATATATTAATCTTTTTGTAATTTTCATATCTGTTGTTTTCCTATTAATCATACTATTTGTAAGTAAACTCTGGCTTATGAATTTCTTAAAACAAGAAACAGACAATATGATAAAATGGCAGATGGAAAATACAAAGAATAATCTTGAATATTTTATAAACACTAAATTATCAAGCTTAAAATTTATGCTATCAGTGTATGGAATAGAAGCACTGAAAGATAAAAATACGTTGAGCAAATGCCTTATTAATTTACAAAAAGAATTTGGAGAAATCGTTGACATAGGTATAATTGATTCAAATGGTATAATGGTAACCTACGATGGACCATATAAGATGGAAGGAAATAAATACCTTGACCATGAGTGGTTTAAACAAGTTGCTGTACAGGGAGTGTTTATTAGTGACGTATTTATGGGATTTAGAAAACTGCCCCACTTTGCCATTGCTATAAAAACAGAAAAACCTGGGCCAAAAGAAATAGGGAATGAGTTTCTGGTTATTAGAATAACAATAGATGCTAGCACACTATCAAAGCTATTAAAAAATATGACCGTAAATGAAGGCGATGACGTATTTTTAGTCAATGGAGTAGGTGTGGTACAAACACCATCAAAGATGTTTACAGGCCTAATGGATTCATACCTAAGCGATGTATCAGCAGTTATAGATAACAATATTAAGTTACTTAGCAAAAATATTCATAGTGGCAAAGAAAAGATTGTAGGTTTATTGAAAATAAAAAATACTTTATGGACACTCATAACCATAACAGAACCAAAAGGAGATATATTTATAGCCAAGCTATTCTTAAGAGAACTTCTTGCTATATTTATTATAAGCGTACTTATTATTTTGACAATAACAATAGTGATTACACAAATTTTGGTTAACTGGATACGTATAGCCCATGAGGAACGAGAAAGGGCAATGGTGGAAATAGAACACTCAAGTAAGCTTGCCGCTATAGGGAAACTCGCCGCTGGAGTTGCCCACGAAATAAATAATCCCTTATCAATTATAAGCCAAAGTGCAGGCTTGATAACCGATTTTGTTGAAATCAATAGAGAAGTAGTAGATGACGATTTTAAACCTGTATTAGGTAAATTTGAACAGCTTTCTAACTCAATTGTAAATGCCGTAGGACGTTGTCATACTATTACACATAGACTCTTAGGTTTTGTCAGAAGGGTAGATGTTAAGTATGAATTAATAAACCTAAAGGACGCAATAAAAGAAGTCATTGGCTTTCTTGAAAAAGAACTACTATATAAAAATATCCAGTTAGTTGAAAATTATGACGCAGCTCTACCAAGTATTGTTACAGATAAGGGACTTTTACAACAAGTAATACTTAATATTATAAACAATGCCTTTGATGCTGTTGAAAAAGGTGGTATTATAGAAATCTCAGTAAAACCAATAGATGAAGAGAAAGCCCTTATTTCTATTAGAGACAATGGGCACGGAATTAAGCCAGAACAAGTGAAAAATATTTTTGAGCCATTCTATACAACTAAGGCTAAAGGCAAAGGTACTGGCCTTGGACTTTCTATTTCACATAGTATTGTAAAGAAAATGGGTGGCACTATTACCGTAGACAGCGATATTGGAAGGGGAGCATGTTTTATGATAGAATTACCGTTAAAAAAAGAAATAACTGTTAATGCTGAACAATAAAACAGAAGAACAAATAAGAGTACTCTTAGTAGACGATGAGGAGTCCTTCGGCTCAGTATTAGTTGAACGTCTAAGGCTCAGAGGATATGAGGCAGATTATGTTTATTCTGCTGTAGGGGCAATTGAATCGGTAAAAAATACCCCTTACGACGTAATACTTCTTGACCTTAAAATGCCGGGTTTAGATGGCATTAGTGTGTTTGAAAAAATCAAAGCAATAAACCCAGCCATTGAAATTATAATTATTTCAGGACGGTTGGATGTTGATAATGTAAATAAAGAGGTGATTGATTCTGCATTTGACTATTTAGTTAAACCATTAAATATAAATGAAGTCATACATAAAATAACACATGCCTATAAAAAGAGATACCATTCTTGACAGGGGGACCGTAATATATGGGAGTGGATCATAAAGAATTTTTAAATAAGGCTGTATTTATACCCGACCTTTGTGAACAAATAAAGGTTATTATGGAAAGATATAATATTGATTTGGGTAGAAATGCTATATTGGTTATTATAACATGTCTTGATGATCAATGTACTACAGTTATAGAGTACATCAAAAGAGAGTTAAGGAAGTTTCACCCGAAAAGTAGCTCTAAGGATGATGATAATATTATTCATATAGAAAAATTTTATGGAATGAGGCTCTTTGGCGGTATATTTATACCAGAGATAAAGACATACGAAAGCTTACTTCCTGCAGCACACCATATACCGGAAAAAGAAAAAGGAAACCTTTTAATATTAAATTTTTCTCATATTGGATATGATTATGAAAAGAAACACTTTGGAAAACTCGTACGCTACGGACATATAAATTCCACACACGCTTGTGGAGCTATTAAATCACTATATGAAAGAATTATAAATAAAAAAGATATGCCTATAGATGCTGATTTAAAGGCACTTAGTAATTACTTACAGGAAATAGTTAAAACATATAATATAAAGAAACAAACAAACGGATTAGACATTCTTCAACTAACAATAAAGGCCTATGAACACCAAATACCTTGGTTAAAAGGGCAGTTAAAAGAGCTATCACTTTTGGATCGTATAAACATTATATATATCGGTGGAATAGAAATAGACATGAGCAAAACATGTGAGGAAATGAATAAGGATAAGGTAGTAATTATAGAAAAGTTTATTATAGATAATACTGGCACAGTAGAAATCATATGAAAAAAGATAGAATAGAAAAGGTAAGGATGCTGAGGCACACCTCCCTCAATCTCGCCTTTTAATAGAGTGCAGGGAGGTGTGCCTCCACACCTTCGCTGCGCTCGCAATGACAAACATGTATAAATCAATACCGTTCGGCATAAATATTGTTTAAATAAAATTTCACAAATTTATAACACCTTTCGATTTGATAAGGACAAAGTGTAGATAATAAAAATAGGGCAGACACATAGGTCTGCCCCTACAATACCCGTATTTTTGTAGGGGCGAACCTTTCGCGTGTTCGCCCTTAATTTTTGTTACCTATTAAATCGAAATGCGCTAATGACAAATAGACTCAAAATAAATACACCGTGAAAGTGTTTTTAACTGTAACTATACCATCAGCATAATTAATGCCGAACGGTATTGTGTATAAATATTATATGACCACTACCCATTCAGGACTACCCAATACCGTAACTCATTGAAAATAAAAACCAATTTAAGAGGGGTGCGGAATGTCAGTTTTATCTAACGATTATTTCATTTCAAGCACTTTTAGTATACGCTTATCAATCCAGCTTTTATCCCACCATGGCACAGGGCTAACAAATACACCGTGGCACAGTATGCCAAAATGCAGATGATCACCAACGGCTAGACCGGTTTGACCACTTAGTGCTATTTTTTGGCCCTTTGTTACCTCTTGTCCCACCTTTACCTCTATTGATGTAAGGTGTCCATATAGGCTCATAAGATTAAGACCGTGGTCTATGATTACCGTATTTCCATAAATTCCTATTGTTCCAGTAAAGACAACAATACCATTATTAGAAGCCTCTACCGGTGAGTTGGACAGAGATGCCAGATCATAGCCAAGATGTATACTATGACTTACAACCTTGTCCTCATATATGTAATCTCTTTCATCACCAAAGGTAGCAAACACCTTACTGTTTTTCATTTGTATAAATCTATCTTTCCAGAGTAGTTTTTCCACACTTTTTCGGGCTATTTCCTTTACCTTTTCATCGTCAGCAACACGCCATTTTTCATTTACCTCTAAAAAGGCATCCAGCTGTTTTATGTCTTGTGGAGTTTTACCGAGCAGGGGATAGATTTTTTGATTCATAAAGTCATCCCCTATCTTAATAGAATCTTTTCTATATTTTGTTGGATTGATTATTGTTTTTACAGTTGTCTGGGACTTATTCCCTACACTATCTACGGCAACAACCTGGATTGGTTCTTTTATTGGCAGATAGCGTTCTATAGGATAGATAACAAAATAATGACTTTTTTGGCCATCAACACCAGCTGTTGCCTTATAGCGTTTACCACCAGCTTCCACATACACTTCATCCGCACCGTCAGCATTTGCAAGCACGCTTGCGGCAGAGCCTTGGCTTGTTATATATGTATCGCTTAATACGCTAACTACAGGTGGCACTGTATCTACCTTTGCATCAACCACTATTTCAGTCTTTTTAAATAGACCTGAGCGCGCCCTTATTGTTACCGTTATGTCGCCATCGCTTAAACCAGCCTCTTTTGGCTTTATTGATAGTTTATATTCTTTATGGTTTACATCTGGTTTATCATCCAAAATAATAAATTCCTTTTCTGCCTGTTTAAATGTTATCAATACAGATTTGACAGGGAAATTATTTTCTACCATTAAGTAAACCTCTTTTGTTGCCGGCAACATCTTTAAGCTATCAACACCCTCTATTTGAGGGGAATGTACACTAAATATCCGGTACAAAAACACTGACAATAAAAACAACACAAGTAATGCTGGAATTAATAGTATATAGCGCAAATTCCATTTAATACCTTCACCAACATGCTTTATTTTCATCCTGCTTCTCCTTTTTTACAAAGACATCAGGTATATATTTTTCAAAAAATTACACAATATATATTTTATGGAAACATACTGTTTATTTTATCAACCAACTCATCAATTGTAAATGGTTTTTCTATACGGTCATAAAATCCATAAAGTTTATACTGTTGCATAGCACAATCCAAGATTGCTCCACTTATAACAATTGCCTTAACATTTTGATTTATTTGTAATATACTATTAACAGTATCTATCCCACTGAAATTCCCTTTCAAGTGTAAGTCCACAATTAATAGGTCATACGGTTTATCAGTTATAGCAGCTTCTTTGTATAGATTAATAGCCTCTTGTCCATCCTTAGCCTGACAAACCTCATAGCCGCTAATACTTAAAAGCTCACACATAGTGGTTCTTACATTGTCATCGTCATCTATAAATAATAGTTTTAACTGCCTTGCACACATTGATGTAGTATTATGTTTACATATTGCAAGGTTATTTTCTATGTGCTTTACTTCAAGCTGACAAACAATAGTAGTAGGTGAGCTTGAAAAATCATTCAATAGTTTTAATAAGTAATGCGAATAAATTTGTGCTTCATTACATGCCCGTTCAGCCTCTTCAAGTCTTGTATATGCCCTATTATCATCATCAATTAAACGCTTAGCAAGGTTAACGTTTCCTAAAATAGCCGTTAGTTTATTATTAAAACAATGTGCTGCATCATATACACTTTTATAAAATACTTCTGCACTAACATGGTGTTCATTATAATTACCTTTCATAAACTGACTCATTTTGTAGCTTCAACAGCCGGCCGTCTATCATAAATAATAGGCAAGCTTAAATCCTCAGTTCTTTTTATAAAAATATCCTTCAAATTACATTTTTCCGGATAATCTGCCCTAAAATGCGCCCCTACACTGCACTTCCGCTCATATGCCATTTTACTTATAAGTAACGCTGTGTGCGCTATGTTTTTAATCTCATTTTCAAAACGCGTACCATACGTCCTCGTTGTTATCTCTTTAAGGCCTTCTATAAACCCTATAGCTTCCTCCAGTAAAGAAGCTGTCCTGATTATCCCAACGTTTTTCCACATTAACCGCCTTATTTGGTTGCGTACTTCATCTGGATTTTCTATTTTATCAAAATGCCCAGGGGCTTTCAGTAATTCTAAACTTACATGAACACTGATCCCACCATATCTGGCAGCACTCTTACCAGCCCTTTGACCAAAAACCAACCCCTCCAATAGGCTATTACTTGCAAGCCTGTTTGCACCATGTACACCTGAACACGCCACCTCCCCTGCTGCAAACAATCCCTCTATGTTCGTCTTGCACTCAACATCCGTATCAATCCCACCCATAAAAAAGTGTGCTGCTGGTGTAACCGGCACCTTTTCAGTTGCTATATCTATATCATATTTTAAACACGTGGTATATATGCGTGGGAAACGTCCCTTTATGTATCCCTTTTCAAGGTGCGTAATGTCCAAAAAGACGTTCCTGCACGCTGTCCTTTCAAGTTCGGACACTATAGCCCGTGAAACCACATCCCTTGGGGCTAGTTCACCGTCGCTGTGATATTTCTTAGCAAATTGTTCACCATATATATTAATTAAAATACCGCCTTCACCACGCAACGCCTCACTTAACAAAAACTGTGGTGCAGACGGGGCGTATAGGCTTGTCGGATGAAACTGAACAAACTCCATATTTCTAAGCAAAGCGCCAGCCCTATAGGCTGCTGCAAAGCCATCACCTGTTGCAACCATCGGATTAGTTGTCCGGGAAAATATCTGCCCGCCACCACCTGTAGCCAACACCGTTGCCTTTGCTAGCACAGCGCTTATTTCGTTATCTTTTAACACATAAACACCATAACATCTGCCATTTTCCACTATCAGGTCTAAAAAATACGCAAAGGCATACCGTTCTACATTAGCAAGCCCCCTTACCTTATTAATAAGGACACGCTCAAGCTCCTTACCTGTAGAGTCCCCGTGGCTATGGAGTATCCTCTTACGTGAGTGTGCTGCTTCTAACGTGAAAGAAAGTTTACTCTCATTTTTATCAAACTCCGCCCCCCAGTCTATAAGCTCCATAATGCGTTGTGGTCCTTCTTCAACCGTAACATGCACAGCCCCTTCATCGCACATACCATCTCCTGCCTTTAACGTATCTTCAAAGTGCACGGTTATTGTGTCCTCATCGCTAAGTGCTACAGCCACTCCGCCTTGAGCGTACTCTGTATTTGACTCTGAAAGCGTGTCTTTTGTTATTACACAAACCCCTCCATGCCTTGATAACTCTATTGCTGCCCTTAAGCCTGCAACTCCGCTTCCTACAACTAAATAATCTACTTCTTTTATTTTCATCATAGCTCTATAATCTTGAATTAATAGCCATAGTTTGGCATTAAATCGCTAAATGAATCCATAGTCAGCAGCTCTATTTCACCATCATCATCATATTGCTGCATAGCACCATCTCGCTTAACCGCCAAGTATTTTATGCCATAGTGTTTGGCTGTCAGTACGTTTTGTTCCATATCATCTACAAAAAGCGTCCGCTCCTTGTCAAAGGCTATCGTCTTTTCAGCATTTTCCCAATACTGGAGATTTTCCTTTGGATAACCCATATCCATTGATGTAACCGTAAAGTCAAAGTACTTATCTAATGCAGATTTAGCCATTTTTATGTCAATCGTCTTGTAATGGGCATTGGTAGCAAGTACGACTTTCTTTTTGTACCGACGAAGCTCCTTTAAAAACTCCTCAACGTATGGGTTTACCTTTAAAATATGGGCTATTTGGGCAGTCATACCCGGTATATCTAAGCCAAGCTCAGTAGACCAAAAGTCTAAATCCGTCCAGTTTAACGTACCTTCAAGGCTTCTATATTTTTTAAAAAGCTCTTCCTTCGCATTTTCAATGTCCATGCCGTTTTTACTGCTATATTCACTTGGAACAAGCTGCCGCCAAAAGTAATCATCAAAGTGTTTATCAAAAATAGTACCGTCCATATCTAAAAGTACATATTCCACTTCGCTCCAAAGTGCTTCTTTTAATTTATTTATTACCATCTTCATCTATCATTCATACAAATTAGTTAGGATATTAAGTTATCTGACCCCTTAGGTAGTCAAGAATCATTTCTGAGATAGTTTTCTTATATTTTTTAAAAAAGACCATCTCCTGCCTAATCCCCTTTTCTATACTAGCAATAAGCGTAAAGTATCTGGTGCGGTCTATTATAAGTGTCAAATCAGTTCCATTATTTTTTTCTTGAAAAACATTACAGCCATTCCACTGCTGCCCCTTCCTACCCGGTGTGTGTAATACCGATGGCAGCCCATGTACCCTGCATATTAATGGCCTGTTTTCATATACTATACACTTGCCATCGAAATTAACCGGACACATTATTTCAAGCGACTCCTGAGCATAGCCAACCCTTGCTATCTGCTGAAAATAATCCCGTGCCCGCACACTAACGTCTTCCATTACGCTATCTTCAAGCTTATCAAGCCCCTCACAAAAATAGAAGTACTCGGCTAACGTATAGTGATTAAATACTGTCTTACAACAATTATCCGGACAACCCTCACACGAAAACCCGCCGTAATGACTTTGCCCTTTTTTATATTCAATATCTATGTCATTAAAAACATTTTCTAGTTGCTTAATATACGGCTCCATGTCTGTTGTGGACATATAAACTTGTAACCTCCCATCTCTATTTAAAAAACGTTAGTCTATTACCCCTTTTGTTGAAGGAATACCGTATGTCCTTTCATTGACTTTAACAGCATGTAAAATAGCCCTACCCAAAGCCTTAAAGATTGCTTCAAATACGTGGTGCGTATCCCGACCATAGTGCACTATAATATGTAAATTTATCATAGCATGTACACTAAAAGCCCTGAAAAAATCTTCAAAAAGCGCAACCTGCAGGTCCTTTATATATTCATAGCTACTATCCACCTGATACACTAAAAAAGGCCGTCCACTTATGTCTATAATAACCTCTGCAAGTGCTTCATCCATAGGCACCTTTGCTACCCCAAAACGCTCAATACCACCCTTATCTTTTAGCGCTTCCCTTAATCCCTTACCAAGACTTATGCCAATATCTTCCATCAAATGGTGGTAATCTATCTCAATATCTCCCTCTGCCCGTACCCTCATGTCCATAATACCATGTCGGCACATTAGCGTTAACATATGGTCCAAAAATGGAATTGACGTCTTTATATCATATTCACCCTTGCCATCAAGGTTTAACTCCACCATTACGCTTGTTTCACTAGTTTTTCTTTCTATATATGATGTTCTCATCATACGTTACCTGTAATCTCCCTTAAAGTACGAAGAAAAAACTCGTTTTCATCCGGCGTCCCTACAGTAACACGGAAATAACCCTCAAGGGCGCCACCTAGTTTCTTTACCAATATGCCCTGCCTTAACAACGAAGCGTATATATCCTTAGCACTCTTAGTCTTAAATAAAATAAAATTAGCCTCCGACGGGTACACCTTTATTCCATGCAAACCCCTCATCGTCTCATAAAGCCTCCGCCTTTCTTCCACTATCTTTTCAACCGTATGGTTAATAAAATATGGATTGTCAAGAGCCCTCATAGCCAGCTCCTGAGATAACGTATTTACATTATAAGGAAGCCTCACTTTGTTTATTTCAGCAATCAGCCTTTCATAACCAATAGCAAACCCCATCCGTAACGCTGCAAACCCTATTTTGCTCATCGTACGCATCACAATTACGTTTTCATAATGGGCATTAATAAACCCCTCAACACTTGAAAAGGCTATATATGCCTCATCCACGATAACAACACCCGTAGCTGCATTAATTACTTGGATTATCCTCTCCCTTTCAAAGGCATTACCGCTTGGGTTATTTGGAGAACTTATATAGATAATCCTCGGCTTTTCTTTATTTATAGTCTCAACCACCCTATCCACATCTATATCAAATCCACCATCAAGGGCAACACTTATGGTTTCCTCCCCCAACACCTTTGCTACTATCTCATACATAGCAAACGTTGGCTGCAATACCATAACCGGCCCACCAAACACCATCGTTATATA
The DNA here is from genome assembly GCA_018606805.1 of Candidatus Magnetomicrobium cryptolimnococcus. Taxonomy (GTDB): domain Bacteria; phylum Nitrospirota; class Thermodesulfovibrionia; order Thermodesulfovibrionales; family Magnetobacteriaceae; genus Magnetomicrobium; species Magnetomicrobium cryptolimnococcus. The sequence goes on from JAGYWI010000005.1 coordinate 56,645, forward strand.
ATATATTAACTCATCCGAACCATTCCCGTATACAATATTTTCTGCCTTTACATTTAACTGCTTTGCAAGCACCCTCTTTAAACCCATAGCCTGTGGGTCCGGATACCTGTTTGGCTTAAACCCCTCCAGTAACCTCTCTTCAAAAACATATCCATAAGGGCTTTCATTTGCATCAAGCTTCACCCTACACGGTATGTCCTTTATCTCATAGGGCTTTAAAGCCAGTATGTTTTCTTTAACCAGCCTGCTCAACACTTACGGTATTACCTTATTAAGCGGGTATTCAACAATACCAGTAGCACCAGCCTTCTTAAGCCTTGGTATCAAATCCCGCGCATGCCGCTCATCAATAACAACTTCTACCGAGGACCACCCCTCATCCGTAAGCTTCGAAATAGTCGGTGAATGAAGCGCTGGCAATAAAGCAAGTACGTCATTTAAGTTTATCTCACTAACATTCATCTTAAGGCCAACCCTCTCCTCAGCAGTCAATGCACCCTTTAAAAGCATTACAAGATTTTCAATCATCTCACGCTTTTGCTCATCCTGCCAAGCACTTTTATTTGCAATAAAACGCGTCGTTGACACCAAAATGGTCTCAACTATCCGCAAATTGTTAGCCCTTAAAGATGTCCCTGTTTCCGTCAATTCTACAATAGCATCAGCCAACTGCGGCGGCTTAACCTCCGTAGCCCCCCACGAAAAATCCACCTGAGCATTTATGCCATGTTCTATCAAATACCTTTTCGTATACCCAACTAGCTCAGTAGCAATCCTCTTACCATGCAAATCATCAATAGACCTAATATTCGACCCCTCCGGCACCGCTATAACCCAACGCACCGGCTTCAACCCCTCCTTGGCATAATTTAACTCAGCAACCTCTACTATATCTGCCCCCTGCTCTAATACCCAATCATAACCGGTAAGACCACAATCTAATATACCATTTTCCACATACCGCGCCATCTCCTGCGCCCTTATTAACATTGCCTCCAGATAATCACAATCTATCGATGGATAATACGATCGCCGTGATACACTTATCTGATACCCCGCCTTTTTAAATAATTTGAACGTTGATTCCTGTAAACTCCCCTTTGGAAGCCCTATTTTTATTCTTTTAGTCATAATTAAAACAAACCTCTCAAAAATAATGTAGTTTTTTATTATACCAAATAAACAGCAAAGAAGAAAAAAAGAAAAGAAAAAAGATAGAGGATGCGGTGGAAAACTTTTTAGGCAAAAAGGTGCGAAGATGCACCTCCCTGGCGCACCTGCCGTAAAGGTGCGAAGGCGCACCCCCCGTAAAGGTTTTCCCCCCGTTCCTCTATTTCCTCAACTTAATGGCATTGATGGGTCCACCTTACCCCTATATTTTTTTCTTTTCTATTTTTCCCTTTTTTCTATTTTTTCTTTCTCATTTTAGTTATAATTATAAGATGAAAAAATTACGGCTTGCGCTTGGTCAGATCAATACAACTGTTGGTCATTTAGAAGGCAATATAAACAAAATAATTGAGTACGTTAAGAAGGCTGAAGACTTAAGAGCTGATATCATAGCCTTTCCAGAGTTAAGCATTACAGGTTATCCACCTGAGGATTTATTATTAAAAACCCACTTCATTAAAAACAACATGTTAATGATTGAGCGGTTAAAGGCGTATAGCAACAATATTGTCATACTATCTGGGTTTGTTTACGGAGAGGATGACATTTTCAATGCTTGTGCTGTTATGTATGAAGGGAAGGTTTTGCATGTATACAAAAAGATATTTTTACCTAACTATGGTGTGTTTGATGAGTTGAGATATTTTAAAGCAGGCAGGGAGCTTCCTTTATATGAGATATGCGGTGTAAAGGTGGGGGTCAATATTTGTGAGGATATGTGGTATCCAGATGGTCCTGCTCATGAGCAGGCTTTAGCAGGGGCGGAGGTCATCATTAATATTAACGCTTCACCGTACAGTATGTTTAAGGGGGCTTTTCGCCAGACGATGCTTTCTGTTAGGGCATTTGATAACTCTGTAATTATTGCCTATGTAAACTCTGTTGGGGGACAAGATGAGCTTGTTTTTGATGGGCACAGTTTAGTGGTTGATCCTAAGGGAAGGGTTATTGCAAGAGGCAAGCAGTTTACTGAGGAATTGATTGTTGTTGATTTGGATATTGAAAGTGTTTTTATGGCAAGGCTTCATGACCCAAGAAGGCGGCTTAAAAAAGATATTACTAAGGATATAAAAACCGTATTTGTTAGCAATCGCTGTATTGAAAAACCACTAGTTAATGTTAATACAACAAAAGATAATGAGCCTATGGAGCATAGCGAGGAAGTATATAATGCCATTTTGATGGGCACTAAGGATTATATACTTAAAAACCGGTTTTGTTCAGTAGTTATTGGTCTAAGTGGTGGTATAGATTCAGCTATTGTGGCAGTCATTGCAAAAGATGCTATTGGTAGTGAAAACGTAAAAGGGGTGTTTATGCCATCCCAATATACCTCAGTAGAGTCTAGTGAGGATGTTTATGCACTGGCTAATAATTTAGGCATAGATGTTATTGAGATACCTATTGTGGATATTTTTAATAGTTATCTTATAGAGTTATCTACCATCTTTAAGGGGATGCAGGTTGATACAACTGAAGAGAACCTGCAAGCGCGTATTCGTGGTAACATTCTTATGGCTATTTCTAATAAATTTGGTTCATTAGTATTAACCACGGGCAATAAGTCTGAGATGTCTGTTGGTTATGCTACGTTATATGGTGATATGGCTGGTGGTTTTGCTGTTATTAAGGATGTACCAAAGACGCTTGTTTATAAAATTTCACGCTGGAGGAATACTAAGGGTATAGTTATTCCTGAGCAGATTTTAATAAAAGAGCCAACTGCTGAGCTTAAAGAAGGGCAGAAGGACTTGGACTCTTTACCACCTTATGAGACTTTGGATACGATACTTGAGGCTTATGTGGAAAAGGAGCTTAGTTTTACTCGGATATTGGATGAGGGGTTTGATGCTGAGACAATAAAAAAGGTTTTACAAATGATTGATATGAATGAATATAAGAGAAGGCAAGCCCCACCGGGGGTTAAGATAACCATGAGGGCCTTTGGAAAAGATAGGCGGATGCCGATAACTAATCGTTATAAAGATTATTGAGTTCGTTTACTAAAATATCTTGTAAAAGGAGTAAGTCATGGTATTTCAATGGTCAAAGCAGCTTTCTGTTGGTGTAGAGCAGATAGATGAGCAGCATAAGGAACTCTTCCATCGCATTAGTAGGTTAATAGAGTCCAGTCAAGAGGATGCGTCGTTAGCGTTTGTTTTTGAGTTTCTTGAAAAATATGTAGAAGTACACTTTGCCTTGGAAGAGACATATATGGAACGTTATGATTATCCCAAGTTATCAGACCATGAAAATGAGCATACGATATTTTGGGAAAATTATGCTGAGATACGGCAGGCTTATAATGACAGTGGGGTTACAGAGGAGCTAACCGCTCGAATTAAAGAGCATCTTTGTGATTGGTTGGTTAAACATATCTTAAAAGTGGATATGGAGTTAGGTAATTTTTTGAAGACAAAACTATGATAAAAAAGATATTTTGGGGGATGTTTGGATGGTTTTTAAGTGGACTGAACAGCTTGCGGTAGGGGTTGATATTATTGATAATCAACATAAGGAGTTGTTTGACAGGGTAAACAAACTAATTGATGCCTTCAATGAAGAAATTGATGAAGGTATAGTTAGGGAATTGTTGGATTTTCTTGGGACTTATGTTGATGAACATTTCTCTTTTGAGCAGGATTTAATGAAACATTATAATTATAATGATATTGATATTCATGTATTTTCGCACAAGCTATTTACTGAAAACATGGCTAAAATCAAAAAAGAAATATTAACCAATGGTGTTAACTATGTATTAACACAGCATCTACAGGATCACTTGTGTGATTGGTTAATTAACCATATATATAAAGAAGACAGAAAGCTTGGGACTTTTTTACGTTTAAATGGTAAACAGTAAAGGTTGTTTAACTATTGCAATTGTATTAGAATAAGGGGAAAGTTCAGCCGCACCTTCGCTACGCTCGCAATGACAACGTGGGGGCTGAACTATTACGAATAAGGAGGTTTAATATCATGGCTAAGTTTTTGTTTCTTATTACAAGAGGTCTGGATGACCCCGTGCGTGCAACTCGTGGTTTGATGCTTGCAAAGGTGGCTAAGGAAAAAGGGCACGATGTGCACATATTTTTGACCGATGATGCTGTGTTTTTGGCTAAAGAGGGGCTCTTAGATAATGTTATGACGCCAAGCGGTGATGAGGCACTTTCACATATGGGGTATTTAATTGCAAATAAAGTGCCTATTACTGTGTGTGTACCATGTGCTCAAGCTCGTAAGCTTTCTGACACTGAACTGATAGAAAATGCTACATTTGGTAAAGCGCCACAATTAATTGATGTTGCAGAAGATGCTAGGGTTTTTACGTTTTAGATAATGACTTTGGTGGAGGTAATACAGTAATTAAAGGTGTGTTAAATATCCTGCCATAAAGGGTTAGGGGGCTATTTTTAAACCCCTTACTCTTATCTTGAGTTTAATATATTTGCACTTGTACCTTTAGTTCTACTAAAAATAAATGTATAAATTAAAGAATTTTGATAAGTACTTAGCATATTTTTCTATACTATATTTGGTTTTGCCGTATTTTTTGTTTATACTTGGTTGGCTTAAGTTTTACTATGCACTACCCATTGCAGTTGTTTTAGTGTATTCAATCTATTCAACATTAAAGGCTATTAATCAGTACTCTATTAAGGTAGCTACCCAATTATCTAGCCAATCATCCACTATCGCTAATGATTTAGAGGATGTCAGTTTTTGGCCTGTGATGCTTACTTTTTTAATTATAATCTTGTGGGTTGTGTTATCCGGTAGTGGAGCGATTGGTTTTCAAAACGGCGATTATTTTAAACACAATGCCGTTTTAAGTGATTTAATAAAGCACTCATGGCCTGTGCAGTACGGGAAAACTAACTATTTTGAAACCATAGACAACTCTCTCCTTGTATATTATATGGCGTACTATCTACCGTCGGCTGTAGTTGGAAAGCTTTTGGGCTGGGATATAGCCAATTTAAGCATGCTCATTTGGACTATTTTAGGTGTTTTTCTTGGTGTTTTATGGATATTTGCCGTTGTTAGGCGTCGCTTTATATTTGTATGTATTTTGTTTATATTTTTTAGTGGTCTGGATTTTTTGGGATATGTTTTGACTCATTACGAATATCCCAAAGGAACGCTGCATATAGAGTTTTGGGCTGAAAAGTGGCAGTATACGTCTATGACAACAGCGCTATTTTATGTGCCACAGCAGGTCATTCCATGTTGGATTTTGACTGGTTTATTTATGGCCTTTAACACTCGTTATGGTATTAGAAGAAATGTTGCTTTCATATATTCATTAGGTATTTTTTGGGCTCCTTTTGTTTTTGCTGGACTCTTTCCTTTTGTGTTGCTTGCTACATTTACAACTAATAAAGGCTCGTTATTATCTGGAAGGGATTTCCTTGAGTTATTGAATTTTAATAATTTGATAATGGCTCCTTTAATAGTTATACTTATTATGATTTATTATGTTTCCGGTCCTGATATGTCGCTGCCACACGGGTGGCTATGGCGTGTTATGGATATGTATGATAATTGGAGTAAGTTAGTTATATTTTATCTTATAGAGTTTTTAATTTTTGCACTTTTAATTAAAAATGTTACGAAGGATATGCGTCTTTGGTTTTATACTGCTATATTGTGTTTGTTTATAATTCCATTTTACAAATTTGGTCAATATAATGATTTTGTTATGAGGGTGTCTCTGCCAGCCATCTATGTGTTGTTTATTTTTATAGCGAAGACTTTTGTAGATTTAGGCATGAAGGGCTTTGAAAGTAGATTGCTGCTAATATTTCTAATGCTTGGTGCCATTACGCCAGGTCAGGAATTTTCTGCAAGTATTAAACAGTTTGATAAAAAGCAAAATATTTTTGATATATTAAATATAGGAGGGGATATTTATTCCAGACAATATATTGGGGATTCCTCTTATACTAAATTTTCCTATATATTAAAAAAGGATGATGATATAGAAAATATTGTTAATTACGTAAAATACTATACATCAAAAAGAAAACCTGTAGATGGGGACATCAATAGGGATGGTAAGACCGATTTAATCGGTGTAAACCCTGCCGGTGAATTTTATTACTCTGTAAACCTTGAGGCATGGAACTACGTGGCTGCAAATATGGTACAGATAGGGCATGGAGACCTCAATAGGGATAATAAAGCAGATTTAATTGGTATTGATATAAACAATAAGGTTTACATCTCATATGATTTGGGCAAGAAGTGGCAGCTTATTGCTGGTCAACTTAAAAGTGTAGTAACTGCAGACCTTAACGGAGACGGAAAGGATGATATAATAGGAAACATGAATGACTCCCATACACACTATTCAACCGATCTTGGGCAGCATTGGCAACCGTTAGACATTTTATTTCAAAGTGTAAGTGGCGGAGACATTAACGGTGATGGCAAGGATGAACTATTTGGTGTTAAGGGTGATGGAGAGATATTTTATACGCTTGATTTTATCAATTGGCAAAAAGTCCCCGGAAATTTAGTAGATGTTGCTAGTTGTGATATAAATTTGGATGGAAAAGATGATATTGTCGGTATAGATAAGACTAATCATATATTTTACACAACTGATTTAGGTGGCAGTTGGGTAAATATACCTGGGGATTTGATACATATTTTGGTTGGTGACTATAATGGTGATGGCAAGTGTGATATTGCTGGTGTTACTAGTGAACACTATTTGTACTATACTTTAGATTTGGGTGGTCATTGGAATACAATTGGAATTACAATACTCCTTGTAAATTGGTTATCTGCATAAATAAAGGATATTGGTAAGGGTATGAATTACACTCCCTGCGTGAGCCCCATTTGGCAGTAAGCTAATGCTACAATACCGTTAAGTTAAGAGATACATGTATTTTTGTAGGGGCGAACCTATGTGTTCGCCCTTAATTTTGTACCTATTAATATTGAAATGCGCTACCGATTGTTTCTATTTTAATTACCAATTAGTGCTTTTAAAACACGCTTATTTAATTGCCTGAGGTTTGACGATGCGGATTTGGCTATTGATTTCATAAGCTTAGCCAATATAATAGTGCTTTCTGTTTCAAGCTCAGCAAAAACCCCCTTTGACATTATAAAGAGCTCCGTATCTTCTAAAGCAACAGCTTCAGCGCTGTGATTTTTTCTGCCTTCGACAACCGATAATTCACCAAAGAAAATACCCGCCTCCAAATTAGAAAACACATGTTCCCATCCAGCAGCCGTGTGTTTTATTTCATTTGATGAGATATTTCTAAGCATAATAAGCATCTTCGTCTTTGTATCAAGTTGAAGTCGTCTTTTGATTTCTACCTTGCCTTTATTTATCATATATATGCCTTTGGTTTCTTCTTGTTCTTTGAAGATAGAATCTTTCGCTTTATAAGTCTTAGTTTCTAATTTGTTGGCGACAAACTCCAGCTCTTCATCTACTAACCACTCCAATAAGGATTGTTTCTTTAAATCATCTACTGAAGGCATCTTCCCCCCTGCCTAAATACCCATAATGAGCTTTAAAAGCTGCCTATCTATTAACCGTATACTCTTTGAGGTAATACGAGCTATATTTTTGTGCATTTTCAGGGTAGTTTTAGGTTCGCTTTTTTCTATTTCAAAAAACGTCTCTTTTCTTAAAAGTAAGACTCCAGTATTTTCTAAAGCCTCAGCATTAGTACTATGTTTGGTCCTACCTTCAGTTACTGAAAATTCGCCAAAAAATTGGCCTTCTATTAAATTAGAAAGCACTTGTTTCCAGCCGCGAGGTGTTTTTCTTATTTCACAACAATTATGAACATTTCTTACTGTTATTAACATCTTTGTCTTAAGGTCAATAGGAAGACTCCTCGTTAGCTCCACCTCACCACTTCTCACCATATAAAGACCAGAAGTATCGTCGCCTTCGCTAAATATCATCTCCCCTTCTTTATACACTCTTTCCTCAAGAACGCCCACGAGTTTACTCAACTCTTCATCACTTAGGCCATCAAATAATATTTGTCTTCTTAATTCCTCTAGCGTAGGCATTGTCGCCTCTCCCTATCTTTCATAAATTCACACATACATCTTCATTAAGCTTAAGATATTATAATAACTCTTGTCAATCAATATTTATTATCTATTAAATTTTTATTAAAATATAGTTTTTGTCTTCATAGCGGCTATTGTTCTAAAAAGAACAGCGTTTTGCCTTCTTCCACTTATACCGATTCTTAAAAAATTTTCATCAAGCCCATAATAATTCGAGCAATCACGTATTAGTATACCAGTTTTTTTCAATGAATTGTATAGCACATTTGCATTATCATGCCTTAGCAGGTAAAAATTTATCTTTGATGGATAGTAATGAATATTCAACTGCCTAAGTTTTTTTTCTACGTATTGTTTTTCGGCTTTTAAAAACAAAAATGTACGCCTTACATATTCTTTATCCTTAAGGGCAATAGCACCGGCCTTTTGAGCAAGTAGGTTTACTGTCCACGGTTCTTTGTACATACGAAAATCAGTTGAAAGGCGTTTATGAAAAAACAATAGTCCAAGCCGAAGGCCGCTTAGTGCATAAAACTTGGTCATTGAATACAACACCAGCAAATTAGGGTTAGCCTCTACCTCTTTTTGTACGCTTATGTAAGGCAAAAAATCCACAAAAGCCTCATCCACTACTAAAAGACAATTAACCTCAGCAGCTCGTTTTGCTATTTGCAGTACCTCATCTTTTTCCAAATAAGAGGCTGTCGGACTATTTGGATTGCACAAAAACGCAACCTCGCAGCCCTCCATCGCTTCCATGTACCTTTGAACATCTATTTTGAAGACCTCTTTTTCTTGTAAAAAAACATATCGTATTTCCCGCACCCCCTCGATTTTAGCTGCCCTTTCGTACTCTGAAAATGTTGGTGCCAGTAGCAATATTAAAGACGGCTTAACTACCTTCATTATAAGGTATATAAGCTCTGTTGAACCGTTACCAACCATAATATTATCCTCTGATATGCCTTGTTGCAATGCTACAAGCCTTCTTAAACGCCTACACTCAGTATCTGGATAGGCATTTAGAAACTTGAGGTTTTTCCTAAGCTCCGATTTTATCTTTTTTGATACGCCAAGGGGATTTATTGATACGCTGAAATCTATAATCTTGCGCTCAGGCAGTTTCAACTGCTTAGCAACTTCATATATATTACCACCATGTACAAACTCTGCACCTTCTGTCCCTATCAACATCAATAAAGCCTTACCTCTCTTAAATTAAGCCTTACCCTCTTTCTTCATAACGTCCTTAAACACCTTATAGAAGTTATCGTTATCTGCTATTGAGCGTTTTAATATCTTAGTTAAATTACCAAAATCCTTATCGTTAATAATAACGTTTACACTGTTTGCAAATGCCTGCATATTATCAAGGGATTCAAAACTCTTGCCAGTTAACACAAGAAAGATATTTCTTCTTTCATGTATGGACATAAACTTTAAGTATTCCAATATTTCATTATTTTCATACGTACCACCAGCATAGTTTTCATTCAATACGACAAGCTTTATATTGTTATACTTAAAATTCTCCATAGCCTCTTCAACATTATTTGCAATAAAAACGTTATACTTAAGTTCCTCAAGCGAGTACATTATCAGATTTCTCATATCCTGCCTATCTTCACAGATAAGGGCATTTGGTAAATCTTCTATATAACCGTTAACCGATGTCTTTTCCATAGAACCGTTCCTAATTAATAGTAAAATATTATTTTTTGATTTGTTTCATCTTTTTAGCATACTCTTTATCAATACTCAATCCATCAATATCTGTAGTCTTTTCACCTTTTGAGCTTTTAATCATGTCAATTCCACGACCAACAATAGCCTTTCTTGATGAATACGCTAGTGCGGTTTCTTCTTTAATAAGACCTGCCTTATAGAGATTTAAAATAGACTTATCAAAGGTTTGCATGCCATAGGGCTCACCAGCATCAAGTATTTCATAAAACGTCTTACCTTCCGACTCCCCGTGCAAAATGCTATCTTTTACACGTATATTGGTCTTCATAATCTCAATAGCAGCGCAGCGCCCACCGCCAACCTTCGGTAACAACCTTTGGCTAACAATCCACCGAACAGTATCAGCCAAGCGTATACGTATGAGCTCTTCTTCATCTTTATCAAACATACCAATAATCCTGCTAATGGTTTGACCAGCATCTATGGTATGCAGTGTAGAAAGCACCAGATGGCCTGTTTCCGCTGCTGTTAGGCCTATTTCAACGGTCTCGCGGTCTCTCATTTCTCCAACCAGCACAACCTTTGGTGCCTGCCTTAGTGCTGCCCGCAAACCATTTGAAAATACATCAAAATCTATACCAAGCTCTCGTTGATTAAACGTAGCTAACTTATGTGGATGGACAAATTCAACCGGGTCTTCTAACGTTACCACGTGCACTGGTTTGGTCTCATTTATTATATTTAAAACAGCAGCAAGTGTCGAGGATTTACCGCTACCGGTTGCACCGGTAACAAGTACAAGACCGTTTTTTTCTTCAGATATTTGGGCAAGTACCTTTGGTACCTTTAAATCCGCAAGTGTGGGGATTCTTGACTCAAGTTTTCTAAGCACAATAGAGTATGTTGCCCGTTGGGAAAACACGTTTACCCTAAAGCGCGCCTTACCGGGCAGCCCATATGATAAATCGCACGAGCCCTTTCGTAACAGGTCATCTATAAGCCGTCTGTCTGATCCTATAAGATTTAGTGCAAAGATTTCCGTTTGAAAGGGTGTCAGATTTTTAATCGGTGGCTCGTCAAATTCAACAGCCTTAAGCACGCCGGAGGATTCCACCTGTGCTGGCTTACCCACCGTAAGATTTAAATCTGACACGTTACTAGCGCTTTCAAGCATCGTTGATAGTATATAGTCTACTTCAGCCTTTCTCATTGTAATTTACCCTTTATTAATCTTTAAGTTTTTAAATTTCTAAAACTCCGGTGGTGGCGACGATAGATACGGCACAAAGCGTTTCTTGTCAATTGACTTATCGTAAGCCTCCTCTGGACTTATCCACTTCTTATTTAATAGCTCAATAATTGCATCATCAAGAGTCTGCATGCCAAGTTTCCTACCGGTTTGCATAACAGATGTAAGCTGTGGCGTCTTAGCCTCCCTAATTAGGTTACTTGCAGCATAGGTTACAACCATAACCTCCAGAGCGGCACAACGTCCCTTTTTATCAATCCGTTTGAAAAGGTTTTGCGCAACCACCCCTTTAAGCGCTTCCGACAAAGTAGTACGTATCTGTGCTTGCTGATTTGCTGGAAATACGTCAACAACCCTGTCAACCGTTTTCGTAGCACTTTGCGTGTGCAATGTGCCAAAGACAAGATGACCTGTGGATGCAGCCTCTAAAGCCAATTGTATTGTCTCAAGGTCTCTCATTTCACCAACAAGTATGATGTCCGGGTCCTCACGAAGTGCACCTCTTAGGGCTGCACCAAAACCTTTAGTATGAAGCCCCACCTCGCGATGATTAACAACACAGCTTTGGCTTTTGTGAACAAACTCGATGGGGTCCTCGATGGTTAGGATGTGGTCTTTGCGGTTTTTGTTTGCATAATCAACTATTGCAGCAAGGGTTGTGGATTTACCACTACCTGTTGGGCCAGTAACAAGCAAAAGCCCTTTTTGCAACATTGCAAACTTCTTACACACCTGCGGAAGCCCTAATTCATCCACGGTTAGTATTCTACTTGGGATTTCTCTAAAGACAGCGCCAACCCCCCATTTTTGTTGAAAGAAATTAGCCCTGTAACGTGCAAGGCCTGGTATTTCGTAGGCAAAGTCAACATCCCCTGTTTCTTCAAAGACCTTAACCTTGTCCTCTGGCGCTATTTCATACAGCATGGACTTTAGCTCATCATTTTCAAGTTCCTTGTACTTGATGCGCTCCATTTCACCCCTTATACGCAAAATCGGTTGTGAACCGGATACCATATGAAGGTCAGAGGCCCCCTGTTCGTTCATAAGCTTAAAAAATGCGTCTATCTTCGCCATAATTCCTTCACCTTAAAAAAAATGTTTTTTTGTACTTTTAGTTATAAAGTCTTTTTTAACCAAGAAAGGATCAAACCATTAAGGTCTGGATTTTCATTTATTAACTGCACACCATGAGCACTGGAGTTTTCGTAGATTTTAATATCAACCGGTGCAGCTGTCATATCAGCAAGCTCACGCGCATAAAGGGCACGCTCTTCATCCTTAGCCCCTGCTATATAAAACACCGAGCTCATCTTAAAATTCTCTGCCTTTACACTTAAACTCTTAACAGATGAAGTTTTTGCAGAAATAACAACAGCCGTCTTTATCGGTTTATCTTGAAGCCCACTAACCAAACACGCCAAATTACCTCCCATTGAAGCCCCAATAACGGCTATCCTTTGTGGTGAGACCTCCTCCCTACCCTTTAGCCATCGAATAGCAGCATATAGGTCTTGTGGGGCCTTATCAGGTGCCGTTAAGAGTGCTTCCATATCTTCTACCTTGTCCGAGTGCCCATGCCCACGTACATCATAAGATAACACGGCAAACCCCTCTTGCACAAGATAATTAAAAAAGGCATCCCACTCACTGCGGTTTGAATCATACTGGTGTATAAGTAAAACAGCCGAAAGCCTAGTCTTTATTCCGTGCGCCGGCCTTCCGTAAGTACCATGAATAGTAACTCCATCTTGGGTTTTAAAGGATATATCGCTTTTTTTAATATTAGCGCCCGTTTCACGCATATGCGCAGCACAAACCGATATGCTTAGAAGTAATAGCACCACAACGCTTATGGCTATTATTTGTTTTACATTTCCCATAGATATTAGTATTTTATTGTTTTTAATACCTGTGTGTCAATTATTTTATGAAACACCAGTTAAAGACATTCTTTGGATATTAAAGTTGAAGAGGAGATGCCACCAGAGGAGATGATAAGTAATAAACTTATTGACGCTGTAAGACAAAGTGAAAATGACATCAAAGCGGGGCGTTATGTTACCTTAACAACTGAAAAAGAGCGGAAAATGCTATTTCAGTACCTAAACAATAACAAGAATAAAGATGTTTAAATTAAGTATATATGTTATTATACAAAAAGGGTATATATAAAGAATTTAGTTAAGGAAAAGTAAGAATATGTCAATTGCATCTTTAGATGAAAAAAAGATAGTTGAGTTGACAGTTAGAGAGCTAAAAGAAATAATTTTAGATTTAATTGAAGATAATCTTGAGCTTAAGCCCGAGTTTGAAGCTGAAATAGATAAAAGAATGAAAGATTTAAAAAATAGTGAACTAATACCACACGAAGATGTTTTAAAAGAATATGGGCTATCAAGTTAAATGGTTAGCCGCTGCCTTTAGAGACTTAAAACAAGTTGATGCCAAACAAGCAATTGAAATACTTAACTCTATAAATAAACTTTACGATAATCCGTATAAATATTGAAAAGCATTAATAAGGACAGCACAAAGGACAGTATAGCCTAAGGGTAGGAGATTTTAGAATTATTTATATCATTGAATATAATGTAGTTAATATTCTATCAATTGGCAAGAGGAAGGATATATATAAATAACCTTTATATTAGAATTTATTCTATTTATACAATAAAATTGCATTTACACACATAATTGTCAATTAAGTGCAACATTACTTGGTAATACAATGAACTAATAGTCCGATGAGCAAGTTTTTTAAGTTGGCAAAAAGATTCAACAAAATAATTTTCAACTTTCCTCCACTTTGCACCAATAGGTAACGTTATTTTAAGAATAACTTACATTATTTATCCGATTTATAAATATTTCCCTCCACTTTGAACGCCAACTTTTAATTGCGACACAGCCTCAATGACAGACATGTATAAATATTATATGACCACTATCCATTCAGAACTACCTTTTTAACTAGTTGCAAATTCATATTGTATTTTTTTATACTCTACGTATATATAGCAAAAAAGAGGAAACAATAAATGAACCTTAGATATTATATTTTGATAGTGTTATTTTCATGCGGATTGGCTCTTAATAGCTCAATTGCTAGTGAGTTGGAGGTGGTTGTAGATGCCTCTGCAAATACTGAGGAGTTTAGTGACGTTTTAAGTGCTAACATTTGGATTTCAAACCTTGACCAAAGAAAGACAGCGCCTTATATAGTCAATAAGTTTTTCAAGGAAAATGAGCCGGCTATTATTCAGTTGACAATGCCTTTTTTGCGGCAAACTACAAATTCGGATGACTTTAAAATAAAAATTAAGGAATATTTTAGTACGCCAATAGCTACTAATTTCATTGAACGCGTAAAAACCTATGACCCTTTAGTCATTGTTGGATACGATCCGTGTCCTATGCCCAGTTGGATTTCCTCTCGTAGTGGGGATTTTACTCAAGTTACTGAGCAATCGAATTTCTTTGACGTTCAGTCCTGCTCACCGCCTAAGGACTATGAGCTGTGGGCGGAGGTAGTGAAGTACACCGTTGAGTACTTAAAAGGGCTTGGTATCAAGAGGCTCGGTTTTTATGTTGGTCATGAGCCAAACAGAGATTGGCTTGGCAGTGAGGAGGAGTTTTTTCTTTACTACAAAACTACAGCAAGCGCCATTAAGGCTGTTGATGCCAATGTAGTAGTGGGAGGTATCGGCTCTTGGGATTATTTGGGCAAAAAGGTGGAGTGCAATTACGATGGCTACACTACCCCTGTTAAAGAGTTATGCAACAACGTAGGGGGATGGGCTAATCTGGAAGGAGACACTTTGACTAAGCGCTTTATTGAATATGTAGCTAAAAATGCACTGCCCATTGATTTTATAAATTGGCATTCCTTTGGTTTTCCACCTTCTGGATTTGTAACCCAGTCTAAAACCATACGGCAGTGGCTTAAGGCTAACGGCGTTGGTAACGTCTATCTTTATCCTTCCGACTGGACATACTGGAGCGATAACTATCCAGCCGATTATCTCGATACTACTGAAAATGCAGCTTACATAATCTCCTCAATATATTATATGTGGAAGGCTGGTATTGATTGGCATGGTCATGATTTCGATATAACAGACACATCCTTAGAAAAAGAGATAGCACAAGAAAGAAATAATGCAACATTTATAGGCGATTGGAGTTTGTTTACCCGCGGTGGAGACGTTGGCGGTGGGATAATTAAACCATCATATAACGCCCTTAGGGCACTTAGCCTATTTACTGGAAAATCAAAAAAGGGTAATTATAAACTTTTGCATTTAACTATCCCGGAGGACAGAAATATAGCGGCATTTGCCTCCATTAGTAAGGATGATAAGAGCGTTTTACTTTTGCTATCTAAGTTTATGCCAACTGATACAGATAGGCTTAATAAAAATAAATTAAGCCAAGTTGAGACGGAGCTTGATTTGGTACAACAGGAGGTAAGTAGTATTAAGTCTTGTGTACGTAAAGAAAAAAAAGACCGTCGTATACCAAAGGAAGTCATAAGGGACTGCAAGAGTAAAATCATTGAAAAGGTGGTTGATAGAAAAAAACATGATGCTATAGAGTTTTTAGAGGCACTTCACAATTGCTCTAAAGATGGACAGGATTTTTCTACATGCGCACTAAAACATACCGCAAAATTGGAGCTCATTGATAGTAGTAAGGTTGATAAAATAACTACTATATTGCAAAGCACCAAAGGTAGCTCTAATGACGAGGCACAAAACATAAAAATAAAATTTATCAATTTGCCCTTTGACGGTAAAATTACAGTAAAGCGCTATTCTATTAATAAATCCAATAGTAACTCCTGCAGTGTAAATAAACAAACTGCTGATACCACCTCAACAGACGTTCCTTGTGGTATTGGTGGAGATGTTGATGAGGGAATAGTTAAGATACAAAATACGGCTGCTGTTAAGGGCGTAGACGCGGCCTTTGAACTACTTAAAAGTCTCGGCTACACAAATAGCCAACTCCAAACTATCAGGGGCATTGTTAACCAGTGCATAGATAAAGAGGGGATTAGTCAATGTATTAAAAAACTAATTAATAATGAGTTAGAAAGTACCGAACAAGTATTCCCCGCAAGCATAGAGTCGGATTTAATACGTGCTATACGAAAGTATAAAAATATCTACTCTACTTACTATTATACAGCCCTTGACAGTATTAACACTAAAGAGGAAATATCCTTCGATGGCTCACTAAAGGAATCCACCGGAGAACTTTCCGAGAGATTTCATAATATGGATATACAACTTTCAGCTAATTCCGTATGGCTTATAATGCTAAGCAAAGAGTAGCTCCATATTTGTTGATTTTATTTATTGGCTTTCTCATAGGATTTACTATAATTGTAGACCCTTACGTTACAGCTTACACACTTGATTTTTTAAACACATCTTTAATAAATAACCATCACATTGTGGTTTATCCATATTTTTTAACAACGTTTCTGTTGCTACTCTTTGTGTTATTCGCAGGTATAGTTAAACCCATTGTTAAAAAAATCGCTTTATTCCCTGAGAAGGCTTTCTTACTTATATTCTTTATTAGCTTCAACACCCTCTCACTTACGGAAGTAGCTGGTCATATTGACGGAGGTGATTTAGCCACTGGCATTATATTTTTACTTTTTGTATTTCAAGCGCTAACGAAGGAAGAGAAGGTTATAATTAGTTTACTAGATATGTTGAATTTACTCATGATAGCAACCATACTACTTTGCGTAATCCATAACGTTTTACTTTTTGTTAGGCTAAACACAATCTTAAAATACACGCTAATGTCATTTGTTTTTTCTAATTTGGTATATAAAAAAAATCTTACATATTTTTTTATAAAAATGCTCTTAATATCAACCACTATTTCAGCAGGTATTGCAATCATACAGGAACTTATCTATATGACAACAAGGGCAGTTGTCATCGGTAAGTACGACCCACGACAGCTTAAGTTGATGTTTGAAGACACACCCTTTGGACGGGCACTGCGTGTGCCTGCCTTTGTTGGAAGCTACAAAACACTTGCATTCCTGCTTATTACTAATATACTAATAGTGGTAAACTTTATATTTTATATGCCGCGGTATATTAAAAAGTTTAAAAAATCAGTTGTCAGCGCTTTAATTATAATGAGTGGTGCTCTTTTTTTGACATTTTCTAAAGATTCTATGTTAGCTCTTTCTATAACCCTGCTATTTTCATTTTTTGTCAGGTGGCCTAATTTGATAATCCATGGGTTTACATTTTCTTTAGTACTAATTGTTGTAGTGATCTCATACGGCTTGGTTGATGATATTTATAATGCAATACTATCAGAACTATCTTACGGTGAGCTTAGGATACGAGTTATTTTAAATAAGGAGGGGATTTTAGGGTTTATAAACCAATATTTTTTCACTGGCACTGGCATAACAGATGGGAGTAAGTACACGGCAAGCATTAATAACTGGCCAAGCCACAATGCCTTTATATTAACAGCAGTTGAAATCGGTATCTTTGGATTAACTGTGTACGCTATGCTTTTCATATATACCTTTGCTAATCTGATTTGGTTAAATACAAATGCCTCACGCCCACGCGAAAAAGCCCTTTTTAGAGGGCTTTTCATGAGTATGATTTGTCTTTTAATCGTATTTCAAACCCATGCAGGACACATTGACATTATACTTTGGCTATATATGGCCTTTATTCAAGGTATAGTGCTTGTAAAAAGAAGGGAATTAGCAGCTAAAAATCGCGCTATTATATCAATATAAACCTCTTAAATATATTCCATATAACATAAATTATAAACATAACTAAAAAAAACAATACATGCAACTCAAAAAAAATAGCCATGCCTTTTAAAAAAAGCCTCTTTCGTATAAACTGTATTTTTTCTCTTGGGATCCAAGTATTATAACAAAATATCTCACCTCTTGCATGCCTTTCCGCCCTTTCTTTAACAAGCTCCTCTTTTAATGTTTGTCTAAGCTTTGTTTTATATTCCTTTACTTGTAATATAAAAATAGCTTCTTTAGTTTTATCCTCTTTCAATGATAACCTATCCTTAAAACTCAATGTGCATTAACATAACAAACACTATATAGGAAAACATAACCGCTAAAAGCCCCGTGCCTACACCAATTGATATTATGCCAAGCAGATTTAAATATGTCTTAATAAGGTTTTTTATAAATTTATCCCTTCTAAATTTCTCCACACTTTGGCCTGTTAGTCCGTCATTTACCTCCGCAATTGTAAGCTCATCTGTAAGTTGCTGCCTTAAAATATTACTAACGGTAACTTTGACCTTTTTAATGTCATAGTTCATTTATTAATATTAAGCAACTCCTGTAGGAGTTTCCTTGTTCGAATACTACCAGCTGATTCAATGTAATCAACAAAAAAGACATAAACAATGCTTACTATAACCCCTACCATAAGTGCAACAACTGCATTTAACCAAAGCACTGGAAATATCTGTTTTTTAGGTACCTCCGCCCTATCCACAAGCACTACAAATTGCACATCCCTGTTCATCTGCATAATTGTCTCTTCATAGCTTAGCTCCAGTTGTTCAACCCGCTTTTTATATTTTTCTGCATCATTATATAGCATATCCAGCCGCGTTTTAATAGCAGGTAGCCTATTTAGTTTCTCATCGGCATTTTCAACGGCAATCTTATAGCCGGCAACAGAGGCCTCATTTGAGCTTTTTTCAATGGCCAGATTTATAAGGTCTTGACGCAGCCTTTCATAAAACGTAGTGGATGGCTTTATTTGTGAAGCAATAAGATTATTAGTTTCATTTCTCAAGGATTCGGACAACTGATCGTATTGGCTTTGTAGCTTCATAAGCTCTGGATGTTTTTTGGTATACACAACGGAGCCCGCCATAATTTGTGCAGACACCTCAGACAACTTCATCTGCAAATGTTCTATTAACGGATTTGTAAGGGTAGCGTTTTGTTTGGAAAACAATAGCCCCTCTTTTTTTAATTCATTATACAGTTCATTAAGTCTTTTCTTATTTTCATTTAACAATACATTCTTTGTTTCAAGCTGATTGATAAAAAACACCCGTTGCTCAGTTAGTCGCTTAATCTCTTCATCAACAGAGGCTATATTATTCTTAGCAAGGATGTCGCTAACGGATTTTTCGATGTTTGATAGGTATACCTTGGTGTCTTCCATCTTTGCTTTAATAGCAGCACTGTCTCTTTTTAGATTTTCAAGGGACGTTTCTTGTAAAAAGACATTTATATACTTAACATAGGCATTTGCTACATTTGCTGCAAGCTGTGGGTCTTTGTCCCTGCTGTATACATTTATAAAGTATTCATTTGTTAGATCAAAGTCCACATCTGAAAGCATCAGCTTATTGATTTTTTTTGTAGGGTATTCCTTTTGAACATATTCAGCAATCTTTTTACTTTTTAAAACCCCCATATACGAGCTATACGTTTCTTCCTTGGGCTGTGGCATAAGGGGCTTACGTTTTAACTCCTCCACCGTTTTGTCTGTCAAATACGGCAGCGCCTGCGAGGTTTCCGGTATGTAAAATGATGACTTTGCTTCATAAACAGGCTCTATCGTCTTACTAAGCACTACACTAGTTATGATGGATACTAAAATTAGACACCCTATGGTGTATTTTTTTCTATAAAGTATAATCCAGTAGTCTAAAAGGGACTTTTCAGGCATTTGAGTTAATATACTAATTCTCCAGTCTATAATATTTAAGTATAGTATTTAGATTATATCAAAAAGAAAAAAAAAAGAAAAAAAATTAGAAGATTAGAATATTAGAATATTAGAAGAGCGGGGGAAAACCCTTTTAGACAAAAGGTGCGTAGGCGCACTTCCTAAAACTTTTGGACTGCAATCTATTCAGTTATTCCTCTTATCTTTATTCAGACTCACTAAAGGAGGTAAAGTTATAAGGGAAACCAAAGTTGGCAGTAGTATTAGACAATAACGGAAAACCCAAAGTCTTTGAGAAAAAAGATGAGGCGCTTAAATACGCTAAAGAAAATCTTCATACTAACTGGAGGTTAGTTAGGTTATAATATATTTTTAAAGAACTAAATATATACAAGGAGAACAAATGAAAACCGTTAAAGTAAAATTCTCTAAGGGAAGTTTAGAGCTTATAGAAAAAGCGAATATCCCCGAAGATATTGAGTTTACAATAGAGGTACCAGAGTCTGAAGAGGAAGCAATAGATAAGTGGCATATCCATTTTGTTTCTGAAGAAGAGCAACAAGAAATTGAAGAATTATTAAAAAATCTTGATTGTCATATAGTGGCTTACGAAGAAACTGTTGAAATATGAAAATAGATATTAAATATTCTGATAATGCGATTAAATTCCTCAATAATAATAAGTCTATTCTACCCATAGAAAAGCTAAGGTATATAGTTATTTCAGCAGTTAAAAAACTTCTTAAGATTGAAGATAGCAATATAAATTTAAAGTGCTTAAAAGGAAAATTTAAAGGATATTATAGAATAAGAACAAGAAAAATACGAATTATTTTTAGTCTTAAAGAAAATACAATACTCATTGTCTTTGTTCACAAAATAGGCTATAGAAATGATATTTATAAATAATAAAATTTAACTACTTAGAGAAGAGTTATTATGATTTTAACTTAAAATTATAAAAAAGAGTGGAACTACCTCTTTATATGAGTAATGATTTACAAAAATTTAAAAATAATCACAGAAAATACCGAATGCATTACTTTTAAGGTGTCCTCCTTTTCCACTTGACATAATTAATAGCATTTTTATAATCTTAACTGATAAATAATTATTTTACTTAGTACTCATTTGTGAGTACATACCTGCCATGAAGGCTCAAGCCATGAAGGCTATTGGAGATTAAATAGTTAAGTTCCAAAAACCTTTGGTTTTTGAGCATATTATTTTTTTACATGGAGGCTTGTATAATGAAAAGCAAGTTTTTTATTGCTATTACATTAATGGTAGTGTTATGTTTTTTTACAGAATGGGCCTATGCACATTTTTTAGGGCTAATTCCCTCTGATGATATTATTGAACAAGGCGAGTCAAAAAATGTAATAATAAAGGCAAGTTTTTTCCATCCATTTGAGTGGGCATTTATGAATATGGAAAAACCGGAAACAGTTGGCGTTGTTATTAATAGGGAAAAACAAAATCTGTTGGATAAATTAAAAGAGCAAACCGTAAATAACAAAAAGACATGGCAGATTGATTATACAATAAAGTCACCGGGTAACTATATATTCTACTTGGAACCAAAACCATACTGGGAGGCTGCCGAAGAGACATTTATAGTGCATTATGCAAAGGTCATTATAAATGCCTATGGTCTTGATAGTGATTGGAATAAGGAATTGGGTTTAAAGGGTGAAATTGTACCATTAACGAGACCATATGGGCTTTGGAGTGGTAATGTGTTTCAAGGGATTGTTAAGAAAAACGGTACCCCTTTACCTTATACAAAGGTAGAGGTGGAATTTTACAACGAAAAACAAAGTATAAAGGCACCAACAGGCTCACACGTTACACAGGAAATTCAATCTGACCAAAACGGCGTCTTTACGTATGCAATGCCATTGGCCGGCTGGTGGGGATTTGCTGCACTTTTTGAAGATGATAAACAACTTTCTCATAACGGGAAGGAATATCCTGTTGAAATTGGGGCAGTGCTTTGGGTAAAGACCGTTAATTATGAAATAAAATAATGAAAATATAATACAACAAAGACCTTTTGAGGGGGAATTTTTTTATAAAAGGTATAAAGATGTATTCCATATTCCCCCTTCAAAAAATTTTATAACAGAGGTGATTATGTTTAAAACTAGTGTAATTATACCCACTTATAATAGACCAGTAGACCTTAAAAATTGTATTGAATCACTATTAAAACAAACGGTAAGACCAACGGAAATAATCGTAGTTGACGATGGTAACCTTGAAGAGCTTCCACTTGCAAGTCAATGTAAGGAGGCTAACATTAATTATATATACTACAAAAAAGATAAACCAGGCCTTACTGAATCCAGAAACAGGGGGATTAAACTCTCCCATGGTGATATAATATTTTTTTTCGATGACGACGTAATACTCTACGATAGTTATATTGAAGAAACTTTAAAGGTATACAAAGAGGATAAAACAGGTGCAATCGGCGGCGTTGGCGGTATGATTACTAATCAAAAACCTGTAACAATGATACACGGCATTAGAAGAATACTAGAAATGTTCTTCTTAGTTACCGGCAAAGAAGGAAAAGTGTTACCTTCTGGGTTTTGCACTAATTTTGGCTCAACACTTTTTCCAATAAAAAAAATAACGGGTGTTGACTTCCTATCCGGTGGGGTTAGCTCATTTAGAAAAGAGGTTTTTAACGAATTTACTTTTGATACAGACACGTACCTAAACTACGGCCTTGGTGAGGACAAGGATTTTACCTATAGGGTATCAAACAAGTATAAGCTAATTTTTAATCCAGCAGCAAAGGTCTTGCACATGGAAGCAACAAGCATGAGGCCAGAACATTTCAAAAAAAGCAAAATGATGATTATTTCAAATTACGTTTTTTTTAAAAGATACGTTAAAACCGGCCCGCTTAGCTGGATACTTTTCTACTATGCAGTGCTTGGTTATACGCTATCGCGTATGATTATACTTCTAATGTCCCCATCAAAGGAAAACCAAGAAAAGCTTAATGGTGTTTTTCATGGTATAAAAGATGTCATATTTAAGTCATCTTTAAAGATAAACTAAAAATTATATTTATTATTTATAAAAATTTTTCCACAATATGTCATTAAGCCACAATATATCATTAAGAAAGAGGCGCTCCAAAGTCATTATAATGTCTTTTGGTAAGCTGCCTCTAAACCTATTGCCTCAGGACCTACATACTGATATAACTTAAAAAATACCTGTTAATATATCCCCTTTTTATTTAAATATATCCCATACTTAGTATCTGTTTTTAAAATATGATTAGCAAGCCAGTCCTTTAGAAAATTCATAATCTGAGTGGAGATAGTAGCCTTACCTTGCTTAAAATCTTTATAAAACGCCAGTACTTGCTGTTTAAGGTTTTCGTGCATCTTCTTATGATTGGGAAAATCCGGATAACCGTGCTTTTCCATCATAATCTCTTCTTCCTTAAAGTGCATATCGGTATATTCAACAAGTTTTGTTAAAATGCCATCAAGGGCATCCTTAGCCAACCCTTTGCGCATAGCACTATAGAGTTCATTAACCATATCAAAGAGTTTTTTATGTTGGGTATCAAATTTTTCAATATTCACGCTAAAATCATCTGACCAATCTACAAAATTCTTCTCCTTTCCATAAGCCTTTGGTGTATGAAGCAGTTGCTTTGCCCTCTGGCTGGCAGAAGATGTTTGTGCTACATTGTGAGCCCTTGCAGGTTGATTATTGTCTATCTTAAAAAATAAAATGGTTTCTTGTAGATAAGAAGCCTGCGTCTGTAAGTCCTCAGACGTAGAAGCCATTTCCTCAGCAGCAGAGGCATTTTGCTGGATTACCCTATCTAGTTGATGTATAGCCTTATCTATTTGTTGAGAACCTGATGTTTGCTCATTTGAAGCAGCAGTTATCTCTTGTACAAGTTCCGAGGTCTTTTGTATATCTGGTACCAGTTTATTTAGCACTTGTCCAGCACTTACAGCAACCTCAACACTTGAGGCAGATAAAGAGCTAATCTCCGATGCTGCCAACTGACTCCTTTCAGCAAGCTTGCGAACCTCCGAGGCAACTACGGCAAACCCCTTACCCTGCTCCCCCGCTCTTGCCGCTTCTATTGCTGCATTTAAAGCCAATAGATTGGTTTGACGTGCTATTTCTTCTATTATACTAATCTTTTCAGCTATCTGCTTCATAGCCTCTACAGCCTTTGTTACTACCTGACCACCTTCCTTAGCATCTACAGATGATTGTATTGCTATTTGCTCTGTTTTATGTGCATTGTCTGCATTTTGTCTTATATTGGATGACATTTGCGCCATTATGGACGACGTTTCCTCTATGGAAGCCGCCTGTTGCGTAGCCCCTTCGGATAACTGCTGTGATGTCTCCCCTAACTGGCCACTGATAGAAGTAACAATATCTGAAATGGTTTTCAGCTCTATTAAAACACCTTTAAACTTATCTATCATACCCTTTATAGCACCAAGTAATTGCCCAGTCTCATCCTCATTTTCTATATTAATATTAACAGTCAAATCTCCCTCAGACAATCTTTTAGCAGCACTCACACCGGCAACTAACGGTTTAATTATTGAACTTATAGTTAACCACGCTAAGAATAAGGACACGCCTCCACCACAAATGACCATAATTAAAGATATTATATTAGATACATTATAGGTATCCTTTACATTATCATTTTGTTTTTTGGCTAATTCAAGTTGTAACTTTATTATCTCATCATTATACTTTTTTGCCTCAGAAAATAGTGGAAGTACTACTTTTATATTATGTACGTTAAACTCAGAAAACTTACCATTTTTAATTAAATCAATACCATTTTTTAGCCCCTCATCCGTAAATTTTCTAATGACCTCTGAATATTTTTCTGCTATTACACGTATTTCTGGTCTTAAGTTAGCCTTCATATACTCATTCCACATTTCAGAAGTGTTTTTAATATTTTTCTCTATTTCATCTACGTGTACCATTAAAGACTGGTCTATATGAAGATTACTGTCAGGAAGCCTTACATCATGATATGAGGCAAGTAGTAAATTATTAATACTTTCCAGCATGTAATCATTAATCACTGAGAGCTTTGTTGCCGGCAAAAGACCTTCATTATAAATATCCTCAGCCAACCTCACAGTCTTCTTCATCCCATTTAAACCTATCATACCTACCGTTATGAATACAATAAAAATAAAACCAACAAGCATGTAGAGCTTTGTTCTAATCTTAATGTTTTGCAACATAACTTTCCCCCACTTCTGGTTTCTTAAAATTAATTACAATATTGTAAGTATCTGTCTTACAAAATAGACATTTTTGTCCATAATAAAACTTCTCTTAGCAGCTTTTTAATAATTATACCTCTTTTCTGTAAAAAATACTTGCTCAGACAATAATTAATTATAAAAGATAGAAGAAAAATGGGCAGGACTCTATCCCAATGATATTAGGTTATACCTATACTAAAATAAAAATGGTTTGCAAAAAATAATAGTGGTGTTTTTTATACCTCTTTTTCCTTATGATATAAAAGTATCAAGGGCATATATAGAAACCAGCTGCTTTTTACCTTTAATAGAGACCTCTCCTAAAAATCTAGTTTTAAATGTTTTATCTGCCTTTTTATAGACCGCCTCACTTATTATAATATTAGCATTATATGTTTTTTCCTTCGTAAGCCCTTCAAGTCTCGATGCAACATTTACACCATCACCAATTACCGTATAGTTTAGCCTGTTGGTTGACCCCATATTACCTGCCACAACTATATCCGTATTAATACCTATACCTATATCTATTTTAGGCAACCCCTGTCTTTCAAAATCCATATTAATCTTATCTTTTGCCTTTATCATATCAATGGCAGCATATAATGCCCGGTTTACATCATCTGCATGTCCCAAAGGAGCCCCAAATAATGCCATAACGGCATCGCCTATGTATTTATCTACGACCCCTCCATAGCTTTCTACAATATCACTCATTTGTGTTAGGTACACATTTAATAAATTAAGTACAGACACAGGTGAGCGGTTTTCACTGAGGGTTGTAAAGTTCCGCATATCAGAAAATATGATAGTAACCTCCCGTTCCTCACCGCCAAGTTCCACCTGTTTACTTAAAAGCTCATGGGCAATTGGTGCTGACACTACTTTACCTAACAGGTCATGCACCTTTTTCTTTTCTTCAAGGCCACGCATCATCTTGTTGAATGCCTCAGCAAGCATTCCCAGTTCATCACGCTGCTTTATATTTACCTCATGACCGTAATCACCGTACTCTACCCTTACAACACCTTCCACTAAGGTACGCACAGGGGTTGTTACGGTTTTTGAAATCCAAAGGGAAAGCAATATAGAAAACAACAATGCCGTTATAGTTATTGCTATTAATATCATACGAAACCTATAATATGGCTTAAGGGCATTACTCATTGAACGCTGAAGTAAGGCAAATAGGGTAAAATCGTTATTGCCCTCAACTTGCTTTAAAAGTGATACATACTCCTCACCATCTATATCAACCGTTTGCACCCTACCCTCTTTTATGTTACTATTTTTTTGTAGCTCATCAAATAGGTTATCTGAAAAGGTTGAAGCCACAACTGTCCATATTCCATCTTTTCCATGGCTTAATATTGTAATATTAGATAGAACCAAGTTTTTTAAATCATTAACAGTCTTGCCGTTTATCTGAAAACCAACAGTAAGCCATGCTATTGGGTCTGGGGCAAGTATGGGTACACCAACTAACTGATAATATTTTCCAGCCTGCATCACTATGGAAAAAGCCTCTCCATACTCATCTACCATATCTATAAATTCCGGACAACAATATTTTTTGCCTACAAGGTCTGGATTTAAGGTATCACTCATTATTTGATTATCCAGTGAAATTAAAGCAGCAATATCAGCATTGATACGAGCTTTAAAATTCATTACTATTGAGTTAAGTGTTTCTGTATCTGACCCCACAATGGAGTTTTTAAAGGCATAATCCATGGTTAACAAAAATGTGCTGTCATAAAGCTGTTTTTTTCGCCCTTCCATGACTCTATCAAACACACGAGCGCCAACTTCGAGGTCTTCTGCTATGGACTGGCTTGCTATATGTCTACTTACACTGTCTATAAAAAAAAACGATGCCACTTGCACTATTGCTACTAATACAAAAAAATAAAATACCAAGCGGCCTTTAAAACTTCTAAAATAACACATAGAGTCTAACGGTAGTTATCCCCTCCAAACGAGTTAGGTGCCCTTCTTTTTTTTAATTCATCTACCACTTTTATATCAAAACTAACGCTGCCGTCCTTACCCTTTACAAGGTCAACCACATGAGACATTACCTCTTGTGATTTCTTTAAATGTGGATGCCACACTTCCACTTTATACTTACCTACCGGTACACCTTGAATTACAGCTATTCCGTCAGTTTTAGTCTTTGCAAAATAAGGGGTATCAAGTACATAAATGTATGCCTTCATCCAGTCATGAATGTTACAGCCAATGACGACAACTCCGGGATTGTCAAAAACAACAGGCTCATTTGGTTCCTTACCAGGTGGATAAAGGGGAATTTCAAATTTTTTGGCAGGTGAGAATGAATAAACATGGTGGCGTATCTTATCGTTATTTGGAAAATTGATTTTTGTGCCAACTATCACGGGCGTTACATAGTCTATGAATGTTTTATCTATCTGATCAATGATGGTTGGTGGGGTCGTTGTAGGTTTTATTATTTCCCCATCCATTGGTTTTGCACTTATTACGGCATTTTCTACAGGTTTACCATCATCATTTAGTACCTTAACGATCATGCCGCCTTCTGCATAGACATTTGTACACGTAAATAGTATAAATATAGTGAATAAGAACCTATTAATATGTAAGCACATAATTCTATTTACCTCCTCATCTATAGTGCATACATCAGGCTAAAGCCGGCTAAATTGTTTTCATACCGTAAGTTCGTATCATATCCATCAACGTGAGAGTAATTAGCATTTATAGATGAATGTTCTGTAAGGGCATAGCTTAAACCAAAAGAAAGCGTATGAGTTATAACCTTCACTCTATATGTCCACCACCCATCAATACCGTAAACATTATCATGAATTATAGCATCAAATTCATCCTCTGAGCCATGTACGCGCCCTTTACCAACAGTTGAGGCAATATCACCATATCTGATTTCATAGCCAGCACTTGCCAAGAGACTATCCATTAACTGATAATTAAGCACAAATGTGCCTTTATGGGCGCTTTGGTCAAACACGGAGTTATCAAACACCTTGCCATCTATAATAACAGTATCACCATCATTACCCTGCCTGTATGAAAACTCATAGCCAACAGCAATGTCTAATCTTTCATTAATAGCCTTACCAATTTTAAATCCTGTAGTTAGTAAAATCCCCTCACGGTTTGCATCTCGCACAGCTAAATATGACGGTTTCACATATATACGTACCCAAGGTATGTCAAATCCTATGCCAAACTTCTGCGATAAAGCAAGTGTTACGCCAGATTCAAAGCTATTTAACATATAGTAATTGCGGTGTACTGCACCACTAAAATCCCCTGTTATACGCAGACGCATATTATCCGTTATTTGATAATATCGTCCAAGGGATATTATTGGGACAAAAATATGTTCATCCTTTTTTACACTATCCACATCGGTTAGGTTTATATTATCATCAAACCGATATGCAGCCTCCAAATCCGTAACCCACTCAGTCCACTCGGCATGGGACACACTGGGTATTAAAATTAAAACTAAGGTTAACACTATAAAATACCTTCTTAAAAACCAAAAATCCACAAACACCTCCATAAATTAAGGTAGTCCTATAAATTTTATACACCTTCAATTTTTTCCATCTCTTTCATCACGTATGGTTTTATATATAGATTTAATATTTTATTTTGTAATATCATTCATACATATTATTGTTATATTCTTCTAAATCTTATTTTTTATTTTATTAACCATTTACTAATCCATACTAATCTTTTTACTAATCCAAAACAACATTGGATTAGTAAAATATTTAATAATATCAATAACTTATTATAAGTACAAAGTAAATGATATCTAATCCAAATTACTTGTCATATTTTTCTAATAGAATCCAAACAGGCTGTGCGTCAGAACCAGTGTTTTTTTTGGATATTGTTTCAAAAATTAATATCTCCCTAATATCGTTCTTTTAGATGCCTCTTCAGAAAATAAGCAAGCCCCATGATTTTGGTTTCCTTTTCAGCACTGTTTGACTTTGCAATATCAACTATTTTATAAGCCAAATCTTTGTGTCTACCAGTAAATATTTTATTGATTAACTTTAAACACTTTAAAATAATATAAAATTTAGTTATTAGCTAAATATTCTAACGCTTCATCAAAATCAGGCTCATTAGAATATTCTTCATCTATTTCATCAATAGAGCGTTCTGCTTGCATAATTCCCTCTATGTCTATTTCTTGCCCAAATGTACGTTCAAAAGATAAATGTAACATAGGTGGAGTCTTATATATATACTCAACAAAAGCATCTATCTCATTATGTGGATTTGGTACTTTAGCAGCAATTTCACTAATTAAATTACTAATTGCTGTATCAATAGTCAAAGTATTATCTTTTAGAAAAATATGTTTCGTGTTTGTTGCTGCATCATATTGAATATTAAAAAGAGTTGGAAATTTTTCCACGGTACGGATAATATCCCACGAAAAAGGACCATACTTTTCCTTTATCCATTTAACATTTGTCAACTGCCAGCCAGTATTATAGCTATTAGTAATATCTATCAGATAAATAAATTTTGTCAGGGTACTGTTATACATATGCCCATCATACTTTTTTAGTACTGCACATATGATATTTTCTAACTTAATCTTTTCCATTGTTTTTGCTCTTCTTTGTTTATGCCTTATTATTAGTCCTCAAGTATTGCCTTTAAAAGCCCTTCCGTCTCTGCCTCAAGGCTGTGGTGCCCAGCCTCTTCATTATTATAATAATTATTGAAACAAAAATAATATAAAACTATATGCTTTATTAATGTATTACATTCATTTTTGCTGTTTTTATCCTTTTAAGTCTTTTATCTTTACGTACTCATTCCAAAGGTTATATTTTTCTACAGAATTAGCAATAAAATCCCACGGTAAGGCTTCAGTGAAGTCTTTTTTTCTATATACATAGAACTGATAATCAACCCCTACCTCCTCACATGCCCTAAGCCAATCCCCACACAAGGCAAAAGCCTCTATCACGGCCGCTACACGTCTATCACCAAGGGAAAAAAGCCCCTGCATATAGGCATACTTTGGCATATCGTGAAATACCTTAACTCGTACCCCCTTTAGTCCTTGTTTTAGTATTTTAAGGCGCTCCTTAACTACGGAAATATCCTCCATATTGTGCCACTGAAAAGGCGTAAAAGGTTTTGGCACAAAGGTATTAATGCTTAAAACGATGTCCCCTTTTTTCGATAACTCTCTAACCTCCTTTATAAGAGCAATCATCTCGTATATATCTTCAGTGGTTTCAGTTGGAAGCCCAACAATAAAGTATAAACGGAGCGTATTTACAGAGGAATCAAATATTAATCTTGCTGTGTCTATAATGTCTTCATGTGAAATGTTCTTTTTAATAACCTCTCTTAAACGTTTAGAGCCAGCTTCGGGGGCTATGGAAATACTTGTTTTTTTTCTAATAAAAGAAATAAGTTCAGCAGCCTTTTTGGTTGAACGAAGCGAGGTTATTGAAAAATCCACGTCCTCTTGCCCTAATAACTCGCATATGTTTGGATAATCTGTCATTGAAGGGGCAATTAGACCTATGCGTTTACCTTTAGTTTTAACATAGTTAATTTCATTTATAACATACTCCTTATCTTTTTTTCTGACAGAACCGTATATGCTACTAACAGCACAAAACCTACATCGCCACTGACAGCCACGCATAAGCTCTATTAAGTGCATATCAGCAAACTCCGTATGTGGCGTAACAAGCTGGTTAAAAGCCCCACAGGTGTTTAAATTGTCAGCAGTTAATTTCTTAATTTGAATTTTCTCACCATAGTTAAGCCGTCTTTTTATTGTCCCATAGTTATCATATTCTATACTAAAAAGTGCTGGTATATAAAAGCCGTCTTTTTGAGATAGGCTATGTAAAAATTCACCTTTGTCATCTGAGGCTAAATAAGTATCTATAAAAATATCTAATAAAACCTCCGCCTCACCAAGACACACAACATCAAAAAACTCACAGACGGGTTCTGGGTTCATAAATGCACAAACCCCGCCCATAATCACAATTGGGTAGTGCGAGGTGTTTCTATTACTGGTGCGAGGTGGCACACCTGCCATATTCAATATTTTTACTATATTTGGGTAATCATTTTCAAAGGACACGCTAAAGGCAAGGATATCGAAATACGAAAGCGGTCTTTGTGATTCCAGTGAAAGCAGGGCACAATTATCAATATCATCACTGTGTTTGAAAACACCATCAGGCAAAAAAGCCCTCTCACAAACTACATCAGCCCGTAAATTCAGGTAATAATAAACAAGTCTAAACCCAAGATTAGACATCCCCGTGTAGTATGTATTTGGATAAATCAAACAAATCCTTAACTTTCCCCCATGGTCTTTGAAGACGGTGCCGGTTTCTTCTTGAAGTAGAAAAAAATTTTTTTTTGCCTGTTTGAAATTTTTTCTCATTTTAGAGTATTATACACGTAAGAGTGGTGTTAGCAGCTATAAGTAAAATAAAAAATATAAAAAGCTGCTTAAATGCTATTTAGCCAATAAGTGGCCGTCTGTGTCCTAACTGAGCATAGCAGTTAAGGAGGGAGCAGAGGACTTATTGGGGGGTGTAAGCCCTCTGCTTTTGGGGGGTAAATGTTGTATCTGCAAAAACCCGTTGGTGTAGCCCCACCAACGGGTTGTGAAAAACTGTAACGGGTTATCCACAAATGAAAATGGGCGCAGTTGTAGTGCGCATCCTTATCAGCCCCAACGGCCGACGAGGATAGGGAAGGAGGCAGAGGATATATTGGGGGTATATTCCTCTGCCCTTTTTGGGGGTATAAAAGACCTATTTTCATTTGTGTGTCTATCTTTTTATCCTTTATTTCTTATTCTGTTTTTGGTTCCTAATAAACGTCGGTATATCCATCTCATCTTCATAGGAGGACATAAGGTCTGTTGTAGGGATTACTCCTTCTTTTGATATATCAAAGAGCGACTTAGCAAGTATCCTCTCTGAGCCTCCCCCTCTACTACCACTAGCCATGACCTTATCCACGCCTACACGGTCTACACCAACACGGTTTAATACCTTTTCAGTAAGACTCCGTGATATAGAAGACGTGTCTCTTACGGTTACTATGCGGTCCTTTTCTCTATCATGCTTCCATCTAGCACCAATTTCAGCAGCCTTCTCCACTCTATCTTCAAACCCTGTAGCTATAACTGTAACCTTAACTTCCTCACCCATGTTTGGATCAATCACAGCACCAAAAATGATTTCAGCATCCTCATGTGCAGAGTCAAATATTAACTCAGCGGCCCCTTGCACGGAATCAAGCGATAGGTCCATACCGCCTGTAATATTAATAAGTATCCCTCTGGCACCATCTATTGTGGATTCCTCAAGTAACGGATTAGCAATGGCCTTCTTGGCACCTTCAATGTGCCCTTGTTCACCTTTGCCTTTACCGATACCCATTACTGCCTTACCGGAGTAGTGCATAATTGTTTTAACATCAGCAAAATCCAGATTAATAAGTCCCGGTACCATCATTAAATCAGTAATACCTTGTACGGCATCT
Source organism: Candidatus Magnetomicrobium cryptolimnococcus (assembly GCA_018606805.1). Taxonomy (GTDB): domain Bacteria; phylum Nitrospirota; class Thermodesulfovibrionia; order Thermodesulfovibrionales; family Magnetobacteriaceae; genus Magnetomicrobium; species Magnetomicrobium cryptolimnococcus. The sequence continues at coordinate 89,401 of JAGYWI010000005.1, forward strand.
TTTAAAACATCATTAGCAATTTCAAGTGATTTCAAAAGAGACGTACCCTTTTCAACAACCAGTTGTATCTTATCGTTTGGTATAATAATTATTGTATCAACGTACTGAGTTAACTCTTTAATACCCATGTTGGCGTTACTTAAGCGTTTCTTTCCTTCGTAAAAGAAAGGCTTCGTTACTACAGCCACACTAAGGGCATCAATGCTTCTGGCAATTTCCGCCACCACAGGTGCAGCGCCAGTTCCCGTACCACCTCCCATACCGGCGGTAATGAATACCATATCAGCACCACTTAAGGCCTCTTTAATTGCCTCACAGTCTTCAAGGGCAGACTCCCTGCCTACCTGCGGATTTGCTCCAGCGCCAAGTCCCTTTGTTATCTGGGCGCCTACTTGGAGCTTTTTAGGAGCCAATGAATTGTTCAGCACCTGGGCATCCGTGTTTATTGCGATAAATTCAACATTTTTCATATTAGATGCAATCATCGTGTTTATCGCATTACCACCGGCGCCTCCTACTCCAACCACTTTAATGTTTGCCTTTCCTTCGTGTACTTCTTCTAATTCAAACATTCAATTCCCTCCTTCATAACCTATTCTGGTTATTTAATTGTTCTGTCAGTCTCATCAACTTAATACTAAAGCACGTGTACAGGGTAACCGTCACCTTGTCTTTGTTTTAAAGAACACTCCAAATATTCCATAAAACCATCTCTTGATGGCAAAAAAACTACCCGGCAAACTCTCCAATGACCCGCTTTGCTCAAGCTCCCTTCTTGCGTAATATAGTAGCCCAACAACGGTAGCATATGAAGGGTTTTTCATCCTATCAGTTATTTCCAATCTATCAGGCCCACCACAACGCACAGGCACATTTAAGAGCTCTTCAACCATACTGTCTAACCCTAATAAAAGCGAAATCCCACCCGTCAACACAATCCCACATGGCACTGCCACCGTTGCCGTCAGTTTTTGTATCTCCGCCTTAATTAATCCAATAATCTCTTCACACCGCGGCTTCGCTATATCAGTTATAAGAGACCGTGAGACGGTTTTTTCCACCCGATTTGTTCCAATAAGCTCAATTTCTTCATCATCATTACCATCTGTCAAAGTCCTCATCCCATAAGCCTTCTTAAGCCTTTCCGCCTCTACAACCGGTATCCTCAACCCAACAGCAAGGTCATTTGTTATCTGATTACCACCCACATCCACTATTGATGTACCCAAAAAGTTATTATTCTTAAAATAAGCAACCTTCGTATTTCCCGCCCCAATATCCACAAGTATAACCCCGTACTCCTTCTCATCTTCCTTTAAAACAACCATAGAAGATACAAGCGGGTCTAACACTATCTCAACCACATCCAAGCCGGCCATCTCGCAACACTTCAAGAGATTCTGCACAGCATTTATCGAACCAGTCACTATCTGCACATTTGCTTCAAGCCGTATCCCCCTCATACCGAGGGGTTTCATTATTTCCGTTTCGCCATCCACAACGTATTCTTCCGGTATAATATGGAGTACTTCCTTATCCAAAGACACATACACGGTTTGTGCCGTATCAAGCACCTTATCAATATCCTTTTGCTTGACAACACCATCGGCTATACCCACAGCTCCACTACTTTTTATACTGCTTATGTGTCCACCAGCAATGGCCACATACACTTCTTTTATATTAATCCCTGCTTCTTCCTGTGCCTTTTTAATACACTCCCTTATTGAGGCTGAGGCAGCATCCATATCTATAACAACCCCTTTTCTTATACCTGCCGAGGGCACCGTAGCAATGGTAATCACATCCAAGCTCTCATCCGACACTTTAGCTATGGCTATCGCTATTTTGGTTGAACCAACATCAAGTCCAACCACATATCTATCGAATCCCATTATTAAGATTCCCCCTTCACCTGCTTAACAATAAGCCTATTAGCAAAACGCACGTCTATGTACTCAACCGAGATACTTCGTTTACTTATCTCATCTTCTATATTTAAATAATTAATCAGTTTCTTTTCATAGTCGCTATAACCAATTAACACCATAGTGCCTGCTATATTCATTGAAATATCTTCAGGTTTCGTCCCATTGATTTCAACCTTACTTGGGTCTATCTTGCTATTATCGCTTATAGCTAAAGCAAGCTTTATGCCCTCTTCATATGCCCTTTTTTTATCTGGGGCTATTTTTATAACAGTCAACCCCGGCAGCAGATTTCGTACCTCACGAAGCCTTATACCCTTTTCATCTATCAAATAAATCTTTTTATCTGGCTGATTTAGCGCTACCGGTACTGTCTCTGATACAACAACATAAAACGTATCCGGCAACTCTTTTCTTATATATGCCTTTTTAACCCATGGCGAAGCCATCAAATTTTCAATTAAATCTTTCTTATTCATCCAAAAGATGTTTTTATCCTTAGCCCCTAACAGGGTTATTACCTCATTAGCTGTTAGATTACTATTACCTTCAACATAAAACTTCTTTGCCAAAAAATAATCAGAATCTATCACCTTATTTGCCAAAATCCAAGCCCCGACAAAGGTTACTACCATCATTACTAACACCACAACTGTTTTAAAAAACAGTATTAACCAACGCCAGCGTCGTTTCTTTTTTATCTTCTTACCTATACCGTTCGTCATCGTCTACTATACTGAAATATTAGAGTATTTTTTTTCCTTTAACATATCCATAAGCATTTCTTCTATAAGGCTCAAAAAAGTATATCCAGCATACATAGCTATCTTCGGGATTAAAGAGTTTTCAGTCATACCAGGTAACGTATTAATTTCTAATATATATGGCATACCGTCTTCATCTGATAAAATAAAATCAACCCTACATACACCCGAACAATCGGTAGCTTCATACGCCTTAAGTGCCTCCTTGGCTAATTTATTATAGGTTATATCATCCACAGGCGGCGGCAATATGTATTCAGTGAGCCCACTCGTATATTTGGATTCATAATCATAAAATCCTTTTTTGGGTCTAACCTCAACCATACCAAGCACCTTTCCACATAAAATCCCCACATGGATTTCCCTACCCTGTATAAAGCGCTCAATAATAGTCTTTTGCCCATAAGCAAAAGCCTCGCTTATAGCATTATCTATTTCAGATTTACGCTTGACCATACTAACCCCAACACTTGAACCTTCCTTGTGAGGTTTTATAACCCATGGTATGTTAAATGGTACAAACCCAACATCCTTTTTTGTAAAATACTCATCTCTATCTACTACTACATATGGGCTTACGGTAAGTGCGGCATTTTTAAAGATTATCTTTGACACAAGTTTGTCAATACAAATACCGGAAGCCAACACACCAGAGCCTGTATACGGTATGCCCATAACTTCCAACATACCCTGTATTGAACCATCCTCACCAAAGCCACCATGAAGGGCAAGTAATGCTATGTCAATGTCATGGGAGATAAGCTTCATACAAAGCTGTTCATCTGCATCTATAGAAATAGCATCATATCCATCAGCAATTAAGGCATCAAACATTGCCATTCCACTTCTTAAAGACACCTCCCTCTCTGACGAAAGACCTCCCATAAGCACAGCTATATTTTTATCCCTTAACTCATCACGCATAATTTATCATCCTTTTACCCATATGTTTTTATATTAAAAAATATATATAAATAGCCCTATTATATAGTCATATACATACTTTGCAGGAAATTTTCACCGATTTTCCATACATCCCCAGCCCCAAATGTTACAAACAAATCCCCACTTTTAAGCTGTGCCTTCATATCCATAAGCACATCATCTATATTTTTAACATATGATACATCTACCCCTTTTTTTCTAAGTTCCGTATATATTTTCTCTGAATTAATACCATCAATAGGCATTTCTCCTGCTGCATATATATCCAATAGGTAAAGCTTATCAGCATAGTTAAAAGCCCCAGCAAACTCTTCAAACAAATCCCGCGTTCTTGTATAACGATGGGGCTGAAATACTACAACCAGCCTATTATCTACGCTATCCTTTATGCCCTTCATCGTCATCATTATCTCTGTTGGATGATGGCCATAATCATCGTATACCTTAATGCCGTTTACCTCGCCTTTAAATTCCAGTCTTCTTTTAATACCCTTAAAGGCATTTAGAGATTTCTTTATAGTATCCAAATCTACACCAAGGGCACGCCCCACAGCTACTGCTGCCAAGGAATTAAGGATATTGTGCCTTCCAGATAGAGGAATAAAAATGTCGCCAAGAAATTCATCCTTTCTGTAAAGCTCATAGCTTGTTTTAAGAAATCCAACGTCTATATTTCTAGCATTATAATGAGCCTCATGGCTAAACCCATAGGTTACATAGCTACGATTTATATACGGCACAATGCTTCGTACATTTTCATCTTCAAGGCAAACAACAGCCTGACCGTAAAATGGTACTTTATTTAGAAACTGCACAAAGGCATTGCGCAATTTATCCATATTGCCAAAATACTCCATATGTTCCTTATCAATATTGGTACAGACCGCTATCGTCGGATTTAACTTTAAAAAAGACCCATCACTTTCATCAGCCTCGGCAACAAAAAACTCACCCTTACCGTGGCTTACATTACTATCTGTAGATATGAGCTTACCACCAATAACAACAGTTGGGTCATGCCCAGCCTCCTTCAACACTGTTGATATAATGGAAGTAGTAGTAGTCTTTCCATGAGAACCTGCAATCAACACCCCGTACTTAAGCCGTCCAATTTCAGCAAGCATCTCTGCTCTTGGTATAACTGGTATATTTTTCCTTCTAGCAGCGTCTATCTCCGGATTAGCAGTATCAATAGCCGATGACACCACAACCACATGAGCACCATTTACATTAGAAGCCCTATGCCCTATATTAACCTCAATCCCCATATCTTGGAGTCTGCTTGTAATTGCCGACTCCTTAACATCGGAACCAGTAACCTCATACCCAAGCCCTTTGAGTATCTGAGCGATACCACTCATACCAATACCACCAATTCCAACAAAATGTATTACCCTGTAGTGGTTAAACATTTAAACTCCTTCTCCATTATAAAGTCCTTTTTCTTAATCAACGATATTGCAATAGTTGATACCTTTTTAGAAGCATCAGGACGGCCAAAAATCTTACAATTGCGACTTAAGCTCCGTCTTTTATCTTTATCAAAATACAAACGTTTTATTTCATCAGCTAAGATAACGCCGCTTAACCCGTCCTCTTTAATCATAACGGCAGCCCCACCTTGCGCTAACTTAGCAGCATTTAGCTCTTGGTGAGACGAAGCAGAATATGGATAAGGTATTAAAATAGCCGGCAACCCCAGCGAGGTTATTTCAGCAATAGTAGTAGCTCCAGCCCTTGATATTACCATATTAGAAGCGGCATATGCCTCTGCCATTGTTGTAATAAATGGCATTACCATACCATAAAACCCATAATTTTGATATGCCCCTCTGACAAATTCGTAATCATCCTCACCTGTTTGATGTATAAATTGCATTCCATCCTTAAGGTCCTTCAAATGCTCTAAAGACTCGACAACAGTCTTATTTAGTCCTCTGGCTCCGCGACTACCACCAAAAATAAATACCGTAAATCTATCAGTTTTAAGCTTAAACTTTGCTAAACCATCTTCTTTGGACTTACTTAGTATACCATTTCTTACAGGATTACCGGTTAAATAAGTTTTAGTTTTAGGGAAAGCCCTAATAGAATTTTCATATGTAACACAAACCCGGTCTACAAATCTAGCAAGAAATTTATTAGCCACCCCAGGTATAGAGTTTTGCTCATGTATAATCGTAGGTATTCCAAGCAGTACTGCTGCACACACTGGCAAAAATGAAACGTAGCCTCCAGTGCCAATAACCACATCTGGATTCATCTTTCTTAAAAAATAATATACGTCAACAAAAGCGCCTGTCATTGAAAATAATGCCCAGGTCTTTTTCATAAGTGATTTACCAACCACTCCTTGGGTGTTTAGCAATTTAGCAAAGTACTTTTCAGTAGGAAGAATTTTAGCTTCAATACCCCTTGTTGACCCTATAAATAGTATATCAACATTTTTAAGGGTTTTCTTAATCTCCTCGGCAACCGCAATACCCGGATACAAATGTCCACCAGTACCGCCACCTGTAATTACAACTTTATACCTTTCTGTCATAATAGATAACCCTTCCTGTTCTTTTATTCAATTTTTTGACGTAATTTCTATTAATAGCAACTTCCGGACCAATCTCTTCACCCTTAGCTATATTTAAAAGTAATCCTACTACGGATAAATTTACTATCATTGACGTCCCACCGTAACTTATAAATGGAAGCGGCAACCCCTTTGTCGGTAAAAGCCCTGACACCACCCCCATATTAATTACAGCCTGATACACTATCATTAATAAAAGTCCTGTTGATAAATAATGTAAAAAATCATCATTTATCCTTCTACTTATCTGAATCCCTTTAGCAAAAAACATTAAAAACAGCATAATAATAAGCATAGTGCCAATAAAACCCATTTCCTCACCAACTATCGAGAAAATAAAATCAGTCTTAGATTCCGGTAAAAAAAACAGTTTCTGTGTACTCTTGCCAATACCAACCCCGTATAACCCACCATTTCCAAGGGCTATAAATGACTGGATTAACTGAAAACCGCCCTGTTTTTCATCAGCCCACGGGTCTAAAAATGATAGAATCCTCTTTAACCTATATGGCTCCATCAATAGCTTAACAACAGCAGGTAACAATACAACACTTGTAGAGAGCAAATACTTCATCTTGACACCACTTATAAAAAGCAGTGAAAATGTCAAAAGCCCTATACTCAAAGCAGACCCAAAATCAGGCTGCAATAAAAGTACCCCTTGTATCGTACCCATAATCAAAATGGGAATTATAAAGGATATAAAATTACTTTTGTATTTTTCACGTGATAGATACCATGACAAAAATATAACCATAGCTACTTTCATAAATTCAGACGGCTGAAATGTGAAAAACAATAGTCTAACCCACCGTCTTGCACCGTTTACGGTTAACCCAATACCCGGTAGAAATACTGTACCCAGTAAAGCAAAGGCCATAAGTAAAATAATTATAGCCCTTTTTTTCAAAATCTCTATCCTTAATTTATAAAACACCACTAATAAAAAATAGCCTAAACAAACCGAAAATAGATGTTTTTTCAGATAACGCAAATCATTCAAAACCTTAATTTCCCCATCACTATTTGGAGCTACCACAGATGAGGAACTATAGACCATAAATACCCCTATAAGTACAAGTACCAGTGTCGTGAAAAACATAAATTTATCAAAAGCACCTGTATCAGTTATTCTAAGGTATGTCTGTCTATTTATATTCATTTATATAGCAACTCCACTTTGTGTTTTTATAGCAAGTACGGCATCTTTAAAAACCTCTCCCCTGTGCTCATAATCATTAAACATATCAAAGCTGGCACAAGCCGGCGAAAGAAGCACAATATCACCACTTTGACTTACCTCACTTGCCTTATACACTGCACTATACATATCAGCTTCTAAATATATATCAGTAAGACCTGCAAAAGTTTGTCTAAACTTTTCCTTAGCCTTTCCTATTAAAACAAGTGCCTTCACCCTTTGCCGAATCAGCTCACTTAACACGGTAAGGTCATCTCCCTTATCTTTACCACCAGCAATTAGTATAACAGGACGCTCAAACCCCTCAAGAGACTTTACAACTGCTGCAACATTAGTCGCCTTAGAATCATTTATATAGTCAACCCCACCAAAAGTTGCCACATGTTCAAGCCTGTGTGAAAGCCCCTCAAAACTCATAGCAACTTCTCTTATGGCATTAACACTAGCCCCGGACAATAAAGCCATCAAAGCCGCTGCCATCACGTTTTCCACATTGTGTACACCCTTAATCCTTATGTCATCTATGGCAATTAAGGCACTATCAGATGAAAGCTGCTCTTTAAAAAGTATCTCATGCTCTGGTAAATTGAAAAATATGGCATTATCCTTAACAAAAGCCCCTTTGACTTGCCTTTTTCTACTAAAATAAAAGACCTCTGGCCCATCTTCACCAATCCGCTGCTCTATTTCAGGCGTATACGGGTCATCTCCATTTAACACCAAAAAGTCCATCGAGTCCTGATTTTTAAATACAAGACACTTAGCCTCCAAGTACTCATCCATATTGGCGTATCTATCTAAATGATCTGGGGCTATATTTAGTATAGTGGATACCTTTGGCTTAAAATACTCAATGTTTTCTAACTGAAAACTGGATACCTCCGTAACTATATGGTCTGGTAAACGAGTCCCGTTATTTTTCCTAAATATCTCTAATACCTTAAGCGCTCCTTCACTTAGAGCTATACCGATGTTACCACCTAAAATAGCATTATAACCGCTTAGTTCAAGCATGTTATGGAGTAACATCGTAGTAGTAGATTTCCCGTTAGTGCCAGTTACTGATAAAAACCGACAAGCACCATTTTTCCGACATCCTTCTATTACTTCAAAGGCTAACTCAAACTCACCAATAATACGCACACCCATATTTTTCAGTTGCACTAATTGTTGAATATTTGTTGGAATACCAGGGCTTACCACTACCGCATCCGACTGACACAGCAAATCCATATCAAACCCATCGGTAATCACAGAAACCCCTTCTTTATCAATTTTCTCTATTAAACCCTGTAACTCTTCATACCCTTTTTCATCCATAACCGAGACTTCGGCGTCTAACTGTTTAAGCAAATTAACTGCCCCAACCCCACTACGCCCAAGCCCAAGGACCATAACCTTTCTATTAGAATATTCAATTGGCATCTTCATATCAGTTAAACCGTACCCCCTTTTCGGTAATACATATCTTATACCGAAAATTAAGACCGCAAGTTAATAGTTTATTACTATAAACCTCAACCGCTAGCACACTATTATATCCCACACACATATCTACCCACGAAATCATTTCTTCTTAGCAACAGCTATCTTTGTCTTCTTAGAATCCACACTGCTTTTGGAATCAACCGTCTTAAGTGTCGTTACATTCTTCACAACCTTTGTAGCACTTGCTGTCTCGCTCTGAGTCTTCTTAGCAAGCACCTTTATCTTAACGCTTGCAGTTGTGGTAGAAGGCGTAGATACTTCTTTTTTATCATTTTTATCATTGACAATAGCTGTGTCTTTCTTTTTTATAGCAGGCACACTCTTATTGCTAACAAGGGAAATACCTTTAGCCCCTTTTACCACAGCACCAGCACTAACGTTTTCTATTTGTTTTGCCTTAATCGCTATAGTTTTTACTTCAGTACCTTTTTTGTTTTCATTTACCTTTGCATTAGCTATCTCTACTTTTTTATTAATGTTTGCACTAAGCCCACTGTTTTGTTTAAAGCGCCGTAATTTTTGTAAATAAGTAGCTGAAGTCCTATATTCAATCTTTTTGTTCTCTTCAGATGTATACCCATTAGTTTGTTCTTTTAGTTGCGTCTTTGACTGCTCTTTTAGTTGTCTTTTGCTCTTTAGTGTATATACATTTTGTGGAATAGAAGCTACTTTAATAGTAGGAGCTTTTTCATCCTTACCATCATCAGATTCTCCATTATCTATAATTTCTTTGGCTACAATTTCTTTGTCCGTAGTTTTAATAGAAGAGCGTCTTTTTGAAGTAAAACTACGCACCTTTTTATCTTCAACATAGGCATTATCTCCATCTTCATAAATAACCGGGCTTGTATTAGCCATATCAATTTGTTGCCCCTGACTAAGCACTTCCTGTGCACTTGTCCACAGCGACGCCCTGCTGACATCTCCTAAAACAGCCGCCACATATGTGCTATCACCTTTTTTGGCAGCAAACGCCAAACAGTGTCTTGCAGCATTAGTAAAGCCGGTTTTTCCACCAAGTAAATCCTCATCTTCCCACAGTAACTTATTGGTGTTTTCCATATACACCTCTTTTCCACCAAGGGAGGTAACAGTCATGGATTTTTTATTTATAATTTCACGTATTAATGGATAGTTAAGAGCTTTTCTCATTATCTTTGCAAGATCATAGGCAGTAATATACTGTCCTTCACCCGGTAAACCATTTGAATTAATGTATCTAGTATTTATTGCACCAATACCAGCTGCCTTTTTATTCATCAGTGTAACAAATTTTCTCTCTGACCCGGAAACTTTTTCCGCCAAAGCCACTCCAGCACCATTTACAGACCTCATCAGTAGAAGATGTAATAAGTCTTCAACCGTGTATTGCTCACCGGTTTTTAATATATGCCTCGTATACATTGTGTTTGAGGCCGTCGAGCTAACAGTAACTACTTCATCTGGCTCTAAGTTATCAAGAACCACCATAGCCGTCACTAATTTAGTTGTGCTTGCAGGTGGCTGTTTTTGTTGAGGATTCTTAGCATAAAGAATCATATTGTTTTTGCCATCCAAAATAACAGCTGATCTCGCTGTTAAACCATAAGCAAATACACTCAATGGTACAAGTACTGCTGTACACAGGATAAATGTTTTAATTAAAACATACTTAATATTTATATTTTTCTTCGATGATAAAACCATATAAAATCACCTCACTTTTAAAGTTGCTAAACTTAATAATGCCAAGATAATACCAACAATCCAAAACCTAATGACAGTTTTTGGCTCAGCCCATCCTTTAAGCTCAAAATGGTGATGAAGCGGAGCCATGCGGAATATGCGTCTCTTTGTCATCTTATATGATGCAACTTGTAAGATAACCGATATTGTCTCAATAACAAAGATACCACCTACTACAATAAGTAACAGTTCTTGTTTGGTAATGGCAGCCAGAGTACCTAAAGCACCACCAAGCCCTAACGAGCCAACATCTCCCATAAAAACATCAGCCGGGTAGGTGTTAAACCACAAAAACCCTAAAGAAGCACCCAATATAGCACCACAAAATACTGTCAATTCACCTATATCCTTTATATGAATTACCTGCAAATACTGTGCCAATCCAGAATGCCCCGAAATGTAAACCATCATTCCATTAGCAAATGCTGCTATGCCCACAAGACCTATAGCAAGTCCATCCACCCCATCTGTTAAATTAACAGCATTTGATGAACCAACAATTACTAATATGCAAAATGGAATATAAAAAAGCCCTAAATCAAAGAGCAAACTTTTAAAAAAAGGTACTATTAACTGCGTATTATATGGGTCTGATGGATTAAAAAATAAAATTAAGCCAATTATCAGGGAAAAAAGAATCTGAAACCCAAATTTGTATCTAGCAATCAAACCCTTTGAGTTTTTTCTACTGATTTTTAAATAATCATCAAAAAACCCTACAATTCCAAAGCTTACGATAGCAAACAACATAATCCATATATATTTATTTGTCAGATTACCCCATAAAAGTACAGTAATAACGATAGAGCCTATTACTAAAATCCCTCCCATCGTCGGAGTACCAGCCTTAGTTAAATGTGTCTTAGGACCGTCATCTCGTATCTGCTGTCCAAATTTTAAAACCCTAAGCCACTGGATAATTTTAGGCCCTGTAAAAATCACTATGGCTAATGCCGTTATAACTGATAATGCCGCCCTAAACGTTATATATCGAAAAACGTTAAAAGGAGAAAAAACATCATGTAAGCTATATAGTATGTGATAAAACATTATTTACTCCAATATCCTTTCCATTTTAAGGCCCCTTGAGCCTTTTATTAAAACAGTGTCCCCTTTTTTTACTATATCTTTAAATATTATAGAGGCCTCAACAGCATTTGCCGCCCTAAAAACGTCTCGCCTATTACCCCGTAATGCAGTTACCTTTGAAAACTCTATGGCAGCATTTTCCATTAAATCCCCTACTGCAACAAATACGTCAACCCCAGTTTCATATGCCAAAAAACCAAGCTTACTATGCTCTTCCTTTGAAAAATCCCCCAGCTCAAGCATATCACCAAGTATAGCTATTTTTCGTGCCCTACCAACCCTATTAAGTTCACGCACGGCAGCCATCATTGACATTGGATTAGCATTATAAAGGTCCTTTATCACTGTTGCACCATTATAATTAGTCAGTTCCATTCTCATGCCAACCCCTCTAAACGTGCTCAAAGCCTCAGCCACATCCCCAATGCTAATACCAAGCGTATAACCAATGATAAAGGCACTTAAGGCATTATATACGTTGAAGGTACCAAGTACGTTAAGCTCGATCTCCTGAGTTTCACCATCTGATACACTTATAATAGCCCTCATATGATTTTCAGCCTCAAAACTTTCTAATAACTTAGCGTTAAAGTCCCCTTTGTCTTTCATCGAATAAGTGATAACCTGAACGTTCCTTTCTACCTTTTTATTATTTACCCCTTCCATAAGAAAAGCATCATCACCATTTACTATCAACGTATCCACATAGTCCATAATCTCAAGCTTGGTATTTCGCACATCATATATAGAGCCAAAACCCTCAAGATGCCCTGCCCCTATATTCGTAATAACGCCAATAGTGGGGGTTGCTATATCGCACAGTGTAGCTATATCCCTTTTTAGACTTGCACCCATTTCAAGTACCGAAACATCGTGCGCAGCTAAGCATGTCAGCATTAAAGGCATACCTATATGGTTATTGTAATTGCCCTCTGTTTTTAAGACCTTGTACTTTTTAGATAAAACGGCAGCAGTCATCTCTTTAGACGTAGTCTTACCGTTTGTCCCCGTAATACCAATAACAGGGATTTTGCTCATATGCCGAAGATGGCTAGCAAGAAGCTGTAACGCCCTTAGGTTATCATCTACGACAAAACCTAACGATTTAAAGCCGGCCGGCAGTTGCACATTGCGCTCAACAAATGTGCCAAGTGCTCCATTTTCCATAGCAATACCAATATAATCATGCCCATCCTTATGCTTACCTCTAAGTGGCACAAAAAGTTCACAACCAGCTATAGCCCTTGAGTCAATGGAAGCCTTCGTAAAAACCACATCATCTTTGGCAGGTTTTCCTATGACGCTAGCCCCTGTGCTTTTTAATATATCAGTTATAGTAAACACTGTTTATCTTACTCTCCAGCTCTCTAAGTTCACTTTTTTTTTCAGCCAATAGTCTTTTTATATATCCCTTTGCAACCTTATAATCATCAAACTCATAGCGCACTGCCTTGATTTCTTGGTAATCCTCATGTCCTTTACCTGCAATCAAGACCACATCACCTTCTTTTGCCATATACACAGCGGTTTCTATAGCCTTTTTCCTATCCTCTTCAATTATATAATCCCCCGTAAGGCCTGGCACTATATCCTTGATTATATCAGCAGGCTCTTCATTTCTTGGGTTATCAGAGGTTATTATAGAAACATCGCTTAGTGATGACACCACCTTTCCCATCAATGGTCTTTTGCCCTTATCCCTATTACCACCACACCCAAACACAGTTATAATCTTACCAGTGGTGTGTACCTTACGTATACTTTGTAGCACGTTTTTTAAGGCATCATCGGTATGGGCATAATCTATTAGTACTGAAAAATCCTGTCCAGCCTCAAGGGGTTCAAATCGCCCTCGAACGCCCTCAAGCTGTGCTATACCGTTTACGATTACCTCTTGTGGTAAACTAAGACTAACTCCTGCTGCAAAAGCTGCCAGTATGTTATATACGTTAACGTAGCCTCTAAGGTTTGAGGTTATCCCTATAGGTTTGCCTTCACAATTAATAGTAAAATCAAGTCTTCCAAGGTCTTTACTTATATTAGTTGCCATTATATGGGCATCATTTTCAATACCATATGTAATATATCTACAATTTAAGTTTTCTATTATACGATTAGCGTATTCATCATCCATATTAATAATACACGTACCACCATATTTAACCAACTCTCTAAATAACCGTAATTTTGCAAGAAAATAATTTTCCATATCTATGTGATAATCCAAATGGTCCCTCGAAATATTAGTAAATAAAGCAACATCGAAACTAGCCCCATCCACGCGCCTTTGACTAAGGGCGTGTGAGGAGACCTCCGATACAACGTATTCCACTCCTTCATCAACGGCTTCCCTTAAAAACTTCTGGTACTCCGTAGACTCAGGCGTTGTGTGGCTAGCCTTATATACCCTGCTTCCTATCATATATTGAATAGTACCTGTCAAACCCACAGACTTGCCGTAGGCCTCTATTATTGATTTAATAAGATAAGACGTAGTGGTCTTACCGTTTGTCCCTGTTATCCCAACTAGTTTAAGACTTTGTGATGGTTCACCATAAAAAGCAGATGAAAGACACGCAAGGGCATATCTCGAGTCATCAACCCTTATAAACAAAATATCCTCCGGCAAGCTCACCGTATCAATCCATTCATCATAAACGACAGCCGTTGCCCCTCTATTAACCGCATCTTTTATATACTTATGCCCATCAATATTAACCCCTATTAGCGCAAAGAACATACTTCCATCCACCACATTTCTCGAATCATAAGTAACACTTGTAATCTTTATATCCAGATTACCTTTTACTTCAATGACATTAATTTTATTTAAAAGTTCTCTAATATCCATAATTTTAAATCCAATTTTATAAAAATAATTGTGTTAATAGTTTTATTAAATGCGCCACATAAACTTGAGCTGGTTAGTTATTTAGTTTGTTATAGTTATAGGATACATCAATAAGCGTCTTTGCATTATCCACATACAACTTATTGCTATCTTCCATATCTTCACGAGGTATATTTAAGTATGACAACGCTTTTTCAGCAATGTTCTTAAATATAGGGGCTGCTACCACCCCTCCGTAGATAGCCCCTCTTGGCTTCCAAACAACTACAATCATAGAAAGGACAGGCTTTTCAGCTGGAACAAAGCCAACAAAAGAGCTCACGTAATCAGTAGATGAGTAGTGACGAAGCTGGCGGTCAAATATCTGTGCAGTACCTGTTTTGCCAGCCACATGGTTACCTTCCACTTCTGCATAAGTTGCGGTGCCTCCTTGTTGAGTAACCATCATCAATGCTGCACGCATAGTAGCAACTGTGTTTTTAGAAACTAATCTCTTTTTTTCATCCTCTTTAACATCAAGCGTGCTTGTTGTATCATCATAAGTAAACCCTCTCACAACATGTGGCTGTATGGCATAACCGCCGTTTGCGATAACCGAGTAGGCGGTCACTACCTGTAGAGGGGTAACGCCAACCTCTTGGCCAATTGCCATAGCACCGATGGAAACCCCAGACCAGTACTTAGGATGCTTAGCAGTACCAGGCAGTTCGCCCGGTAAATCTATACCTGTTTTCTTACCAAAGCCAAAGAGTTTAATGTACTTATAAAGGGTATCCTTGCCAAGACGCTGTGCTAATTTTATGGTACCTACGTTTGACGATTTCTGTATTACTTGCATAAAGGATAACACACCATGGCGATGGGCGTCTTTTATACGTTTACCACCAACATCTATAGCACCAGCCGAACAATCTATCATATCGGTTGGTTTAACCAACTTTTCTTCTAATGTACCACTTGTTGCCACTATTTTAAATGTTGAACCCGGCTCATATAGGTCTGTTATTGCACGATTTCTCCTATTAGAAGGATTGTATTTACCCGCCTCATTTGGATCATACGTTGGACGGTTTGCAATAGCCAGTATTTCTCCATTATATGGATTTAACATAACAACAGTTGCGGATTCTGCCTTCCATTTTTCAAGTGCAAGTTCAAGCTCCCTTTCAACTATATACTGCAGTCCCACATCAATAGTGAGCACCATGTTCTTACCTTTTCTTTCCCTCATGTTTTCTGTATAAAACTTATTACCCCTTGCATCTTTTTCAACAGAAAACGTTCCACCTTTATCTATAAGATCACCATTGTAGAGTTTCTCTATCCCATCTATACCTTTATTATCAATATCCACAAAACCAATCACATGAGAGGCAAGCGTACCCATGGTATAATCCCTCTTTGCCTCCGGACTTACACCAATGCCACCAATACTCAGCGTATTTAATTTTTCTGTTATTTCCACAGGTACCTTTCTTTTTAACCAAAAGAAATTTCTGGAATTTTCTAATTTAAACTTAAGGTTATCATAGTCAATCCCAAGTAACTGAGCCATTTCCGTTAACTGTTCATCGGAGGCCTTTAGTAACCGTTTATAACAATAAACCGAGTTTTGCTCAAGATTAACAGCAAGTCGTCTGCCTGTTCTATCAAAAATCAATCCGCGTCTTACCTGCACTTCCTCTAATGTGGTGCTTTGGTCCTCAGCTCGTTTAGAAAACCTGTCATGCTCTATTACTATTAGGTCAAATAGCCTTAGAAGCACAACTAAAAAACTAATAATGACAATCCCATATATTATAGTATTTCTTCTTCTCATAAGTCCCACTCACTAAAAAATATCAACGTTATCTAAATAAGACCACCCTACTGAATAAACTCGACCCTTGCCACACCCTTATCTTTTATATAAATAACCTTAGTCCTATCCGGAAAATCAAACCCCATCTTTTTAATCGCTATGTGGTCTATATTAGATATGGATAGCAGATTATCCTTTTTTACAAGTAGATTGCGACGTTCTTTCATTAATTCAATCTGCTTTTGTTGAAATATACCAAGCCTGTACTCTAATGTCTTAATACTCGAACGAAGCCAGACCATAGAAAATATACTTACAGTTACAACAATAAATCCGGTCGTAATTACAGCATTTCTTATAAAAGAGCCATTATTATTGTAAATCATATTTTCTGCCCTCCTCTTAGCTTAGCGCTCCTTGCCGATGGATTTTCTCTTACTTCATTTTCATCAGCACAGAGCGGCTTTTTCGTTAAAAGTGCAATCTGCCCATCCATATTTTTTTGCCGAAGCGAATGTTTTACGATTCTATCCTCAAGTGAATGATACGAAATAACACACAGCCTACCACCAGTATTTAAAACACCCAAAGCACTATCAAGAGCTTCTTGCAACACCTCAAGCTCTCTGTTTACATAAATCCGAATAGCCTGAAAAGATTTAGTTGCCGGATGCCTTTTTGTCCACCGTCCACCATATGCCTTTACAATAAGCTCTGATAACTCAAGGCACGTATTTATAGGATTGTCCTTTCTTCTTTGCAATATAAGTCGCCCTATAAGCTTAGCCCTTGTCTCTTGCCCAAAATCTCTTAAAATACGCACAATCTCTTCCTCACTAAGGCAATTAACGACATCCCAAGCACTTAGCTCCTTCCCGTTAGTATCCATCCTCATATCAAGCCTCTGTGTACTTTCAAAACTAAAACCCCGCGTATGGTTTTTCAGTTGATACATAGAAACGCCTAAATCAAACAGTATACCATCTGCCTTCGTATAACCGCACTCTTCAAGTACATCTTTAAGCCCTGTAAAATTTGCAAAATAAAACATAGCCCTTTCGTCATTGATACTACTTTTAGCTACAGCCAATATTTCATTATCTTGGTCTATGCCAATGTACCGACCCCTTTCACCCAGATTTGCCAAAATAGCACCACCATGACCACCAGCGCCTACCGTACAATCAACAAACAAACCGTTTCTTTTATTCAATACGTTAAGCATATTAAGCACTTCCTTCACCATTACAGGGTTATGATACATTAAAACTACTCATTAACTGATTTACAAACCAAAATCCGATAACTCATCTGAATACTGCTTGACATCAACCTTGTTAGGCTTAAATATAGTCTCCCATTTCTTTTTTTCCCAAATCTCTATCCTATCAACAATGCCAACCATCACTATTTCACCATTTTGCACTATACCAGTTTCTTCACGTAACACCGGCGGTATCAATACCCTACCCTGCTTATCCGTCTCACACTCCTGAGCTGAACCAACTACCCTTCTCATAAAATACTTCACAGATTCTTTGGCCTTTGGTAAACCCTTAACTTTTTCCATCATATTTTCCCACTCTCTATCAGGAAATACGTGTAAACACTCATCACTCACCGCACAGGTTATAAATAATTTATTTCCATAATTATTCTTTACAATATCTCTAAATTGTGCTGGTATTATGACACGCCCTTTATCGTCAACCCTAAGATTATATCTACCATAAAACCCAGCCACCCATTTGTTCCTCCATTACATACCACTTTATACCACCAACAGTTTAAATGTCAAGAACTTTATTCTAAAAAGCTGTAAACCCTTATGTATACTACTATCGGCATTTTTAGTAAATTATTATTCATTAAATTTCATTATAATAATATAAATAATTTTTATATAAAAACCGCTATTTTTATAAATACCAACTCATAAGTGGTATGAAGTGGAATAATGATAACACAAAAATGCAGTCAAATATTTCAAATAAGTAACATTAATATTAAAATTAATATTTTGAGCTGTATAAATTACTAAACTAAAGATATAATTTATATGTTTTTTTAATAAAATATGTATTTTAATCCATATTAAAATCTACTTATGTATTTTAAGGAAGGTTGTATTAAAAATGTACTAAAAGATAAGAGAAATAGCTAATAGATTGCAAGGCAAAAATTTTATGAAGTGCGTAGGCGCACTCCCGTACCCCCGCTCTTCTATATTCCTTACCAAACATACCTTCACAACAATAAAACTGCAATTGGAAGGGTTAAAAAAGACAATAAAGTAGTTATTAAAATTAAAAATGCACATAATCCAACGTCTATACTAAATCGAGCTGAAATCAAAAGCAAAACCACCATAGTAGGCATAGCACCTTCTATAAGGGCAGCATTTAAAGAAACCCCTTCAAGTCCGGTTATCTTTGCAGTTACATATGAAATTATTGGGCTAAACAAAAGCTTTACTATAATAGAAGGAATTATTATATAGGCATGTTTAACATTTGGTGCTTCAAGTGCTAACCCTATACTAAATATCATCAGTGGAATCACTAATCCACCTAAAAGACTTATAGTATTTAATACAAAACTTGGTAACAAAAACCCAGTTAAATTCAAACACAAACCTATAACAATACCCCACAACGGTGGCAGTGTATACAGATGTTGTAACGCCTCTTTTAATTTATAGTCGTGATTATTTCCAAACCTTGCAGCAATGTAGCTGCCAAGAAGCCACACCATCGGAGTAGTGCCAAACAAATCGTAATAAAGTGCATAGATAGCAGCACCATCGCCAAAGGTTGTTACCAATACAGGTAAACCCAAAAAGGTAACATTACCAAAAGCTGAACCTATTATTAAAACACCTTCCTGTTGCCTTGTTAATTTTAAGATACTTCGTAAAAAGCGGTAGATTAAATAGGCAACAATCAAACTTGCCATTATTGATGTAATAGCACTAATAGGCAATATGATAGACTGAAAATCTATTTTAGAACTATAAAATACCTTTATACAAAGACATGGGAGAAAAAGATTTATAACACATACATTTATTGCATTTCTAATACTGCTGGCATCAATACTTCCATTCAACCGTCTAAATATAGCCCCGCTTGCTATTATCAATAAAAATGATAAAAGGGTTTCATACATAATTTAATTATAAAAGTGTGCCTTAGTACCCTGTTGACAGAAAAGTCTTCCCCTCAAGTATCTCTCCTTTTCCTCTTACAAAGCGCCTTCTCCTCGTTCACCTGTTCTTATACGCACGGCATCTTCAACATCATAAACAAAGATTTTTCCATCTCCAATTTTTCCAGTTCTTACCGTATCTTGTATAGTTTTTATAACATTTTCAAGCATACTGTCCAATACCACTAATTCTATTTTAATCTTTGGTATAAGATCAATCACATACTCAGCACCTCTATAAAGTTCAGTATGCCCCTTTTGCCGTCCAAAGCCCTTCACCTCAACTACTGTCATGCCTTGTACGCCAATCTTACTTAAGGCATCTTTCACTTCATCAAGCTTAAATGGTTTTATTATTGCATCAAGCTTTTTCATCGTCCTCACCTATTCTCCTTAAATTAAAAAAATCCCTTATAAAACTCCTCTGCCTTTTTTGCATAGTCGTTATAAATCTTATCTGTATAAGCCATTAGCGTTTCCATATCCGAAGCCGATACCACATCGGCCATCCACTGTGCCACTATTGCCCTATCTACTTCTATATGAAACTGGAAGGCATAGACGCTATTTGCATATTTAAAGGCTTGGTTTGGATAAAGCGCATTAAAGGCAAAACGGGTTGCATTTACTGGTAAGTCAAAGGTCTCACCGTGCCACTGAAAAACCAGCAATTTTGAAGTCTCAGGCACTATTAGCTTAGAAAACACCGCGTCTTTTAAACCCGCCACAGTTGCTTGCAGTTCAAACCACCCTATTTCAGGCGATTTACCAACATAAACCCTCTGTCCAAGGCACTTTGCTATCATCTGGCTACCAAGACAAATACCTAATACTTTTTTATTGTTTGCAATAAATTCACTTACTACCCTCTCTTCCTCAATAAGATATTGGTATTTATCCGTATCATTTACACTCATAGGCCCACCCATTACAACCAGCGTATCGTAGTCATCGTAGTTGCCAATAGGCTCACTTTTAAGGTCTACTATTTTATAGCGTATACCTGCAATTTCTAAAAACTCCCTGATTGTCCCAGGTCCTTCATTTTTTATGTTTTTTAAAATCAACACTGACATTTACACCTACCATCTCCTTTAGTGTATTATATATTAATATATACGGACTATAAATTACTTATATTTTTTATACCTAAATAAACATGGTTCGCAAAAATAATGCTTGTATTTTTATCATTACTCATGCAAAATAGCTTTTTTGGGGTTCAAGGGGTGAAACCCCTTGTGCTGGATTCCAAAGGGACGAGTCCCTTTGGCGGGAGTGTGAGGGCAGAGCCCTCACTGTGTATTTGTTTCCTTATTATTTTTAATAATGGTTTGCAAACCTGATTTGTTTTGGTATTATCACACGCAATGGAGGTAATAAAAAAATGCAGGAAGAAGAAAAGACAGTACATGGGCTTGAGGAAGCAGTTGGCACTTACAAAACCAAGGTAGCCACCGTTTTTAAAGGTACGGTTAAATGGGAGAAGGACCTAATATTTCTTGCACGAACTCAGAAAGGTTATGAAATAGACTACGATGCTAACGTTGAATGGGGCTGTCAGCCATCTGAACCATTTATGTTAAGCCTTGGGGCGTGTATTGCTACTGATTGTGTTATGTTTTTGCAGAAAATGAAAGTTGAACTTACAGAATTTAAGGTGGATATAACCGGAACAAAGGAAAGGCAGGAGCCACCTCACTATTTTACAGGTTTTGATATAGTACTGCACATAAAGGGTAAAGATGTCTCGGAAAATAAGGTTAAAAGGGCTATAGCGCTTTCTAAAGATAAGTATTGCGGGATATATCATTCCTTAAGAAGTGATGTTAAATTAAACATTGAATACAAAATTAACGAATAATCCTACATAGTGTCTTTGACTGCTGGTTTCTTTGTATGTTTAGAACAATTATGTCAGCTAAGCATGGTATAATAATATTAATTGTGAAGGCACACTTCTATAATGAATGATGATACGGCAAAGGAGCTACCTCATTATGCCGGCCATCGGGAAAGGCTAAGACAACGGTATCTTAAAAATGGGATTGATTCCTTAACTCAGTATGAAGCTATGGAGTTGCTTTTAACTTATGCAATAACCAGGAGGGATGTAAAGCCGATGGCAAAGGCTCTTATTAAAAAATTCAAGGGAATACGAGGAGTTTTAGATGCTGATGTAGAAGAGCTTACGGCCATTAACGGCATTGGTATACAGGCAGCTTTACTTTTAAAGTTACTTAAGGATATTAATACCATATACCTGAAGGAAAAATTAATAACCGGACAAATTGTAGAGTCCCCTAATGATATTATTGATTATCTAAAACATGCTATAGGTTCTTTAAAAGAAGAGATGTTTATGGCACTTTTTTTAAATTCAAAAAACGAAATCGTAGCTGATGAGATAATAAGTGAAGGGATTGTTAATCATGCGGTTGTTTACCCGCGCAAGCTTTTTGAAAATGCCCTAAAACATAAAGCTACCGCCATCATTATTGTCCATAATCATCCCGGTGGGGTATTGAAACCGTCGGAAAACGACATAAAACTTACTAAAAATCTCGTCAATACGGCCAATAGCCTTTCCATAAAAATCCACGACCATCTTATAGTTACCAATAAGGGCTATCTCAGTTTTTACGAGAAAGGACTAATATAGTTGACCCAGCAGGAAAACAGAGCATATTAATATGACAATAAATAAAAGCCTCGAGTTTACAACTTTGTATGAAATCAGTAAGGTTTTAGGCTCATCGCTTAATATAAATGTAACGCTTAAGTTAGCCATCAAGATACTAACCGATTATCTTGATATGAAAATAGCAGTCATTGCCCTTATAGAAGACGGTGAGCTTATTATAGTTGCCTCACACGGAATTGACCCAGAGGATGTGAAGGCTGGTAGATATAAAGTTGGTGAAGGCATTATGGGAAAAGTAGCCAAAACCGGCTGCTCTATGGTTATCCCTGATGAGGTGGAGGAGACATCTTTTTTTAATAAAAATATGAAAGTAAATAGTACGCAAAAAGTGGCTTTTTTATACGTACCAATCGTTTTTAAAAAAGAAATACTTGGCGTACTCAGCGTAGCCAGAACTTATGATTCTATGCAAAGTACTTTTGATGAGGATATGCGATTTTTAAAAATCATCTCATCACTAGTATCGCAATCAGTAAAATTGTGCCACAGTGTTGAAAGTGAAAAGAAGCTGCTTATGGAAGAATGCGATGCCCTTAAGATGGCACTTAAGAGAAAATATAAGCTTAATAATATAGTTGGCAGGTCTGGCAGTATGCAAGAGGTCTTTGAAGCCGTACACCGTGTGGCACCAACAAAGGCAACTGTGCTTTTAATCGGAGAAAGCGGCACTGGCAAGGAACTTATCGCTCGTGCAATACATTACATGGGGACACGTTCGGATTGCCCTTTTGTTAAGTTCAACTGTGCTGCCATACCGGAGGGATTACTTGAAACAGAGTTATTTGGACACGAAAAGGGGGCTTTTACTGGTGCTACATCATCAAGAAAAGGCAGATTTGAACTAGCACACGAAGGCACCATCTTCCTTGATGAAATAGGAGACCTCACTATGTCGTTACAGCCAAAGATATTGCGCGTCTTGCAAGAACGGGAGTTTGAGCGTATTGGTGGGGAAAAGACCATTAAAGTAGATGTGCGCGTTATTGCTGCTACGTCAAGAAACCTTGAAGCCCTCGTTGAAGAAAGTAAGTTTCGCGAAGACCTTTATTACAGGCTAAATGTAGTGCCAATTTATCTTCCACCGTTAAGGGAAAGACAAGAGGACATTGTGGAGCTTACAGAGTTTTTCCTTAATAAGTTCAACAATGAACACGGCAGAAGTGTGACTATCGCTCCCAAATCCATTTCGCTAATGATGAAGTACTATTGGCCGGGTAACGTAAGAGAACTTGAAAACACTATAGAAAGACTCGTCATAATGTGCCCGGATAACGTGGTAAAGCCCCATGATTTACCAACTAATATGCGTAATTTTAATCCAACCACTATGAAAAACGAACCATACACAAAGACAAGACCTGTAACACTGGAGCAAACAGAACGGCAGCGCATAATAGAGGTCCTTGAGGCAAATAACTGGGTACATGCTAAGGCAGCACAAGTACTTGGCATCACGGCAAGACAGATTGGATATAAGGTGAAAAAATATGGTATCAGAAAAGGTGTTTCTTAACTGGCTCATTACACATTTAAAACAAAGACTACAAAAAGAATACAGTAGTGTCTTAGTAAACTACGATGGCGAAAACCAACATGACTTTGAGGGCTATTACCCTAACCTCATACTTTCTAACTATGGAATGGTTGTTGCTGTAGTTAACATATTAACCGAAGGGACTATCAGTGCTTCAGAGGCAAAAACATGGAAGGCTATGAGTACCCTTGGTGTTAAATTCATACTAATGGTACCGCATACGTCTAAAAAAAAGGTTACCGAACTTCTATGGAATGAGATGATAGCACAGGATGTGGCAGTTGGCACGTATGAATTAAAAATAAATATGCCTTAATAAAGCAGGTGATTACAAAATGTTATTAGGATACAGTGTTTTAGGCGGTGAGAGCGTTTCAGACATAGTAGCTGATTTTGTGCAAATAACGGTTTTTAAAAATATTGGTAGTACAATAGGAGGCCTATCGAAAACTGTAGCCCAGTGCCACAGTCAACATCTTGACTTTGTAATACATCCAATAGACTATTTTTTATCTGATACACGACTTCATTGTTGGGAAAACAACTTGGAAGAGCTACGTCATATGGCACACATAACCGGCAATGGCGCACTAATTATCCATGATGAAACAACACCATGGGGCAGCCGCCTTGAACGGGCTTTTGAAAAGTCATACTCCGACGGCATAAGTGAACTAGCCCAAATATGCAATATCTCTATTGAAAACGCGACACATACACCCGATATTTTGTGGTTTTGGCAACGCTTTGCACATAACATAACACTTGATATAGGCCACCTTGAATCAGCCAGTATAGATTCAGTAAATTTTATACGAAATCTCGACAATGACACTATAGATAAAATCAACTATGTTCATATTCACCAAAATAATGGGCAACACCTTCATGGCGTTACAGACCACTGGCCATTAACAAAGGAATGCCGAGAACTACAGGCTCTTAAAATCCTTGTAGAAAGAAAAGAGGATATTAACATAATCGTAGAAATTATGGAACGGGAAGAAATCGCCGACAGTATGCGTATAATAAAAAATTTCTTAAAGTAAAGGGGTTTACCATGCTCATAATACCGGCAATAGATTTGAAAGATGGGTTTTGCGTTAGATTAAAACAAGGGAAAAAGGAAGAGGTTACTAAGTATTCGGATGACCCTGTAAAGACCGCACAAAATTGGGTAAACGAGGGGGCTGAACTTATACATATAGTAGACCTTGACGGCGCTTTTACGGGTACACAAAAAAACCTTGAAAGCATTAAACAAATACGGAAAAACGTAAGCGTAGCCATTGAACTTGGTGGCGGTATCCGGGATATAGATACCATATCAAAACTCATAGCACTTGGAATAGATAGAATAATAATAGGCACTGCTGCGATAACTAATCCAGAGTTTTTACGTAAGGCATGTGAACAATATCCAGGCAAAATCCTAACTGGCATTGATGCCAAAGACGGCAAAGTGGCAGTTAAAGGCTGGCAGGAAATCACAGAAAAAAATGCCATTGACTTAGCAAAAGAAGCTGAACTTGCCGGCACCCACTCAATAATCTATACGGATATTGCACGTGATGGCATGTTAAGTGGTCCAAATATAGAGGCAACAAAAAAAATAGTAGAGAGCCTCTCTATACCAGTAATAGCCTCTGGCGGTATTTCTTCTATGAATGATATAGAAAATTTAACAAAAATAAAAAAACTCTTTGGTGCTATAACTGGAAAGGCAATATATAGCGGCGCTATTGAGTTAAGGGAAGCTATAAATAAGACAAGAGATAGAAAATAGAAAAAGAGAAGAGAGGAGGAGAGGAGAAAAGATAGAAGATAGGGTATTTAAGGGGGCGAGCTCCGCTCTCCCCCTTAAAAAACCCCCTCTCGCAAGGGGTCGAAGTGACCCCTTGACCCCCTTATCGCAAGCTATTATTGACAATTGGTAAATACTATAAAAATAGCAAGAGGTATGAATGTTAGCAAAAAGGATAATACCCTGCTTGGATGTAAGAAACGGCAGGGTTGTAAAGGGTGTAAACTTCGTAAACATAGTTGATGCAGGGGACCCTGTGGAAAATGCCATATTTTATGATGAAGAAGGGGCTGATGAGATAACCTATCTCGACATAACAGCATCACATGAAAAGAGGAAAATCATTCTTGATGTTGTAGAGCGTACAGCATCAGACGTATTTATACCGCTAACAGTCGGAGGCGGTATCAACTCAGTTGATGACATAAGAGACCTCTTAAATGCGGGCTGTGATAAGGTATCCATAAATACATCGGCTGTGAAAAATCCAGAATTTATCAAAAGGGCGTCGGAGCGCTTTGGCAGCCAATGTATAGTTGTTGCAATTGATGCTAAAAGCTGTACGTCTTGTACCTCTACAGATATTGTAGATATTCCAGAGTGGTTAAAAGAAAACAAGGCATATGAACATTTGAAATTGACAGATAATGAAAGGGGCAACGCCAATAAATGGGAAGTATACACGCACGGAGGCAGAAGACCGCGTGGAATAGACGCCGTTAAGTGGGCTATGTTTATGGAAGAGCTTGGCTGTGGTGAAATACTCCTTACAAGCATGGATAGAGACGGTACAAAAATTGGATACGATAATGCTTTAAACCGTGCTGTGTCTGAGGCTGTAAATATTCCAGTTATAGCATCAGGTGGGGCTGGTGAGCTTCAACACCTATACGATGCACTGGATATTGGCAAAGCCGATGCTGTTTTAGCTGCATCTATTTTTCACTTTAGACAGTTTACCATTGGGCAAACAAAGGAATATCTAAGCTCTAAAGGAATCATTATGAGGATTTGAGGTAATTTGGTGATAAATAATAATAGGTATAAATAGTAATCGTGCCAGAATATCATTCAAGTTATAAGGAGAATAACCTATGACTGATAAAATAAACGGAGAATCCCTCGATATTTCTGCTGAAAATCGTGCCCGTTTAAAGCAATTATTTCCAGCGGTATTTACTGAAACCGTAAATGATAAGGGTATTCTAACTGAATCAATAGACTTTGAAAAACTCAAAGCAGAACTTGGGGTTTTTACCGAACTCTTTGAAAACCGCCGTGAACGTTACGGCATGGACTGGTCCGGTAAAAAAGATACCCTCCGCCTTATCCAAACCCCAAGCACCGCTACACTCAAACCCTGCCGCGAGGAATCCGTAAGTTTTGATGAAACCGCAAATCTCTTCATTGAAGGTGATAACCTTGAGGTATTGAAGCTCTTGCAAAAAAGCTATTATGGCAAGGTAAAGATGATATACATTGACCCTCCGTACAACACTGGCAAGGAGTTTATATACCCTGACAACTTTACCGAAACCCTGCAAACCTATCTGGACTATGCAGGGCTTACAGATGGCAACGGAAAGAAGTTTTCCACTAATACCGAAAACGAGGGGCGCTTCCATACCAAGTGGTTAAATATGATGTATCCGAGATTATATCTGGCAAGAAATTTACTACGCGACGATGGGGTCATTTTTATCAGTATTGATGATAATGAGGTGAGTAATTTAAGGAAGCTGTGTGATGAGATTTTCGGGGAGGAGAATTTTATCGTTAACATTATTTGGCAGCATAGCATTCAACCAAAGGGTTATGTAGATAATGTTTCAATTCACCATAATTATATATTGTGTTATCAAAAAAGTGATAATTTTCGCCTTATGCCACTTGAGAGAACCGAGGAACATAATATTAATTATTCAAATCCTGATAATGATGTTAATGGTTCCTGGCGCTCTGGTGATGTAAGGAATGCATTATATCGTCCTAACTTAATTTTTGAAATAATCACACCGTCTGGGAAGATTATTAAACCTCCTATAAATGGATGGCGATGGAGTAAAGAAACTATAAATAAAAAAATCGATTGCGGAGAAATTATTTTTAACACAGATGAAACAAAAATTATTAGAAAAATTTACTTAAAAGATGTTAAAGGACGTCCTCCAGAATCTATATGGTGTGGAGGAGAGGTAGGCACCACGCGTAGTGCTGTAAATGAGTTAAAATTATTATTTGATGGCAGTACTACATTTGACACTGCAAAACCAACAAAACTTATTATTAAAATAATTCAGCTTGTATGTAATATAGAAAAGAAGGATATTATATTAGACTTCTTTGCCGGCTCCTGTACTACTGCCCATGCCGTTCTTGACCTAAACAAACAAGATGGCGGCAATCGAAAATTTATCATGGTGCAGCTGCCCGAACCATGCGCTCCAGACAGTGAAGCATTCAAAGCAGGGTATAAGACCATATCTGATATAGGCAAAGAGCGCATACGTCGTGTTATCAAAAAACTTAATGAAGCCAATGAAGGCAAACTCAACTTTGAAAATACCACACTCCAAGACCGCGGTTTCCGTGCCTTTAAGCTCGATAAGTCAAATTTTAAACAGTGGCAAAAACTTGATAGGAAATCCACACCTGAAGAAATTGAAAAACAGCTATTTGAACACGTTGACCACATTAATCACAAATCAACACCTGAAGATTTGCTTTATGAAATACTCTTAAAAGCTGGTTTCCAACCGACTATAAAAGTTTCCATACTTACAATAGCTGGCAAACAAGTTTTCTCTATTGCCGAAGGTGCACTCCTTATTTGCCTTGAAAAAGAAGTTACCGAAGAACTTATTGATGCCGTTATTGATGAAAATCCACAGCAGTTCATCTGCCTTGATGCAGCCTTTGGCGGCAACGACCAACTCAAAGTCAATACAGCACAAAAATTTACAGCCAGCAATATGCAAAAAGAAAAGTACAATCAGATTATTTTCAAAACAGTATAAAGGAGAGCAATAAAGTGAAACTCAAATTCGACAGCAGCCTTGACTACCAGCTTGAGGCGATAAAAGGCGTAACTGATCTGTTTGAGGGCTTACCGGAACAGGAAAGCAGTTTTAAAATAGACTTTGGTAAATCTGTCGGAGATGTTTTTAACGAACTTGGTATCGGTAATAGCCTGATGTTCTCTCAAGAACAGCTTCTTAATAATTTGCATACAGTGCAAACACGTAGCAATATACCTAAATCACGACTGTTGATTGATACCCCTGAGGTTAATGGTAATGACAGAGCTGGAATCCGTACCTACGACTTTCCAAATTTTTCAGTAGAAATGGAAACCGGCACAGGGAAAACCTATGTCTATCTGCGCACAATCTTTGAACTTAACAAGCTTTATGGCTTTAAAAAATTTATTATCGTTGTACCATCAGTGGCAATTCGTGAAGGAGTAACCAGTTCTATTAAGCTAATGAAAGAGCATTTCAAAGGGCTATATAATAATGTCTCATTTGACTATTTCGTTTATAAATCCAAAGATTTGAGCCGTGTACGTCAATTTGCATGGAATAATGCAGTACAAATAATGGTAATCAATATTCAAGCGTTCCAAAAAGACGCCGGTGAACATGTGGATTATAGCAGTCTTACTGATGAGCAAAAGAAAAAACTCAACGTAATTCATCAGGAACAGGATAAAATGTCTGGTCGTCGTCCCATTGAATATGTGCAGGCAACAAATCCCATATTGATTATTGACGAACCGCAAAGCGTGGATAATACTGATAAATCACAAAAGGCAATTCGCAGTCTTAATCCGCTTTTTTGCTTACGATATTCTGCTACACACACTAATCCTTATAATCTGCTATATCAACTCAACCCAATCCAAGCCTATGATTTGCGCCTAGTTAAACAGATTGAGGTGGTAGATGCTAGAGGTACACAGGATCATAATCAGACGTTAGTGCGCCTTGACGCCGTGGGCTATTGGCCAAAAACCTCAAAAACACCACAGGCAAAAATTACCATTTTTGCGAATACCCCCAATGGTTCGGTAGAGAAAAAAATAACAATCAAACATGGCACTAACCTTGCCCAACAGACTAACCGCCCCGACTATGAGGGCTATATGGTTAGTACTATTAACGCAGAGCCGGGCAATGAATATGTAGAATTTCAAAACGGAGTAATAGTAATGCTATCACAAGAAAGCGGTGGCATTAATGATGAACGGATGAAAAGCCAGATACAGCAAACAATTGAAGCCCACTTTGCCAAAGAAAAGAAACTAAAAAGTAAGGGAATCAAAGTCCTCTCTCTTTTTTTTATAGACCATGTAAAGAGCTACCGCAGTTATGATGACAACGGCAATTTACAAAAAGGAAAAATTGCAGAGTGGTTTGAAGCCTTCTATACTGAAACCAGCCAAAAGCCAATGTATAAAGACCTCATAACATACCCTGCCCATGCGGTGCATGATGGCTACTTTTCCTCGGATAAAAAGAAAGGGAAAGTTGAACTTTTAGATACAAGTGGAAACACGGCAAAGGATGATGAAACCTATAAACTAATAATGAAGGACAAAGAACGGCTGCTTTCTGCTGATGAACCATTACGCTTTATTTTCAGCCATTCTGCCTTGCGAGAAGGCTGGGATAACCCAAATGTATTCCAGATTTGCACATTGCGCGAAATGGGTACCGATGTAGAACGTCGTCAGACTATAGGGCGGGGGCTTCGCCTGCCGGTAAATCAGGATGGCGAGCGTATCTATGATGACCAAATTAACCGCCTTACAGTAATTGCCAATGAGTCATTTGAAAACTTTGCCAAAGGTTTACAGTCAGATATTGAAACATCTATTGATCCAAAAGGTGGTTTCAAGTTTGGCTACATTACACAGATTGCATTTACCAAACTTCTCAATTCATCCGGTACAGATTACCTTTCCCAAGAAGAGTCAAAAGAACTCTGGACACATATAGAAAAACAAGGCTTTATCAAGAATAACGGCGAATTTACTAAAGACTTTCGTCCCGAAAAAGAGGGATTTGACCTTAATCTGCCTCAACAGTTTTCTGGCATGGATGAAGCAATTATCAGCCTTATGAATAAATTTATGCCACGAGATTTTGTAAAAGATGCCCGCAAACGGAAGCAGATAAGTTATAACAAGAAGGTTGAACTCAATCCGGACTTTAAAGCATTATGGGATAAAATCAGTCAAAAGACACGCTATGCGGTAAAGTTTAAAACAGAAAGGCTTATTGAACTTGCCGCCAATAAAATCAAACTCATGACGGATATTAAAGCAGTTCAAATTGAGATTACTAAGCGCAATATGGAAATCAAAGAGTCTGGCATTGAAGGTGGAATCATTACCGGTAACCGTACGTACACTGTCAGCACTGAACAGCCATTACCCGATATATTTGCATTTTTGCAACGGGAAACCAATCTTACACGCTGTACTTTGATAAATATTCTAAAACTATCCGGTAGATTAAAAGACTTTGCCATTAATCCTCAATCATTTATGACTGAAACAGCAAAACTCATTAACCGCACCTTAAATGAACTGATTATTGATGGCATAAAATATGAACCGATAAAAGGACAGTATTACGAAATGAGGCTTTTTGAAGATAAGGAAGTGGAAGAGTATTTGGATAGGTTGTATGAAGTTCAAAGTAAAGACGAGCGCACGCCATATGATTTTATTGCTTACGATTCGGAAATAGAAAAAGAGGTTGCAGAACGTTTAGACACAGATGACAAGGTGAAATTCTTTTGTAAACTCCCTCGTTGGTTTAAGGTGGCAACACCGCTTGGTGACTATAATCCCGATTGGGCAATTGTGGTAGAAGACACACACAAGCTGTATCTGGTGCGTGAGACCAAAAGCACGCTCGATAGGGATAAACGGCGGGAAAGCGAAAACAAAAAGGTGGATTGTGGTAAAGCACACTTCCAAGTCTTAGGTGTAAATTTCAAGGATGCAACTACGATTAATGAAGTACTTCAGGCCTAAAAGTCTACAAAATATTATACTAAACTGACTGGAAATTCTTATACATTAAATGTATTATTATACCAGATAGGTATTAATCCTAATGATAAAAACCAAGGAGTAAGTTAAATGGCTGATACAGACAGTGTAAAAGAAGGTAAAAACTATTATCTCGACATACCACAAGAAAGTAAGGCATTTTTCCTGAAAGGTAGTAACTCCCTTGACTGGGGTTTAAAAAACCGCCTCTCTAAAATTTTTAATCCCCAAAGCGGCAAGACCGTCATGCTTGCTATAGACCACGGATATTTCCAAGGACCAACGACCGGTCTTGAACGTGTAGATATAAATATCGTCCCACTTACACCGTACACAGATAGCCTTATGCTAACACGGGGCATACTGCGCTCTACAATTCCACCTGAGTACCAACGTGGGGTTGTGCTTCGCGCAAGTGGTGGACCAAGCATACTAAAGGAGCTCTCAAATGAAGAAATAGCCCTCGACATAGAAGACGCTATCAGGCTAAATGCCTCAGCCGTAGCCGTGCAGGTGTTTATCGGTGGTGAATACGAAACCAAATCAATACACAATATGACCCGCCTTGTGGATATGTGCAATCGCTACGGGATAGCCACCCTTGCCGTTACTGCTGTTGGCAAAGAACTCACCAGAGATGCCCGTTATTTAAGCCTTGCATGCAGGATATGCGCAGAACTTGGCGCTCACATTGTAAAGACATACTATGTCCCCGAAGGGTTTGAAACCGTAACGGCATCGTGCCCTGTACCTGTTGTCATGGCAGGCGGTAAAAAACTCCCAGAGTTAGACGCCATTAAAATGTCTTATAACGCCATCAAAGGTGGCGCTTGTGGCGTTGATATGGGGCGCAATATCTTCCAGTCTGAAAACCCACAGGCTATGATACTAGCAGTTAGAAGCGTTGTCCATGAAGGCAAGACACCGCAAGAGGCATACGAATTATACCTAACACTTAAAGATAATCACAAATAACGCTATGGAAAACCGTTGGGCTGATGATAAGGCATCTGAATATATTAAATTTTATGGCGATAAATATGGCGAAGACTTCGCTCTTCGCCTCTACACTACTAAACTACTTGGATATAATAAAGCATTGGTTTTACATGGCGGCGGTAATACTTCATTAAAAGGGTTTTATACAAATGCCTACGGCGAGGAAGAGGCAGCATTATATATAAAGGCATCAGGCACTAATATGGCTTCTGCTGAGCCAGAAAATTTTAGTGCTATGCGTATTGCAAATCTAAAGAAAATGCGCTCACTGTGCAGCATTACCGACGATGGCATGATTAACGAATTTAGAGCTGCCATGTTTAATTACAGATATAAAAACCCCTCACTTGAAACCCTTGTCCATGCCTTTTTGCCTTTTAAGTATATTGATCACACACACCCAGATAATATATTAATTCTTACTAATCAAACAAACGCCAAAAATCTTATTAACGAAACCTTTGGCGATAGCTTTATCGTATTAGATTATATAACACCCGGCTTTAAGCTTGCAAGGGCTGTCATCGAGGCCTTTGATAATAATCAAAATGCCAAAGGCATTATATTAATGAATCATGGCCTTATCACATGGGGACAAAGCGCTAAACAATCCTACGACATTACAATTGATACCGTCAAAAAAGCCGGTAATATTATCAAAGAAGAAATCTTTCGCCCTTCCATAAATGTTGAACAAACATCACTTGATGAGGCATACACAAAATATATAAAAATAGCACCAATACTAAGAGGACTCCTTACAAAGCCTTTAGAAAACCCAGATAACCCTTATGGACGTGTCATACTAAAACCCATTATAACAAATGACACTATCTATGTTTCTAAACACATTCTCCTAACAACACCAGTTACTACAGATTATCTTATACGCACAAAGGCATACCCGCTCTACATAGAAGAACTTGATTTTAATGCTAACTTAAACGACCAACTTAAAAAGGCAATTGACGATTATGCAAACGATTACGAACAATACGTAAAAAGACACCTTAAAAACCACAATGGCCTTAAAAACATAGACAATAAACCACGCATAGTCTTTGTAAACGGTATAGGAGCAATTTGCGCAGGGGAAGATGAGACAAGCGCCCAAATAGCCTGCGACATAACCGCTCAAACTGTAAAAATCAAGTCTACCATTGATACAATTGGTACCTACAAAGGACTTTCAGAAGATGAAATCTTTGCTATGGAATACAGAAGTTACCAACATCTTAAATTAAACGATTATAGTCAGCAACATTTAGCCGGACGCATTGCATTAATCACAGGAGCAGCCGGGGCTATTGGCACCGGCATTTGTCGTGAACTTGTAAAAAGCGGCTGCCATGTGGTTATAACTGACCTTGATGTAAACAAGCTCAATGAACTTTATGATGAATACAGTGAATACGAAAGGCCATACTTACTGAAAGTACAAATGGACGTAACCGATCCAATATCTATAGCAAATGCCTTTAAAACGGTAATAAAACATTGGGGAGGTATAGACATAATAGTAGTTAATGCTGGAATTGCAATGGTATCAAAACTTATTGATATGGATATTCAAGGGTTTCAAAGGCTTGAAAAGGTTAATGTGGAAGGTACGCTAAATGTGATAAAAGAAGGCGCCGTACTCCTTAAAACGCAAAGTATCGGCGGCGATATAATACTTATATCAACTAAAAACGTATTTAGTCCAGGTGCTGGTTTTGGCGCATATAGCGCAACTAAAGCAGCCTCACACCAACTGGCACGGATAGCCTCCCTTGAGCTAGCCGCAGACGATATACGTGTAAATATGGTATCACCTGATGCGGTTTTTTCTGACGGTAAGCGTCGCTCAGGACTCTGGGAAACTGTTGGGCCAGATAGAATGCGTGCAAGAGGACTTGACGAAAAGGGTCTTGAACAATACTACCAAAACAGAAATCTACTCAAGGCAAAGGTAACACCAAAACATGTAGCAAATGCCGTTCTTTTCTTTGCAACTAGACAAACGCCAACAACTGGCGCCACTATTCCAGTTGACGGTGGTCTACCAGACTCAACACCTCGTTAGGGAAAGAAAAAAAAGAAAAAAAGAAAGAAAAAAAAGATAGAGGATGCGGGGAAAAACTTTTTAGGCAAAAAGGTGCGTGGATGCGAAGGCGCACCTCCCTGTCGCACCAGCCGTAAAGGTGCGTGGATGCGAAGGCGCACCTCCCTGTCGCACCAGCCGTAAAGGTGCGTGGGCGCACCCGCCGTAAAGGTTTTTCCCCGCATCCCTTTTCAAAAACTTTTGACTTGCAAGCTATTCATAGTATTTAATACCATTGGTAATAAAGTATATAGCGCATTTCGACTTGATACGTAATGTATGTGTAGGGGCAGACCTTTCGAGTGTCTGCCCTATCCTATTATCTACATTTTGTGTTTTTATCAAATCGAAATGAGCTATAATACAACTAACAAAACAGTAAACAATATAATTGGAGGTATAATTAATGAAATTGTGTTTTCCAACAACAGAAAACAAAGAACTTAAAAGCCATATCTACGATCACTTTGGTTCGGCTCCTATTTTTCTGATATTTGACACAGAAACAGAACAAAGTTATATCATAGACAACAGAGATTTAAGTCATAATCATGGTGCATGTGATCCTATTAAGGCTTTGAATAACCAAAAGGTAGACGCCGTTATTGTAAAAGGCATAGGAGGAGGTGCATTACAAGGCTTACTTACGGCTGGTATCAAGGTTTATCAGGCAAATAACACAACAGTAGAAAATCACATAAAGAAGTTTAAAGAAAATAGTCTAAATATATTTAGCACTGCACATGTGTGCGGTGGTCATCACGCATGTCATCATTAAGAGGACATAACAACTTTTTTAGGAGAATATATAAATGCCAATATATGAATATAAATGTAAAGATTGTGGAGAGCACTTTGAACTTATAACGTTTGTTGTTAAGGCTCAGGACGATTTGGAGTGTAGTAAATGTAAAGGGAAAAACGTAGAAAAACTCATATCTGCTCCAAATGTATCAGTATCAAGTGCAGCCCCTGATCATAAAGGCTCATGCTGTGGCTCAACACAAAGACCTGCCCCTTCATGTAGTGGGTTTGGCAGCTGTTGTGGTCATTAGATGACAATACTTTTTACAGAAAATAGTACAGAAACAAACACACAGGAAAGATGCAGTAAAAGATTAAGATGTGGTAGTCCTGAATAGATAGTGTTAGATAACAAATTTGTCATTGCGAGGAGCGTAAGCGACGAAGGGTGCGGGGTTTGGGAGTGCGCCTCCGCACCCCTTTTTCTCTAACAGGGTTTTCCCACGCTCTTTTATTTCCTTCATAATTTTTTCAAATTTGACAGTTACACAATATCTATGTAAAATACATTGATGAAGAGGCTATTGTTTTTTTTGATTACAGACATCGTAATCATCATTGTTTCTTTGTATTTTTCGTTTTATGTGCGTTTTGACTTTAATTTATCGTTCTATACGTATTATAAGAATATTATATATACTGCTTTGCCTTTTTTTTTATTTATAAAACTTAGTGTTTTTTCTATTTTTAGAATATATAACTTTACTTGGAGATATGTCAGTATTTATGATTTTTTTAAGCTGTTTAACGCCATAGTTTTAGCCGAATTATTTTTAATAGTGATTATCTATTTTACAATAATACCATCGCAGCATATTCCACTTATAAAAATGTCTTCTTTTACTGGTTTTCCAAGAAGTATAATCATTATTGATGGTATAATAACTTTATTATTAATGTCAAATGTGCGAATTTTAAAAAGATTATATATTGAGATTATAAAAAATAAAAAGTTTGGTAAAGGAAAAAGGACTTTGATAGTTGGTGCTGGTAACACAGGGGAAATGATCTTAAGAGACATATTGCGCCAACCTTTGTTAGCTTTTAATGTTGTAGGATTTGTTGATGATGATAAAAATAAAAATGGTGCTTGTTTGCATGGTATAAAGGTACTAGGTAACACAAGCAGTATAAAGAAAATTATCTATAAAAAAAACGTTGAACACGTAATCATAGCAATACCTTCTCTAAGTCATAAGGAATTAAAGACACTTTATGATGCGATTAAAAACTCTGGTGTAAAAAATATAAAAATAGTACCTCGTATATATGATCTTAGTAATACTAAGATAGATATTAAATCGCTTGAGAGTATAAAAATAGAAGACCTTATTGGTAGACAGGTTGTTAAATTAGACTATAAGGGGATAGAAAATTTTTTAATTTCAAGTTCTGTTTTAATAACAGGGGCTTGTGGCTCTATTGGCTCTGAGATAGTGGTGCAGGTGTGCGCTTATAATCCAACCAAAGTTATTTTATTTGATATTGATGAAACAGCTATGCATAACATAGAACTACGCATAAAGAAGAAATTTCCTAATATCGAGGGAAAGATACATTTTATAATAGGTGATGTAAAAGATATACGGAGACTTGATGATGTCTTTATGCAACATACACCAGACAGGGTGTTTCACGCCTCTGCTTATAAACATGTGCCAATGATGGAATATAATCCAACGGAGGCAATAAAGGTTAACCTATTTGGTACATACAATGTTGCTCAAATTGCAATAAAATATGGGGTTAAAACATTTATAATGATTTCAACGGATAAAGCTGTAGAGCCTACAAGTGTTATGGGAGCATCTAAGAGATTAGCAGAGGAAACGTGTAGAGCGCTTAATGGAAGTACAGAGTTTATTTCAGTGCGTTTTGGAAACGTGCTTGGCAGCAGGGGAAGTGTTTTACCACTTTTTATGGAGCAGTTAAAAGAAGGCGGCCCACTTACTGTTACACATAAGGAGATGAAGAGATACTTTATGACCATTCCAGAAGCTGTATCACTAGTATTGCAGGCAAGTGTTATAGGCAACGGAGGAGAGGTCATGGTGCTTGATATGGGAAAACCTATTAAGATAGTTAACCTTGCAGAGGAGCTAATAAAGTTTCATGGGTTTGAACCATACGAGGATATTGATATTAAATTTGTGGGTTTACGACCTGGTGAAAAATTATTTGAAGAACTGTTAACTGCCGAAGAGGGTACGGTAGCTACAAAACATGAAAAACTATTTATTGCAAAAAATAATGAACACCTTTCTATTGAGCAGTTAAATGTTTTATTAGATGACTTTAAGGTAGCACTAGGCGAAAACTCTATAGTAGCTAACAAAAAAATAAGAGAACTTTTAAGAAAATATGTGAGGCATTTTGACAAAGGAGAAAAACCTCCCCTCACGTAGCAATTATTGGGGAAAGGCGCATTGGGATAACGCAATCAAAACCGCTACAGGTACTTATTTCATATTGAAAAACGTTACCCACATCGTCATATATTTCAAAGCATCAGGTATTTAAGTACTTAATGGTATTGGTGTAGTCTACCTTATTATCTTTTATAGTTGCATCAATAATATTTAGATTGTCTTCTACAATAGCCCTTGTTTTAAAAGGTGTGCCACTTATGTAAAGTGTAACGGTATTGCCTATACTTATTTGCCTAAACATTTTTCTACTGTCTTTCTCTAAATTTAGGTGGTCTTTTTTCTAAAAAAGCGTAAATCCCCTCTTTATGGTCTTTATGGCGAAATAGCTCTGAAAAACTGTTTATTTCCACATCATAACCATTAACTCCATCATTGTAAAAACTATTTACACAATTAATTATAGAAGATATAGCAATAGCTGATTTCTTTTTAATATCCGTTGCAATACTTAAGCACCTATCTATTAACAGATTGGCTTCTACCGTATCATTTAAAATACCAATTGATTTGGCGTAATCTGCCCCTATAATGCCTCCAGACATAATCATCTCAAATGCCCTAAAGCGCCCAATAAGCCTTGTAAGTCTCTGTGTGCCTCCAAAACCGGGAATCAGTGCAAGATTAACCTCTGGTAAGCCTAGTTTAGCCTCCTTTGAGGCAACTAATAAGTGACAGCTTATGGCAAGTTCAAGCCCACCGCCAAGGGCATATCCATTAATTGCACCAATTACTGGTTTTGGACATTCCTCAATACTCTTAAAAACCCTATGCCCAAGCTCACTAATTTCTCTTGCCTCCTGCCAAGTAATGTCCTTAAATTCGGTAACATCTGCACCTACTGAAAAATGTTTTCCAAACCCTGTTATGACTATTACACTTATTTGTTGTTGTTCAGATGCCTCTTTAAAGAC
Organism: Candidatus Magnetomicrobium cryptolimnococcus; assembly: GCA_018606805.1. Lineage (GTDB taxonomy): Bacteria > Nitrospirota > Thermodesulfovibrionia > Thermodesulfovibrionales > Magnetobacteriaceae > Magnetomicrobium > Magnetomicrobium cryptolimnococcus. Next base: position 128,316 of record JAGYWI010000005.1, read on the forward strand.
CACATGCAATTCATTTAGCGTATCTTTATTTAATGAATTTAAATTAGAGGGACGATTAATATAAATAATTAAAATGTCCTCTTCTTTTTTTTCTAAAAGTAGATTTTTATAATTCATATATTTTTAATATACAGATTTTACTTTCTCCCATTCTACGTATGTTGCATTTTTATTTAATTCCCAATCTTTATCTGCCTCCTGTATATCCTTCAATGCACTTTTATTAGAGATTAAATCTATTGTCTCTATTAATACTGCCATTTCTTTAATATAAATATTCACGTACTGTATCTCTTATAAGAGCTTTAAACTCTTCTACCGTTATATCCGAAATATTTATCGGTTTATTATCCATTGATACTTTCCTTATCAGATAACTCAATTTAGTATTTTAACAACATCAAAAGCTGCTCTTTATCAAACTGCTGGTAGTCCTAAAAAGATAGCACTAAAAATATTATTAATTTAGGACTACCTGTTTGTCTTCTGACTACTTCTTTATTGCATTATAGGCATCAATAAATGGTTTAATAAGGTCAATTGGCAAAGGAAAGATAATTGTAGAATTTTTCTCAGTTGCTATCTCGCCAAGGGTTTGTAAATATCTCAACTGTAAGGCTGACGGCTCAGATGCTATAATCTTAGCAGCATCAGCAAGTTTTTGAGCTGCCTGATGCTCACCGTCGGCATGGATTATTTTAGCGCGTCTTTCTCTGTCGGCTTCTGCCTGCCTTGCCATAGCCCTTTGCATTTCAGTCGGTAGGTCTACATTTTTGGTTTCAACCGACGTTACCTTAATTCCCCACGGCTCCGTTTGCTTGTCAATTATCCTTTGAAGCTCATCATTAATAGCATCCCTTTTAGATAATAAATCATCCAAGTGGCTTTGTCCAAGCACACTCCTTAGCGTTGTCTGAGCAATCTGGCTTGTAGCAAAATAAAAATCCTCTATCTCCGTTACTGCCGCTATCGGGGACATTACCTTAAAATACACAACAGCATTTACCTTTACCGTAACATTGTCCATTGTAATTATATCCTGAGAGGGAACATCCATAGTGATTGTCCTAAGACTTACTTTAATCATTTTTTCTACTATCGGTATAATAAGCACTAAGCCAGGTCCCCTTACAGGCGTAACCCTTCCAAGTCGAAAAACGACCCCCCTTTCGTATTCATTTAGTATCTTTATAGAGCTTATTAAAAAAAATACCACAAACCCACCAATCACATACATGTAGTCCATACACTATCCTCCCTTTATTTCAATTGTTTCAGGCTAACCTGCACCTTCATACCAACTACCTCATCAACAACGACCTCCTGCCCTTTTTCTATAGATTGGTTACACTTAGCACTCCAAATCTCCCCATGAACAAAAACTAATCCCTCATTATCTTTATTTATATTAGTCCTCGCCACACCTGTCATCCCAATAAGCCCCTCTTTGCCCGTAACAGGTTTTTTCTTCCATGAACTATACACCATTGCCACTATCACAATAAAAAATACCGCAGTTAAAATCACCGTAACTATAACCAAAGAAATGGACAATTTTATATAAGGTGAACCTACATCAAAAAGCATCAACGAACCTATCGTCATAGAAATTATCCCCCCGATAGTTAACACTCCATAAGATACAATCAGTGCTTCAAGTATAAAAAGTACTATGCCAAGCACTAATAGTAACAAACCGGCATAATTAACTGGCATGGTTTGTAGCGCATAAAAACCGAGTATTAAAGAAATAGAGCCAATTACACCAGGTAATATAGCACCGGGGGTTGCAAGTTCAAAAAATATACCATAAAATCCAATTATTAATAACATGTAAGCAATGTTTGGCTCAGAAATAAGATTCAATAGTGATAGACGCAAACCCATTTCCTCTTTTATAATGGTGGCATCAGAAGTATTAATTCTCTTATCAACTCCAGCAATATTTACAGTCTTACCGTTTATCTTATTAAGCAAATCTTGTAAGCTTTCTGCCCTGTAATCAATCACATTTAAATGCAGCGCCTCAGTATCCGTAACTGAAACACTATTAATTACACTGCTTTTTGCCCATTCAACATTCCTACCCCTTTTTTCAGCTATAGATTTAATGTATGCCACAGCATCGTTTGTAACCTTTGCAACCATATTGTTATCCGCAGCCTGTCCACTTATATTAACAGGATGTGCTGCTCCAATATTAGTGCCAGGTGCCATAGCTGCCACATGTGCCGACATCGTAATAAACACCCCGGCAGAGGCAGCCCGCGCCCCAGAAGGCGATACATACACAACAACAGGCACATTGCTTTGATTTATGGCCTTTACTATTGTCCTCATTGACGTATCAAGCCCACCAGGAGTATCTAACTCTATGACTATCGCTTCATAGTGATTACTATCTTTTACCTTTTCAATTTTTTTTTCAATAAACTCAGCAGAAACAGGATTTATCGCCCCTGCCACTTTTATAACCAAAACCTCGCTCCTACCCGCGCTATAAAGCAGAGCATATCCCCACAAAAAAATACACACCATTATAAATAAAACGTACCTAACTCTCAACATAATATAATTATAACTTTTTTCAAGGTTTGAAAGAAAGATAAAAACGAACTTAATCTTATATATTAATCTTACTATATGTACTAGCTTGCAACATATAGCGCATTTCGATTTAATAGATAACAAAAATTAAGGGCTTGCCCCTATGTTTGCCCCTACGTAACGGATGTTGGCTAACAATTTTGTATAAATTTTAAAATAATATATATAAATCAATACTTTATATCATTTTTTTATGATTGTAGGTAGACACTATTGCAACTCTTAAGGCTACTATAAACGATTGAGTTCATCAGCTATAAGCTCTGCTTGCTTCAACACATTCTCGGTCGCTATCAATTGCATATCTGGCGGATAACCATAACGATTCAAAATCCTTTTTACATCTCGGCGTAGCCTTGCCCTAACATTTTCTTTAAGTGTCCAGTCAATTGTAGCATTTCCTTTTACACTGTTGAAAACTTCAATAGCTATTACTGCTAATTGCTTATCTCCTAAGACCTCTTTAGCGCTATCATTATTAGCCAATGCGTCATAAAAGGCAAGCTCACCCTCGCTAAGATTTAATGCCTCTCCTCGTTTATCTGATTGTCGGATATCCTTGGCTATATTGATTAGCTCTTCAATTACTTGTGCTGTTGTAAGTAGGTTGTTTTGATATTTTTTAATAGCATTTTCAAGCATTTCGGATAATTTCTTGCTTTGAATAAAATTTTTTCTTTTTCTTATTTTTATTTCATCATTTAAAATCTTCTTTAAAAGCTCCATGGCTATATTTTTTCGCTCCAGATGCTTTACTTCTTCCAAAAACTCATCGGATAAGATAGAAATATCAGGTTTATCAATACCGGCTGAGTCAAAAATATCAATAATTCCTTCAGATACAATAGCCTTGTCTATTATTTGTTTAATAGCGGTTTCCATTTCAGCATCGGATTTTCCAGTTCCTATTGGTTCAAACTTTGTTAATCGCACTTTGACAGCTTGAAAAAACCCAACCTCATCTTTTATTGCCATTGCCTTTAGATTTGGAACGGACAAGGCAAATGCCTTAGATAATAAAATTACCTCTCTTACAAAGCGTTCTTTTAGGGTTTCTTTATTGGAAATGCCTTTTTCTTCATTTGATTTTTCTAGTATAAATTCCTGCGCTTCAAGAATAATGGTAAGTTTCTGTCGTGTATCGGCTAAAAAGTATTTTTTGTAATCAAAGCCGTTAAACATTTGCTCAACGATTTCAAATTTTTCTAACATTGCCATAACCGCTTCGTCTTGCTCAAGGGTAGGCGCACCGTTTCCACCGCTGGCGGTATAAGTTGCAAGGGCACTCTTTAAGTCAGAAGCAATACCGATATAATCAACAATTAAACCTCCCGGTTTGTCTTTAAATACTCTATTGACGCGTGCTATGGCTTGCATAAGATTATGCCCGCGCATTGGTTTATCAACATACATTGTATGCAAGCATGGCACGTCAAAACCAGTAAGCCACATATCACGCACAATAACCAGCCTTAAAGCATCGTCTTCATCCTTAAAGCGTTCACCAAGCACCTTGCGGTCTTGTTTTGTTGTGTTATGAATTTGCCAATTTACCGGATCAGACGATGATGAAGTCATCACAACCTTAATCACACCTTTTGTCAAATCTTCATTATGCCACTCAGGATGAAGTTTTATTATCTCCTCGTAAAGCTCAACAGCGATCCTTCGGCTCATACAAATAATCATACCTTTGCCAAAAAATACCTCACTCCGTTTATCAAAATGTGTAATAATGTCGGCCGCAACGACTTTTAATCTGTCCTTGTGTCCAACAATCGCTTCTAACTGAGCCCATTTAGCCTTAGCCTTTTCTTTAGCCCTTGATTCTTCCCCTTCGGTAATTGATTCTACTTCTTCATCAAGTTTAACGGCTTCATCCGGTTTTAGGTGAACTTTGGCAAGTCTCGATTCATAGTAAATGGAAACAGTAGCCCCGTCTTTTACAGATTGGGCTATGTCATACACATCAACGTAACTGCCAAAAACAGCCGGCGTTGAGGCGTCTTCTTTTTCAATTGGCGTTCCCGTAAAGCCAATAAACGAGGCATTAGGTAAGGCATCACGCAAGTACTTGGCAAAACCGTATTTAGTGTAAATCTCACCATCCTTTTCTCTTACTTTTGCACCAAAACCATATTGACTGCGATGGGCTTCATCGGCGATGACAACAATATTTTTTCTTTCTGACAATAAATCAAATTTGGACACACCATCTTCAGGAAAAAATTTTTGTATAGTTGTAAATATGATTCCACCGCCGGCAACACGCAAAAGCTCCTTTAAGTTTTTTTTGCTTTCTGCTTGCACGGGTTCTTGTCTTAATAATTGCTTGCAACCTGCAAAGGTATCAAAAAGCTGGTCATCAAGATCATTTCTATCAGTAATCACAACAATAGTTGGATTATTTAATGTTAAAACCGTTTTACCCACGTAAAAAACCATTGAAAGCGACTTACCGCTTCCTTGCGTATGCCAAACGACACCGGCTTTTCTGTCGCCGTGCTCGCTACTAGCTTGCAAGGTCTTTTCAATTGCTTTATTTACTGCAAAATATTGATGATACGCTGCTATTTTTTTAATAGTTGCAATAGAAAATAAACCAGTCTTTGGGTTTTCCTTTTTGTTCTTTTCAAAAATAATAAAATGTCGAACTAAGTCAAGTAAAACCTCTTTTTTAAGCATCCCTTTAATTAAGGTCTCAATTTGTGGTATTGTAGGCGAGTCTTCTTTTATCCCATCAACGCTTTTCCATGCCATAAATCGCGAAATATCAGATGAAATTGTTCCTGCCTTAGCGTCCAAGCCATCGGAGGCAACCAGCACAACGTTATAGTAAAAAACCGATGGAATAGCATTTTTGTAATTTTGGAGCTGCGTAAATGCTTTGTGAACTGTGGCATTTTCATCAGTTGGATTTTTGAGTTCTACTACCACCAAAGGTAAACCGTTTACAAACAAAACTAAATCTATCCTCTTATTGACGTTGTTTTCAATTACCGTAAATTGATTGCAAACCAAAAATTCATTATTATATGGATTTTCAAAATCCACCAAACGTACTTTATCACCCCTGATACCATCCGCCCCCATAAGTTCAACCTCTATGCCTTCGGTAAGCAAACGATGAAATGCCTCGTTGTTATCTATTAGGTTTTGGCTGGGTAAATTCAAGGTTTGGCGCAAGGCTTGTTCTTTGGCTTCTTCAGAGATAGAAGGATTAAGTTTGTCAATTGCATACTTTAAGCGAGTTTTTAAAACTACCTCGCTTAAATCCGTACGCCCTGCTTCCTGCTCAGGCGATAAATACTGCCAGCCCTGATTTTGCAGTAACTCAATGACAAATTCTTCAATTGTTGATTCAAATATTTTAGTCATAAATTTTATTATACAAATAGTGTATCGGTTTCCCAATTATATGGATTATTGATAATATATTCACGTATGCTATTTAATTCTTCTTCGTTACGAATAATATGTTCATAATAGTTACGTTGCCATACTGAGTTTTCAAAGGGCGGATATTTACTATACTTTACCCCACGGATATATTTGTTGGTAGTCATGGTCTTAAACCATTGTATCATCTTTTGTATTCCCGTAGGGGCGAACCTATGTGTTCGCCCTTTTTCTGCCTTTTTATTTTCTGCCTTTTTAACTGTAGGGCAGACACATAGGTCTGCCCCTACAAGTACAATGTGGATAATTCCGTGCAAATGATTTGGCATAATAATATGTTCATCTAATTTGATATTTGGAAATTTGTGTTCCAATTCGAACCACCATTTCTGGAGCATTTCACCGGCACAATTTAATATCATTCTTTGTTCTTTAATATTTCCAAACAAACATTCTTTGTTTTGCGAACAAATAGTTATAAAATAGGCATTGTTTTGCGAATAATCATATCCCTTCAAGCGTAGTGAGCGACGACGATGTTCCTGTGTGTCAGATTTCATATTTAATCGTTTAACCTGCCCCTTATGGTGGATATTTACCAAATTTTACACTACATATATATTTGTTGGCAATTGTTATTTTAAACCTTCGCATAATTTTTTGTATTTGTAGGGGCGAACCTATGTGTTCGCCCTTTTTCTGCCTTTTTATTTTCTGCCTTTTTAACTGTAGGGCAGACACATAGGTCTGCCCCTACAAGTACAATGTGGATAATCCCATAAATATGATGTGTCTGTGTATCGTATTTCATGTTTAACTGTTAAACCATTTCACACGTACCTCACCCTTCATCAATTTTGGCAAAAGTACGTCGCGGAGAGCGGAAAGGGTTTGGATTTGGCAATTGTTATTAAAAATCTTCTGTTCGATTGGTGTTATTGTTTTTTCGAATCTATCAGTGGCTTTAGAAGATGGAATTATTACCTTGATAGTAGAAAAGCTATCTTTATTTATTGCACCAAAAACCGTCCCTTCTACTTCAAAATTCTTAAAAATTTCTTTTATAGATTTTATCTTATAAAACACATAAGATTTATTTTTACTCCTAACAGCCCCAAGCCCTCTACCAATACAACACTTTTCAAACGCAACATTTATATCTCCAACTGGAGCGCGAACACTAACTAAAACATCAAATTTTTCAGCAATTCTTTTTGGCTCGGTGGTGTAAACCCGAACTTCTGGAAATCTGTCTTGAAACTCTGCATTACCTTGAAAAAAAATCATACCTTCACCTTTTTTATTGTAACTTGCCCCACTTGGAGACTGCCCCATTATGATCTCAAATTCATCTCCCAACCTCCCCACTCGCCACCCTTCAGGAATTTTGCCAAGTTCAGAGTCAATCATCTTGCCGGTGGTGCCGGGGAAATTGAATTTAACAAACCATTCTTTGAAAATTGCTTGTGCGATGGCTTCCAGTGTTTTGTTTTGCTTGTGTAAAAGCTCAATCTTATCATCCAAAGATGACAACACCGCCGCAATTGCACGTTGTTCGGGAAAGGAAGGAAGTTCAACTCTTAGACTCCGCATAATAGTTGCCGAAGCTTCGCTAAAAGTTGATCCAGGTGACAATTTGTCGATATATTTTGCATTATTTCGTAACCAATAATAAAAAAACATATAGTGAGAATTTTCTTCATCACAAACAATATTCTTAAATCCCTGATTTGTTGTAAGCTCATTCTTTGCAATTACCACATAACCAATTGGTGCACGAGAAGAAAATAGAATCGTATTTTTTGATAATTTTTGAGATGATGAATTCTGTAACCCTTCCTCCGTGATATTTCTTTCCCCTTTGGAAATATAAACTGACGAATAACCCGATAAGTCCTTTGGAGTAATCCATGGGATTTTGCCATCCCAATACAACTTATCTTTTGTTGATGGAGTACCTCCACTTAATACTTCCACTATCTCCCCCAGCGTCGTAATTTTCCAACCTTTCAGATAAAAAACCTGCTTAGTTTTTTCATATTCATCTTTGAAATTACCTGCTTGAATTTCTGCTTCATCGGTCAAGTTTATTTCGTAAATAATCGGCAAATCCTCCAAATCAGACTTAAGTTTCCCTAAGATGTTTTTAGCTCCTTTTTGTAAAACAATCGCTAAATCAATATCAGAAGCCTTTTGGAAGGTGTTCTTAGCCCTTGAACCATATATAAAAACACTTTCAACCTCAGGGATTCTTTCAAATACTCCCTTTATTAGCGCAATTTCTTTTTCTGTTAGTCCGTATTTCATTCGATTTCTTGTTTAAGGGTAAAAATCAAATCACGCAAGGCTTGGGCGTAGCTTTCCTTTATGTTTTGGAAAATTTTACTACTCATTTCTTGCTTATAAATATGCGATAAGCTATTTCTGTCTTCAAGCATTTGCAGCCAAAGCACATCATCTTGAAAAAGATTTTCTTGATATGCCTTTTTCATTACTTTTTTAGGACTGGCTACATCCATTACCCCCTGATCTTCAAGGTAATCTTTTAGAGTCTTCCAAGCCAGCTCATATGTAAATTCAAAACGCTGAATAACGCCATCCTTTTCTAATTCGTTAAGGCTGTCTCTGCATGTTGTTTCCTCTAAACGAGCCAGTGCCTTTTCAAAATCTTCAAGCCTTTGTTGCCAACGCTTCTTTTTTACCATAGAATTATTTTAATGTAAATCCAATATTTTCTAACTGTTTTTTTATTTCCTCATCCAATCTCTTTTCTTCCGCCATCTGCTCCGACAGTGTTTTAGTCAGTTCCGCCATTTTTTCTTCAAATGGAATGCCGTCATCTTCTTCGTCTTTTATGCCTACATAACGCCCCGGTGTAAGAACAAAGTTGTGTTTGCTAATGTCTTCTATTGTTGCGGATTTACAGAAACCTTTGATGTCTTCATAGTTACCGTCACGTTTGCGCCATTTGTGATAAGTGCCGGCTATTTTGGCGATGTCGTCATCGCTAAAGGCACGGTGTGTGCGGTCTTCCATATAGCCCACGTCCGAGGCGTCAATAAAAAGTATTTCGCCAGTGCGCTTACGATCCCCATTACCAACACGCTTTCTTGAAATAAACCAAATACACGCAGGAATCCCTGTGTTATAGAAAAGTTGCTTTGGAAGTGCAACAATACAATCCACTAAATCGTTTTCAATTAGCGCCTTTCTAATTTCACCCTCGTTATTGGTTTGACTTGAAAGTGAACCATTAGCCAGCACACACGCCATAACGCCACTTGGCGATAGATGATAAATCATGTGTTGAAGCCACGCAAAATTGGCGTTACTTGCCGGTGGCACGCCATATCGCCACCGCAGGTCATTTTGTAAAAGCTGCCCTGACCAATCGCTATCATTAAACGGTGGATTAGCAAGAATAAAATCTGCCTTTAGGTCCTTGTGTAAATCATTTAAAAAAGACCCTTCCGTATTCCATTTAACTTGAGTGCCGTCAATTCCGCGAATTGCCAGATTCATCCGGCACAAACGGTAAGTCGTCTGATTGCTTTCTTGTCCATAGATTGAAATATCATCAACCCTTCCTTGATGACTTTCTACAAATTTCTCACTCATAATAAACATTCCGCCACTACCACACGCCGGATCAAACACTCTGCCCTTATAAGGCTCAACCATTTCAACCATAATGCGCACTATTGATTTTGGCGTGTAGAACTGTCCACCTTTTTTGCCTTCAGCACTGGCAAACTCACCTAAAAAATATTCATAAACCCGTCCAAGTACATCTTTACTTTTTTGGGCAGCATAGCCAAGGGCAATATTACCAATTAGATCAATTAGCCCGCCAAGTGCTGCCTTATCCAAATTCGGTCGAGCATAGACTTTCGGTAAAATGCCTTTAAGTGTTTGATTTTCCTTTTCGATTGCCTCCATTGCGTTATCAACATCTTTACCAATATCTGGGAGTTTGGCACAAGAATGCAGATATGACCAGCGCGCTATTTGTGGAACAAAAAAAACGTTTTCCGCTCGGTATTCATCCGGCTCTTCCGGATTGGCATAGGCAAAATCTCCTTTGCCTTCTTTTATCTTTGTGTAAAGCTCATCAAAGGCATCAGAAATGTATTTTAAAAATATAAGCCCAAGCACAATATGTTTATACTCGGCAGCATCCATATTTTTGCGCAATTTATCAGCTGCTTTAAATAGCGTTCTTTCAAACGATTCTGTTTTATAATTATTATTTTTAGCCATGACTAAATCTTACTTATAACACATTTCGATTTAATAGGTAACAAAATTAAGGGCGAAGATGCGAAGGCGCACAGGGAGGTGTGCCTACACACCCTCCCTCACATAGGTTCGCTACATATAATTTGGGTCATTATTTTGGGATATTTACAACAAAGCTAATGTTGTATTAGTCTTACATTATTAAATTCACCGCTAAACAGATTAAAAAGCGCTCTGCTTTCATTTCCATCAAACCTCAACTCTGCCGATATACTTGTTACGGTTAACAGTATAAGCCCCTTTAAATCATAATGGTTTAGTCTATCTATAGATTCAGCTAAATAAAGTATGCGCTTATCAAGCACAAAGACCTCCCCTTTCGATGGTTTAAATTCTTCTTCCATCTTACGGCGGATATTTTCAAGCGCATGTTTAATTAAGACCTTTTCTTTAACAGAAAAAAAATCGAAATTTTCCTCCTCCATTGGTGTTTGCCCAATAAACTGACGTGTGTTTGCCATTTCTTCCCAAAAATCCGGCGATTCTAACTCTTCTATATAGGGTCTTACGTGTGTTTCAAGCCAATGCCTAAAAATAGCCCCAGCCTCTTCAAAAGTAATGCCCTTACTTGGTAGATATTGGTCTGAAAATTTAGGTGAATACTTCGTGTACTCACATTTAAACTCATGAAACGACGTATCTACCTGAATAAAAGTAAATTTTAGTTGTGCATACTTTACTCTAACTATAAATAATTTGCCATTATCCTGTTCAGAAGCTGCAAATAAGTCCGGATTTAAGCCCATTTGTTTTATAGTATCATGAAGCTGATTTTTATATTTTTTAAGCATAAAACTCTCCCCTGCTAAATTCTCCTCTATTGACATCAACAAGCAATAAGTGCTTCTTTTTCAACAAATACGCCTTCGACATATCTAAGCATATAAAGATTATTTGTAAATTCACCAATACAAGGCAAGACTTCCTCTTGCGCTATTAATCTTATAAGAAACCCCGGTGAGTTTAGACCGGCTTTAATACTTAGTATTGCCCCTCCGCCAAAGCGCGGATTTACTTCTATAAATTTCACTAAATATCCATCCCAAAAACATTGTATCGTATTATGTCCAATCAGTTTAAGTGTCTTAGCTATCCTCACAGCTTCTTCTATCAATACCGGATTATTTACTGTACAGCCCGTAAATGACTCACCACCAAATACATTTATTCTTTCCCGCGGCACTACAGATATGACATCCCCTTTAAAGTTACAAAACACATCTATTGTATATTCCGGCAAATCCAGATATTCCTGAATAATGGCATCAGGCATTGCCATAAGTGCTGCCTCAATCTCTAATTTATTATTAACAACCCTTGTAAATCTGCCACCCTTTCCAACACATGGCTTTATAAAGAGAGGAAAGGGTACGTCTCCGTTTATATCATAAGCACTATAAACCTTTGGAACTAAGAAACCATTTTTTTTACAAAAGTCAATAAACTCTGCTTTATTTTGACACAGATTAACTGTTTCAGAGCTTCCAACCATAACAGTAACACCGGCTTTTGTAAAGGTGTCCTTGTGGTAGGCAAAAAGCGGCAGCTCTTCGTCTCTTGTTGGGATAAGTAATTTTATATCTTTTTGCAAACAAAGTTCTATTACTTTTTTTATAAATCCAGGTGAGGCACTAGCTGGCAACAGTAAACACTCATCTGCACTATAAAGAGCTGGCGATAGTGGACTTATATCAGCAGCATACACCTTCCCTTTATATCCTTCTTTTAAAATAGCCTCTTTAAAGCTATTTACAAGACTTACCTTTCTTGAAGCACTGGTTATTAGTATATTCATTTTACAAATTTACAAATAGTAAATTCCCTTTACTTCTGTTATTTTACTATAAAAGATGTTTTATATTATAGCAGATTTTAGATTATTATCAATACTCAAAATAACTAAAGAGGAAAAAATAAAGGAAACTTTTTAGGCACTATAAAAACCAACACCATCCCCCTACATTCTGATATGGTAAAGACAACCCACCACTCTTTGAAAACAATCACTCTACTATAAAATTATACTATGTACGTAAATATATTATAAAACCATCACGCTGCTATAAAGAACCAAAAGAACCACTTCCCCGTTCTATAAAGACAGCTACATATATTTATATGCCTGCTCCAAACATCTATGTGTACACCAGTGCATACAGCCCACTTGTTCTAAGCTATCTTTTTTATTTTATAATACTAACTACTTAATAAAATCAGTCTTTTTTTTTTAATTATAGTTGCTTTAATCTCCTCTTTTATAGAGCGAATGCGCGGTATGTACTTATTCTTATTTTCTTTGGTAACATTAATAAATCTGGTAACCTTCGTACTGTTTTCTATAACTCTGACAGTAACATTGTCCATTTTTTCGGTCAAATTTTCTTTTAAAATATCAACCGCCCCCGCAACCTTATTTTTTAAGTCTCTCGCTGACTTAGGAGACGTCAAGAGCGTTATACCTGCTCCCAGAAAGCTACCAAAGAACACTGACGCAAAGACTATGGCACCCGACAATTTCTGTTTAGGATTCATAATAATCTACACAACTCCTCTTTCTTTAGAAATAATGGAAATTACTTTTATAAGATTATGATAACCATAGTACTTATGTTTTGTCAATATTCTATTTTACTACCAACAATTCAGAAACCTATGCCCATTTGTTTTTTTGCCTTATCCATCTTATTTTTATCTTCTTAAGTACTACGCAACTATTGTCTTAATACTCATAAACAGTATTGACATAAGTAGCAGTATTATTTTTTATAAGAACAAATTGATCGCCAATTTCATTTAGGAGTGCTTTGTTATGGGATACCAACACCATAGTTTTCCCCTGTGCCTTTAATTCCTTAATCTTTCCAACACACTTTTTTTGGAATAGCTCATCGCTAACCGACAGTATTTCATCAAAAAGGATTATCTCACTTGCGCTGTGCACAGCTATAGAAAACCCAAGCTTAAGGTACATACCCGATGAGTACTTTTTAACAGGCATATCTATGAATTTCTCAAGTTCAGAAAACGCTATAATATCCGCCATTTTCTCTTTAATTTCTTTTATATGCATACCAATAATAGTACCATTAACGTAGACATTTTCCCTTCCAGTAAGGTCAGGATGAAAACCAGCCCCTACCTCTATCAAAGGAGCTACACGCTCCTTGACCTCCACCTCCCCAATTGTTGGATACGTAACCGATGCTATTAGTTTTAGTATTGTAGTTTTACCAGCACCATTTGGACCAAAAAAACACACGCACTTACCCCTTAAAAGCTGCAAATTTACACTTTTAAGTGCCCAAAATTCGTTATCTTTTAAATCCAAATTATTCTTCGGCTTTAACACATTAACTATATCTTCTCTAATTGAGCGGTGAAACATCTGTTTATAAGGATACTTCTTCCAAACATCCTTTAGTTCTACTAAGCACTCAGATGACATCGGCAAAAGCCCTCTCTATCTTAATAAAAAACCGGTAACAAAAAAACACAAACACTGAAATTATAATTAAAACCAAAACAAACTGCCAGCCAACCACTGCCCTACCCTCCACGATACACCTTCTCATGTTTTCAACAATAAACGTTAATGGATTTAAAAACAAAAGCAACTTCATATTTATTGGGACATTATCAATCGTATACATAACCGGTGTGGCAAAAAACCACAATTGAATCAAAAACCCCGTAGCAAGCCTTACATCTCTATAATAAACATTTAAACCAGCAAGAAATATTGACACTGCCACAGTAAAGAAAAATAAAAGCATAAAAAGTGGCACTACCCAAAGTATATTCCACGTTATGTGTACCTTGTAGATTATTAAAAAAAAGATAAAAATGGTTGATGCTATTAGATAATCCACAAATGCAACCGTTATACCGGAAAGGGGAAGTATTTCACGTGGAAAATATATTTTGGTAATCAATTGATAGTGGTTTGTAAGGCTTGGAATTGAATAATTAAGCGAGGAAGAAAAGAATATCCATGGCATTAAGCCAGCGTAAAAAAATAAAACAGGCGAGTAACTTGCCATCTTTACCTTCATAACATAAGAAAAAATAAACGTAAAAAGAGCCATCATACTTAAAGGCTGTAAGATAGCCCAAAGAGCACCTATCAAAGACTGACGGTAGCGCACTGTAAACTCACGCCAAACAAATATAAAAAACAGTTCCTTATACTTATATAATCTTGACGGCATAGTTATTAACATTTTAATCCCTTTTTATGCAGTAATTTTTTGTTTGATTTTCTTAATTCTATCTCGAAGGAGCGCTGCACGTTCAAAATCAAGATTTTTAGCAGCATCTTTCATCTCCTTTTCAAGTTTCTTTAGTACCGATTTATTAGCCCCATAAAGTGGTTCTTCCTCCTCCGCTACTGTTAAACTCTCAGACATCACCGTATAGTCCTTTTCATATATTGCCGACAATATGTCTTTAATATTACTCTTAACAGTAGTTGGTTTTATACCCATTTTTTTATTGTATGCAAGTTGTTTTTTACGCCTTCTGTTTGTTTCATCAATAGCCCTTTGCATTGAACCAGTAACGGTATTGGCATACAAAATAACAAGCCCATTAACGTTTCTAGCCGCTCTGCCTGCTGTTTGTATAATGGATTTTTCAGAACGTAAAAACCCCTCCTTATCGGCATCAAAAACTGCAACTAAAGATACCTCCGGTATATCCAGCCCCTCTCTTAATAAATTAACACCAACAAGTACATCAAAAACCCCTGTGCGCAGGTCATGAATTATCTGTACCCGTTCAAGCGTATCAATATCTGAGTGCAGGTACTTTGCCTGTACACCAATTTCTTGATAATACTCAGTAATATCTTCCGCCATTTTTTTAGTTAGCGTTGTAACAAGCACGCGCTCGGTTTTCTTAGCCCTAAGCCTAATCTCACCAAGTAGGTCTTCCACCTGCCCATTAACCCCTCTGACAATCATAGGCGGGTCTACTAAGCCAGTAGGACGTATTATTTGCTCAACAATCTCTGTTCCACTTTTTTCTAATTCATACTTTCCCGGAGTTGCCGATACATACACGGCATTAACAATGCGGCTTTCAAATTCATGAAATTTAAGTGGCCTATTGTCAAGCGCTGAAGGCAGCCTAAAGCCATAATCTATAAGGGTTTGCTTCCTAGACCTATCACCTGCATACATGCCACCTATTTGTGGCACTGTTACGTGGGACTCATCTATAACAATAAGAAAATCATCAGACATATAATCAATAAGCGTGTACGGGGCAGTCCCCTTTTGCCTACCGCTTAAGTGCCTAGAATAATTTTCTATTCCATGACAAAATCCAAACTCTTTCAACATCTCAAGGTCAAACCGCGTCCGCTGTTCAATTCGCCTTGCCTCAACCACCTTTCCTTGTTTTAAAAAGAAATCCACATGCCCTCTCATCTCCAATTCAATTCGTTGTAAGGCTGGCTCTAGCCTTTCCCTCGGCGTTATCCAGTGCGTATTTGGGTAGATATTAACAGCCTGTAAATTTCTTAACCGCTCACCCGTAACCGGCTCAAACTCCGTAATCCTATCAATATCATCACCAAAGAGCTCTATACGCAGTGCCTTATCCTTTGAAAAAGCAGGATAGATTTCTATAATATCCCCCCTAACACGAAAAGTCCCACGTTTAAAATCTGTATCTGTCCTTACATAAAGTACTTCAGATAGCTTTCTTATAAGCTCGCTCCTTTTTATTGTTATACCAGTACTCAACTGCAGGTGCATAGCCATATAATCTTCCGGTGAGCCTATGCCATATATACATGAAACAGAGGCAACAACAATAGTGTCCCGCCTTTCAAGCACAGACATAGTAGCACTGTGCCTCAGCCTATCAATATCATCGTTTATCGCCGAATCCTTCTCAATGTAAGTATCAGTTTTTGGTATATATGCCTCCGGTTGATAATAATCATAATAACTTACAAAGTACTCAACAGAGTTTTCAGGGAAAAGCTCTCTAAACTCCCCATAGAGCTGGGCTGCCAGCGTCTTATTGTGTGCAATGACAAGCGTTGGTCTTTCAACTGCTGCAATGACGTTTGCAATGGTGAAGGTCTTACCGGAGCCGGTAACGCCAAGGAGTACTTGATGCTTTTGGTCTGTCATACCCCTTGAGAGTTTTTCAATTGCCTGGGGCTGGTCCCCTTTTGGCGTAAATTCACTTACTAATTTAAAAATACCCATTTAAAATTATAACTTATAGTATTATATAAGTGTAAACATTTTGTTAAAGGGAGATTCTATATTTATTTTGATTTATTATATATGAAACTATTATAATATAATATAAAGAGGAGGGAATCAATATGAAAAAGGTATCATTCAAGCGTTATACCATAAAAGAGAAAATCAAAAATTTTATCTTGGGAATAAGTGATGTTCTTAATATAATGCCTATTGACAGTAGTACAACTATTTTACATAAAAGAAGACAAAACTATAGGGAAATTTACAAAAGAAACTACAGCAATGGGTTTGAAGAGGATATGAAAAATTTACAGTCCGATTGGGTTAAAATCGGTATGGATATAGATAAAGCAATGGCATGGGAAATAAGCAAAAAGCTCAAATCATAAAAAAGTGCCCTCTGAAAAAAGAACAGACTATACAACAGTTAGTAATTCGGTTGCAGATATTCCACAAGCTAACAAGAAAATAGATAAATTTATATCTATTTCATCTTCAACGTTTCTAGGTCCTTTGCCTCACCCAGAACTACTGAAACAATACGATGAAATATGTCCAGGCTTTGCAACAGAGATAATGGAAATGGCTAAAGAAGAATCCAAACATAGACGGGATATGGAAATGAAGGCTATTGGACTTGATGAAAAAGAAATATTATTAAAAGCCGATGAACGAAAGAGGGGACAGAGGTTTGGTTTAATAATAGGCTTAGGTGGATTAAGCATTGCCTTTGCAGCAACATATATAGGTTCGGATGTTGTTGGTGGAATTATAGGAGGTTCTATAATTGTTGGTTTAGTTGGGGTTTTCGTTATGGGTAGAAAAATCACTGAAAAAGATGAAAAGACAGAGTAATATTTTAATTTTATTTTTACTTATAATATTACTACTTATAGGTAGTGGCTATCTATATGCTGAAAATCTTCCAAAAGTAACAATATCAAACAGTATTGCAGGTGATTGGCGGCCATTTTCAGATGACTCCCCATGGAATACCGAAATTAGCACTGAGGCACAAGTGCACGAAGATTCAGATTTAATTATAAGTGCAATATTAAATGAGGCAACATACATACGTTTTGCTGAAGAGTATATAATCCCAGTGTGGGTTGTGGACTCTTCCACAATAACTTCAGTTAAAGTAAATGGCTCCAATATGTTTGACCGATGGGATACAAATAGAGATGGTTGGACCGACGTCGGAGCCCCCGTAACAAGACAAATGTGGACTGAGCCTACGGAAGACAGCCACCTGTGTGTTATAGATTTAGACAAAAACATGGCGTGGGATTTTTCAGCTTTTAAGTGGCAAAGTACCTCCAAGTATCCAACAACAAGCACATTTAACATTTGGCAACTAACCAGCACCGGTGTCGGTAATCCAGATGCCGGGTTTGAATGGCATGCGCAGGGAAGCCGTGGCTCCGGTTTTCCACTAATTGCAGGACTTATTAGACCAGAAGAACTCAATACAGGCGAGATACGACATGCACTTATTTTTACGTTTACTAAAAACAGAAGAGCTGACAGTAAAGGCAGCATCTTCCTGCCACCAGCATGTAGAAGCGATGGCAAATATGCAGGAAATAAATATCCGATAGAAGGTATGCGCTTTCAATTGGACCCAAGTCTTACGGAAAACGATCTTACCAGATTGGGTCTTAGCCGCGAAGGTAAGATCGTAGCCCGTGCACTGCAAAAATATGGAATGTTTCTCGGTGATAACGGAGGCGCTATGGCCTTGCAAATGCAGCTTTTAGGAGCTACAAAGACCGAAAATAAAGCCAAATGGGAATCTCTTTTTCCCGGATTTTATGATAATATACAAAATATACCTGTAAGTAAATTCAGAGTTATCTACACCGGTGAACCTATAATTAAATATGATTAATGGTTGTTGATTGTATAAAAAGAATAAAAAGTAAAGATAAAAATAGAAGATAGAAGAAAAGGGGGCAGGACTCTGTCCTTCCCCCTTTCACCCCTTACCTGCAAGGGGTCAATGACCCCTTGACCCATTACGTGCTTAGTGGGTTGGATATCTTATACACTATACTTACATAACAACTAAAGCGTCTATTGGGGAAAGCGCACGGCCGTATAAGAAAGCCAAAAAGACGGCTTTCTTATACGGCCGTGCCATTTCCCCATAGACGCTTTGGTGTAATCAGGGGGAGAAAAAGGCACTCCCCCTGAAAAAAGACCCCCTCTAACTCTTTTTTCTACTGGTGCGCAAGCGCACCAGAGTGCTACCACTGTGCAACACCATGTCCACTCAATAATCAAAAGCATAGGGCAACACATAGGTTGCCCCTACACAGACATACCTCGTAAAGCCTCTGCGCTAGCTCCAAAAGAGTTATAGAGGGGGTTTAAGGGGGAGATTTTTTTCCTCCCCCTTTTGCGCCAAATCGCCGACGAGAAAGAGTATCCCCATTTTTTTTATAGGGGATACTCTTTCTCGTCGGCGATTTACTCGTTATGCCTGCACAAGCTTTGGGAAAAAAGTGTCATCCTCCACAGTGTATAGCATTTAGCACTTATTGTCAGGACAAAAGTTTTAGGAAAGGGGGTGCGGGGGAAGAACCCTTTTTCTCGAAAAGGGTTTTCCCCCACTCTTCTATCTTTTTTCTTTTTTTACTTTTACTCCTGCATAAAAGGGTTTTCCCCCACTACATCCGCTTGCATAAGCAATAACCTTTCCGATACCTTCTTGTAGCGTAGTACTTGGATTCCAATCAGTTAAACGTTTAAGTAACGTTAAATCTGCCACACTTTTTTCTACATTTATAATAGTTCCACTGTCATTAATCTTACAAGGCAGATTATTATTAATGATATCAATAACGTCTGCTATAGAGTTTCCTCTACCAAAGCCAAGATTGACACAACCGGTAAAATTAGAAACCTCAGAAAGTCTAACAAGTCCCTCAGCTACATCACCGGCATATATGAAATCAAATATATTTTCCTTATTAAAAAGTTCTATTTCTTTATTAGTTAAACAATCTCTAACCCAGCGAGAGACAACATCTTTCGAACCACAACCATACACCCTAAAGATTCTTGCATTTACAATATCCACATCAGGCCGTACATACTCCTTCATGAAGGCAAGCTCTTTTTCAGTATAGTATTTTGCAGCCCCAGTTAAATTTCTTGGGCTAACGTAATCTTTTTCTTTTAAAAATCCTATACTTTCACCTTTAAGGTACAAAGCTGGATCGTATATTAAATAACTTGATGCAAAAATAAACTTTTGAATGGAGCTACACTTTCTCAAAATTTCTACAATCCTGTGGCTAAGTAATGTATTATCCAGCCAATTAGTATCCCAAAACTCTGCCGATTCCGCTGAACGCTCAAAACTTGCAGCTAAATGAAAAATAACCTCTGGATTAAAAGCAACTATATCTTTTAAATCATCTAAGGCAAGATTAAGTTTTATAAAAGTCGTATTGTCAGGTAAAAAGTCAACTGTAGGTGGTATCTTATCAACTGAAAGCACATCATTATGCAAATCATTTAGTCTAAAAAGCAGCTCTCTTCCTATTACCCCCGAACCCCCAGTTACAAGTATTTTCTTTCTTTTCATATTACACATCCGTTTTCTTATAATTTTCCATAGCATTTAACACAAGCTCTGCCCCATTACCCTTGACCAATTGCCTTGCCTGTTTACTCATCTTCACCCTTAAACCCATATCAGCTAAAAGACTTAACACAACCTCCTTTAACTTATTCAGGTCAACAGTGCCATACCAGCCAATATCGGCATAAAGACCTATCTTATTTAACCCGCAAATTAAATAATCCTCTATCGGTGCAATCCTGCCAATAACAGCAGGCACACCCATAAACGCCAGCTCCCATACCGTAGTCCCGCCAGAGGCAATCGCCACATCAGCCCACGCCATAAGCTCTGACATATTTTGCACATTGTGCACTACTTTAACATTCCTAGCCGCTATCTTCTGTAAATATTCAATATTGGGGTTACTTGCCCCTACCACTAATATTATTTCTACTTCTTTTATTCCACCAAGAGCTAATAACACCTTTGCACTGTAATTTTGTACATCAGCCCCGCCAAGACTAACTAGTATGTTTTGAGCTTTTTTACGTATTTCTTTAATAATTATAGGCCAGCGTCGGAACTCTCTTCGTAAAAGTACATAATCCGTACCAATTAATAGCTCCGTAAAAGGCTCACAATTATACCGCAATCCACTAGCGTGCAGGTTTTGATTTAGGACTATATGTGCATAATAATGATTAAGTGCTGCCATATCATCAATTACAAGAAGCTCACACCCTGTATCTATTATAGATAATTGGTATTTATCATCAAACTGCATACCATCAAGCAAAACCCACGGCTCTTTGGCTTTATCAACAACAGACTTTACTACATTAAGGCTCTCAGACGCAGACGAAGGACTATTTAATAGATAAAACCCAAAAGTGCGCTCTTCCATTTTCTTAATCAACTGACAAGAGGAACAGTGCGTTATAAAAAACACCTGCCCCTGCCCTCTTTCTTTGTAGGCATCTGCAAGGGATAGACAGCGCATAAAATGGCCTGTACCTATATCGGCATAGGCATCTACTCGGAAAATTATATCCTTCATAACAATATATTTATAATATTATACCAAAACAAGCACTGCTGTGCCCTTATTATTTTATCTTCAGCCTCAAAACCAGTATGCTATAATAATAACTAATCGCTTATTTTTGTTAATGATAGAAAAATTAAAGAGGATATATGGAAAATAATATTTTATCAGATAATGAAAAAGAACTTTATAAAAGACAGTTGATGCTATATGGCTTTACAGAAAGACATCAAGAGATGTTGAAAGCCTCAACAGCGTTAATTGCCGGTGTTGGCGGATTAGGTGGTACGGCAGCCATGTATCTTGCAGTTGCCGGCATTGGACGATTAATATTAGTTCATTATGGAACGCTTACACTATCTAACATGAACCGTCAAATATTAATGAAACATAACCTTATAGGCTTAGAGCGGATACAACAGGCAAAGGACACTATCAATGCCGTAGCACCATATGTAGAGATAGAAACTGTCAATGTTAGATTAAATGACCAAAACGTAGAACAATTACTCTCTATGGGTGTACACATAGCATTATCGGCAAGACCGAATTTTTATGAACGTAGGGTATTAAACCGTGCCTGTGTAAGGCAGCGTATACCTATGGTAGAGGCAGCTATGTGTGGTATGGAAGGATATATTTTTAATGTAATAGGCGGCATCACACCGTGTCTTGAGTGTGTGTTTCCACAAGATGACCCTCAGTGGGAAGAGCTGGGGTTTCCCGTGCTTGGTGCAGTGTCAGGCGTACTTGGTTGTCTTATGAGTATTGAGGCTATTAAAATTATTACAAATTATGCCCCTCCCCTTATGTCTAAAAAACTGATATTTAATACAGCTACACTTGATTTTCAGAAATTAAAAATCTTTAAAGATGGCAACTGCCCAGTATGTTCATCTATTTAATATTATTGTTTTTATGATAAAAATACTGGATACAACGTTAAGAGAGGGAGAACAGTCAAGGGGGGTTTCTTTTTCACTTGAGCAGAAGATTGAAATAGCAAGGCTACTTGATGAGTTTGGTGTAGATTATATAGAAGCCGGTCATCCTGCCGTTTCTACTGAGATGAGAAATACGGTTACAACGATTTCAAGTCTTGGTTTACGGGCGGAGATAGTTGCCCATGCCAGAGCCAAGATTGAAGACATAAAGGCAGCTATAGAATGTAAGGTACCATGGGTTGGCATTTTCATCGGTATAAATGAGGTTAGTTTAAAGTATAAATATAATTTGCAAAAATCACAAGTGTACGAACTAATAAGGATTTCCATTAATTATGCAAAAGACAATGGTCTAAAGGTACGCCTTACAATTGAAGATGCAACAAGGACAGAAACAGCGGAAATTATAGAGTTATGCCAATTTGTTGATGGCTTAGGGGTAGACCGGATAAGTATTGCTGATACAGTTGGCGTAGCAGTGCCGTCTATGTTTTATAACTTGATAAGACAGATAAAGGCACAAACAAAGGTGGATTTGCATGTCCATTGCCATAATGATTTTGGCATGGCTGTAGCTAATGCAATAGCGGCATTTGAAGGTGGTGCAGTTGTGATTGATACGGCGGTAAATGGTTTAGGTGAAAGGGCTGGCATTGCTACATTAGCAGAGGTATGTACTGCCCTTTATTCGCTGTTTGGGATAAGAAAAGGTTGGCGTTTGGATTTGTTACCGTTTATATCAAAACAAGTGGCACTATTTGCAAATATACCGCTAAATCCTAAAATGCCTATAGTCGGTGATGATGCCTTTTATCATAAGGGGAAATTGCATGTTAATGCAGTAAGTAAATACTCAGGCTGTTACGAACCTATATCGCCAGAGATAGTCGGTAGACAAGAGTTACAAAAAGAACAACATGACAAATAGGTACTAAAACTATTACAAATATTGCAAAATATAATGAAAAGTCTTCAAGAAATCAAAGAAATAATAGTACAACATAAAAAAGAACTAGAGAACAGATTTAATGTAAAGGAGGTTGGTATATTTGGTTCTTATGTAAATGGTACTGCAACAGACAGGAGTGATATTGATGTTTTAGTTGAATTTAATAATCCCATTAGTCTTTTAAGATTGGTTAGTCTTGAAAACTATTTATCAGATATCACAAATACGAAAGTAGATGTAGTACCAAAGGTTGATTTAAGGATTGAGCTTAAAGAAAAGATATTAGCAGAGACTGTTTACTTATGAGCCGCGACAGCTTAGTTTATATTAATGACATATACCAACATATGCTAAAAATAGAGAAATTTGTAGGTAATATGACTTATGAAGATTTTATTAATGAAGAAAAAACACACTATGCTGTTATACGGTGTATAGAAATAATAGGTGAAGCAACTAAACAGATACCAGATATATACGCAATAAATATCCAGAGATACCTTGGCGAGATATGGCAGGAATGAGAGACAAGGTTATACATTTTTACTTTGGTGTTAATCTGCAAGTTGTATGGCTAGTAGTAAAAGATGATATTGCAATGTTAACACCTTTATTTAAAGTGATACAGGATTCTGAAAAACCAACAGTATAAAAACTAGGTACTAAAACTATTACTAAGGTTGGTAAGGTAATAGCAAAATATGTGATGTACTAACTTGAATATTCCCATTTAAAGCGTAGTGTGGTATAATACTTCTATGAATAATCAAACAATCATAACTGATAGTAATATATCTACAGAGAAATCACTATACGAAACTGATTTTTATCAGTGGGCGCTTCATAATGCTGGACTATTAAAACAAGGTAAGCTCGCTGACATAGACATTGAAAATGTAGCAGAGGAATTAGAGAGTATGAGTAGAAGTGAAAAAAAGGAATTACGCAACCGATTAGCAATATTAATGATGCACCTGCTTAAATGGCAATATCAACCACAACATCGTTCTATGAGTTGGAAGTTAACAATAAACACACAACGGGCAGATATTGAACTTGTTCTTGAAGATAGTCCCAGCCTAAAGCATAATATAGAAATAACTATAGAAGACGCATTCAAAAGGGCAGAATCGTTGTTTGAAAAAGAGACAAATATTAGTAAAAAGTACCTACCCCAGACTTGTCCATATACATTTGAACAGTTAAGTGATTATGAGTTTTGGCCTTAGTAATTATGCGGAGTTATATATAAGCATGTTAACATAATTATAAACCATAAGCACTCCTCCCACGTGTTTGTAGGTGTTTGAGAGTGGCGAGTGTTTTGTGTAAACTTTTTTCATATGTCCGCCTATAGGCATTTATTCTGTAGGGACGAACCTATGGGCAAACCTTCGTTCTGCATGCTACAACGGATGTTGGCTAACAATTTTATAGTTATTTTAAGATAATCATTTAAAAACATAGACTTATGTTAATTTTTGCCTAAAAACAGTAGCCACTATAATATTTTTTTATAACTATATAACTA
>JAGYWI010000083.1 GCA_018606805.1 Candidatus Magnetomicrobium cryptolimnococcus
ATGGGGAGGAAATAGCCCGACACTATGATTAACGGCAGTAAAGCGCCTAATATATACCGGAGCAATTTGTTTTGTATAGTTTTATGGAATGTTTTAACCTCATTCTTTACATTATTCAAAGCCGATACCCCCTGTTATTATATTTTAATGAATATCATTGTAAAAATTCCCCTTATACATTAATAGTGTTATCCACGTCTTTCATCATTTCCAGCTGCTTCTTCATTTGTTCGATCATTGCATCCCTCATAATAAGACATGCTTGAAGTGTTTTTGGATTAACGAGCTTATAATACATTTTTGTACCTTCACGCCTTGCTTCAACAACGCCCCTTTCACGCATTACAGCTAAATGCTGTGAAATATTCGGCACTCTTACAATCATTTTTGAAGCAATTTCATCTACGCACATTTCCTTTTCACCTAATAAGAAAAGTATTTCAAGCCTTTTAGGATTAGCCATAAACTTACAGAAATCTGCGTGTAATTTGTATATTTCCTTATAGCTTACCATTTGTATTATTGCCCCCTTTTGTATTTTCAATATTTCGCAAATATATATTTATGAAAATAATAACATGTCATAGTAACATAGTCAAGAAGAAAATCTCGGATTTGTATTCTTGGCAATAAAACCAAGCACTGCTGAAGGTAACAAGCAACTGGCATCCTTGACCATGATGTATATACTGCAATTGCAATATGTTGCGGTTATTTAGCCGCTTTACTTACGAATTATGCGAATTATCGTTTCAACGTGGAATAGCAGGAAGGTACATTCTTCCATAGAAAATGTGCCTTTGGAGTTACTTAAAAGTCCCCACATCTGCTTGAAAACATATTATGTAATATCTATTCATTGCAGGAGGTTATTGAATATGAAATTAACCAAATATGTTGATTCCTTGCCCATACCACCGGTTCTTACACCAAAGAGCAAAAAGGATGGCACTACTCATTATACCGTCAAGATGCAGGAGTTTAAGCAAAAAGTACACAGGGACCTTCCCCCCACGACTTTATGGGGCTATGAAGGATTGTATCCGGGACCGACTATTGTAGTCCATCGGAATGAAAAAGTGAAGGTTAAATGGGAAAATCACCTGCCCGTCAATCAGCATCTTTTGCCTGTAGATACG
>JAGYWI010000048.1 GCA_018606805.1 Candidatus Magnetomicrobium cryptolimnococcus
AAAATCCTCGTGTGCTTTTTACCACTAGACGTTTTAACAGTTGAATAGTCAAGATACATAGTGGCTACTATTATACATAAATTAAAGTTAAAAATAAAGTAGTTATATGGTTATAAAAAAATATTATAGTGGCTACTATTTTTAGGCAAAAATTAACATAAGTCTATGTTTTTAAATGATTATCTTAAAATAACTATAAAATTGTTAGCCAACATCTGTAGCATGATAATGGGTAGCATCAATAGTAAGCTTGGCATTCCCCATAAATTTTCTTGCGATTTCTAAACATTTTGCAAGGTCTGCATCTGTTTTTAAGTATTTGTCAAAATCGGCAGCTATAGCCTTCAAGTTACTGTACTGTTTATCGTTACGATTAAAGCATGAAAATTGTTTTGTAAAAAGTATTACATCTTTTATAGTTGTTTCATACAGATTAATTTTAGTCCTATTTTTAATAACTGACGCAACCGCTTCAATCCCATCATCTGATTCACTCCTTGCCTCACCGTACAAACACAAAGCGAAAATCTGCTCTGTCAATAAGTCTTTGAAATTTACTGTTGATTGTACTGCTTTATCATTTTTTGTTTTATTTACTTTTGCTTTCATTTAATTAAACTTATTATCCTTTTTAATATATCTGCTCCAAATATTTGACTGACTACCACAAAACACGGCATAACATATATAAATACTTTCATGTACAAAACTATGACATCCAAACGCATTTTTAATGGGTCAGTAACTAATTGGAATTCAGTTTTAAGCGAATTCCTACAGCGTGCACAATCGTCAATCGTAATGATTTTATTTGTACACCGTTCGTGCTTTTCGTTGCATTCTTTATGTGTTATATATACCTCATTCATTGTACCCCCGTGCAGACAACCGATACCGTCGGGTTTGTCCCGCCTGCAAGAGTAACGACTCGTGCCCTGATTTTCCTTGCTGGGGTGTCTACAATAGAAAATTGGGCTATGCCGTCAAAAAGCTCATCGGCTGTAAACTCATGCTCTGCCATTCCTACGCTACTAAAATTAGCCCTGCCCTGGTTGCCCTCTATACGTACAGTTACAGCCGTGGGGCTGCCCGTAACCACAACATCACATGCCCATGTCCTATGGTCATGCTGCTTTTCCTCTATGATGCTTCCTGCGCCAGTAGCAGTTGCGAAATTTAAAAGGGTATATACCTTTGCCACTGCAATACTAATATTGCCCAGTAGCAGCATCGAAACAATCAAAGCTATGTTCCATTTCTGTGCTATCTTCATTTCTTCACCTCTGCCAAAATGTCATTGTACACGTACTTTTGGACATAGATACAGACTCCGCCCGCAGTAATTGTATCCAACTGCTCGCTGTCAAACACAAGAGCAGCGTTGTCAAAATATTGCAAACCATTCAGTTTTTCTATAACCATTTGGGATAGGGCTTGAACATCTTCAATGACATTCTGCATTCCCCTGAGATTTTTGCCCAAAACGAAAATAAGAAACTCTCCTTGAAGCAATGTCTGTACCGACCGTCCCGCAAGCCCGCCGCTCGAACGGATATTTTTGATACCGTTGTAAACAACATAAAGAGCGGGTAATTTCTTGACATAGCTATTGCTCATTTCACCGCCATACACGTCCACAACCAAGTTACTATCAATGGTTTGAAGTGCAGACAGTATGTGGTTTGTTAGAGATATTCTGCTGACCATATCAAAAATACCTCATCTTGCGGCGTGTAAATACACGATTTCTCGTTGTTTTGTTAGTCAATATTGTTCCATCAGCTATTTCTTCTTCTACACCCAACGTTACTACGCCCTTTGCAATATCTCTCAAGTATGAAAGAGCTTGCTCATATCGTTCTTTACGTACAGGAGGCATTTCTTCACTGCTTGCACGTGAGTATAAATGATATATAGCCATATCAACGGACAGTTTGCGTATCAAACTAGGCACAAAGCTAAAAGGCAGAGTATACATGCCGCAATAGCTGTCAATTTCACTATCTGCTTGAGCTATCGCCTCATCTACACGAGCTTGATTAACACTGCCAGTATTTTCATCATCTGTTAATTGAAGAATAGAAGATTCTTGAACTAACTTGATAATGTCTGAAAGGGTGCAGTATGCCACTACAACACCGTTGCGTAAATAACAGACTCCGGCCGATGCACTACAGGAAGCGGTTTTGATTCTACATAGAGCCAAAGTACGCTTGGGTCGTTTTCAGTCCACGACTTTGAAAAATATGGAGCTGCCACAAGCTCAAACCCGCCACTTGGGTTGATGTTGTGAATAGCGGCATAATGCAGCCTGAAATCAGAGTTCGGCGCCCATATGATAAATTTGTCTGAACCAATCAAATATTGAACATTCCCGTTCGTGTCCGTGTACGATTCGTTGTATTGATATATATCTACACCTGCCAGTCTGCCGAAATAGTCATTCTTCGTCGTAGGCGCAATCATCCCCATTTCCATCCTGCGGTTATCAAGGATATTGCGAACTTTAGTATGGTTACGCAGGTGGTCTATGACGCTATATCCAGCTACCGCCATTGTAGGCGTCATCCCGGTGGCAAGCTGCACTACACGCTTCCACTCTTCTATGTCTGCAATAGGGTCAGAGTTGGTGTAGTCATCCCACATGTCAACTCCCGCCAGTTCAGGTCTGTTATCATCCGGCATAAGGAAGTCTATTTCAAATTGTATATTTTCTTGATTCACTGTAAGTACCCCGGATAGCGCCTGCGCCGCCATCCATTCAACTGTACGCTCCATACTCTGTCGTATATCAAGCTGTTCTTGGGCTATTTTGCGACGCTGATAGTCCATGATGTCACCAGAGCCGACGTATATATTAGTAGCTGGATAGATATTTGCGCCAAGCTCTCGTGCGCTTAAAGGTTTTTTAACTGCCATACGGGCAGTATCAACGCTTCGCATCGAGCGCCCAAGTTTCGTCATTACAATAGCGCCTTCGACTGGCGTTACGAATGGCGCAAGTTTGCGGTTGCTCAATATTATTTCTATGTCTATCGTTTCCGTGGGGTGTATCTGGGGTGCTCCAAAAATAGTATCAAGCAGCCACCGCTTAGGCGATATCATCGTATTAACGGCAGTAGTTAATGAGCGTGGCGTATATTGATTTAGTGTAACTGCCATTAATACACCTCCTTAGTGAATATACCTCTATCTCTAAGATGCGTTTTGGCGGTAGCGTCAAACCCCGTCAAGGCATCTTCATTGAACGTTCCGGATACATACACCGACGTTTTGTAATCCGCCTCACCAGCCTCAGCAGCAATGCCACGTGCTACCTCCGTACCATCGGCATTACCGGCACTATACGGAGACCATTTGCCTGTTACGGTTACAACCCCCATAATAGTGCCCTTTGTATATGTTGCGCTTATATCGGACGCTGTTGTAACGGGTATCATCGTATGTTCATTTGAATCTGCAAACAAATTGCTGTCATCAAGCGAATCCGTAGTTATCCCATAGCTTCTATGTCCCATTATTCCCCCCATTTCCCCTTGTTTAAGGCAGCAGCAATTTTTCTGCCCTCCTCAAGCTCAAAATCAACAGTTTTGCCGTTGGCTGCAAACTCGCCATATTCAATTTGTTTAGGCAGATGCTCAAGAAAAGACTTGAGCTTATCAACTGCCGATACCTTCCCCTCTGCAAACTGATATGTCCCGGCAGCATGACAGATTTCTAAAAAGGACATAACACTTCCAATTTGCGCAGGAACAAGCCTGCCTTCCCGCACTAGTTTTTCACAGAAATGCCCAAATTCAACCTCACGGTGTCTCTTTTGTAGAACAAGTATTTCATTGCGCATACGTTCCATTTCTTGGAATATATGCCCTGTTTCTACTTCCCCTTTCCTTTGCACTGATGATATATCGGACACTCCGTCCCTCTGCACTGGCATTGTGTGTTTATGCACATTTGCTCCCTCCTCCAAATCAATAGTAATCACATTTGCCGTTTCTTCAAATTTTATATCCGCCAATCCCTTTACCGCTGGCGGAACAGCCCCAAGAAACCCTACGTGGCGCAATTTCATGTCTGGGTACAACGAAATCGAACGCTTTTTGTAAAGTCCTTGCTTAACTGCCTCTACAAATTCCGGCACCAATTTCCCGGCCTTAGCCAAAAGGGTATTGCCCTCACGCTTCAAAGCCTCTACCCAGCCGTATGCCGGGGCGCTGTCCTTCGGGTGTCCTATTACAATTGGGGCTTCATGCTGCTTGGAATTGTACCCGGTTGCAATCATATCAAGGTCTTTCTCTGTCCACTCTTTGGTATTGCCAGCCATATCCGTATGAGTACCCGTACGGAAAATCTCAAACCAATCATTCATTTATTTTTACCTCCAATATATCTGTTAATTGTGTCCATTATTATTGCCATATCATCATCAGATAAGACTAAAAAAGGACGTGCAGACATCTTACTTGTTCCCAGCTGATGAAAAATCCCATACGTTTTATTTGTGCCCACTTGCGCAGAAGAAGCGTCATATTGAGACGATATAGAAGCTGCCAATTGACCGCTCACTTGTAAGATTTTACCCGGCCAATGGCCTTTTCCTGTCCTTTGCAGTATCGTTGATTGTTTTAAAGCATCCCATTTCGGACGTCCTTCTTGCTCAAAGTTTTCTTCAACAGCATTACGCATATGCCCTGCTATTTCACGCATTACAGGCGTTAAATCTGACATTTTGTTACTTAATTGATTTAACGCATCTATCACTTCTTGTTGTTGTATTACTATTTTGATTTCCATAAAATTTTATGATATAATTAAGTAGTAGCTGAAAGATAGAAAATCGCTCTGGCTATCTGGACATGTTCTAAATAGAACCTGCCCTATGAGGGAGGTGAGCGTCCCTCCAGCTACTTTATATAATGAAATAAAGGAGTTGACAACTGGAAAGTCGCCGTGGCCAGTTGGACAGTAGGCCTATATGGCTGAGTGCCCTATGGGGATGTGGCGCCCCCCAACTCCTTATAAGCTGCCTTTGATAACAATATATCTTTTGTCTAGTAAATTCTCTATAAATACTTGTCCAGTAGTTCTAATACTATTGACAAACTCTTTGTTTATAGAATAATTAACCCTAACAATTATTTTTATTTTTTTATCTATGTCTCTATCAACAATATATAACAAAGCAGGGTCTTGACTATCCCACAAAACAGCCTTTGGATTAGCCACATAATCAGGAATCTTTTTCAATTCTTCGACTAAAAGAGCAGCTCCTCTTTGTACCTTTGCCTGTCTAAACATATGAAGCAATCCTTCATCAGATAAGGTAACTATAGGTGTCTGCGGCTCAATTCCAAGTAGTCTCTGTAATGCCTTCAATGTCTCTTCATCCATCCATCCGACGGTAATACTTTCCTTTTTCCCTTTCATCTGGGCTAACACTTTATCTATCCATGATGGGAATATTTCTTGAAACACCTGTGAACGTGCCATTTCATTTATGAATTTATATTTCAATTCATCAGGTAATTTCATGGCTTTTTCATAGGCTGCAATATCTAACTGATACGCCGCACCCGGATTATAACCCCAGCCTTCATCCGGTCTTACATTGCCAAAAAACCCATCACTCGTTGTTACCTGCAAGCCTTTATTACGCACTTGTTCTTTCGTTAGAGCACGTACACGACAACGGCAATTAAACCCATTCGGAGGATAATTCTGCTCCCAGAAGGGGTCATCATACTTAAAAATCAAATTATTTAATGCAGCATGTTTCGGTCTCGTTTTTGAATCCATGACGGCTATATACTGCCAATATGGGCGGCTGTGAACGTCTTCCATCTGCTCTTTCCAACGCCCGGTCATATATGCAGTCTGTAGATTTGTGCGATAGATTGTCTGCAAACGGTGCGGTGAACCTAATTGAACCACCTGCCCAGTATTTTTATCATAAACCTTCCCCCACCAGCCTTTATTTTTTAGCATAGGCTCAAGTTCTTTTTTAAATTGTTCTAAGGTAATACCTTTGACGTAACCGTTCACCCCCCCTTATTTCAGAAGAATATAGTATAATATCCGA
This sequence comes from Candidatus Magnetomicrobium cryptolimnococcus, assembly GCA_018606805.1. Classification (GTDB taxonomy): domain Bacteria; phylum Nitrospirota; class Thermodesulfovibrionia; order Thermodesulfovibrionales; family Magnetobacteriaceae; genus Magnetomicrobium; species Magnetomicrobium cryptolimnococcus. Next base: position 6,080 of record JAGYWI010000048.1, read on the forward strand.
GACGTATGGGAAGGCTAACAAAAAAAGATTTGGCTCAGATGAATGAAGCATATTTTGAGTCGTTGGACCATGAGAGATTAGTA
>JAGYWI010000084.1 GCA_018606805.1 Candidatus Magnetomicrobium cryptolimnococcus
AAACCCCCCTGGCTCGACCCCCTGCCCTAGGGTTGAGCCCCAGTCTAAAATCAGACCCTTGATCACAAAAAGTCATTGTCGCAAGTCTTGGATCCTACATAAAGAAACTTGATTTTAGCTCAGGCAAATTTTTCCATTAAATAGCTGACACACAAGTGGTACATAGGGTAATACTATACCTATGTACCACTTGTTGATGACGTCAGCGTAGGTTTGTAACAAAATAGCATCATAGGGACCAATCCCCCACTCACGCGGGGACCCCCAATTTATTTTAGTGATGAGTTTTATATTGACGCCAGCTAACCTAACCCTAACCCTAACCCTAACCCTAACCCTAACCCTAACCCTAAGTCAGGGGCTCAAGCCAGGGGCTAAAGACAGGGGGTGGGTACTGGGGCTCAACCCTAGGGCAGGGGCTCTAAAGCCAGGGGGGGTAAACCCCCCTGGCTCGACCCCCTGCCCTAGGGTTGAGCCCCAGTCTAAAATCAGACCCTTGATCACAAAAAGTCATTGTCGCAAGTCTTGGATCCTACATAAAGAAACTTGATTTTAGCTCCGGAGTCCTGTAACGACGACGACGACGAACTGGCGGAGGAGGAACAAGCCGAATCTTGGACTTTTTCTTGGCATCCGCCAACGTCACAACCTTTTTGGCAGCTGCAGGGCCGACTAGCTTCGCAGCTTGCTTTCGCATGCTCTGCAACGTCTGCTTGATCTTCTTGGCAGACGCTGACCGCTTGCTCTGCCTGCGTTGACAAGCACATGCACACGGCGCTGCAACCGGCTGACATAAACACATTTTGCATTCGAAAAATGAAAATTCCACTGAAACCCAGGGAGACCCCGGGACCCCAAAAAGGCAAAAATTTTCAGGCAAATTTTTCCATTAAATAGCTGACACACAAGTGGTACATAGGGTAATACTATACCTATGTACCACTTGTTGATGACGTCAGCGTAGGTTTGTAACAAAATAGCATCATAGGGACCAATCCCCCACTCACGCGGGGACCCCCAATTTATTTTAGTGATGAGTTTTATATTGACGCCAGCTAACCTAACCCTAACCCTAACCCTAACCCTAACCCTAACCCTAACCCTA
>JAGYWI010000006.1 GCA_018606805.1 Candidatus Magnetomicrobium cryptolimnococcus
TGAAAAGTTAGCAATTCCTATAATCCTTACTCCTTCTCCTGTAGCAAATGACATACTTTCTGTATTAAACATACAATTACCTAAGCCTAAAAAAGCCGCTTAAATAGTTTTTGCCCACTACCACAATCATTTTAGTTACATAACCAATTGATTTATAATATTTATTTTAATTGATTATATTTTTGTTAGCCAACATCCGTTTAAAAATTAGTCTTGGGATTCCATAGGAAAACAAAGTACAGGCTGTACGCAAACTGGTCGCAAAATTGCGTCCAAATGGTGCATTTTGAGGCATTTTGAGGAGTAAGGCATTATTAGAAAATTGTGGCTAAGTTATTGGATTACTGTAGGATTTTGAAAGCCGGAGAAGGGATTTGAACCCTCGACCTGCTGATTACGAATCAGCTGCACTGCCACTGTGCTACTCCGGCAAAAGCTCATTTGTTGATTTATCAATTAATTAGTAGGTTATTATAAGCTATTATTATATTTTTTTCAATGTTTTACTTATTTTAAAAATCTCCATTTTTAAAAAATACTTCTACCGTCTGTTAAGAATTGCTGCCGTTGTAATTATTTATCTTGACTTTATGTAATTAAATAATTATAAATATAAGCTATTGAAAATTGGCCTTGAATACATTAAAAGTGGCAGTGTCGTTTGGTTTTGAAACACAGCTTATTGAAAGAGGAGGGGATTTCTGATATATTGCGTAAGGGTGAAGGAACAAAGGTGAGTTTAAACAAAAGTAAAAAAGGCATAGGAGGCTGATTAATGAAAGAAAAACTCAACGAAATAAAAGAAGTAATTCTTGAAGCTGCCAGAAAAGCCAGACAGGAGACAGGGGATATTCCAGCACCACAAGACCCTGAGCCTTTTACATGGCCAATAAATTGTACCGTTGGACCGGGTCTAGAGGGTGCTATTGCAAGTGAAAGTAAAATCGGTTACGTTAATGGTTCGAAGGGATGGCTTGTTTACCGCGGTTATGATATATTTGACCTTTGTGCTTATTCCACTTTTGAGGAAGTCTCTTATCTGCTTTTGCATGGCCACTTACCTACAACTAATGAGCTTAATGAGTTTAAAGGAAAACTTGCAAAGTACAGGATACTAAATAAAACACTGCGCATTGTGATGAGCTTTCCGGTTGAAGAGATGAACCCTATGGCTGCCCTGCGGCTTGGTACTAATATGATGAGACAGGAATACTCATATATGGATAAGGAAGTTGGAAGGCCTAAATTGGATGATGCCATTTCTTCAGATGAGGATTCCATACCCATGGAAACAACCCCAATGGGTTACGCTAACGCAATATATGAGTTTAAAACAAACCTATGTAAAAACCCTATCGGGATGCGTAAAACGCTCTGGGATGCTAGTAACACAGAGGCGTGTTATCAATTAATAGCCGGTGTGTCAACGCTTACGTCTGCCATTGTTAGATTAAAAAATGGCCACATGCCGATAGAACCCCTACCTGGGCTTAGCCATGCTGCCAATTTACTTTACATGATGACAGGCCATGTACCTGATCCAGTAGAAGAGAGAATTATGGATATAGCACTCATTCTTCATGCTGACCATGGGATGAATGCAAGTACCTTTGCGTCATTAGTTGTTGCCTCAACCTTATCTGACATATATTTTTCAGTTGGCGCTGGCATTGCTGCCCTAAACGGTCCTTTGCACGGTGGGGCTAATGAGCAGGTGGTGCACTCGCTGCTAGATATTGGTGGATTGGATAATGTAAAGGCATGGGTTAAAAATAAAATAGAAAATAAACAAAAGATAGTAGGTTTTGGTCATAGGGTATATAAGGCTTATGACCCACGTGCACGGATATTGGGGCCACTTGCTGAATATTTAGTTGGTGGACGTAGTGATTGTATGCAGGTAATTTACCAAACTGCAAAACGTGTTGAAGAAGAGGTGCTTGAGCAATTCGGTAGGGAGAAAAAAATCTTTCCTAACGTGGATTTTTATTCCGGTATTGTGTATGGTTGTTTAGGTATCCCTGTTGAATTGTATACGCCTATTTTTGCTGTTAGCAGGGTTTCAGGGTGGACGGCTAGGGTTATTGAATACTTGCAAAAGAATAGAATTTTTAGGCCAAGGGCTATTTATACTGGTGAGTTTAATAAGGAGTACGTACCTATTGAACAGCGCAACCGTGATGTGTAAGTGCTTTTTGGTGAGCTAAGGAGTAGTTAGCAACAAAGAAGGCAAGGCGCACCTAACTGTAATAGTGCAAAGGTGTGCCTCAGTGTAATCTTTCTGTGGTTATTCTGTGTTAAGTCAATATAAATTAGATTTTAAGTATTTTAATTAGTGAAGGATTTGGATATTTCAAGAAAAAAACTTCTATTATTTGCTTTTTTAACCGAATGTGGGGTTTGCTTAACCGCCGTAGTTTTGGCATGGATTTATGATATTAAATTTTTTAATGTAAATGAGCATTATAGTACAGATATTTTATGGGGAACTCTTTGGGCAATTCCTTTGGCTCTATTTTTTGCTTCATCTATTTCAGATAAGGCCAAGGGGTTTTTTGCTTTTAAATCTCTTAGAAATATTGCAATACATGAGATACAACCTCTATTTGCAGAAAGCAAGCTTTTTGATCTTTTGTTAATTTCTCTTTGTGCCGGTTTTTGTGAAGAACTTCTTTTTCGAGGGGTTCTACAGGTTAAATGTGGGATTTTTATAGCAAGTATCATTTTTGGTCTTGTTCATTTTATAACGCCTTTATACTTTATATCGGCAACTGTTATTGGTTTTTACCTTGGGTACTTATTTATTATATATAAAAGTCTAATAGTCCCTATACAAATGCACTTTATCTATGATTTTATTTTATTAGTGTATTTAAGATACTTTTTTAAATGATAACTTGATTGCATAGCAATATTAGCAAGCTATTAAATCCTTTATCTTTACAGATAGAAGGTTTTTTAATAAATTTTAAACAAGTTGAGATATTAATGGAGCCATACCACGAAAAAAATTATAAAAACGAACAACAAAAAGGTAATAAGAAAAAAAAGCCAAGTGTAGATGCCTTATGTAAGGCATATACTGAGTGCAAAAAAAAGAAGGATTTTTTTAAAATAGCAGCAAGAATACTGCTTTCATATCTGAAGGATGTTTCTTATATATTTGATGAACCTGACTCAGAGGGCTTTAGAGGTACAATCAACGAGTTAATAGAAAGTTTCACTATTGCAAAAAATATCGAAAACCTGAAAGCCAGTTTTTTTCAAAAAAAAGCTATTATTGTTTTATACATTAACAAAGAAAAGGAATATATAAAAAATAAGGAATCGGAATGTAAAGGTATTATAAACTTATTAACCGATGGGATTTCTACTTTAAATACGGATAATGTCGAATTTAATAAAAGACTATTTGGTCAAAGCCGCAGATTTGAACAAATATCATATCTTGATAATATAAGACTATTAAGGGCACAATTGGCAAAAGAAATAAAGGAACTAAAACGCTCTATTATTGAAAAGCAAGAGCAGGATAGGCAAAAAATTGAATTACTTTCTAATGAAATAAAAATGCTGAAAGAAGATTTAGCAAACATTACAGAGCTATCCAGTAAGGACACTCTAACAGGGGCATATAATCGCCTTGCCTATGATAAATACATGAAGGGATTATTTAAAGATAATACGAATAGAAAATCAGACACATTTACAATGCTTATAATAGATATTGACAATTTTAAAAAGATAAACGACGTTTATGGTCATCAGGTAGGTGATATGGTTTTAATTATACTGGTTAATAAGTGCAAGGAAAATATTAGAGATAATGATTTCATTGCCCGATATGGTGGAGAAGAATTTATTATAGTATTGCCAGGCTCTACTTTAGATGATGGTTTGAAAAAAGCTAGTCAAATATGTAAGGATATATATGAATCTAAATATTCTACAAAGGAAATGTTAGGACATAGTGAGAGCAACGAGTTGTTGTCTTTTACGGTAAGTATAGGGGTAAGTGCCCTAATGGCTAGCGATACTGCTGAGACCATTATGTACCGTGCAGATAAGGCTTTATATAAGGCAAAAAATACAGGGAAAAATAGAGCCGTATCAGAGCTTGAGATAGAATAAGAAAACACTGGTATTATGTATTGGGAGGCATTTATGAAAAATTTATATGTTTTTATTGCTATTATTGTGTGTTATTTTTTGTGTGTTGGACCTGTATACGGAATTGAAACGCTCAATAAAACGGATGAAGACATTGTTACTAATGAAGACAGTACAACTGAAGATAATAATACAACAGGGGAAAGTGCTAAGCAGGAAAAAAAACAGGAAACACAAGATAAAACTAAGGGAAAATGTGTTGATGGGGATTGTCAAAATGGGGTTGGTGTGTACGAATGGGGTGATGGTAGTAAATATGAGGGAGACTTCAAAAACGGTGTAATTGATGGTAAGGGAATGTATAACTGGAGTAATGGCAGCAAGTATACAGGAGACTTTAAAGAGGCTAAAAAAGAGGGGCAGGGCGTTTTTGAGTGGCCTGATGGTTTAAGTTATGAGGGGAAATTTACAAATGGTGAGATGGCTGGTGAGGGGGTTTTGAAGTGGCCAACTGGTGCTATCTATGAAGGGGAAATAGAACAGGGTAAGATGCACGGAAAGGGCACCTACGTTTTTCCCGATGGGAATCGCTATGAGGGGGAATTTGAAATGGGGGCTTTTAGTGGCAATGGAACCTTTACCTATACGGATGGACGAGAGTATAGCGGTGAGTTTAAAAACGGTAAAAAGGAAGGCTCTGGGAAAATGGTTTGGCCTGATGGCAAAACATATGAAGGGCAGTGGAAAGGCGATATAATTTTGGGTAGTGGCACAATGACTCTTCCAAATGGTGAAATTATGGAAGGAGTATGGGAAAATGGCGTCATGATAAATGAAAATAATGTAAATGAAAATAATGTAAAAGAAAATAATGTAAAAGAAAATAATGTGAAAGAAAATGACAGTAACTAAGAAAATTGATTGAAAGAAATAAAGAAATACAGAGAAGGAGTTTATTATGATAGATAATAAATATAGTTTAACTGAAATTTTTAGAAAATTTCTTGTTAAAATTGACATTATTCTTCATATAGTAGCTGCGTTGCTTTTATTGACTGCATGTTTTTTTATATTATTTTATTCATTTCAAAATATATTAAATCCAGGTAGAGAGACTATTTTACACTTAATTAATGATGTGTTGATGGCACTTATTATTTTAGAACTTTTGTGGACTGTTATCAGGTTTTTAAAAAAGCAGCAGTTTTCACTTGGACCATTCCTTGCAATTGGTATTATTGCCGCTATTAGAAGGATTTTGCTAATTGAAGCTCAAACATCCTATATGGAGCATGTCCCTGTTGAAAAATTGTACGAAATGGGGCTTAGTGCTCTAGTTATATTAATACTGATGGTTGCATATTTTCTGTCTTTTAAAACACAACAACCTGAATAAATTATTATATATCGAATTTTATAGCAAGGTTATAAGGAACATAGGGGATCCTCATAGGTCTGCCCCTACGCATCTATATGTAGTGGCGAACCTATGTGATGGAGGTGTGCCTACGTATCTTCGCCCTTATTTTTCAGCAATAGCACATGAGTAACTTAAATTATTTTAAGCACTATTTCATATATAATGCGATTAGCTCATTGATTAAACGTGTCATAAAAGTCTCTTTACTATAGTACATTTCGATTTGATAAAAACACTGGAACATTAAGACGCCAACCCCATGTCTTGTCAATGAGGCTGTGTCGCAAAAGGAGTAATAAAGCAAAAAGTATTATAGTTCAAAAAATAGGGTAATGGAAATATAATAATGATATTAGTAGGTTTAATAGGAAATAAATAAACAGATTTGTTTTACTTTAAATACGTATGGTTGGTTTTTTGCTTCGAATAAGTCTTTTTTGCTTTTTGCGACACAGCCTCAATGACAAAAGAGGATATTGTATCTTATCAAATCGAAATGCGCTATAAATATTATGAATCTATTGAAGAATTTAGAAAAATATGTTTAGATTTTTTTAAAGATATATTTTTATATAAAACGGATGTTGGCTAAAATTTTGTATGAATTTTAAAATAATATATATAAATCAATGCTTTATACCATTTTTTATGATTTTAGGTAGACACTATGACTTGACTTTTTGAATATCTTTTTTGTAACCGTATTCTTACGGTAAGTGTCTAATTAGTAAGGATAATTTCAATGTAGACACTACTATTTTTAAAAAATGATTAAAAATAAAGGGGTTGTCTGGTCTTTTTTTTAAATTTAGCCAACGTCCGATAAAAATGGACTGTCAACTCTATTATAAGGGAGGAATTTTATATTATTGGTAACAATGTTTTGCAAACCTAATTTATTTTGGTATAGAATGAACGTATAAAAACGTTGGAACGAAGAAGCATTAGGGACAATATACCTATTTAAGGAGAAAAAGTCCTATTATTGTTGAGGAGGAATTTAATGAAAGTAAGAAGATTGATGTTTGTCTTTTTTGTGTATGTAGTATTATTAACCAAATTATCTTATGCAGGGTTGTTTGGCTCTGTTGGCTTGAATAAGGGTGATATTTTCCAGAGCCTCGACAAAGACGGCGGGGCAATAATAAAGATAATATCTTCCACTGAAATGGAAGTTGAACAAATAAGGGTAAGTTTATTTGATAGGAGTAGTACTACTGTTGTGTGTAACTACTCAGTGGATGGTGAGATTGTATGAGTAGTCTTTAATGCTATGGGGACACAGATTGTAGAATACTATAAAATAGTTCCTGATGGATTGAAATGGAAGAAAAATGGAATAATTTTTTACTCTAAGGCTGCTCTTGAAGCTGCTGAACAAGAAAAGAAAGCAGCTCTTGAAACAGCTGGTATGGTTGATAATGGTGATGGTACTGTAACAGATAAACAGACAGGCCTTATGTTGGCGAAAGATGCATCAACCCCCACTGTAGGTTTGTGTGAAGGCGGGCGAATGAATTGGGATGAAGCCCATAAATATATAAAATGTCTAAATAGTGCAAATTATCTTAGACATAATGATTGGAAGTTACCTACTAAAGAGCAGTGGGAAAGTCTTGTAGAATCAAAAGAGGACGTTGAAAACCTAAAAAAAATATTCAGTGGTATGCAGTCATGGTACTGGTCGTCTACTACCCACGCCTACTACACTAGCGACGCCTGGTACGTCAGTATGTACAACGGCGACGTGTACTACGACAATAAGAGTTACTACAACTATGTGTGGCCAGTACGTCTCGGACAGTAGGTGATTTGGTAATTTGGTAGTTTATGCCCCGAAGTGGCATTTGATTTTTTTTTTGATGTATAGGAGTAAAAAGTGGTTACAATAAAAGTCGTTGATAAAAGTTCTGGAAAACCAGTTGAGGGAAAAAAGGTTTTTATTATTTTTGATGGACTTTTTAGAGGAAGTACAGACTATCAATATACTGATTCTATTGGAGAAGTTTATTTTAATAATGATCCTGGAAATGGGAAGGTTTCTGTCGGTCATTCGACTGTTTATAGAGGAGATATACGAGGAAGGGTAGTTGTTTATATATAACCGTAATAGTTCACCCCACCGTCTCGTCATTGAGGCTTTATTGCGAGAAGCAATAACACTAAGTAATGCCGCTTTTTTATGGAGAGAGATTGCTTCGCTGCGCTCGCAATGGGGCAGTGTCGCAATTAAGATTCAACAAAATAATTTTCAACATCCCTCCACTTTGCACCAATATGGAACGTTATTTAAGAATAACGTACATTATTTGTCTGATTTATGAATATTTCCCTCCACTTTGAGTGCCAACCTTTAATTGCGACATAGCCTCAATGACAACGTGTGGGCTGAACTATTACTTTTTATCATACTCATCCAGAAATAATGCTTTTGGGATTCAAGGGTGTGAAGGCAGCGCCCTCATTGTGTATTTGTTTCCTTATTATTTTTAATGATGCTTTGCAACGGATGTTGGCTAAAATTTTGTATGAATTTTAAAATAATATATATAAATCAATGCTTTATACCATTTTTTATGATTTTAGGTAGACACTATGACTTGACTTTTTGAATATCTTTTTTGTAACCTATTCTTACGGTAAGTGTCTAATTAGTAAGGATAATTTCAATGTAGACACTACTATTTTTAAAAAATGATTAAAAATAAAGGGGTTGTCTGGTCTTTTTTTTAAATTTAGCCAACGTCCGTTGCAAACCTAATTTGTTTTGGTATAATTATACAAAAAAAACTGAGGGCGAACACACAGGTTCGCCCCTACAAAGGATACGCATAGATTAAGACCTGTGTAAGTTTAATCAACAGATGTGCACTTAAGGTGTCCCGCTTTCATAAATACAAGTAAAAATAGCAATTAACTTTAGTTGACCTACAAGCTATGCTTACCTTTGAACACAAATCGGTATAATGTAGTAAAAGGTAAGGGAAATAACTCCGCAGGTTGCAGGACAAAAGTTTTAGGAAAGGGGGTGCGGGGTTGGGGAGTGCGCCTACGCACCTTTTGCCTAAAAGGGTTTTCCCCCACATCCTCTATCTTTTTTTTTCTATATAGTCGTTTTTAATTATTTTTAGTGTATCATCTACACTAACCTTTGTTATCTCTTTAGTTTTTCTATTTTTGATTTCCACATGGTTTTCTTTAAGACTTTTTGCACCGAGCACCAATTGGTAGGGTATACCGATTAAATCTGCATCTTTAAATTTTACGCCTGGTCTTTCATTTCTATCATCCACTAATGTATCAATACTGTTGTCATTAAATTGTTTATACAGTTGTTCACATACCTCCATGGTTTGTTTGTCTGCAATATTTAATGGTAATAGGTGTACGGTAAAGGGAGCTATGCTAACAGGCCATATAATGCCGTGTTCATCGTGGTTTTGTTCTATGGCAGCGGCAGCAACTCTAGCTGGTCCGATACCATAGCTACCCATAACGATAGGTTTTTCCTCGCCTTTACTGTTTAAGTATACGGCTTTAAGTGGTTCTGTGTACTTTGTCCCAAGTTGAAATATATTACCTATTTCAATAACCTTTTCCACTCTTATAGGGGTTTGACAGTTGTGGCATTTTTCGTTATCTTTAGCAACGTGTATGTCGTGCCATAGGGCATGGAAGTGTACATTTGGTTTTATGCCTTTTGCGTGGTAGTCTTTTTTATTAGCACCGCTTATGTATACGCCTGTGCTTAGGGCAGGGTCTGCTATTATTTTAATTTTATGCCCCATTGGACCTATAAAGCCTGCTTCAACTCCTAAAATGTTAGTAATTTCTTCCATTTTAGCAGGTCTGAAATTACCAATTAAATGAGTAAGCTTTTTTTCATGGAGTGTGTGATCGCCTCTAACTAAGGCTAACACTGGTTCTTCGTTTGAAATCACTAAGAGACTTTTTATGAAATACTCTGGTGGAAAATTTAAAAACTTAGATACCTCATCAACGGTTTTTTTATTTGGTGTACTTATTTCTTTAAAGTCCATGTCTTCATACTGGGGGATTTCAGGTAGTGTTTTTGCAAGCTCTACATTAGCAGCATAGCCGCAATTAGGGCAGATGGCAACTTCGTCTTCCCCAGCAGGGCTTGGCGCCATAAATTCGTGGGAAACGCTGCCGCCCATCATGCCTGTGTCGGATTCCACTTGATAAAAAGTCAAGCCACACCTCTTAAAGATTTTATGATAAGCCTCTGCGTGCTTTGCGTATGATAGAACTAGTGCTTCGTTATCAACATCGAAGCTATAACTATCCTTCATAATAAACTCTCTGGTTCTAAGTATACCGCTTTTTGGTCTTGCCTCATCCCTGAGTTTGGTTTGAATCTGGTACCATGACTGAGGCATATCCCTGTAAGAGCGTATTTCTCTTGCAGCCAGCCACGCCATGATTTCCTCATGTGTCATCGCCAGACACATGTCGCGCTTTGTCCTATCTTTTAGACGAAACATCTCATCACCGATAGCGTGCCATCTGCCTGTTTTTTGCCATACCTCTGCTGGGTGCAGTACTGGCATTGATAGTTCCTGAGCCTCTATGGCGTTCATTTCTTGCCGAATTATATTATTAATCTTATTTATCACTCTCCATGCAAGTGGCAGGTAGATGTAAAGACCTGTAGCTAGTTGTCTAATGTATCCGGCACGAAGCATTAATTGGTGGCTAATGGCTTCAGCATCTGAGGGGACTTCTTTTAGGGTTGGTATTAATGTTTTAGAATAATACATAGATACACCTCACTTATTGTAATATTTTTAAAAATCAATTGGCTTTTGATGAGTATTATATAATATAATAAAAGACTAAAATATTATTTTTTCGTAAGTGGGGGGATATATATGCCTGGATTTGCTCCTGAAGGCTATCCGTTTATAGGTGGTGCTTTTATTCTTTTTACAATAGTTCTATATTTTACTGGTAATGTTTTTTATAATGCTGTACCTTTTACAGTGTTTTTGTTTATGTTGTATTTTTTTAGGGACCCAGATAGAGACATCCCGCCTGATGAGTTTGCAATAGTAAGCCCGGCTGATGGTAAGATTTTGGCGATAACTGAGGTGTTTGAGGACACTTTTTTAAAAGAACAGGTAAGAAAGATAAGTATATTTATGTCTCCATTAAATGTGCATGTAAATAGGGCGCCTTTGGCTGGCAAGGTAAAAACAGTAGTGCACAAAGCGGGGAGTTTTAAGAAGGCTTTTTTGGAGGAGGCATCCATAAAGAATGAAAACATTTCGATGGTTATTGAAACTAAGATAGGTAATATACTTGTAAGGCAGGTAGCTGGGGCTTTGGCACGGAGGGCTGTTTGTAGGGTAAGCCCCGGTGATTTGTTAGAAAGAGGCCAGCGGTATGGAATCATCAAATTTAGCTCAAGGGTAGACCTTTATTTACCTTTAAACGTGGACGTGGTGGTTAGAAAGGATATGAAGGTTTTGGCAGGGGAAACTATAATAGCGAGGTTTGACAAAAAATAGTAGGGGATAGCGGTATGAAAAGGGGCGTTTATTTATTACCAAATGGATTGACGTTAGGGGGGATGTTTTTTGGTTTTTACTCTATAATTGCATCAATAAACGGCAGTTATACGGTAGCAGCATGGTCTATACTGATAGCAACGGTGTTTGATGGTCTTGATGGTTGGGTTGCAAGGCTTACGAATACGTCAACGCGATTTGGCATAGAGCTTGACTCGTTGTCTGACCTTGTAGCTTTTGGTGTTGCACCGGCAGTTATGGTATTTAATTGGGCGTTTGCACCTTTTGGAAGAGTAGGGTGGGTTGTTGCATTTTTATATGTAAGTTGTGGGGCTTTGCGGCTTGCACGTTATAATGTACAGATGGTTTCAACTGAAAAGAAATATTTTACAGGGATGCCTATTCCGGGGGCTGCTATGGTGCTTTGTAGTGTGGTGATTTTTTATCATAACACATGGCAGGTGCCGCCCGGTAAGAGCGTTTTGTTGTTGATTTTAACAGTTGTGCTGGCAGCGCTTATGATAAGTACGCTGCGGTTTCATGGGTTTAAAGAGCTTGACTTAACGAAAAGAAAGCCCTTTGTGCTTTTAGTTCTATTGGTAATTTTTGTAATGTTAGTGGTGGTGCATCCGCCTTATATGATTTTTGGATTTGCCATGATATATTTAACATGGGGAATTATTGAAAATATGTATACTTTTTATAGAAGAAAAAGAAGGGATAACAATTTACCCCCTTTAAGTGGGGGGGGTAATGATGAATTTAATAAAGATGAACCTAATAAAACCGAACAGGTAAAAGGTACGGACACATGAATATATAAATTAAAAAGAAAGATAAAATGGAGTTAAATAGATAAATGAAGATTATTAGAATCTTTGATACAACGCTAAGGGATGGTGAACAATCCCCAGGCGCTACTATGAGTGTGGAGGAAAAGGTTCAAATAGCAAAACAGCTTGCTAAATTGAATGTGGATATAATAGAGGCTGGTTTTCCGATAGCTTCGCAAGGGGATTTTGAAGCAGTTAAGCGGATAGCAGAAGAGGTACGGGGGATTTCAGTTTGTGGATTGTCAAGGGCTGTTTATGGTGATATTGATAGGGTGGGGGAAGCTATAAAAAATACTGATAGAGGGATTATTCATATATTTCTTGCTACTTCAGATATACACCTAAAGCATAAGCTTAAAATAGATAGAGCTGCAGCGCTTGATACGGCTATACAGTCGGTTAAGTATGCAAGAAAATATACCGATACGATTGAGTTTACGGCTGAGGATGCAACCCGCTCGGATTGGGACTATCTGTGTAAAGTTACGGAGGCAGTTATTGACGCTGGGGCTTCGACTGTGAATATGCCGGATACGGTTGGTTATACCGTTCCCTTTGAATACGGTGAGCTTATTGAGTATTTGATGAATAAGGTGCCAAACATTGATAAAGCCGTTATTTCAGTGCATTGCCACAATGACCTTGGGCTTGCTGTAGCCAACTCGCTCTCTGCTGTGTTGAAGGGGGCAGGACAAGTGGAGTGTACTATTAATGGAATTGGTGAGCGTGCCGGTAATGCCTCGTTGGAGGAAATTGTTATGGCTATAAAGACGCGCCAGAAATACTTTAGCGTTGATACCAAGGTAAATACTCGTGAAATCTATAGAACGAGCCGTTTGGTTTCAAAAATAACAGGTATGAGGGTGCAGCCCAATAAGGCAATAGTTGGGGATAATGCCTTTGCACATGAGGCAGGTATTCATCAAGATGGTATTCTAAAGGAGCGTTCCACTTATGAGATATTGAAGCCAGAGGAGGTTGGTATACCGCAGAGTAAACTTGTACTGGGTAAGCATTCAGGAAGGCACGCCTTTAAAGAGCGTCTAAAGGAGCTTGGATACGAGTTTTCAGATGATGAGGATTTCAATAAGGCCTTTGATAAATTTAAGGAGCTTGCCGATCAGAAGAAGTCTGTTTTTGATGAGGATATTGAAACTATTCTAACAGGCTATATTATAGATTCTTGTGATACATATTGTTTGAAGAGTATGCACGTTATTTGTGGTACGCAACAAAAACATGTTGCGCGTGTGGCTATTACAGTACGCGGTGAGGAAAAGGAATTTGAAAGTTATGGAGATGGGCCGGTTGATTCTACATATAATGCAATTGTAAAACTCACGGGCACTGACAGCACACTAAAAAAATACGAGGTGAAAAGTATCACAGGCGGTACTGATGCCTTGGGTGAGGTGGTTGTAACATTGGAAAAAAATGGTCGGGTTGTCAATGGTACTGGTTCGGATACGGATATAATCGTGGCATCTGCAAAGGCGTATATTAATGCCCTTAATAAGCTTGAAGAAAGAAAACGGATAGCGCAAAGAGGGATTTAAAACAAAAAAAGAGGGAGAAATCATAAATTCTTCCTCTTTTTTTCCTAATAATGGAAATAGTTAGAAATATTTTACTTATAAAATTAAGGCATCTGGGAGATGTTTTGCTTGTAACGCCCGTCATTGCTATCCTTAAAGAGAAGTATCCAGATGCACAGATAACAGCTCTTGTAAATGCTGGCACTGAGGGTGTACTTAAGGGTAATCCTTTATTGGCCAAAGTGATTACCTATGATAGAAGGACAAAGGAATTTTTCTTTGTCAAAAGGTATGCAAAAGAGTTGGGTTTTTTGTTGTCTTTGCGTCGTGGTTTCTATGATTTATCTATTGATTTTACAGGGGGAGATAGGGCTGCTTTGGCTTCTTTTATAAGTGGTGCAGCGTATAGGATTGGTAAGAAGATGCGGCACAAAGGGTTTTTTAAAAAACAAATACTCTACAATCAATGTGTTCAATTAAGTAATAGGCATGTGGTTTTGCAAAATATGGAGCTTTTAAAACCACTTGGTATTGCTGAAGAAGGTAGCCAGCCCATAAATTATGCTGTTAATTTTTGTATACCTGAAGATGTTAAGGAAAAAATGAAGAGGGTATTATTTCCAAATACTGATAAGTTAATACACGTTCATCCGGTGTCCCGATGGTTTTTCAAATGCTGGAGGGATGATTATATGGCTGAGTGTATTAGTGCCCTAATATGTGAGGGTTACAAGGTGGTGGTAACCTCAGCACCTGATGAAAAGGAAATCAAGAGGGTAAACAGTATATTGTCTTTTGTAGAGAAGATAACGCCTCATTCATATAGAAATATGGTTATGCGCCTTGATGGTAAAACCAGTATAGAGGAGCTTTCGCAAATTTCATCAATGAGTATGCTATTTTTTGGTGTGGATTCAGCCCCTATGCACATAGCAGCAAGCGTTGGTACGCCGGTTTTAGCCTTATTTGGCCCATCTGGAGCATTTAACTGGGGACCTTGGGATAACGACGAACCCCCATTGGCGCAATATACGAAACGCAATGGTATTCAAATAAGTGGTAGGCATACCGTTATACAACGTAACTGGGACTGTGTACCTTGTGGGTGCGATGGATGTGATGGGTCAAAATTAAGTAAATGCTTATATGATATTACACCCGATGAGGTTCTCCCTATAATATTTGAAAAGCTAAGGGCATTATGAAACTTTTGCCAATAGAAGGTGCGATTTATCTAATTCTTAAAATTATACATAAAGTTAGCAGACAAAAGAAGGCCAACATGTCTTTGTCTGATATTAAAAATATTTTAATAATATCAAATACAGCCATAGGGGACACTCTATTTTCAACGCCTGCCATACGTGCCGTAAGGCAGTGTTTTAAGGATTC
This sequence comes from Candidatus Magnetomicrobium cryptolimnococcus, assembly GCA_018606805.1. GTDB lineage: Bacteria > Nitrospirota > Thermodesulfovibrionia > Thermodesulfovibrionales > Magnetobacteriaceae > Magnetomicrobium > Magnetomicrobium cryptolimnococcus. The sequence continues at coordinate 14,822 of JAGYWI010000006.1, forward strand.
ACGAATTATCGCTTGCTTTAGCGTAAAAAATATGGCACTTTTTACGAATAACCCACACGTAGATACCGTAATTACATACTATGGTGGCTATAAGAGGTTTTTACGAACCATCCTTGCCTTAAGGGCGAAACATATTGATCTTGCCTTCATACTCCACGGCAACGAACCACAGGCAACGCCAATGGCATATTTAAGCGGTGCTAAGTATATCTTTAAAGTGCCTCGGACACAAAAATATGCATTCTTATTGACTAATCCTACGGATGGATTTGGTGATAAAAGTCCGTGGGAACACCACGCCATAGATGTTCGTCTTAAGACAGTGTCATTTGCTGGTTGTTTTGCTGATGATAAGAAAATGCAGCTCATTGTCGCAGCCGATGCTGTTCAATCTATAGAAGGTCGTTTGACCAAAATATATGGGGTAGTATATAGCAATATTGTTTTAATAGGGTTTCAGTGTGGGGCGGCAAATGAGTATAAGATGTGGCCCAAAGGACGTTTTGAAGCCCTTGGTAGGCAACTTGTTTTGGCAAATCCAAACGTGCGTATTGTATTGATTGGCAGTGTACAGGAAAAGCAGTACTGTATGGACATCTGTAAAAATATAGGTACAGGTGCTGTATCCCTCGCTGGTGAGTTAATGCTTCCAGAGCTTGCCGCCATTATAAGTAAACTCCATTGTTTGGTAACAAACGATACCGGACCACTTCATATGGCTGTTGCCCTTGGTATAAAAACGGTATCGCTTTTTTGCCCAACAAACTCGTGGGGGGTTGGACCCATCTATGATCAACATCTCCACACCGTTATTTCTAAAAAAAGACCGTGCAACCCATGTGTTACTAAGAAATGTAAAGCTCCTTTTTGTATGGCATCAATTGATGTAGAAGAGGTATTTAGTGCGGTGATGGAGAAGGTTAAAAATAATTACATTTATGATAACTACTTATAATATAATTCTATCCTTAACGTAACAACTTCGCTATTGCCTTTCGTAATAGGTATACTATTATTAATACTACCTATGTTGCTAAGAGATGCTGCAAGTGTTTGTATATTACTATATTGAATTTTAATGTCAATATAAATAGTAGTATCTGATTCAGTGTTAACGGCAATAGTTTGTCCGCCTGCCTTAGTAATAAGTCTGTTGGCACTGCTAAGCAGTGTTTTATCTAAATTATCAGAGGTATTAGTTTCAGGAGCTAATTTAGCAGTGCGCAAGCCTTTTGAAAGAGAACCTACACCATTAACAGTTTTATCTGTGTCTTGATTTGGACTTATAGGTAAAATACGTATAAATGGTTTAGTTATGGCTGGCATGGGTGGGGCTGATGTCTCTGTTTGTTTATAATCATTTTTGGCTTTGGCTTTAGATTGTATGGTATGTTCCTCTGTACTCATAATAGCCACCTCTTTATAAGGTTTATGTAACGGTTCATAGGTGTTTGAAATTAATATAATAACAGCTATGGCTACGCCTAAGGCACTCATTGGAATATAAATTAGATTAAATCTGGAAAAGGGGTTTTTAAGGGTTTTTTTGGTATTGATTTTTGTCTGTATATTTTGTGCAAGTCCAACTGGTGCATTTAAGCGTTGAAGATGTCCCATAGCATTTGTTAGTTTTTTGAATGATTCAAGCGTATGCTGACACCTGCTGCAAGAGTGCAAATGTTCCTCAAGTAGCAGAGCCCGTTTATCTTCTAATCTGCCATCTATAAGCAGTGATATATCTTTTGCTCTAAATTTATGGTAAAACATCTATAAAGATGCCTCTAATTTTTTTCTAAGTCGCACTCTTGCCCTAAACAGCCTTGATTTAATTGTTCCAGTATTTAAGCCAGTGATTTTAGCAATCTCTTCATAGTTAAACCCCTCCACATCTCTAAGTACAACGACTATTTTTTGTATTGGGGGCAGTGAATTGATAGCCCGTTGAATTGTTAGCTCTTTTTCCTTATATTCAAGTAGTGTTAAAGGGGATGGTTTGCCGTTTGGTAGGTTTTGTATATATTCGTCTAAACTATTTTTGTTAGGTTTGCCTTGGCAATCTTTTTTTATTATGATGCCCATTTTTCTAAATAAACGATACTCTATTGAGTTAAGCTTGTTTTTACATGTATTAACCGTGATCTTGTAAAGCCATGTATAAAAAGATGAATCCCCACGAAACTTATTTAAAGAATCGTAAACTTTTAGGAAAACGTCCTGAGACGCATCTTTAGCGTCTTCGTAATCGCCTAAAAACCGATAACACACGTTAAATATCCTATCCATGTATTTTTCTAAAAGTCTATTGAAAGCGTTTATATCGCCTGCCCTAAATGCCTTTATAGATTTAGCATCTTCATCAGTAGCACTGTTTAGTTCTGTACCCATACTTATAGACAGTTATTTAGTAAGAAAAGTTCCATTTTTATTAACAGACAAGTGTTAAGGGCTTTTAACGAGCTCGTCAAGTCTATTGAGTGAATCAGTATCTCCAATTGCATATAGTTTATCGTCTTTTTTAAATATAAAATTAGCATCCGGATTCATTATAAGTTTATATTGCCTTTTAACGGCAACTATACAATATCCAAGGTCGTATGAAATTTTTATTTCCTGAAACTGGTTGTCATCAAAAAAAGACCCCTCTTCAACGAGATACATTTTAGACTCTTGTCCTGGCATCAAGGCAACAGCCCCATAAATTAGTCTAGCGTGAGTGTCTTTTTTGGTAAAAATCCTGTAATGGTCTTGGCGTATCCTTTCAGCATAACTTTTAATAAGTGTAGGTGGCATGTGAAAGTATTTAAGCACCCTTGAAAATATTTCTATTGAAGTTTCAAACTCCTCCGGTATTACCTCATCAGCGCCCATTTCATGTAAAGCCTCCACTTCTGCCATAAATCTTGTCCTTACTACAATATACACATGTGGATTCATGGCTTTGGCTGTTTGCACAATATTTCGCATACCAACCGGATCAGGTATGGTTACAACAAGCACTCTGGCTTTTTCTATGTTTACCTTATGAAGGATTTCCATGCTTGTGCCATCGCCAAAGTAAATGGGCTGTCCAGAGTCTCTCATCTTATTTACAGTACTAATGTTTAGTTCAAGTATGACATATGGAATATCCAGCTCTTTTAAAACGCTAGCTAAGTTTTTACCGTTTATGCCAAAGCCAACTATTATAACGTGGTCAGTCTTTTTCCCTTCATCCTTTTTGTCTGTCTCATGCTTTTTTTCTTCTTTTGGTTTTGTTTCCTTTGTATGGGTACGCATTTGTTCAAGTCTTTGACGTGATTTTTTGGATGTAACCCATTTAGATATTTGTGATGACATAGATATTAAAAACGGTGTTAATACCATAGTTATTATAGCTGATGCCAAGAACACTTGGTAGTAAGTGTTGTTGAGGATTGATTCCTTAAGAGCAGATATGGATAAAACAAAAGAAAACTCTCCCACTTGTGCCAATATGATAGAGCTGTGAAGTGCTATGCGCAGGTTCCTTATCAGTATGTATATGGCGAGATTGCAGGCAAGTACTTTTATAAATATTATGGCTGCAACTATAAGTAAAATATTGATATAATGAGCAAATAAAAAATTTACATTAAGGAGCATTCCTATTGATACAAAAAAAAGGGCATTAAAGCTTTCCTTAAATGGAAGCACATCTGATGTTGCTTGATAAGCGTAGTTTGATTCAGAGATAATTAAGCCTGCTAAAAAAGCACCAAGTGCTAAGGAAAGACCTAATTTATAAGTAAAAAAAGCAGCTCCAAGACATAAAAACATAATACTAATTACGAAAAGCTCTCGCTTTCTTGTCTTTGCTATCTCATCAAGTGCCTTTGGTATAAGCCAGTGGGCAGATACAAGCACAATACCTACAATAAAAAAAGACTTCAGTAGTACAAATATGACATCGGCAAGCTGCCTGTTGCTGCCAGCTTCTGAAAGTAACGGAATAGCCAGTATAAAAAGCACAGCACTTAAATCCTGAAATATAAGCACCCCAACCGTTATACGTCCGTGGGGGGATTCCATTTCTGCGCGCTCTAACAAGATTTTAAGCACTATGGCCGTACTGCTTAATGACACCAGCATAGCAAACACTATGGCTGTGTTATATTTTATCCCAAATAGCATTGATATTAGGACAACAGCGCCAAGTGTAATAAATATTTGTAAAAATCCGCCAACAAATATAGATTTTCGTAACGCATAAATATGTCTTAGTGAAAATTCAAGCCCTATGGTAAATAGTAGCAGTATTACCCCGATTTCAGCCATCAGCTCGACAAGTTCCACATCACTTACCAACTGAAGCCCATGCGGACCTAAAAACACGCCAGCTATCAGAAACCCTATTATCGAGGGCACCTTCAGCTTACCAAGTAGAAACACCACTAACACTGATATGCCAAATATTATTACTAACGGTGTTAAAAAATTGAAATCATGCATGCTTACAGTTTATCATAAAGAGGGTAGGGTTATGATTATTTTTTACCCTAAAATTTATAAAAAGGTGGTGTTTAAATGTCTAGTGTCTTGGTTTTTATAGGTAAGCATTCAATTTTTGAGATAATCATGCTCCTTTGTTTTGGATGCGCATGGCCTGTTTCTATTTACAAATCATATACCTCAAGGAAGAATAACGGTAAGAGTATACTGTTTTTGTATTTAATCTTGATTGGTTATGTTGCAGGTTTTTTACATAAAATTTTATTTAACTACGATAGGGTTATTTATCTTTATGTGTTCATTGGGTCTTTGGTGTGTATAGATATTTTGCTCTATTACAGAAATAAGATAAAGTATGATAGGTAATTTATAGTGTATGTTGTAGAATTATTAATTTACCATTATTAAAGATACGTTTAAAAACATACTTGCTAATTTGCAAAATAATTAGCTATTTATGAGCATTAGGGGGTAATGAAATAATAGGCAGAGTAATCTTAAAGTGTGCACCAAAACCTTCTTTATTTGTAACAGAGATGCTGCCCTTCATGTTATTGATGATTTCACGGCTAACGTAAAGCCCAAGACCAGTGCCTTTTGATATAGGTTTTGTGGTAAAGAAAGGGTTGAATATCTTTTCTATTAAATCTTTATCAATGCCCGGACCGGTATCCATAATGGATGCCTCTACAATATTGCTATCAGCAATATGTCTTGTGTTTACATAGATTTTACCTCTTAGTTCCATGGCATCAGCTGCATTCATTAAAATATTAATGAATACTTGCTCAAGCTGCAATGGATCACAAACTATTAGCGGGATGTTTTCTTCAAATTGGCGCTCTATTATGATATTGTGAAAGCTAACGTGATTTGCCAATATGAACAACGTTTTTTCTATTAGATGATTTAGATTAACAGAGACCTGTTTAGCATTACCATGACGGCTGTAGCCAACAAGGTTTGATACTATATTAGAGCATTTTTGTGCTTGTTCTATAATAATGTTTAGGTCATCCCTTGTGGATATATCATCTTTTGGGGTTTTATCGTAAAGTAGTCTTGAAAATATAATGATGCCAGTCAGTGGGCTATTTAGCTCATGGGCAACACCTGCGGCAAGCCGCCCTATAGATGCTAACTTTTCTGTGTGCATATACTGAAGTCTATCCTTATTTTCTGTACCTTCCTTCCTTGTTTTAGTTACTTGTAATTTGTTCGTCTTAATAATAATAAAAATGCCTATTATCGCTATGAACATGCCGGCACCTGTAGCTACCACAAATAGCAAAATCAGAATTAATATATATTTGATAAACAGTTTTTCCTTTATCATGATTTTATAAATAATAACAAATTTATTCAGTTTTTTTGAAATAATATTATTGACAACTAAAACAAATTTAATGTATTGTTAATCAGATAGTAGAAGTTGCTCATTAATAATCATTAAGTGTTTCAGTGTATCTTTTGGTCATTTACATAATAGCCGGTAAAATCGTTGAAAAATAAGAAAATAAGTGTTTTAGCCTTTTTAACAAAAAAAATAGTGAGCCGCTTAGTATAAAATATAATAGTTAATGGATAGTTAGTAGGCACGAGGTGGTGCGGTCGTTTTCTTTGATTAACAATCACAAAATTTAATAATCAAAAAGTTTAATTAACCTTAATGCTTAAATTAAAAAGCCTGTATACCGATAAATAATATACCACTATTAGTGTATCGAAAATAATAAACTTATTAATTAAGATATAGAATAAAACATCAAGTAAAATATGAGGTTAATTAGCTTGCATATCATAAATAAGGAGTTAATTCAATGGGTAATATTGCTATTACTGAGTTACAGGAAAAAAATATAGAAGAATTAACAAATGTAGCTCAAGGGTTAAGTGTTGAAGCGGCATCAAGCATGAGGAAACAAGACTTGATATTTGCCATATTGCAAGCCCAGGCTGAAAAAACAGGTAATCTGTTTGCCGAAGGCGTGCTCGAAATACTCTCCGATGGGTTTGGGTTTTTAAGAAGCCCGGACTATAGTTATTTGCCAGGCCCTGATGATATTTATGTATCACCATCGCAAATAAGACGATTTAACCTACGCACCGGTGAACTTGTCTCCGGTCAGGTAAGACCACCAAAGGAAAATGAACGGTATTTCGCCCTATTAAAGGTTGAGGCTATTAATCATAAGGCACCAGAGGAAAACATCAGCCGCCTGCTCTTTGATAATTTAACACCATACTACCCAACAGAACGCATTAAACTTGAATATGACGGTACGGATTATTCAACTCGCGTTATGGACCTAATTACACCAATAGGTAAGGGACAAAGAGGACTTATCGTGGCAGCCCCAAGAACTGGTAAAACCATGCTGTTACAGTCTATCGCTAAGGCTATTAAGGTTAATCATAGGGAAATCCACTTAATAATACTATTAATAGATGAAAGACCAGAAGAAGTTACCGACTGGAAACGACAGGTGGAACAGTCCGAAATAATAAGCTCTACCTTTGATGAGCCACCACACAGACATTGTCAGGTGGCTGAAATGGTTATAAACCGTGCTAAGCGACTTGTTGAATGTAAACGAGATGTGGTCATATTACTTGATAGTATAACCCGTCTGGCAAGGGCATATAATGCTGTAATACCAGCAAGTGGCAAGGTACTATCAGGCGGTCTTGATTCAAATGCCCTGCAAAAACCAAAACGGTTCTTTGGTACTGCTAGAAATATTGAAAACGGAGGTAGCCTCACTATAATAGCAACAGCACTCGTTGACACTGGCAGTAGGATGGATGATGTTATCTTTGAAGAATTCAAAGGTACTGGCAATATGGAACTTCATCTAGACAGAAAACTTGTTGATAAACGTATATTCCCAAGTATAGATATAAACACCTCCGGCACAAGAAAAGAGGAGCTTCTTGTAACTAAAGAGGTACTTAACAAAATGTGGATTCTTAGAAAGGTGCTTAATAATTTAAGTAGTGTGGAAAGTATGGAATTCTTATTAGCAAAACTAAAAAATACAAAGACTAATCAGGATTTTCTTGATATGATGAATAAATAAGTATGGAAACATTAGAGGATGATTCACAGTGTTTTATTTGTGGGCAGCAAAACGAGGCCGGCCTTAGATTGGATTTTCAGCTAAATGATTCTGTTGTGATGGCACCATTTACTGCTAAAAAAATACACCAAGGTTATAAAAATGTGTTGCACGGTGGTATTGTCTGTGCAATTTTGGATGAAGCCTCTGTCAAGGCTGTCAATTTTGAAGGAAGAAATGCTGTAACGGCAGAACTCACTGTAAGATTTAAAAATCCTATGAAAGTTGATACTACTGCTATTGTTAGTGCTAAGGTTATAAAAAGGCGCGGTAGCTTCTATGAAACAGAAGCTAAAGTAGAACTCGAAAATGGTACTTTAATAGCCCTTGGACAAGCTAAATTATTTGCTATATAGAGGAGATGAAGAAAAGAGTGGGGGACAACCCTTTTGAGCAAAAGAAAAAGAAAAAAGACAAAAGATAGAAGAGCTGGGGAAAACCCTTTTAGGCAAAAGGGTTCTTCCCCAGCACCCCCTTTCCTAAAACTTTTGTCCTAACAATAAGTGCTAAATGTTATACACTATGGCAGAATGGCACTTTTTTTCCCAAAATCTGTGCAGGCATAACGAGTAAATCGGCGAATGGAAAGACAACCCCCTAAAAAAATGGGGGTTGTCTTTCCATTCGCCGATTTGGCGCTGAAAGGGGGAGGAAAAGACTCCCCCTTTAAATCCCCCTCTCACTACTTTGGAGCCACGCAGAAACTTTACAACTAACCATGTGTTGTACATAATGGCGAAGATGCGTAGGTACACAGGGAGGTATGCCTCACACCCTCCCTCACATAGGTTCCCCTACAAATGAAAATGGATGCGTAGGGGCAGACCTATGTGTCTGCCCTTTGCTTCTAATTATCGAGTGGAGACAGTGTTGCAAGTGGTAGCACTATGGTGCGCCTCCGCACCCTTGCAGGTAGGCAGTGAAAAGGGGAAGGACAGAGTCCTTCCCCTTTTCTATATCTTTTATTTTTTTATCTTCAACTTAGTAACTAGTCTTAGACTCTACAGTACCATCCAAGCCCACCACATTCAAGTAGTTAGTGCGGTTTGAGTACTTAGCGCCGCCAACTTCGCTGCTTTTAGTAACTTCAGAGGTGGTAACGTATATTTTGCCACCAACAACTGACGGTTTTGATGTAATGAGACCGGTGAACGATACTGTTATAGGTGTTACACCAGCAGAAAGTGGCAGGCTAACTATGTACAATGAAGATGTCGAATTATATGAAGCTTCATCAGACACTTTGCCCTTTTGGCCGCTTTTACTTGCAGCTACTAAAACACTATACTCTTCACTTAAGGCATATTCAGTTACAGTATCACTTAGGCTCAGTACAGTGCTTGTTCCATCTGCGGTTATCTCTACTATGTTAGTTACAGGCACGCCTGAATAATTGTTTTGTCCTGCTGCGTTACTTGGATACAAAATGTATGCAGTGCCAGCAGAGGAAACCACTAAGTCATTTTGTTTATTTACAGAAAAACCTACTGATGAGTTTTGGCCATCGTCATCCTTTGCGTATGCAACATTTCCAGCTAAAACTGTTACTAACAATAGTACCAATATTATATTTATTGTCCTTTTCATATTACCCCTCCTAATATTAGGTTGTTTTTATACTTAGCACAAGCTTAAGTATTCAATATTTTACTTGACATTATGTAGTTTTGTATGTATTCTTTATTACATTTTTAAGTTAACCTCCAAGTTTGTCTTATTAAATTATTATAATGCACAATACATGCCAAAGGATTATTCCTTTGTTTTCCAAGTAAGTCTTAGAAATAAGTTGATGTTATATTATTATTGTGATTATATTTCGTTATTTTGATTTTATTTAATCAGGCAAGTCTTAGGTGATTATATTATTACAAATGTGTTAGACTGAAATATTATGTACGACATGGAGGTAATGATAGAATATGAAAGTGCTTGGTGTATCCGGCTCTCCGGTAAATAATAGTAATACAGATAGGGCGCTTAAGGCAGCATTAGAGGCTACTGGTTGTGAGACAGAGTATGTAAAGTTGGTTGATTACGATGTAGCCCCCTGTAAAGCGTGTCTTGGATGTGTTGGGACAAACGTATGTGTACAAAAGGATGATGGCGTGATGCTTGCGCAAAAGGCAAAGGAGGCAAGTGCGCTGATTATTGCAGCTTATACGCCATACTCTTCAATTGATGCCCGCACGAAGGCATTTATTGAAAGGCTATATCAGTTACGCCACTTTCACGCTTATATGAGCGGTAAGCCGGGAGGTGCTATTGTTACCACGAGTATTCCGGACAATAATGCTATCTTGCCGCAGGCGGGCGACCTTGTTGTTAATTCCATCATGTACTATATGATTGAAGAAGGGATGAATTTTGTTGGTGCAGTTAATGTGTTAGGTAATGTGCCTTGTGTTCGTTGTGGAATACCGGATTGTAATATGAATGGTGTTAAGATGATTTTTGGTGAAGGGATTAGTTTAAAATCTGTTGGTATTAATAATTTTGAAATGCAGCACAAGGCTGTTGAATCAGCAATGGCGCTTGGTGTTAAAATTGGTAAGACATTAAAAAAACAGATTAATATTTAGGGTGGTGTATTATTATTTTTTTCATTTTTTTTTTACTATATGTGTTATAATTTTAAATTATGAAAGTTATCGTAGATCAAGATAAATGTATTGGGTGTGGTAATTGTGAGGAACTGTGTCCGGCGGTTTTTCACGTAGATGAGACCATCGGTAAGGCTCTAGTAATAGATGCAGAGGCTTGTGAGTTTGCAGCTTGCTGTGAGGCAGCAGAGGAAAATTGTCCACAAGACGCTATTAGTCTCTAAAAGCAATGAATCCCTACGACAATAACCGCATACGTATAGGTAATCAGACTGCTTTTAGTTCCAAAGCGGTTATGGACCCTTTTTCTTATTGTATATCAAAAGGGTTTGATGCCTTTGAATGGTTTCCGGACAAAAAACCATGGGGGGAGGGGTGGCTTGAAGAAGATATTTCGAAGGCTGAACGTTGTAGTATCAGGCTTACTTCCGCTATGCACAACATACGCCTATCAGTACATGCGGAGGTGCGTGCCAACCCGCTAAAGGCGGAGTCCTATGGTTTAATCTTTAAAAGCGTTGAATTTGCATCACACATTGGGGCTGTTTTACTGAATATCCATCTCCATACGGAAGAGGGGGTGGAAAGGTATGTGGAATCCGTAAAACCCATAATAAAGCTTACGGCAGAGGCTGGGTTATTGCTTTCAATAGAAAACACAGTCATTACTGGTCCTGGGGATTTTAATCATGCCTTTTATCTCATACGCAATCTACAGGACGTACCAACAAACCACGTGGGTATGTGTTTTGATTTTGGACATGCCAATATTTGGCATGAGACAAGGAATGATTACATTAAGTATTTAGACCGTCTTGACGTTGAAGTGCCAATTATACATATTCATATGCACGAAAACTATGGTGATAAGGACGCTCACTTACCGCTTTTTAGTGGACCTGCCGGACAAAATGCAGGGGGCGTTGCTGTCTTTACTGAGCGTATCACTAAACGTGGGTTTAATGGCTCTATTATACTTGAGCAGTGGCCAGAGCCTCCAGAACTCCTTGATAAGGCACGCAGTGGTTTAAATAGTTTGATTAATACATTAAAAGTAAACGATACTTTACAGCAAAAAAAAACTGTACCCTTACAACAAGTAGAGATTGTATTAAAAAAAGAGCAAGTTAGTAGTAAGCAGGCTTTTGGTGGAGGGGAAGTAGATTTTGCAGATATTGTAGTGGAAGCCAATAAAACAAACCGCAGTTGGCGCAATAAACTGAACTGGATATCCTCACTTTTTGATTCAAATACACTTAATGTTAATACTCAAGAAAAGCTGATTTATTTAGCAATCTATCTACATTTTTTAAATACAGGACAGATTAAATGCCAAGAAGACGGTAGCCACTATCGTCCATCGCATCACGCACGGGCTGCTATGAAAATATACAAAGCACTTGTGAACCTCATGAACTCTGATAATGCCTTTATAATAAGGAAAATGCTACTTCGGTTGCCATCCTATGACGATGCTTACACAAGGGCTGAACCGCTTACAAGGATACGGGACATTGCACACAGGAATGATATTCCGAAAGAGCTTAAAAAGGAAATCAAGGATACCTTACAAAACAAACTCCACAGGTGCGCAGGTCCTGAGGACATGGAGACATCAAAAGACATATTAAGTCGTATAACTGCACCGGGGGCTTCGTACTCTATAGGCTTTGTTGAACAATTTAAGATATTCCATAAGGAGCTTACCGAGTTTTTTAATGCCACTACGCTTATAGAAAGGCTTACTGGTATAAAAGATGATTGCAATAGATTGTACGATACTGAAAGTGCTGACTTAATAAATAAGCTGCTTTTATCCTTAAAAGATGGTGGGCAACGAACCCCTGAAACTATTATTAATACCGTTACTGTGCTTACGGATTTAAGGGAGATATTTTTGACCTATAGTCAAAAGGATACTGAGGCACGCAGCCAACGGATTTTAATAGCTGAAATATCTCTTGAAGATTTTGCATTCATACTTTTTAGTGAGCTTTTTAATAAATTAGAGCATGAAGGGCAAAGCGTACATTTATTTTTGCAAACATTAAGTTTACTTATAAAAAATATTATTTTAACTACAAAGGGCAAAGAGGAAGTTCAATATATTTTAAAAGAAATAGATACGTGGCAAGAAGATTTTACGGAAACTAATTACATTCATGTACTGCGTCTAAAGGCAACATTGGAGCGAGCACTGCGTTTTACACACGAATATGGCAGCAACGTCATAGCAATGTTTTATGACAAGGCGGTTAAGCTTGGTAGTGCACTTGACATTGATGAGCATGCGGTTACTGTATATTGTGAGGACGATATACGTAGCAATCTGGTTTTTCAGCTTTCAAAGTTTCTTGTCTTTGTCATAAAATATTTACGCAATAAGGCAGGTCTGCAGTTTTGGGACACACTCGTGCCAGGTAGTGTTATAGGATATGTGCAGCATTTTGAAAGGCTAGAGTACTACGTTTTTGATACTATTAAAGGCAGCGTAATTGCACTCGTTGATAAAATTGATGGGGATGAATATATAAAAGAAGGTATTGCTGCAGTAGTGATTCCACATGATTTGCCGCATCTTTCGCATTTTGCTATACGCGCAAGACAGTCGGGTACTACTCTTGTTTGTCTGCAAGAAATAGAAAAATTTTCTAATTATTTAACACTTGTTGGGCAAAAGGCTTTTATATCTGCATTTGAATCAGAATTTACATTTGACACTAATTTAACAAATATATCTGCCGCAGTTAATAAACCAAACGCTTTGCACAAAGAAGCTATAAGCATTGAACATAGCATTATTGATGATAACAATAAAGAGGATTTTTACTTTTTATCAGAGATAAACATACAAAATGGTGGTCAAAAGGCAGGTAATTTAAAAATGCTATATCAGGCATCTCAATTACCCGGTGCTATTTATAAAACTCCAAATGCCATTGTGCTTCCCTTTGGGCTAATGCACAAAGCGCTAAATGCCTACTCGCCACAGCTTTTTGATGAATACATAAGCGTAGTAAACACGTTAGAAAAAGGCGTTTATGAAAAAGGTGCTGAGCCTTTACTTTTGCGCTTAAAAGCTATTATTTCTGAAATTCCAATTGCTAAGTCTATCGTAGATAACATTAAGTCATTTTTTCATGGCGATGGTTTATTGGTTGTGCGTTCAAGCTCTAACTGTGAAGACCTTGAGACGATGTCAGGGGCTGGGTTATATGAGTCAGTAGTGGGTGTAAAGCATGAAGGCATAGAGGATGCTGTTAGATACGTTTGGGCTTCTTTGTGGTTAACAAGGGCTTTTAATTCACGTGTGCAGTATGGGATTAGTCAAATGTATGCGCGTATGGCAGTTATAGTGCAAAAATTGATTATGCCAGATTATGCCTTTATAATGCACAGCGTTAACCCAATAAATAGAAATAGTGATGAGGTGTATGTTGAGCTTGCCCCAGGTCTTGGTGAAACTCTTACATCTTCTAAAGCCAACGGTAGTGCGTACAGAATTGTGTGTAAGGCAAATAAAGATAAAACTGATTTGCTAAACTTAAAGATGCTCTCTTTTGCGAATTATAGTAATATAGGTAAAAAAACTATTGATTATACGAAAGAACCCCTTACAATAAATGATTTATACCGTAAAAATATTGCAAGACGGCTTTTTCAAATTGCTATATGTGTAGAAGAAACATTTGATAACAAACCGCAGGACATAGAAGGCGTTATTGTTGGTGATGATATTTATGTAGTTCAAAGCCGTAACTTTTAAGGCTTATAATACAGTATACCCCGTTGTCAAGACAATTTTAATATCTTTTTGTTACTCCTAATTTATTTGGACATAATTATGCCATAATTTTTTCCCCTTGACAGCTCTGAAACGTTGTGGGATAATTGGGTTAAGACAATTTCCTTTTTTATAATCAACGGTACAAAGGAGTACGAGTATGTTAGTGGATACTATTAATGAAGAGCTTTGCGCAGATTTGCTAAAAAAAACACTTTCAAATGGTGGTGAATATGCCGATGTTTTTTTTGAATTTAAAAAACCGATGAGTATTATTTTAGAAGACAATAAAATCGAAAAAATCCTCTCAGGTTCGGATTGTGGGGTTGGCATAAGGCTTATTTATAATGGTAAAACGTCTTATGCCTATACAAATGAATTAAGCAAAGAAACACTTAAAGAAACAGCATTATCGGTAAGTAAGGCGGCTAAGTACAAAATAGGGCAAGAAACCACTGTTAATTTGATGAAGCTGCGACCTGAGACTGAATTTAACATATTAAAAAGACCTGAAGATGTCCCTATGGAAATAAAGCTACAAAGGCTTCTAAGTGCCAATATTGTTGCCAGAAATATCAGTAATAAAATACGCCAAGTAAGGGTACAATACGCAGACACTACGCAACATGTGTATATTGCAAATTCAACAGGTGCTTACTGTGAAGATAGGCGCGTTTATATGCTTTTATTAGTACACGTCATAGCCGAAGATAGCGGTGTGATACAAACAGGTTTTGAAACCATCGGTGGCTTTACAGGGTTTGAACTCATTGAAAACACCGATACGGATGCTATAGCTACAGAGGCGGCTAAAAGGGCTGTTCGTATGTTAAAGGCACAAAAAATCAATGGAGGTACTATGCCAGTTGTTATATCCTCAGCCGCTGGCGGTACTATGATTCATGAGGCTATAGGTCATGGGCTTGAGGCAGACCTTGCTCAACAGGGGGTCTCCGTATATGCAAATAAGCTTGGACAGCAAATTGCCTCATCGAATATTACTGTTATAGATAATGGTACATTAGCTGGCAAACGCGGCTCTTATACCTTTGATGATGAGGCAACGCCTTCAAAGGAAAACATACTTGTTGAAAAGGGTGTTTTGATAAAATACATGAACGATAGGCTTACATCACTAAAAGATGGAGCACCATTAACAGGTAATGGACGCAGACAGTCATACCAAAATCGCCCTATCCCCAGAATGACAAATACATACTTAGCCAGCGGCAATGACATACCGGCAGATATACTAAAAAGCACAGACAGTGGGCTTTTTGTCAAAAAAATGGGTGGTGGACAAGTCAATACTCTAACAGGGGATTTTGTGTTTGAAGTACAGGAGGGATTTTTAATAGAAAAAGGGGCAATCTCAGTCCCTGTGCGTGGTGCTACACTTACAGGAAATGGTCCACAAGTGCTGCAAAGTATTGATGCCATTGGCCTAGACCTTGGGTTTGCCATTGGCACGTGTGGTAAAGACGGTCAAGGTGTACCGGTTACTGATGCCCTGCCTACAATAAGGATACCGGCTATTGTGGTCGGTGGGGTAGTTGGTGGTAATTAGGTGTGTCATTAATACTACAATTATTACATTTTTTATACATATGCTATTACCTAAATGCCCATTAAAGCTTTGTTAAGGCATGGCATATTATTTGCTAATAGTATAAATTATGAGATACCAAAGGACGATTAAAAAAGATATATACATAAGCGGTATTGGCCTTCATTGTGGCCAACTGAGTACGTTAGTGTTAAAACCAGCGCCCGAGGACACAGGGGTTGTGTTTTATAGAAAAGACAAAAACGTCTATCTTCAAGCCCACGTAGGACAGGTGCTTGACACTACTTTTGCTACAACCATTGGTAATGAACGGGCTAAAGTGCGCACCGTTGAACACCTTCTGGCCTCGCTGTATGCTTTAGGTATTGACAATGTTTATATAGAAGTGGATGGGCCAGAAATTCCTATATTAGATGGCAGTGCTATTGAGTTTGCAACCCATATTATAACGGCAGGCATTAAAAAACAAAAAGAAAAGATGCCTTTTATCAAAATTACAAAGCCTGTTACATTAAATGACGGGGATAAAGGGAATGTTTCTATATACCCATATGAAGGGTTGAGGATTACCTTTAGGCTGCTTTTTGAAAACCACTTTTTAGGCGAACAGGTGCTTACTGTTGACTTAAATGAAGAGGTTTTTGTTACCGACATAGCACCAGCTAGGACGTTTGGGTTTTTAAAGGATATACAGTATTTTAGGAAAATGGGGCTCGCAAAAGGTGGCTCACTTGAAAATGCTGTTGTTTTTAGCGAATCGGCAGTATTAAACGAATCTGGCCTGCGCTTTACTGATGAGTGTGTAAGGCATAAAATCTTAGATAGTATAGGGGATTTTTCGCTGATTGGATTTCCAATTCAAGGGCATATTATTGCCAACAAATCAGGACACACGATGAACGTAGGGTTTCTTAAGAGGCTTTTAATGTGCTCTGAGTGTTGGGAAGTTGTTACAGAGCGTGAATTTATGAAAATGCCTGTGCTTAGTTATAGTTATGTCTAAGTAATTAATGGTTTATACATATTTGTTGTTATATTATCAAGTTATATTATAATATACTATATTGATGAAAAAATTAAGACCGGGTGCATTAAGTGCGTATTTTAATAAAAGGGCCATAGTCCTTTTTCTTTTGTTGTCCACGTCATTAGTAGTTGTTTTTGCGTATAAGTTCTGGAGAGAAGATACGTCAGAAGGCTGTGTTACGTGTCATGGAAATAAGGAACTTATGGAAAAAGTGGGCTATCCCTATATGTATACCACAAATGAGATAGTGCAAAAAGAAAGTAAGCACCCAAATGTTCAGTGCAGAGACTGCCACCTTGGTGATGGGCGTACGTTGAACTCTAAGAAGGCACATAAAGGTATGCTGAAGGCCATTTTAGTTACGGAAAAGGGTGGGGTGGCAGAAAGAGGAAAGTATTACGATGGACCGATACTGCAAACAGGAAATAATAAAATTTTTGACTTATTACCAAAGGTAAGTGAAAATAATCAGCTATACGTTTCGGATGAGGTAAGAAATCTGCTTTGGCATGACCGGGACCTAAACACATTTAATTTTGACCCTGAAATAGCAAAAAAAACCTGTAGTAAATCCAACTGCCATCCGCAGGAGTTAAAACAGTTTAAGAAGTCTATTATGGGACGCAATTACCGTCAACGTTATATGAAAACGTGGACCAAACCTTATGGACCACACAATTGTGGGCCATCTTTTGCAGACCTTCCACCCATTGAAGAACTAAACGGGGCAGGCTTTGACTATAAAAACACTGAGGAAATCATCAAAGACCTAAACGTGCCTTTTACTAAAGAACAAGCTGAAGTTAAGCAGAAATTTTGCAATATATGCCACGCTGGTTGCCTTGATTGCCATTATACACCATCCCGTGAAGAAGGTGTCCACTCATTTAAGAAAACGCCAACGCCTGAAAGCTGTAGCGGCTTTGGCAGAGGGACAAGTATTTGTCATCCGGGGGCTTTGCAGGCAAGGCGCGGGGAAACATACATTGGTGGGGACTATTCCATCCCCTTTGGTATGAAACCAGATGTACATTATAAAAAAGGTATTAACTGCGTTGACTGTCATCCAACAGGTAAGGCCGGTATGGGAGATATTGAACGAAACGCAAACTGTGGCGACTGCCATATGGAAATAGAAGATGCGCATGCAAACAGTATTCATAAGAAGTTAGACTGTGCTACCTGCCACATTGAGGAGCTTGGCGGTTATCAGCTTACTGTTTGGGGACCGGGTACGGTATCCAAGAAACCAAATCCATTTAAAAAGTACTCCCTTTACTACGGTATTCAAAAACCTCCAATTATCGTAAAGGATCAAAAAGGCATTTGGCGACCATATAAGATATGGCCTCATAGTGTTGGAAATATTAAAAACCCAGTGCTGCCGTCTCCAGCGCTCCAGTATCGTTGGCCTGAAGGACAGACAAAGGACGCATACTTTATAGTTGGTACGTTTGATGGGCTTCCGCAAAACAATAATCACCTGCTGTGGATACAGTTTGATCAGGCCTCGCACCCATACGGTAAGG
Organism: Candidatus Magnetomicrobium cryptolimnococcus; assembly: GCA_018606805.1. GTDB lineage: Bacteria > Nitrospirota > Thermodesulfovibrionia > Thermodesulfovibrionales > Magnetobacteriaceae > Magnetomicrobium > Magnetomicrobium cryptolimnococcus. Next base: position 32,918 of record JAGYWI010000006.1, read on the forward strand.
CACGGAATTGCAACTCTTGTCATGAAAGTAAAACGCAAGTGTCTGAATCAACATGGGAGTTTTTCGACAACTATGGTGCTGAACCTTTTACGGGTAAACATAATATAGTGGCAGATAGCGAAAGCCTTCGCATTACTGACCTTGAAAATACCTCACCTATAGTATTGTTGGAAGGGGCTAATATGTCTGACTTTGCCTCTTGGGTATATTTAAAAGATAAGTGGAAGGCAACTGGCGATTTTTCAATAAATATAGATTATGAAAAATACAAAAAATATTTGTCAATATCTACTGAAATAAATAACCTACTTCAAAGTACAAATATAGATGCTTTATCCTTGAAGACTCAAAAACAGTTTAAAGCCATAAAGGGTATAGCCTTACATAATGAAGATGAAGGGTTACAGGAAATCAACAGGTTCTATACAAAAACAGGTTTACATTTGGAAAAATCAGGCTTAATAGAACAAAACAAGCAGTAGACATATTGTTTTTACAATATACATAGTATAACGTATTTGACGGAGGCTTAGGTTAACAGTGGAAGAGCATAGAGGTTCAGAGGTAGAAGATATACATGAGGCTCTCATTAAAAGGGGACTTAAAAAGGCAAACGTTAGCTTTGAAGAGATAGGTCAAATGCTTGATAATAGTTATTTAACAAAAGATATGGACTGGGCATCTATTAAAACGTTAGGGAAGGCTGTTAAAGTATATAATGCTAAAAAAGATACTATTATATTTACAGAAGGGGATATGGATGCCTTTTTATGTTTAATAGTAAAGGGGAAGGTTAATATAGTGAAGCGTGATATTAATAATCAAGAAAAAGTAATAGCCTCCATTAATCATGGTAGAACCTTTGGCGAAATGTCTGTTATAGATGGTGAGCCTCGCTCGGCAACAGCAGTGGCTGCTATGGATACCCTTCTTATAATGCTTTCACGTGAAGACTTTTTAATTCTTAGTGAGGAAACACCGCGTTTGGCTGTTATTTTGGTTATGAATGTGGCAAAACTCATGAGTCAAAAGCTAAGAATGGCAAGTGGGATATTGGTTGATCATATTAATAAATAAAGAAAAAAGGTAACTATTTAGAGGTTGTGTAAAAGCAGTATTTTTTATTATGTCTCATGAAATAGTGTTTTTGGGGTTCAAGGGACGAGTCCCTTTGGCGGAAGTGTGAGGGCAGTGCCCTCACTGTGTATTTGTTTCCTTATTATTTAATAATGCCTTGTAAACCTAATTTGTGGGGTGTGAGGGAAGAACAGGGGAGGTACACCTTCGCACCCCTTTTGTCTAAAAGTGTTTTCCCCCGCTCTTCTATTTCTTTAACTATTTGTCTGTCAAAGCTGCGACACCGGGGAGCACTTTACCTTCAAGCAACTCAAGGGAAGCGCCTCCTCCTGTTGATATAAAAGATACTTCCTTTTCAACACCGGCGTTTTTTACAGCCAGTACGGAATCGCCGCCGCCTATTATGCTTATAGCGTCAGACTTAGCTACGGCTTTTGCTAAATCATATGTACCACTAGAGAACTCTTTGATTTCAAAAAGCCCCATTGGTCCGTTCCACACTATGGTCTTTGTATCAGCAAGGGCATCAGCGTATAATTTTGATGACTCAGGGCCTATATCCAGTATGCTCCAGCCAGCAGGTACTGATTTTGCAGATACTACCTTAGTCTCAGCGCCGCTTTCAACCTTCTGGGCAATTACGCAATCCACAGGTAGAAGGAGTTTTACATTTTTTTGTTCCATCTTTGCAATTATACCCTTTGCTGTATCCAGCATTTCGTTTTCACAAAGGGAACTTCCTATTTCGTATCCTTGTGCCTTAAGAAACGTATTAGCCATACCGCCGCCAATAAGTACCTTATCTACCTTTTCCGCTAGATTATCAAGTACGGCTATCTTTGTAGATACCTTAGCACCACCAACTATTGCAGCAAATGGTCTTTTTGGGTCTTCCACATTGCCAATTAAGTACTCAAGCTCTTTTTGCATTAAAAATCCAGCAGCCGCTTTAGATATATGCTTAGTGATACCCTCTGTTGTGGCGTGAGCCCTATGCGCTGCTCCAAAGGCATCATTTACGTATACATCTGCAAGCTTTGCGAGGGATTTTGCAAATTCAGGGTCGTTTTTTTCCTCTTCTGCGTGAAATCTCACGTTTTCAAGTAACACAACATCCCCTTCCTTCATATCTGCAACCATCTTTTCTACTTCTGCCCCTATGCAATCCGGTGCTAATGCTACAGGCTTACCCATCAGTTGTTGGAGCTTATCGGCAACAGGCTTTAATGAGTACTTTGGATTAGGCTTACCCTTTGGCCTTCCCAGATGGGAGGCAAGTATAACCTTTCCACCCATTTCTATTGCCTTATTTATTGTAGGCAGGGCAGACGTTATCCGAGTATCGTCGGAGACGTTACCTTTATCATCAAATGGAACATTAAAATCCACTCTGATAAATACCCTTTTCCCTTTTAAGTCAAGATCGGTAATGACAAGTTTGTTAATTGCCATAGTGGCACTACCTCCTTGAGATTATGTGCTGTACCAGATCAACTACACGACAGCTATAACCCCATTCATTGTCATACCATGATATAACCTTGACCATGTTGCCACCGATTACCTTTGTTAATGCTGCATCAAATATTGATGAGTGGTAGTTGCCCTTAAAATCAATAGATACTAACGGAGCTGAGCAGTACTGTAAGATGTTCTTTAACGGTCCTTCGGCTGCTGCCTTCATAGCTGCATTAATCTCATCAGCAGTAGTGCTCTTATTTAACTCTGCTGTAAGGTCAACTACTGATACGTTAGGAGTTGGCACTCTCATAGCAAATCCATCTAATTTACCCTTTAAGTCAGGTAAAACAAGACCGATAGCCTTAGCAGCTCCTGTACTTGTTGGGATTATGGAAAGAGCAGCAGCCCTAGCCCTTCTTAAATCCTTATGTGGTAGGTCAAGAATCTGCTGGTCATTTGTGTATGAATGGACTGTCGTCATAAGACCTTTGACTATTCCAAACTCGGAATGCAAAACCTTTGCTACTGGTGATAAGCAGTTGGTTGTACAGGAGGCGTTTGATATTATCTTATGCTTTGATGGGTCTAACTCATCGCTATTAACACCCATACATACTGTAATATCCGGCTCGGTAGCAGGAGCTGAAATTACTACATACTGAGCTCCAGCATCAAGGTGTTTTGATGCGCCATCTCTTTTTGTAAAAAGACCTGTTGACTCAACAACGATTTCAACACCTAAATCCTTCCATGGTAAAGCTGCCGGGTCCCTTTGCGCAAGTACCTTTAATGTCTTGTCTCCAACTGTTATAGAGTCATCTTTAGCTTCTACGTCAACAGTAAGATTGCCAACAACTGAATCATATTTTAAGAGATGTGCTAAGGTCTGTGGGTTTGTTATATCGTTTATGGCCACAACCTCAAAATTTTTATTACCACCCAAAGAAGCCCTCAAAAAGTTTCTGCCTATTCTACCAAAACCGTTAATACCAACTTTAACTGCCATAGTGTAAAACCTCCTAATTTATATTTCTTATAATTTAGAATTATTAGGGACCATGCCCCCCTCCGTAATTTATGTACTAAACAAACAATTTATAACAAGTCCTGTCGGAATTTTTGGATAAAAATACGTTGACTTTGGTGGCATTCTGCGGCCTGATTTAGCTATACGTTCCACGTCGCTTATGTTTGTTGGATTTAAGAAAATAGCTGCCTCAAACTTCCCGTCATTAACCAGCCCTATTGATTTTGCCATATCCATTTCATATGCAAAATCATTTATTTGATAGAGTTTATTTAATAGTAATTCGTGCAGTATGAACACGTCTATTTCTTCCAACCCGGTAACGTGTCCTTTGTACTGTAATATATAAAATCCTTCTCTACCATTTATATATAAGCCAAATGCGTGTTTTTTATTTTCAAGCGCCTGCTTAATATTTACTGTAGAGTCAACGTGTTCGGTATCGAAATACTCCGTTAGCTGACCTATCGGGTCTTTTGGAAGCCCATGTAAGAGGCGATGGGTTGGTAGCACCGTTAAGCCTCCATCGTCTGTGTTAACAAGGTACATCATGACGTAGTCTGGATTAATCCCATCTATACTATCGCTTGGCCTATCGCTTGGCCTATCGCTTGGCCTATCGCTTAGCCTATCGCTTAGCCTATCGCTTAGCCTATCGCTTAGCCTATCGCTTAGGCTAGCATCTCTTTTAATTTTCTTTTGATATTCAAGGGATGTTTCATACCTGTGATGACCATCAGCGATAAAAACATCAACCCCTTTAAGGCCTGTACGTAATACAACGACATCTTCTGCCTTATCAATTATCCAAAATTTGTGTCCTATCCCCTGCCACGTAAATTCATAATAAGGAGGAGTTTTTTCAGTATTATCAAGAATTTGTTTAAATTGCGTATCTGTATTTCTATAAAGTGAAAAAATCGGACTCGTATTAGCCTTACACTCATTTAGCAAATTCAGTCTGTCTTCCTTGGCCTTTTTTTGTGTCATTTCATGGGGATATACACCGTCTCCATGATTAACGACTTTAACGTTGCCAAAAATCCCGCGCATCTTTTTTTTCTGGCCTTCTATCTCATATTCTTGCACATATAAATAATAAGCAGGTGCTGGTGCTATCTTCATAACCCCTTCAGACAACCACCTGTTAAGTTCTTTAGATGCCCTTTTATACTTATTATTGTTGGCATCGTCTGTGTCATAGTCTTTGCCAAAGTCCACTCGTACTATATTGTACTGGCTCAAATCGTACAGCTTATCTTGCATTTGCCCGCTTATGATGTCATATGGCGGTGCAATCACTGTTTCAATAGTAACTCTTGATTTTTCGTAAAACAAGCCCTTAAAAGGCAATACTTCAGTGGCCACTTGTATCTCCAAAATTAGTTTTCTGTAGTTTATCATTTTTAGTTCATTTTATTCAAATAATAATTATTTTATTAAGAATATAAAACTAATGTTGTAAGTGTGTTATGATAGGGGGCTTTTAGTTTTTACATAGAGGATTTTAGAAAAAGAAATAGTATGTACAACCAAGCCAAATGGTTTTTTGATTGGAAAAGGCAACTGCAAGAAGAGCTTGACTCTGGCAGTAAGATAGCTAAAACGGAAAAAGGTCCAGTAGAATATGCTATTTATGGTGATAGTGGGCCTGTGCTTGCCTGTTTACATGGAGCCCCTGGTGGATACGATCAGGTATTGCCATTTTTTTCTGAACTAGTGCAAGAGGGGTTTAGAATTTTAGCATGGTCAAGACCCGGATATTTAAAAACACCTCTTTCTGTAGGCAGAACGGTTGATGAACAAGTAGAAGTGCTTGCAAGCCTTTTAGATAGTCTTGATATAGATAAGGTGTTTATTGTTGGTGTGTCTGCTGGAGGCCCGCCAGCTATACAATTTGCTGCCCATTACCCGAATCGCACGAAGGCTCTTGTTACCGTTTGTGCAGTAAGTAAGAGATATGACATGGGGCCTGAGAAAAAGTTGATTCAGGTAGTTACGCATATGGTTGCATGCGACCCGGTTTCTTGGTTATATAATCTCTTTGTAGACCACTGGGCTTCAGGTGCTTTTTATATGATGATTCGTACGGAAAGTACACTTGATGAGCTTAAAATCCAAGAACTTGTTGACACCATTATGAGGGATGAAAAAAAGTACAACATAATGATGTCTTTGATTAAATCAATGAGCCCTATTAGTATGAGAAAACCGGGTTTTGATAACGATTTTGAACAATATACAAAACTGGAAGACCTTGATTTTCAACGCATACAAGCGCCGGCGCTTGTTGTGCATGGCACACATGATGCCATGGTACCGCTTTCCCATGCTGAGAATATTATTAAAAATGTTCCCTCTGCTGAACTGTATAAGGTTGAAGAGGGTATACACATATTGTTAGTATCGAAAAAAGCGGATGAAATGACTAAAAAGGTTTTGGCGTTTTTAAATAGATATGTTTAGGTTTATTTATCCTCCACACCATTTTTCAAACTATTTTCTCTTGGGTATTTTCTCTTGGCGTTTACATTCCCCCCGGCTTTTATATTCCCGTTTATATTCCAATGTTAGGTTGGTTGTACATTCAAAAACCGTCTTTTCCCAACTTTAAATAGATATTCGCCCTTGGCGAGGGTTTCCTTTGGATTAGTTACAGCTTTACCGTTAATATGGACTCCGCCTTGATTTATAAGCCTAATAGCTTGCCCGGTGCTTTCTACAAGACCGACTTCTTTCATGATGTATGCAATCCATACTTCACCGTCTTGCCAATTGTAGCTTGCCTGCGGGATATTGTCTGGCAGTTCCTTGGATTTAAATACCTTGTCGAAATTTTCTTTTGCTCCTAAAGCTGCTTCTTTAGTGTGAAATCTTTCAGTAAGTTCCAATGCTAAGTTTTCTTTAGCCTTTTTTGGATGTACACTGCCGTCCTTGATGCCTTTTTGTAGGCTTGATAGTTCATCGTTGGTTATACGGCTTAAAAGCTCGTAGTAGCGAATCATTAACTCGTCTGTTATGGACATGATTTTCCCATACATATCAGTAGGGGATTCATTTATACCAATATAGTTGCCGAGGCTTTTTGACATTTTATTAACGCCATCGAGTCCTTCTAATATTGGTAGCATAATTAAAGCCTGTTCAAGCACGCCATATTTTCTTTGAAGGTGTCTGCCCATAAGCAGATTAAAGCGCTGATCTGTACCGCCTAGTTCAACGTCTGCCCGTAGATGGACTGAATCGTAGGCTTGAAACAGCGGATAGTAAAACTCAAGGATTGTAATATCGTTATGGTTTTCAAAGCGTTTTCTAAAATCCTCTCTTTCAAGCATCCGGGCTACTGTTTGCATTGCGCCAAGACGCACGATTTCCATAGCGCTCATAGCACTAAGCCAGTGACTATTAAACACTATCTTTGTTTTCTCAGGTATAAGGATTTTATATATTTGTTCTTCGTAGGTTTTAGCATTTTCGAGAACCTCTTCTTGGGAGAGCGGTTTTCTTAGCTCATTTTTGCCGGTAGGGTCGCCTATCATACCGGTAAAATCACCTATTAAAAATATAACGTCATGTCCTAAGTCTTGGAATTGACGCATTTTTTGAATTAATACTGTGTGCCCTATATGCAAGTCCGGAGCTGTTGGATCAAAACCAGCCTTAATTTTAAGTGGGATATTTTTCTCGTAAGAATATTCCAATTTTTTTAGTAGGTCAGCTTCTTCTATGATTTCAGCAACTCCACGTCGTATGATTTCCATTTGTTCTATTGGTTTTATCATAAGTATAGCTATATTATATCTTAAATAGACGATAGGTCAAGATAAAAAAAACAGATACGGTAAATTATTTTGATAATAGTGCAGTATACCATTTTGGCGGTCATTTAGAGTAATTGAATCCCATATTTTTTGATTTCCCACACTAAAGGGTTTTCATCAACAAAGTCTTCAGGTCTAAATGGTACAGGCTCTAATCTGTGATCTATATCAGCAGCAATTAGCATCAACCGTGTTCTTTCTTTGATACGGTCATCGGAAATATCTGATGATATAATTGCTATGTCAATATCACTCCAGTTATTTTCATTGCCTTTTGCAAAAGAACCAAATAGATAGGCAGAAATTATATTTATACCTTCTTCAATTGTTTTACTAAGAAACTGATTAATTTCATTTATTATCAAAGCATTGATTTGAGCCATGTGAATACCTCATCTAAGTGAATTTATAATTTTTTTTAAGACAATGTACTTTACGATAATAATATATCGTCTTTTTATTATTATACCCAAATAAATTAGGTTTGCGGAAGAACCTTTCCAACTACAGTGAACATATTTTCCTGTGCAATAGGAAAATATTGCTATGTAGATGGGGAGAGGGGTATTAAAGGGTATTGAATAATTCAGCTGTGAAAACGTTTTTTTTATATAGCATGAGGTTGGCACGTTTGTTGCTTTTAGTTAAGTGTTAGGAAATGAGAGGTTGGTTAGTAAGAGTGTGTAAGGGTTTATGAGTAATATGAAGATAATCGGGAGGGGTAGATATGAATGGCATAGGGAAGTTTAATCCTTTGGATTATGTAATGAAGGGGCCTGATGTAAGTGAATTAATAGAAAAACAGATAAAGGCGGATTATAAAAAGTATCACATGAATAATGATGAATCTTTTAAAGTGAAAAATTTTGAACCAGGTTATGCAGAGGTGGCGGATAAAACTACGGCTGATTCTACTAACAGTGATACTAATAATATAGATACGCATTACGCACAGATAAATGATGTTGACTCTGTAGCAAAAACAATAGAAAATGCCAACAAGCATGGTTTAAGAGGTAAGGTGTACAGTGAAAGCGGTCATACTTATAACAGCACTATTGAGATTAACAATAAGGCAAAGGATGACCGCCTTTTTGGAGGTGTGCAGCATATAAAGAAGACAATGGAAGAGCATGGATTGTATATGGCGAAAACTGGGATACAGTTTAGGATTTATGTTTAAATCAAACATATTAATGGTTAACTTTTAATTATTATATAATTTTTGGCTTTAAAAAGGAGAAAATAAAGCTATGATTGAAACAGTAGGGTATAGTAATCCTTTATCATTAGGTGTAGAAAACGTTAATTTAATGACTAATAAGATGATTCAGTTTAATGACTTGGATGGAGATAGTGAGTTAACAGCCAGTGAATTGAAGTATACGGATGACGTATTTAGCAAACTTGACAGTGATGGAAGTGGTGCGGCTTCAATGAGTGAATTAGTAAATGTATTTCATGAATATCAAATGAGTATGATTGAGGATATGACAGCAAATAAGATAGCAGAAGAAGATACTGATGGTGATGGCATGTTAAGTGCAGATGAAGCCGGCGTTACACAAGAGATGGTTGATGAGCTTGATAGCGATGGTGATGGGCTTCTTAGCGAGGCTGAGTTAAATGAAGGGCATCCTTTTGCTGTTCAGTATAAAAACCTGACAGAAAGTCTTGGTGCAGATTTATCAGAAGTCTCGGTTAAGGATTTGGTAGCGTAGTTATTAGGTACAAAAAAGTAAGGGCGAACACGCGAAAGGTTCGCCCCTACGAACTGATATGTATGGGTAGTGGTTCTTTGCTCTAATGCCATTTTTATATCAAACGAGCATATTTATCATCGTAGCGTATAATATCATCTTCTTCCAGATATTCGCCATTTTGTACTTCAATGAGTGCAAGAGGGATTTTGCCGGGATTTTCAAGCCTGTGTTTAGTGGATTTCGGTACGTATACGGACTCATTTTCGTGTACAAACATTTCTTTATCAGCAATTGTAACCTTTGCAGTGCCAGCAACAATTATCCAGTGTTCTGATCTGTGGTGGTGCATTTGTAGACTTAGTGCCTCACCGGGTATGACTACTACTTGTTTTATCTTAAAACGATTACCTTCTTCTAATACGGTGAAGTGTCCCCATGGTTTATACATAGTGGTATGTTCTGACACTTCCTTTTTATTTTGTTCTTTTAGGTAAGTTACCATGTCTTTGACTTTTTGAGCCTGCCCCCTTTTTGATACCAAGATGGCATCATCGGTTTCAACGATAAGGCAGTCTTCAAGACCAATCGTTGCCATTAATCGTTTACCGCCAATTATCATACTGCCTTTGGTTTCCAAGGTTATGACGTTTCCAGTTGTGCTGTTACCGTCCGTATCTTGCTCAAGTATTTCATATACGGAATCCCACGAGCCTATATCATTCCAATATATGTCCATAGGTAAGACTGCAATTTTATCTGTTTTTTCCATAACGGCGTAATCAATGGATTTATCCGGTATTTGTGCAAATTGCTCTATAAATTCATTATATTTTAAATCATAATACTGCCATAGGTTTGGAACATACTTTTTAAGTTCTTCCTTCATAACTCCTATTTGAAATGTAAACATGCCGGAGTTCCAGAAGTGATTACCACCGTCTATATATTGCTTTGCTGTATCAGTGTTTGGTTTTTCTGTAAATGCCCGCACCAAAAAGCACTCCATGGATGCCGACAGGCCGTTAAGCTTATCGCCTCTTTCAATATATCCATAGCCGGTTTCTGGTCTTACTGGGGTTATACCGAAGGTTACTATGTATCCGTTTTTAGCTGCTATTTCAGCATTTTTTAAATAATCAATGAACTTGCCGTTTGGTTTTATCACGTGGTCGGATGGACAGATGAACATGATTTCATCATCGTTTACGCCTATAATTTCTTCACAGTATTTAATGCCAAGTAAAATGGCAGGGGCTGTGTTTCTACCGGTAGGCTCGTAGAGTACGTGTGCTTTGTGGCCGCCTTCTGTCATATTTTTTAGTTCACTTTTTACATAAAACATATATTCCTTATTGGTTATTATAAGGACATCTTCCATCTGTAAATAGCCAGACAGCCTGTCCACCGATTGTTGCAAAAGAGAAGTGTTAGAGTTTAATTTCAAAAACTGTTTTGGATAGCTCTTCCTGCTCAATGGCCAAAGCCTTGTGCCTGAGCCTCCTGCTAATATTATTGCCTTCATAATTTGTCCTTTTTATATTTTTTTTATAGGTATCTTCACCTTTGCGTAATAGCTGTCTTGTACCGTTATTGTAAGGGTTCCTTTGTATTTTTTTAATATCTTTCTTATTATATCAATACCAATGCCTGTGCCTTGTTTTGCATCCTTGGCTATATCATTTTCAATTGTTACTACGGCATATCTCTTATCGCCATAAATTTGTATTTTTATTATAGATGTGCTGTATTTGACCGCATTATCTATAAGATTATATAAAATGTCCTCAATATCAGTGGTATTTGCAAGGATTGTAACAGCCTTGTAATTGCAAGAAATTTGTTTATTATAAAGCTCACTATGCAGCATGCCAAGTATATTGGTTGCAATCAAGGGTAAATCAATCTCCTCGTAAACATATGCCGCCCTTTCTTTTACAAGGTGAAGTGTACGCCGTACGTCATTTTCTATCCTAACGTAGGCGTCTTCCAAGCGTTTGATGGCATTAGATACCCATTTTGAGCACTCGCTGCCTTTTATTATTTCAAGGTTTATATGTTGAAGGCTTAGAAAATTGCCTATCTTGTGATTTAAGGAAATTAGCAATAGGTTTAAAAATCTCTCATTTGCCTTTATATTACTGATAAAGCTTGATATTGTTAGATAAGTAAAAAATATAAGACTCAAGAAAAAAAATGATTCAATAGCAAAGAGGTGTATGGCAAATTTATATAATTCTTCATTAATAAATTTATCTTTAAGATAAAAATATACATTGTGATGTTCTGTGTTAATTGGTAAAAGCCCTTTATCAAATAAAGGTTTCTTGCTTATTACTATAAAATCAGGCAGCATTTTTTCTTTATTTATCATATATAATTTAGCATATAAAGTGCTTTGTTTTGTATATAGTTCTTCTATGTTATTGCTGTAATTATTTATGGCTATTATGTTTAATATTGAAAACCATATAATGTTTATTATCACAAAAAGAAATATTATTTTAATTATTTTGCTCATAGAGTCTCCTTTATTATAACAACTATAAGAAAAGATTTTTGAGACAGTTGTTTTTTTGGGCTATACTATCAGGAGAAAAGTAAAGTTATTTAAAAAATATCAGATTTATTGAAAAATCAGGAGCACCACTTGTGTTTATGTCCTCAGCAAAGGAAAGCTCCAGATGAGAATTATTAAACGAATACCTGCCACCAACTGCTAATTGGATGGAAGCGTTGTCTATTTGTCTGATTCCAGTGTGTGGATAGGGAGAGCTTTGTATATATAGATTAATAGGAATGGTTAAACTCTTTGATAGAGTATATTCAATGGCTGCAGCGCCAAAGAAGTAGGTTTTTAGGTCAAGTTTTTCATAGGCATTGAGGTTGCCAGGGAAAACTACCCCGGTGTTACTGTATAGTTTAAAATATTGTCCTAAGTCCTTATCTATAAGTAATGTTAGTGCACCGTCTATGGATTCATTGCCAAAGCCGGATTTAGCCTCACCTGTTGGTAATTCCAAGTCTCCTCTTATGCTTATAGCAGGGTCATTGCTAAAGAGCTCTGTCTTTGCAGAAAACCTTACATCGCCAACATCAATCTTACCGTTTTTTCCCTTTATAAGTATTTTCCCGTTTCTTTTAACTTCATAGAGGAATTCGTTTGTTGGTCTTTTACTTCTACCGTAATCGGGAAAGTCGAAGGTGTTGTGGTAGGAGTTTATAAAATCATCCATAAAGCCGCTATGAAAAGAATGAATTGGAATACCTAAAGATAACTCTATGAGGTCGTTTATTGTTTTATTATACATTATTGTTAATGTAGATATTTCCATATCTAAGCCTAAAGACCAGTTTTCTGAGTATCGTATTTCATTAATTGATGAGTAAGATAGAGATATGGACAAACCACGGTTAGACAGTTTTGCTGATTCTATGGTTGGTGCATTTGTGTGCAAAAATAGTGGAAACTGGTTTTTATAATGTAGTGGTCCACTAAATGCGAAGCTTATATGACAATGGAAAAGTGCTGTTATTGTAATAATTATGATGTTACATGTTTTTTTCATCTATTAAAAATATTGTAACATCTTTATCCCTATAATTGCATGTATTTTGATTACGGTACTTGTTTTATCTAATATAGGTTAGCTATAATTTTTATAACATGACTCTTTATAAGAAGACTGTTGTAATATTTATTTTGGCCTTTATACTGCTTTTTAGTATGTTTTATATACTATCGCAAAGTGTCATATTAGATAGTTATAGGGTTTTGGAAAGTGAGCGTGCTATGGAAAGTGTAAAAAGGGCAAACAAAGCGCTGGGGTTGTTGATTATAAATATCCAAAAGCAGTGTGTTGATTGGGCAAGCTGGGATGATTTATATGAGTATGTAAAGCATCCGTCAGAAGCCTTTGAAAAGAGCAACCTGCAAGAGGCAACATTTTCGGGAACAAAGCTGCATTTTATTATTATTACAGATATTAATTTCAATATTATATTTGGAAGATACTATGATATAGCTAATGATGAGCTCATGGAGGTTCCGGAGTCTGTATTAAAGCTGCTTACTTCAAAGAGTGTTATTTTAAATAAAGGACTTAAAGATATAACTTCAGGGGTTATTATGGTTGATAATAAGCCGCTTTTGCTAAGTGCTCAACCTATCACAACTACTGATACGACGGCTCCACATAATGGTGTTATAATATTTGCTAATTTTCTTGATGATGAATTAATTGATGATGGCATAAAGGCAGTTACCTCCTTGAGGGTTACTATAAAACCATTAAATGAGATAGGCAGCAAAGATGAGTATAACCAAAGGCAGCAGATTGAGGTAAAAGGTGAGCCATTGGATATTCATATAAACCAAGATAATCTGTTGGTATACGATATAATAAATGACATAGATGATAAGCCCATTCTTCTAATGACAATTGATATACCACGTTATGTATTTAAACAGGGTCAAAAAACTGTTAATTATTTAATGGCAATAGTGGGGCTTAGTGCTTTGATTTTTGGGCTTATAACAATATTAATTTTAAATAATACGGTGTTATTGCGCCTATCGAAGGTTGTGGAATATATAAAGACGGATGTTAAGGGCATTGGAGAAAGTGGGGATTTGTCAAAGCGAATAGAGGTTAAGGGAAATGATGAGATAGCACGGCTTGTAGGGGCTGTTAATGAGATGTTAGATGTGTTAGAGGAATCACACAATAAATTACACTATTTGTCCTACTATGATGCGCTAACTGGGCTGCCGAATCGTCTAATGCTTTCTCAAAACATATATCTGGCCATAGCTGCTGCGAGGAGGCGTCAAAGTGCCTTTGCATTACTATTTATAGATATTGATAATTTTAAAAACGTTAATGATACCATGGGGCATGACGTTGGAGATATGCTTATAAATGAAGTAGCTCAGATACTTAAAAGCTATATAAGAGATGAAGATACGCTAGCGCGCATCGGTGGTGATGAGTTTGTAATACTTTTACCAAATACGGACAATGCTGATGGTGCGAAGACCTTAGCAGATAGGATATTTCACGGTATTACGTTATCCCCACTTAGTATTAATGAGTGTGGGTTTCAAAGTAGTACTATTGATTGCAACTTTTTTGTATCCTTAAGTGCTGGCATAGTAATGTACCCTAATGATGGTGAGGATATATCAACGCTTATAAAAAATGCTGATACGGCCATGTATTTTGCTAAATCGCAGGGCAAGAATAATTACCAATTTTATGTAAATTATATGCACAAGACGGCGGCAGAGAGGCTTGAGATGGAAAATAGCATACGCCGGGCTATAGAACATAAGGAATTTTACCTATTTTATCAGCCACAAATAAATCTGCAAACAGGGAAAATCATAGGTGCTGAGGCTTTAATCCGCTGGAATCACCCACAGTGGGGTAATGTCCCGCCGGACAAATTTATACCAGTAGCTGAAGACTCAGGCCTTATTATACCAATCAGTGAGTGGGTCATTGAGCATGCTATGTTGCAAACAAAGGAGTTTTTTGCTGTCAAGCATTTGAAGCTTGCCGTTAATGTTTCAATGCAGCATTTTAATATTGGATTATATAATTGTATTGAAAAGGGGATAGCGCGGACTGGTTTTAGTCCGGGACTTTTTGAAATAGAGCTAACTGAGCGCATCTTTATGAAAGATATAGATAATACTATTGGTTCTTTAAATAAATTTAAGCAAAAGGATATATCCATATCTATAGATGACTTTGGCACTGGGTATTCGTCATTACAGTATTTAAAGAAGCTCCCCATAGATAAAATCAAGATTGATAAATCTTTTGTAATGGATATAACTGCGAATGAAGAGGGCAGGACTATAGTTAGTGCAATTGTTTCTATGGCAAAGAGCTTGAATCTAAATATAATAGCCGAGGGTATAGAAACGCGTGAGCAGTTATTGTTTTTAAAATCTATTGGATGTTTTGGTGGTCAAGGATACCTATTTAGCAAGCCGCTGAGTTATGACAATTTTAGAGATTTTGTAATGAGGGGTTCGGATATTATTATATAGAGGAGACGGTAACACTGTTTTAAAACCGTATTAAAAATAATAAGGAAACAAATACAAATTGAGGGCGCTGCTACTATGCCATTAAGTTAAGAAAAAAGATAGCGGGGGAAAACCCTTTTCCTAAAACTTTTGGCTTGTAACGGTATTGGTACTAATTTTGATATTATAAAATTTATGTGTCCATTATACCGTAAATGCTGTTTTATCTATCTATTGCCATGTAGATAGTTTATTTTGGATAAATGAAATAACATATTGATGCTCATCTGTGCCTCGGCCAGTTACAACGCGTGGTGTATCGAAGGCAAAATATACTGTTTTTTTAGTATCAAGAGGCCCGAAATCTTTTAAGATTTTTCCATTGCCGCAGACATCTGTTTTAAGTGCAACTGGCACAATCGGTACATTTGCCTTTAGTGCTAATTTAATACCAATAGTGTTAAATTTTGCAGGGACAAACGTAGTTGTCCTTGTTGATTGGGGAAACACGATTAAAGATGTACCAGCTTTAAGCATGTTGACACCTTCAGTGAAAACTGCCTGCAAATCCTTTCTGGGGTTTTCACGACTTACAACAATGGCACCTACCGCTCTTAGCGTATTTCCCAAAAACGGATATTGCATAAGGCTTTTCTTTACTATAAATGTAACCTTTTTATAGGGTAAAATCATACATGGTATTACGTATGTTTCAAGTATGCTCATGTGGTTTGCAATAAAGACGCATGGACCATCTACCTTATTTATGTTGTTTAACCCAGTAATGTCAAATTTAGCCCCTACGCTTTCAAGGGCACGTATTGCGTCAATGGATGATTTATAGAAACTGCTATCGCCGTATCTGCCTCTTTGTGCTATATTGCCTGCTTGTATGGTTACATCTATTACATTTAAGTAAAATCTTAATGAGGTGAGTACCTTTAAAACACCTTTTCTTTCTTTAGTTTTATAGGTATCTCCACTGTAGAAGGGTTGTATATTCACTTTGATTTGCTCCTAATTAGTATTTGTTTATTAAGTACATGAGAAATTATACCAAAACAGATTAGGTTTATAAAACATTATTAGCAATAATAAGAAACAAATAAATGAAAGAGGACTATCATGGTATGAAAGCATACATTCCTCTCCTGCCAGATGGACTGGTCTCAGGGCATGTATGTCTTTATACCTTTTTAAATCCCATCAGAGAGAACATAGCCATTGTGCAATAGAAGCAATTTGGTTTTCGTTGGTAAGGTTTGCTGCATTTTCCAAAATAGATTGGTCGAGCATTTCCCAAATTTCCGTGGCCATTTTGGTTTCAATAGCTGCTCCGATAAAAAAAGTGTATGGTTTGAGTTTTTTCTTAGAAAAAGCCTCGTGAATTCTGTTGAGTGTTGTGCGAGCCGTCTTCCAATGTTCATCTGCTCCTGCTGGATCAATGCCCCCTTTAAGTTCACCAAGTGCGATATAAATTGAAGGTGTTTTGATGATTTCACGTGTCAGGTCTTCGGTGGAACAGTTAAACAGAACCAAATCCACATTGTTTTTGAAAAAAGGAACTGTTATATTATATAAAAGTGTACGAGGTCTTTTATCAGAATCCCAGTAAAGACCTCTCAACGATAATTCGACATCGGCATCATCGTCAGGTAACTCAGCCCACGCGCTATTTTTATTGTGAAGCCATTGGCATTTCTGTTTTGTAAGTTTTAAGTAAGCAATAATAGCTCGCGTAATCTTTTTTTGAGCTATAAAACCACCGATGTTTCGCATAGAACCGCCAAGCGTGTCCCCGCGCGTTAGCAGAAAGCGGCAGACAAGTTCCTCGACAAAATTAGTGCCTGCTGGTTCGAGAAAGTTCTTGATAAGGTTACCGATGGCTTCATGTTTATCAGAATCTTGTAAATGATTTGCTGCTTTGTCAGATACTCCAGCTGCTGTCAGTAATGCGGCTTGAATCTCTGGAATCTGCCATTGGCTGATTTGGCTTTGTTTGCAACAGTCTTCAAGGCACGTGCTTGAGCAACAAATGGTGTTGCACGACGATTTTTCTCAAGCGCAAGGGCGACGAAGCCTGCTCGCACGGCATCATAGCTGGTCTCAAGGCTTTTGCTGGATTTCAGGTGCTGCAAATATGGTTTAATCATTTATTATTCCTTTCGCCATATATATACACATTTGCGTAATGCCTCGCGTCCATGTGTGCCCATTTGCTGACTGCTATTTCCTTTGGTGCTTGGTAGTACTAAAATCTGCTCTACCATAAAACCTAACTGCTCAGCAATTTCAGAAAGAATCATGTCTACTGAAATGCTAGCCCCAGCGTATCGTACGTTGTCGTTGACCATTATAAGTGGTGCGCCCCTTTTTAGAACTCTATATAACTCAAAAATGACACACGCCATTTCGTAGAAGTAGCCTCGCACCATTCGAGGAATTCCACTATTGTTGAGTAGGTTGCGCTCTTTCTGTGAATCCAAGTAGTCAAGTATGTTTTGTAATAGTACATTTTGGTCAGCTGCAAGAACAGCTTGTTTCCATTTGGGATTCAATGTAAGAAGGTCTTTGGCTCTGTTTTCAACAGTGCAACTTAACATTTCTTGTCTAAGCTTCATCAACTCTTCCTCACCAACACCAAGTAATGCTAGTTCCAGTGCGTAGGTGCGTGTGTAGTCGTAGCGATTACAATATGGCGGCGAGGTAATCAGGCAATCGTAAGATTCATTTGAGAGGTGAGGCAGAACTTCCATACAATTGCCACCGTAAAGACGGACATCTGCCATAGAGCGAGTTGTGGCAAATAAATCCTTTGGCAGTTTGACAGCAAGTAAATCGTTAATGATTTCATGTAGTTTATCTGTTATGGCCTTTTCAAAAGGCAAAATCTCCCCTTTGTTGAAAACGTTTCTCCCTTGTTGGCGTCCAGCGCGGTAATCCCAACGGAGATATTGTCCATCTTTTCGTGTGTAACTAATACTCTCAAGTATACACAGTAAAGCAAATAGCAGGATAGCCCTTACTCTCTTTTCCTCTTGTTCGGATGCTTTGAGAAAACGCCCTATTGCCGAAAGTGTTTCTAACGGATATGCGCCGCGTGTAATCCGTAGTTCAATAATGTGTTTTTCCAGCATATTTTGACGCCAAGGACGTTGCTCACGCCAAAAGACTAACCGTTCAATAGTCCTATCATCCAAATTCCTTTCAATAATCTGCCTTGTTTCGATGATAGTCTGTCCTATTGGAAGTAATTCAATACCTTCGGCCTTCATTCCAAACCCGCCTGCTACAAATAAAGCTGTCCCACTGCCCGCAAATGGGTCAAGCATAATGCCGGTAGTAATTCGATGTCTTTTTAACAAATACTCAATGAGGTCAGCGGAAAATGCTTCCTTGTATTTAAACCAACGATAAACTGCTTTGCCTTTATTGGCCTGAAAACTTACAAGTGAGCGTCTGAGTGAGCTGTCAACCTGGGTTCTGGTTGCCCACCTCAGTTCGGCATCTCGCTCATACTTTCTAATGTCGTTAAGTTTTATTGATGCTATAGACAATACTTTTTGTATCTTTCAACTTACTATTTATATATTCCATTAAGTTGTTTATCAGCTTTGCTCCTTGCATCACGCTAAAGTGTACATCATAATAGCAGCAAAGTCAATCACTTATTTCCATGGTAATGACAAACTTGTTGACTATGAATTTACCATTATAGAAGGGTTGTATATTCACTTTGATTTGCTCCTAATTAGTATTTGTTTATTAAGTACATGAGAAATTATACCAAAACAGATTTTAAACATCAAACTCATTTGATAAAAAGTCTAACTGTAGCTCCAGTAACATTGCTTTTACCGAAATACAAAAAAATGGTTAGCCAAGTTATACCTATAAATAAAATCACAAGATTATATTTAAGGTATCTAACACCAACAACAATATCAACATTTATACCAACAATTGTAGTAGGCAAAAATATTGCGTATAATACTGCAAACCCCATTGCTAAAATAGAAAGCTTTTGATAGGCTGAAAACTTACCCTCCCCACGATAATCTGCCCGTAAAAATTCGGATATTAACCGCCAACCATAAACTAATAATATTGCAAACAAAAATGCTAATAACAACTGCCCTGCAGTAAACATTAAGATAGCCAATAACCCACCCGTTACATACACTAACGCAGTAACACCTTGTATCGGGATGACACTCACCCCCTCTAAACCACCTTCATAGGCTATTTTTTTAGTACTCCCCAAAAACGTGAAATTAAACCGTTTAAAAATATTCTGTAGTATGGTGGGACTAGCTTTTAGTGGTTTGCCGTAGCAACAACCAAAACTTATGCACGATAGCCTACCAAGTCCCTCACCTATACAGTATGCTATAGAAATGCAAGTAAGCACCCCTATATAGTCCATGTGATAGCGCTCGCTTAATAAATTATACAGGTATATAACAAGAGGTGTTATTAAAAATCCAAAAAAAGAAGCCCCTCCTGTTGTAAAGGTATATTGCTTCTTTTCAACCACCCTTGCTATTATCTTTGATGCTGGTAGGGATACCATTAGCATAATAAACATAAATACCAATGAATTTATAATAGGGATTCCGATACTGCCCATCAATATGAAAAAAACAGCAAGCGCTACTGCCAGTGAGTTTGCCATTAATAAACCATAATAAGTGAAATTGATGCCTTCCCACGTACCGTCATCCTTTTTTTGGGTTGGTACTACTGCAAGAATCTGACGATTTTCAGCAGTCAAGCTTTTAAACCCTATGAATAAGTAAAGATAAAACACAATAGCAATTGATACTATAAATAAAATGTTTAAAGACATTATTATATTTACACTCCTTTGAAAATTCTGCGGGCAGTGCCCTTATTTTTTTCTCTTTTGTCTTACTTCAATCACTTATTTTGCAACTGCTACAAGTGAACGTACCTTGACATCTGTCTCAACAATAGGTAGATTAAAGGAAGCACAGTAACGGCTTTTGGCATAGGGGTTTCGCATATTTAAAAGTATATCCTCTGCAAAGTGAATCTTGTCTCTTTGAAAAAACACTATGTTTGTACTTGCGCCAGGGCGAAACAGACTTTTTGGATTACCTTTTTTAAGGAACATACCCGGCATCATACCTTGTGGGTTTTCATACCTGTGCTCACTGTAACATTGAACAATATCGCCTATCATTAGTGCTGCTATTTCTATAAATGCCACAAAACCAACCTTAGTACCACCCTCTACATCGGTATCTATAATTGTTACGGAGCGCCTGTTTTTTGAAAAAGGCGTTATGGTTTTAATAATGGCGCAGGGATTACAGGAGTGGTATTTGCCCTCTATTTCATAGAAGTCTATCACCTGGCCAGAAACGGGGTTATGATTGTAGTGATATTTGTCCGGTGTTAGGCGGAAAACCATAAAATCCCCTCCTTTAAATGCCTTAAGCCACTGGGGTTTATCTATGCCAAACAGCTCATCATAATTAAAGAACTTCCCCTTTATCAAAATCTCCGAATGCCCACACAGCGAACCAAAAAGTACCCGTGAATCAGACGGGCTGGTTACCGTCCATGGCTCCTTTGGCATCGGGCGTCTTTGCCAGTAGCGTATTTGCCGCTCAAAGACCTTTGCTGGTGTTGACAAATTTTGTACCGGTTCAAGGCACTCGCTAAAATCCACACCTAATGCCTTTAAAAACTCTAAACCTCCGGTTAACCTAGCGCTTAGTACATGTTTATAATTTAAAAACCCTATTGCCTTTGAAAATTGCCGCCCAGTTAATGCACTAAAAATAGCCGGCGCATTTTCCTTTATAGCTCCATAGAGGACATTTACTGTGAAATCTGCAAACATGCTCTCATCCACAATTTTACCGCTTTCTCTATCAATGTACTGATGGGGATAGTTTTTCATCACAATTAAAGGACTCCACTTTGTGCGCCAAGCGCTCTATTTCTTCGTATATGTTTATTAGTAGGACATAAATAAGGCTTATTAAATCCCTTTCCGATATGGTCTCTTTAAAAATCCCTTGCAAGCAGCTTTCAAGTAATTCCCCTATTTGACGGTTGCCAAGCACCTGCTTTAACACATATAATGATGAATGCGATAAGTCCTCAATACGACAAATGCCAGTTTCAAAATCTGCTCTAAGTGCCGTCAGACCTTCTTTTATGTGCTTTAAGCGGAGGGGTTCACGGTAGTACTCCTCTAAAGCCGTATTGTATTCAAAGGCACTTAACTTAAAGGGCGAGGATACACCTGCTACATTTAAAATGCCTGTCGTTAGTTTTGAAAACACCGAGTTTTCTTTATAAAACACTATACGATTATACAAATCTTTTATCGTATCTTCCATATTATAAAGCTCTATAAGACCTGAGCCGTCTTCCTTGATTAAGTTAAGAAGCGCCCTTTGGTAGTCGTTAACTCGCACCTTAAGGTAACCAGCGTAGCGTTTGCTAGCCCTTGAAGATACGGTGTTTTTTAAAATCCTTTGAAGAAACAGATTATCTGTATTTGCCTTTACATAAAAAGCCGGTATGCCGCAAGCAGCAGCAAAGATTATGTGTCGCCGTTCACTTTCAACAAAAGGTGTATCCGGTATGTGGTGATAGTGTACTTCGCCACTTGCCATATACTTATAAGCAAGTGCTGTTATGAGCACCTGAAGGTTAGCCGCATGGGATAAATCGCCAGTAATGCTTTCAAATAGTGAATAATGTCTGCCCTCAAAACCGCAGTAACCTATATCTTTGCGCCTACGCAGCCTATAAAGCAGATAAAGGGACATCTTGTCGTGAAAAACACCTGTGTGCATAAGGTCTTTTTTCAATCTTTCCCCGTTACCCTCAGCACCGTCGAGGGCTGGACTATTTTCAGTGCTAAGGAGGCTTACTAGGTAGTCAAGAAGCCTATAGTCAGGGACATAGTCGCCTTTAAAATTTAAAAAATTTGCTATTAATCTATCTATCCATGGAGGGCCAAAGGGGGTTATCGGTTTATTTAAAAATCGAATATTAGCCTTTTTAAGCCACTGCTGCCAAAACATTCTAAGATGACGGTAGTGCAGTTCATGAGAAAGTGGGGCAAGCAGGCGTTCAGGATGAAAATCGGCAAAGCCAAGTCTGTACGGTGCTGCCGTGTACGTAGCCGTAAATAGTGGTAAAAAGTGCTCTACAATCTTTATAGCAAGGTCTCCTGTGTATTTTTCAAACCCCTCTGCCATATTACGCGCACCTGTTAGCTTTTTACTACCTATACTTAGGTGCGTACCATTATTTGCAAGGCAGATACTTGATGTATTTGGCAATACTACAAGATTATTGGCAACTATCCCCGCCTCTTTAAGTTTATACATACCATTTAGCAAACTTTTACTCAATACCTCATGGCATAGGTGCATGTACTTGTGCTTTTCCTCACCCTTTGACCAGCCAGCAAGACAGGGGTTCATGAAAAGTTCCCTATAAAAGGAATCAGGGATACAGTCATTTAGGAGCTTTTGTCTTATTGGTGGATGAGGAGAGTTAAATACCTTTACATGCTGGCCACTCATATCAAGTCTGAATTTCTTGTTTGCATACATTGCCAGCAGGTTTGTAAGTAGAAACCTCTTGGCATTTTCATGTGCAAGCCCCAAACCTAAACCTGACGCAAGCCCCATGTTTGTTATATAAAACGAGTGCGTTTCAGGGGAGGTGTTATCGCTTATAAAACAAGTCACAACCCGCTCGTACACCTTTAACAGGACATCTGGAGCGTCAGTTACAACATCACAAAGTGCTAATTTCAAAAGATAGCTTACAGGTACCCGCACGTACTCACCTTCGTATTTATTTAAAAGGTATCTATGGGCGTCTTTTCTACTACCTGCTGAGATGTCATCTTTATCTGCCCTTAGGTCATTCATAAATGTCCTAACTGCCCATTGATTCATAAGCTTCAAAGGAAAACACACCCAACTATTTTCCCAAACGCCATCTTTGTTAGAGTCTAAGTAAGTCTCTATATCGGAGATAGCCTTACGTGGTGCCTCTGCGGATTCATAACGTTTTTTTAAATTCAAAAAATACTTTGAATGTAATATGGAAAGTGCAAGGTCTACTGTATTTTTTTCACCAATGACCACAGTCTGTAGTTCTGTTTCAGTACCTGCGGTTACATCATCTAAAGAAAACGGTAGGCTTTTAACAAGTTTTTCCTCTTTACCTGTCTCCACACCTATACTTTCAAACATATACACAAGCTCAGATTTACTATACAAATGATTTTTCATTTTTTAACCTTAGAAAGAGTCTATCAAACACTAACAACCTTTCCCTTACTTTTAAAATTAAAAATTGTACTATAGTGTTGCGTGCTATCAATCCCATTATCATTAATATACTTTAAAGCATTATGGCTCATTGTACAAAGACCATCCTTATTGTTAAGGAAAAACGACATTGCCTCAACAAAGGCATCAACGCTATCGTGCTTAATAACAAAACCAGTCTCCCTATCAACCATAAGCTCCTTAGGGCCTCCTTCGTTTGTAACAATAACGGGCAAACCGGAGGCTTGTGCCTCAAGTACAACATTTCCAAACGTATCAGTTGTGCTTGGAAACACGAACACATCCGCCGAGGCATATAGTGTGCATAGTTGTTGGCCGGATTTAAAACCTGTAAAAATAACTGGATAACCCTCTAAAAGCCGTTCAAACTCCTCTTTAAATGGACCATCACCAACCATAATTAGTACTGCTTCAGCTCCTTTATCTATTAGCCTTTTAAAAGCCTCTGCTAAAAATGCAAGGTTTTTTTCTTTAGAAATCCTGCCAACATACAAAAACTTCGTACGACAACCAATATCATATTTATCCCAAATACTTATATCTTTATTTTCAGGTTTAAACACCTCCCTATCCACCCACCTAGGTAGTGGTTTCACCTTAGTTTCCTCAAGTCCCTTTTCAATTAATTGACGTCTTGTACTTGATGATGGTACAGTTACCTCATCCATCATATTATAAAACCACACCATATAGTTCCACGCTACATCCTCGATAAAGGCATCATCAGTTAACTGCCTAATATAATTTGGAATATCCGTGTGATATGTGCCTGTTATTGGCAAGTTCAAAAGCTTGGAAATAAGTAAACCGGTAAGCCCCATAGAGCCCGGTGTACTTATGTGGATTCTGTTAAATCCCTCCTTGTGAAAATATTGCAAAAGGTCAAGAATAGGCGGAAAACCCATCTTAAGTTCCGGATATTCAGGCAGGGCAAAATCCCCAACTGATTTAAAGTTAGTTACGCCACCGAAACTACCGCTTGTTTCATTTGTTGATGTTATTATTACAAGCTCAATGCCTTGTTTTTTAGCATTTTGGAGCATGCGTTTTATCGTTACGGAAACACCATTGATTTCATGAAGTGTATCTGTAAAAAGAGCAGTCTTGCAGGGTACATCTTCAATATCAACTCCTAAAAAACTATAGGAAAATTGACTCAATAATTCCTTATTTTTGCTTTGATGGTAAAAGGAAATGTAATATGGACTAATCAGTAAATGAGACAAGGCTATCGAGCTTAAGGAGTTAATTATATCAAAAATTCCCCGTGAAATAGCATCGTTTAAAAGCCTTTGCGTGTATACGTAAAGAATGCGATTTGCTAAATGACTGATAGCAGCAAATATCTTTTGATTAAACCCCTCAAACTGAAGGTTTTTTAAAAACTCCTTATCATTTAAAAGGTTTCTTGCCTCCATATCCAAGATGTCTTCAAAACTTGAGCTTTTAGTTTCTCCACCAGTTGAAACAAAATAATAATTTTTTATAAAAAAGCGTACCTTCTCACCTATGGTCGGTTTTTTAGTGTTTGTGCCAAAGAGCCTATCTGCAACCATATTTATAAATTTATGTGAACTGTTGTTTTTATTATTTAACTTATCTTTTAAAAAACGGTATCCAATTGCATATATACTGTGTGATAAAGTAAGTGGGTCGCCATCTTCTCCCCCGGCCCATGTTTGCATATTTTCTATGGCATCAAGAAACTCCGTTAAGGTCTCCCCTTTTCTTGAAAGTGTATATGCCCTTGATATGAAAAACCCACCATGATCATCAGAGCCACCAACCATGCCCTTTATCCATGGCGTTTCACCAATTGGTGAGAGGTTATGTTTATTTACGAGCTCCTCTATCTTTTGATGGCTTAAGTTTAACACAGCCCTTTCTATTACACTATTTAATTTATTAGAGCGTGCTCCATTTTTAACCTCAAAAATATTAAATAACAAAAACATCTTTTCTAAGACTTCCATAGTAAGCTTACCGTTTAGATCATAAAATGGGTGGGCTATAAAATGCACTATATGATTTTGCCTTAGATAAACAACCAGCTCATATACGTTTTGTCTTAAAGATAAAATGTCCTTAAACTCTGTCTCAGAAATATTCAAAACAACTACATGGATTTTACAACTATTTTCAGGAAAATAGGTGGTTATCTCTGAACTGACAAATGCCCTTGGCAATCCTGCAATTTCCATAGCACCATCAATAGAGTTATGGTCTGTTATTGTTACATAATCCATCCCATTTTCAATAGCTTTGCGGTATATCTCTTTCGGTGTTGTCAAACTTTCTGGACAGTTGATCTTTCTTAATGCCCAAATCGAGGGCTTATTGGAGTACTTCGAATGTACGTGTAAATCTGTTTTATATATCATAATTATTAATTATATAGTTTATATTTTAATGTTTGATGAAGGATTATTTAAGATATTGTGAAATTAGATGTAACATAATATATGCAGTTCTTTTGAAGAGGAGGAAAGAGTTGCAAGTAAAGTTTAAGCCAAAGAGCTCTGGGGGATAGTGATGAGTGATTGACGGTATTTGATAAATGGGTAATAACATCCTAAGGTGGACTGATTTGTCAAGACCGTTTTTTTTATTTTTAGTTTCCCTCTAAACTTTATTTGTTTAGAAAGGAAACCGTTTTTCATTTTCCCTGTCCAAACTCTTCAGTCCATTATAGATGAGAAGATTAAAGATAAAGTAAAGAAGAAGCTCAAAATTGCCGAAAGAGCAATTAAGCACTTAGGAGGGCTTCATTGAAAGGGCATATAGATAGTTTTTTGAAGTTTTTAAAAGTAGAAAGAAATTTCTCTGCACATACGCTAAGAGCCTATGGTAAGGATTTGGATGTTTTTAATGAGTTTCTTGGTAAACCCTCAGATGTTGTGATTGACATTTACGATGTGCGCGGCTTTATTGCCGAGCAGGTAAAGGCGGGGCTTACAAAAAAGACTATAGCCAGAAGGCACAGTGCTGTTAATTCCTTCTATAACTATCTAAAGACAGAAGGGCTTATAGATATAAACGTTGTACGCCTTATTTCTGCGCCAAAGGTGCCAGAGAAACTACCATCGTTTCTTACAATTGATGAGATGCGCTTGTTGCTTGAAAAAGAAGAAGGTACTAACTTTAAGACGATACGGGCTAATGCAATACTTGAGCTATTGTACGCAAGCGGTTTGCGTGTAGGGGAGCTTGTCCGGCTTAATAGAGGGGATGTTCACCTGACGCAAGAAACAGCGCTTGTTCACGGTAAAGGGAAAAAGGAACGAATTGTCATTATTGGTTCGAAGGCTATTGAGGCTATTAAACAATATATACCACATTGGTTTTTTATTATGAAAACAGAGGCGGGGGAGAGTCCTTTTTTCATTAATGAACATGGAAAAAGGCTGACAGACCGTACCATTCATCGTATAGTGTTAAAATATGCTAAACTTGTAGAAATCCACAGTAACGTTAGTCCGCACACCTTTAGACATTCTTTTGCCACACATCTTTTGGGTAACGGGGCAGACCTGCGCTTTATACAGGAACTCCTTGGCCATGCCTCGTTATCAACGACACAAAAATATACCCATCTAAACATATCTGATTTGATAAACGTTTATGAAAAGAGCCATCCCCTTAGCAATGAACAACCTAACGCAGTTCAAGAAGATAAAATATAAAAAAAGTTTTTTAAACTATGCCAATAACTCCACTTTTTTTGTTACTATATAGACTAATTAAAAAACTGTTCCTAATAAGGAGGACATTTGATAAGAGGAACAACTGTTTTATGTGTAAGAAGAGATGGTGAGGTAGCCATTGGAGGGGATGGACAGGTTACGTTTGGCAATACGACCTTAAAGCGAAACGCAAAAAAAATAAGAAGGATGTACAACAATAAAATACTGGCTGGCTTTGCAGGCTCAACGGCGGATGCCTTTACACTATTTGAAAAATTTGAAGGCAAGGTGGAAACCTATCGGGGCAATCTTGCAAGGGCGGCTGTTGAACTAGCTAAGGAGTGGCGCACAGATAAAATACTTAGACGTCTTGAGGCCATGCTTATAGTTGCCGATAAGGAGCAGTCCCTTCTTATTTCAGGTAATGGTGATGTGCTTGAGCCGGATAAGGGGATTTTGGCAATAGGCTCAGGTGGGGCATACGCCCAAGCAGCTGCCACGGCTCTTTATGAAAACACTGCGCTTAGTGTACGAGACATTGTTCAAAAGTCTATGGAGATTGCCGCTGAGATATGTATTTATACTAATAATAATATTATCATTGAGGACTTAGATGGATAACATAACGCCAAGAAAAATACTCGAAGAACTTGATAAATATATAGTAGGGCAGGGCAACGCCAAAAAAGCTGTGGCTATAGCGTTAAGAAATAGATGGCGGCGTCAGCAGTTACCGCCTGAACTTAAAGACGAAGTGCTTCCAAAAAACATTATAATGATAGGTCCAACTGGTGTTGGTAAAACCGAAATAGCCAGACGCCTTGCTAAGCTAGCCAATGCCCCTTTCATCAAAGTGGAAGCCTCTAAGTTTACAGAGGTTGGATACGTTGGCCGTGATGTTGAGTCTATGATAAGAGACCTCATGGAAATCGGCTTTAACATAGTAAAGCAGGAGCACATTAATAAGATTCAGGAAAAAGCCCAGATGCTAGCAGAAGAAAGGATACTTGACATGCTCTTACCAATTGTAAAGGCTAATAAGTCCGGTATAACGGATGAGGAAAGGCAGCGTACAATAGACACACGGGAAAAACTTCGTGAAAGGCTTCGGGAGGGTAAACTTGATAATAAGTACGTTGATATTGAAATAAAGGAAAAGATCATGCCCTTTGGGGTTATCTCCAATATGGGAATGGAGGACCTAGAGATTAATATTAAAGAGATGCTTGGCAGTTTTTTGCCGGAAAAACAAAAAAGAAAAAAGATGAAAGTCCCCGATGCCCTTAATCAACTGAAAAATGAAGAGGCTAATAAACTTATTGATATTGATAAGGTAACAAAGGAGGCGGTTGCTCGCACTGAGCAAACTGGTATAGTCTTTGTTGATGAAATAGATAAAATAGTCAGTAGAGGCTCATCGCACGGACCGGATGTCTCACGAGAGGGCGTGCAAAGAGACCTCTTACCTATAGTTGAAGGTACTACCGTTACAACCAAACACAGTCCAGTTAAGACTGATCACATATTGTTCATAGCGGCAGGCGCTTTTCATTTGGCAAAGCCCTCAGACCTCATACCGGAACTTCAGGGACGTTTCCCAATCAGAGTTGAGCTTACACATCTTGGCAAAGAAGAGTTTATTCGCATACTGACGGAGCCTTCAAATGCCCTTATTAAACAGTATGTTGCATTGCTTGCAACGGAGACTTTTACGCTTTCCTTTACCGAGGATGCCATTGATGAAATAGCGGAAATAGCTTATACGGTTAACGAAAAAACTGAAAATATAGGAGCACGCCGTCTGCACACTATTTTAGAAAAACTCCTTGAAGACGTTTCCTTTGACGCACCTGAAAAGCCGGGCTCGGAGCTTGTTGTGGATAGGACTTATGTAAACGATAAACTTGCTAACATAATTAAGGATGAAGACCTAAGCAGGTATATTTTATAGAGTGAGGGGTGGTTTTTAGTGGAACTCAAAAAAATAATTGTTTGCTTTTTGGTGGCTATTTTTTTAACCTCCTGTTCTACAGCTAAACCGAAAACACCGTTGCAACCGGATGTCTCAGACATCGCCTCGTTTATACAGTTAAACCAAAAACCGGAGAGGAAAAATATGGTGGCATCATGGTACGGACCGGGTTTTCATGGAAAACTAACGGCCTCCGGTGAAGTTTATGACATGTACTCATTTAGCGCTGCTCATAAAACGCTACCATTTGGTACTATTTTGTGTGTTAAAAACCAGTTTTCAGGCCGGGCTGCTGCTATAACTATAAACGACCGGGGTCCATTTATAGACGGTAGAGACCTTGATTTGTCTTATAAGGCTGCTGAAAGACTCGGTATTGTTCACCCCGGTACGTCAAAGGTAAAGGTGTCTATACTTGGCCGCGATATGCGGTACGTTAAATACATACGTCTATCAGGCACGGTTGATAGTGGACCTTACACCGTACAGGTTGCAGCATTTATAGATGCAGAAAAGGCGGTTAGATTAAAAAAATCCCTCGAACTTGAATACAAGGCGGTATACCTAAAGCCAGCTGAAATTAAAGGTACTCAGGTCTATAGGGTAAGGGTAGGGAAGTTTGGGAATAAATCGAGCGCTATTGATTTAGCTAAAACGTTAGCGCAGGTTGGTTACAATACGCTTATAACAAAATACGATTCTTAAAAAATATGGATAAAGGCAATCAATGACTATGAATGAAGACTTGATAATGGCCGTAGAGTTTCACGGGCATTTGTGTCCTGGTATAGCGTATGGTGTGCGGGCAGCACAAATAGCGATAAAGGAACTTATCGAAAAACGGGCTGAAGATGAGGAGATTGTTGCTATTGTTGAAAACGATTCCTGTGCCGTAGACGCCATACAGGCATTGACAGGTTGCACCTTTGGTAAGGGCAATCTCATATTCAAAGATTATGGTAAACAGGTCTATACATTTATAAAAAGGCCATCCGGTGAGGCTATTAGAATAGCGCTTACTTGGGAGCCGCCACCGGAAACGCCGGAGGAGCAGTGCCTTTGGCAGCGGCATATGAAGGGCGATATATCGCCAGAGGTTATTAAGTGCATACAGGAACGGAAAACCAAAAAGGTTAATCTTATAATGGAAGTGGCGGAAAGTGAGCTATTTACGGTTGATAAGTTTACAACTATACTGCCAAAGACGGCGCGGATATTTCCGTCAATTAAGTGCGCTATGTGTGGCGAAAAGGTAATGGAGCCACGCTCAAGGGTTAAAAATAGGCAAATTGTATGCCTACCATGCTTTGAGGATGAGTAGGATATGGAAAAATTGTTGCAAAAAGCAGAAGTCCTTATAGAGGCACTTCCTTATATACGGAATTTCTATAAACGTACTTTTGTGATAAAATACGGTGGTGCTGCACAAGTCAGTGAACAATTAACAGAGGCCTTTGCAAAGGATATAGTGCTTTTCAACTATGTGGGCATTAATACGGTAATAGTGCACGGCGGTGGTCCTCGAATTTCAAAGATAATGGAAAGGCTTGGCAAAATTCCTCAATTTATTGATGGCCAACGCGTAACAGATGCTGAAACTATGGAAATAGCGGAAATGGTACTCTGTGGCTCTATCAATAAGGAGATAGTTATGCTTTTGCACCGTTACGGAGGAAAGGCGGTAGGGTTAAGCGGTAAAGATGGTGGATTAATCGAAGCGAAAAAAAGGCAAGGTACGGTTGACTTAGGATACGTGGGGGAGGTTGACAATGTAAACCCTGTAATTTTAACCTCGCTCGATGAAAAGGGATTTATACCAGTGATAGCGCCTATTGGGTTTAACCAGTTAGGGGAGACTTTTAACATAAATGCAGATGCTGTAGCAGGTGCCGTAGCTGGTGCAATTAAGGCAGAAAAACTTATTTTACTTACCGATGTGCCGGGCGTTCTTGATGAACATGGAAAGGTTATTTCTACAATAAGAAAAAATGAAGTGCGATCTTTGATAGATAAGAAGGTGATAAGCGGAGGTATGCTACCAAAAATCAAAGCTTGTCTAAGCGCCCTTGAAGGAGGGGTAAATAAAACTCATATAGTTGATGGGCGTATACCTAATTGTTTGCTTTTAGAGATATTTACACAAAAAGGTATTGGTACAGAGATAATTTTGTAAGGTGCGGAGGTGTTCCCCCCTGTTCTTCCCCACACCCATTACGGGAGTGCGCCTACGCACATTACGGGAGTGCGCCTACGCACCTTATGGGAGTGCGCCGACGCACTTCTAAAATTTTTAGCGTGTTATCTCTTTTTTATTTTGGTATAATAGTGAGCTTGAAATTGCCAGAAATTAGGTGTGCACAGCGGATAGGTTCAGGAAGTCTATACTTATGGCTGCATTTAAGGGCTATTTCTTTTGAATCTTCTATGTTTATAAGGTGTCCAGGGGATATATAAAGGGGTTTGATGCCTTTTTTGGTTCTTAATATGACACCAATGGTGTCTCCATTATTATCCATTAGATATTGCCAATCTCCCCTGTTTATACCGGGGTCTTTGTGTATACCAATTAATCTGGACTTAGCAACACCAACTGTTGGTATGTCAAGTGTTACGCCAATATGTGAGGCTATGCCAAGCCTTCGGGGATGGGCTATGCCCTGACCGTCAACAAGTATTATGTCTGGTATTTTAATAAGTTTTCCGATGGATTCCATTAAAACAGGTGCTTCTCGAAATGAAAGAAACCCCGGCACATAGGGAAATTCAACATCCATAATAGACACCTTTTCATCTATTTTTTCCAAGGTAAAAGTGCTGCCATCATCGTTTGTCTTTTTATATAAACAGGCACTCCCAATGACCTTATTATCTTTAAAGGCAGCATCTACACCTGCTATAAATACCAAATCGTTATCAAAAGCGGTGAGTTTTACCTTTTTTGATAGTTCCAACTGAATGTTTTTTGCCTCATAGAATTTACCCGGTTCATTTTTAGTTTTTTTCATTTGGTTTTTTATCCAGAATTTTTGTAAAATTTTTCTTTCAATTTTGTTATTTTTATAGTATACTATTTATGTTAAAGTGATTATTATAGCAGAAGTGGTATTTATAAGGGGTAGTTTTTAGGAAATTCACTAATATAGTCTCTGTTTTTAGAGAAACAAACACAGGAGGTTTTTTTTTAATGCTTAAAACGAAGGTGGAAGCAACACTTGGGCAGGTGAGGCCATTTTTACAGCGAGACGGTGGTGATGTTGAACTAATAGATGTAACTGAGGATGGGGTTGTTAAGGTTAAACTTGTTGGGGCGTGTGGTACGTGTCCAATGTCTATTATGACGTTAAAAGGCGGCATTGAGGCAAAATTAAAGGCTGAAATACCAGAGGTTAAATCTGTTGAGGCAGTATGAAACAATATAAACATCTAATATAAAGGATATTTTACTGTATGGTGGTCAAGTGATTCTTTCCTGTATTACTTAACGCCATAAAGTATATTTCCATATATATTTCAGTTTGTAGGGGCGAACCTATGTGAGGGAGGGTGTGTAGGCACACCTCCCTGTGTGTCTTCGCATCTTAGCCCTTGTTTTTTTGTATACATATTACTATTTTTTCCATCTTTTTCAAGTTTCAAGAATTAAGCCAATCAAGGTAGTCTTTCGAGCTTTCTACTATAGGTAGGGCTATTATTTCTGGTACCTCGTAACTATGCAGCGTTTTTACCTTGTCTTTAAGAGAGTCAAAATTATCTTTTTTAAGTTTACACACTAAAAGTGTTTCTGGTTCATCTTCGACATTTCCCTTCCACGAATAGATGGAACGTATCTCTTTAATAATATTAACGCATTTAACAATGTTTTCACTTACTAAAGTGTTTGCTATTTTAACTGCCTCATCTACATTAGGCGCCGTAATCAATGCCACGTAGTAGTCCATATAAAGCCTCCTATATTAAATAATAAAAAAATAGTTATCTTTCCGTAATAAGTGCCATCAGCTCCTCCGCTGACATCTTACCGCTTAAATCGCTTCCATCAAGTAGACCTGTTGCGAGGTCCTTTTTACTTTGGTGTAACTTTACTATTTTTTCTTCTATTGTATTTTTGGTTATCAACTTATATATTGTAACAGGGCGTTGTTGTCCTATTCTATGTGCCCTATCAGATGCTTGATCTTCTACTGCTGGGTTCC
The DNA here is from genome assembly GCA_018606805.1 of Candidatus Magnetomicrobium cryptolimnococcus. Taxonomy (GTDB): domain Bacteria; phylum Nitrospirota; class Thermodesulfovibrionia; order Thermodesulfovibrionales; family Magnetobacteriaceae; genus Magnetomicrobium; species Magnetomicrobium cryptolimnococcus. The sequence continues at coordinate 66,249 of JAGYWI010000006.1, forward strand.
ACCACGGGTCCATGTGTATTACGTAATCGGCAGCCGTTAAGTTTAGACCAAAGCCGCCGGCTTTAATACTTATTAAAAAGACATCACCTTGACCATTTTGAAAATCCTCTACAGCTTGTTTTCTTTGTTTTAACGGGGTACTGCCATCAAGGTATTGGTAGGATATGGACTTACTTTCTAAGTATTCCCTTAAGATTTTTAAATGGTCTACAAATTGGCTAAATACTAATGCCTTATGTGTGTTATCAAGTAGCTCCTCTATAGTTTCTGCAAACGTTTTAAGTTTAGCACTTTGTATATTTACATCATTGACAACTAGCTGAGGATTGCAACAGGCTCTGCGTAGTTTCATGATTTCCGCTAAGATATGCACGTGTTTTTGGCCTGATGGGGCGTTTATTTCTGCTAAGTGTTCAACAGCCCGCTGTCTGAGAGCCTCATAAAACGCCTCCTCCTCTTGAGACATTTCCACTTCTAAGATTATCTCCGTACGCGGCGGTAGCTCCTCTAACACTTGGCTTTTAGTTCTTCTAAGTATAAATGGCTGTATCAGTTTTTTTAACATCTTACGTATATCTTTGTTTTGATATTTTTCTATTGGTATAGCAAACCTTTTATTAAATCTATCTATAGAGCCTAAGAGACCCGGATTTATGAAATTAAATAGATTCCATAGCTCTCCCAGATGATTTTCTATAGGGGTGCCGGTGGTTATTACTTTAAAATCACCTTTAAGATTCATTGCTGCTTGTGAGCGTTTTGTTGTATAGTTTTTGATTGCTTGGGCTTCATCAAGGACTATCATCTGCCAGTTAATTTCTTCAAACCGTTTGGAGTTCTGGTAAAGTAAGCCATAGGTGCATATGACAACATCAAACGGCTTTAAGTTTTCAGATAGCTCATCAGCCATTTTACTATTAAACATTATAATATTTAGTGTTGGAGCATGTCTTTGGATTTCATTAATCCAGCTTGTTGATACCGATGTTGGCATTATCACTAATACTGGACCTAGTTTAGCTCTAATCAACATTACTGCAATGACCTGTAAGGTTTTCCCTAAGCCCATATCATCAGCAAGACAAGCGCCTACCCCCCAATAAGCCAGCTTTAAAAGCCACTGAAAGCCGTCCACCTGATAGTCCCGTAAATTGGTCTGTATGGTTGATGGTACCAATATGTTTTCTTTTTGATAAGAATTTATGTGGCTAATGAACTGTTTCCATCCGTCATCTGCCTCTATTTCCCCTATGTTTTCAAAAAAATCCTGTAGAGCTATGCCGGCTAATGGGTGAATATTGATACTGCCTTTAGATTTTTTGTCAGAAAATGCCTTAAACTCCTCTAATCTTCGCCTAAACTCACGTGTTAGGGCTATAAACTGTTTATCCCCTATTTGAATAAAACGGCTTGCACTGTTATCTAGTGCTTCAAGTAGTACTTTCATATCTAACACTATCGCTTTATCTAAGGCTAACTCCCCTGAAACACTAAACCAATCAGTTTCACGCTTGATTTTTAACTTTAGATGCTCAAACGATGCCTCATGTGTAACTTGCAAGCGCTCTCCTTCTGGCCATTCTATTAAAATGTCTCCACCTATCTGCTTTAATTCAAGTAAAAGTTGTAAACAACTCTCCGGCTCTCCTATATTCCACTCCCAGTTGTAGCTCTCCACTGCTGCAAGTACCGGACAACTGTTTTCAACAACCTTACACTTTTTTGTTTCAACTTCTAATAAGCGCTCTGTTTGATACGGTTTTCCATTGATTTTTACTATAAGATTAGTGCTACCTACACCCGGCTTACAATACGGTCCATCGCTTGAAAAAGGTTTTACTAAGATTTCCGCTTTAAGCCCCGCACCAAAAGGCAGTAAGCGTACGTGCGGTGTATGGTCTGCATCTACCTTTGTGATTCCTTCCACCTCCCCGCTAACTGATGATTGCACTGTTACAATGGACGATAGCGTGGAGATAACATTAATGACCTTGTCTTTTGCCTCCGTCGGCACCAGTAGTCCACTAGGACCTAATAAGGTGGCCATCTGTTTATGTTTATCTGTTATATCAATTATTCTATACTTTGTAGGGGTTTCCTGCACTATTATATAGTCTGTGTTTTGTACATTTACGGACAAGGTTATTATAAACCCCTCTCCTGCGTGTTCCACCTTAAGCTCAGGAGAGCCCTTTAATAATTCTATGTGTTCAAGGTCATCGTTATCCAAAAACAATAATGGATGATTAACCAATGCAAGAAGCGCCTTTTTAGTTTCAAAATAATAACCCATAGAAAACGATGTCGCTATATATGAACACACTTCCATGTCTTGTTGTGTTAAATTGTTCATTATTTTTATTATAGAACCATATAACCGTTTTAAAGATATCGGGCGGCCTTTAGACCACTTGCCATTTGTTAAGAGTTTTTGTTCTTTTGGGATAATATTACAGTAGGTCAATAGATTATTTAATGTCCATATGATACGTGTATTATATCCTGTAATATATTTAGAGTTTGTTTCAACTAAATTAATAAGTTCATTTAATGAATGCTCCCACTTTTCTTCTTTTATTTTCATTGTTGAAGTTATACTATTTATACCAGTATGATTTTGGATATTGTCAACATATTCTTTTAAAGTGGGCTCTGTACATCCTGCCAGAAGTAGTGTGCTAGCTATTTCCATAGATAGCCACTCGTAACCATTACGTTTAGCTTTGTTGTGAAGTGCTAGTAATCTTTTAGTATCTTTCACAGAAATATCACGAGCAGTACTTAAAAGTGCTAAGATATAAAATAAATAATATATTGATTTAGCACCATTAGGATTTGTTAAATCAAGAATAATAATATTTGCTTCCTTAGTTCTATTTTCAAATACCTTGCAGATAACTTCTAAACATAAATATAAGTATAAATATTGATTATCACGTTTTTTCTTTATTAAATCTATAATTTGTTCAGCTTTTATGAGAGATTGTGTATCTTTTTTATTTAGCAAGGCCATAATAAAGAAAATCCCTCCTAAATCATAAAAAAAAACAATAGTCTTTTTTGTGTGTTTTTTTAGAAGGAGCAGTCCTTTTTCATATTCGTTAATGGCTTCATCATTTTTATTTTGTAAAAAATATATCCAGCCTCGTATTTTATGAGCAGTAACTTCATCGGTATTTTTTGTTAGCTCTATTGCGTTGTCTAATTTACATTGTAAAATCAATATAGTTGCAATTAACATATGGAAAAACGATGTTGTGTCTTTTATGTGTCCCTGTGTCTGTTTTAGTACAAAGTTAAAAATCTCATTTGGTATAGGGTCAACGTTAGTTATAGCGTCAGTGAAAATCTCATCCAAAGTAGCTACCTGTATGAATATAGGCGCTTTACTAAACCACTCTGGTTGAAATGGTGTGGCGCATATTTCTTTGAAAATCTTTCTTTCTGTAAATGCCGCAGGGTTTTCTTTAAAGGCTTTATTGCTGTATTCTATGAACATTTGCTCATTTTGTTTATGTACAGCTATCCGTATCTGTCGGAAGCACCGTCCACTTGTTGTTGGTGGCAATATCTCTTGTACAACTTTAACTAATTCATCAAATCTGCCCCCTGCAATGGATTGTCGTACAATTTCTTCTTTAAAAAGTGCGTTACACATATTTATTGGTAGTATGAGCTCTTGTTTATTAAGTTTGTTAAGCGCATATTTTAATGCGTCCATATTAAGTTTGTTGTCTTGGCCTTTTATTCCGTATAGTATTAAGCAATTGAGTATTTTTTCTTTTGGTATTGGTTCATCTATTATAGCAATGAGTTCAAGTACAGTTTTTTCGTACGTAGATAGTTTTTCATAGGCAGCTAATAACTTAGCTGTAGCTTCTAAATATTTGTTATCGTTTAGCATAGCATATTTCCTTATACTATATAATCATAGAATGTTTTATCCTAACAGTACAAATTTTATAGATTATATGTTAGAATAATTAATCATATCATAAATCAGCCAGTTAATATTTTATATTTGGCGGATTATTAATTACTGAATACTTCTTAATAAGAGGGAGGATACATGAAACGAATTGTAGTTTTAGGTGGGGGAAGTGCAGGCGTTATGTTTTCAAATAGAATGAGGCGGGAGTTTAGCAGGGATGAACTTGAACTCATTGTTATTGAAAAGAGCGAGAAACATTTTTATCAGCCAGCGTTTACCTTAGTAGTGTTTAATTTAGAAGACCCAAAGAAACTTATCAGGCCTACGCGTTCACTCTTTTTTGATGGTATTAAAGTTATCATAGATGAAGCAACGCAGATAAAGCCAAATGAAAACAAAGTGGTTACCGCTAAAAACGGTGAATATTCATACGATTATTTGGTTATAGCAACAGGTGGTCGCCTTGTTTTTGATGAACCATCCGGGCTAAAGGAAGGCATTGGGGTAGCTAAGAATGTCTTTACTTTTTATAACTATGATGGAGCTATTAAACTACGTGATGCCTTTGCTGATTTTGATGGTGGGACTGTTGTTTCATCGGTGTGTGAGATGCCGATAAAGTGTCCAGCGGCTCCTATGAAGTTTATATTAATGGCGGAAGATACTGCTAGAAAGAAGGGGATTCGGGATAAGTGCAGATTTGTATTTACAACGCCGATGCCTGCCGTCTTTAGCAGAGAGCCTTATGCTTCTAAGCTGACATCGTTGTTTTCTGAAAGGGGAATAGAGACAGTGCCAAACTTTACCCCATCTGAGGTTGACCACGTTAACGGTACTATCAGCGATTACGGTGGTAAAAAAGTTAATTTTGACCTTATAAGCGTTACACCACCACACGAAGGCTCCTCACTTCTTGAGGCATCAGAGGGTATAGGGGATGCTGCTAATTGGGTCAGATGCGATAAACATAAGATGATAAGCCTTGGCTTTCCTAATATATACTCCTTGGGAGATGCCACAGACTTTCCAACGTCAAAAACGGCCTCCGGTATTCGTAAGCAGGCAAAGGTACTTGTTGACATATTTAAAGCTGTGTTGAAATCTGAAAAACCGACAGCCACATACGATGGTGAGATAATATGTCCAATCCTTACCAGATACAAGCGCGTAATGTTTGCACACTTTAATTATGAGGAGGCTATCTCTCCGGCTATTGAGAGTTATGCTAACTGGGTCTTAAAGGTACACATGCTGATGCCTATGTACTGGAATCTAATGCTAAATGGTTTATTATAATTTGAGGGGTGGTTGGCGTTATGGGTAAGAAGAGTTATGGTGGTGGCAGTTCTGACATAGAACAGTTAACTGCCAAGATGGATGATTTACAGAAAAAATTGCAATTTGTAGAGGACCTGGTTACAGACTTAATGCCCGGTTTTGACAAGATGTCAAAGGAGTTGAACTCCACTATAAATGAGCTGCGCATTAGGTTTGAACGTGATGAAACGCTTGAATTAATTAAGAAAATTGGCGATAATATTCCGACTTTTTTAGAGCTTCAAAACCTTATGGGGGTTTTTAAAGGCCTTATAGAAGACCTTGCACCGGCTTTCAATAAACTGCCAAAGGAACTAACACCTGCTATTAATGAGTTACGGATGCGCTATGAAAAAGATGAAGTGTTTGAACTAATAAAAAAGACTGGTGATAATATCCCCACATTTTTGCAAATGATTGACGTTATGGGGGCTTTTAAGGGTCTTGCCGATGATCTGCTGCCAACATTTCAGAAAATCACGAAAGAGCTTATGCCTTCTATTAATATGCTGCGGTTGGCTTTTGAAAAAGATGAGCTTTTGGACGTAGCAAAGATGACAGGTGAGAATTTAGGTGCATTTAAAAAACTCCTTGGATTTTTAACTGAATATGATAAAAGCGGAGACCTCGACTTTACGCTTCAAACGATGGCTGCAAAGGAAACTGAGTATATGATGAAGGGGCTTGAAAAGTGTGCTGTTAGGACGATGAAAGACCTCATGGAAAAACCGATTAAACCGGGGTTTCTGTCTATATTTTCATCACTAAGGGACCCGGAGGTGCAAAAAGGGTTTGTCATAATGACTACATTTGCCAGAAATATGCCTCAATGTATGCTTGAAACCGTTGAAGAAGATGGTGAGAAAATAAAGGGTACTTAATCTTTATGTGTATTTAATAGTTTGCTTAGTGGTAGTTTAAGGGATATGTATATTGTTACCCTTAAACTACTCCTAAACTACTGCACAGAGTAGACGCTCAGACCAATGCTATTAAATATATAGTAAACGTAAAAGGATAGCTAAAGAGATAACAAACCAGAAGTTTTTGGGAGTGCGCCTACGCACCTTTTTCTCGAATTGGGAGTGCGCCTACGCACCTTTTTCTCGAAAAGGGTTTTCTCCTACGCATCTTTTTCTTTTATTTTTATTTAGTTATGGAGGAATTATGAAAGAAAATATTAGCAAAAGGGTTGGGCGCATCATCAGTGCTGGTATCAATTCAGTAATAGACTCATTTGAAAATCTCTCACCAGAAACAATCATGGATGAAGCTATCAGAGAAGTGGACTCAGCAATAGATGATGTGCGTGAGGAATTGGGGCGGGAGCTTTCAGCAAGACATATGGCTTTAAAGCGGTTTGAGGAAAACAAAAAAAATATAGCTAAGCTTAGTGAACAAATTAACACTGCTATAAAAGAGGGTAGAGACGATCTGGCTGAAGCCGCCATTGATAAACAAATGGATATAGAGGCTCAATTGCCAGTGCTTGAAAATGTTATTGCTGAGCAGCAAAGAAAAGTTAAAGAACTTGAAGATTACATAAGGGCGTTACAAGCGAAAAGACGGGAATTAGAGCAGGAGCTTTTAAATTATAAAAAGGCCAAGGCTACAAAATCCACACAACAAACATCTGGTGAGTCGGTAGATGTAAGCGTTTATGACAAGGCCTCCAGAACTGTTTCAAATGCCCAGTCTGCCTTTAATCGGGTAATGGAAAGAGACCTTGGTTTTGCCATGAATAAAGGGGCTGACTTGCAAAGGGATGCAAAGCTTGCCGAACTTGAAACCATAGCCAGACAAAATAGAGTAAAAGAACGCCTTGAAGTGCTTAAAACACAGGTTAAAGATGGCTGAACTGCTTTTATTACTAACACTTGATGAAAACCTGCCATTTACGGTATCACTTTTAATTATGTTTTTAATAGCTGTCTTGGAATTTTTAAGTTTACTCTTTGGTATAGCTACCCATCACCTAATAGATAATCTGTTGCCAGAGTCTTTTCAAGTAGATGCAGACGTAGATATTGATAGCTCCGTGTTTGTTAAGGCTCTTGGCTGGTTTCATATAGGCAAGGTGCCTGTTTTAGTACTATTGCTTATATTTTTAACCTCATTTGGTATAAGTGGACTTATTATTCAAAATATAGCGATAAGGGTTGTTAGTATACTACCGTCATTTGTGGCATCGGTGCCTGCATTTTTGTTGGCTTTGGTATTAGTGCGCGTAAGTGGGAAGTTTTTGGCAAGGATTATCCCTAAGGATGAGACAAGTGCGGTATCTGAGGATAGTTTTATAGGGAAGGTGGCTACGATAACAGTTGGGACGGCAAGGGTAGGGCAGCCGGCAGAGGCTAAGTTAAAGGACCAGTTTGGGCAGGTACACTACGTGCGGGTTGAGCCGGAGGTAGAGACGGATATTTTGCCTGCTGGTACGCAAGTACTACTTGTTAAAAAAAATGGCAATGTGTTTTTTGCTATTAAAAACACGAATGAACTTTTGGCCAATTAACTCTTTACTTAGGAGTGTACGATAATGAGTCAGATATTATTCTATAGTATTATAATACTTGGTTGCTTTGTTGCAATAGGGTTTGTTCTAGCAAGGTTATATAAACGTACTACGAAGGAAATAGCATTTGTGCGAACTGGGCTTTGGGGTGAGAAGGTTATTAAAGACGGAGGGGCTTTGGTTTTGCCTGTGCTTCAGCAAATAACGAAAGTCAATATGAATACAATACGGCTTGAGGTGAAAAGACAAAGTGAGCAGGCGCTTATAACTAAGGATAGGATGAGGGTGGATGTGGAGGTGGAATTTTATGTGCGTGTAAAACCGACAGAGGAGGCTATAGCGATGGCAGCTCAAACGTTAGGTCTAAAAACACTAAACCCTGCTGAACTCAAAGAGCTTGTTGAGGGCAAGTTTGTGGATGCGCTGCGCGCCGTTGCTGCTGAAATGACTATGGAGGAGCTGCATGAAAAACGCTCCGATTTTGTCCAAAAAGTACAAAATGCAGCAAATGAGGACCTTTCTAAAAATGGTTTGGAGCTTGAATCTGCCTCACTAACAGGGCTTGACCAAACCGGCAAAGAATTTTTTAACCCGCAAAATGCCTTTGATGCCCAAGGTCTTGCTCGCTTAACAGCAGAGATAGAAAACCGCAGGCGGGAGCGAAATGCCATAGAACAGGATACGGAAGTAGACATTCAACGTAAAAACCTTGAAGCTGAACGGTATAAATTAGAGATAAAGCGTGATGATGAATACGCCCGTCTTGAGCAAGAGCGAGAAATTCAGATACGTAGAACAGCCCAAGAAACTGAAATAGCCCGTAACAAATATGAAAAGGAGCGCGAGGCTAAAGAGTCAGATATATTTGCTAAGCAGGAAGTTGAAAAGAAAAAGATTATATCTGAAAGAGGTATCGAGGAAGAGCGCATAGAAAAGGAAAGGCTTTTGAAAGAAAAAGAAATAGCCCGTGAAAAATCTATAAAAATAGCCTCAATAGACCAACAAAGGTCTGTTGAACTCAGTGAACAAAACAGGCTTAAAGAAGTCCAACTTGCTGAACAAGACAGGGCTATTATTATAGCACAAAAATCAAGAGAGCAATCAACGGCTGAAACAGAGGCTAATGTTGCAAAGGCAAATGCTGAGAAATCCAGAGAGGCTATTACTACTGCTATTGAAACGGAGAAGGCTAACCGATTTAAACAGATAGAACTTATTGAGGCTGCTAAAATGGCTGAAAAAGCGGCTATCAGTGTAACCTTATCTGCAAAGGCTGAAAAAGAGGCCTCTATAGATAGAGCTGAAAAAATAAAAATCGAGGCAATCGCCGAAGCCGAAGCTATTAAGATCAGAGCGGCCGCTAAGGCTACTGATTATGAGGTTGAAGCTAAAGGTAAAGAGGCTATTCACATGGCTGAAAATAAACTTTCCCCGGAAATTATAGCTATGCAATTAAAGCTTACACTTATAAAAAATCTTCAAGGTATAATTAACGCAAGCGTTAAACCTATGGAAAAAATAGATAGCATTAAGATTATACATGTTGATGGACTTGGATTTTCAGGTGGTATAACTCCATCAGATGGAGGAAAACCATCAGAAAACCTTGCCGAACAAGTGGTAAATAGTGCTCTTAGATATAGAGGACAAGCACCACTTGTAGATGCACTTTTAAAAGAGATTGGGGTTATTGGTGGTGATATAAATGCTATAACTAATATATTGAGCGATAAAGGAAAAGAAAAAAAGATAGAGGAAAAAGAAAGGAAATAGGAGAGAAGAAAAGGGATTTTAAAGAAAAGGAATTTTACGGGGGAAAACCCTTTACGGGAGTGCGCCTACACACTTCCTAAAACTTTTAGCTTGTAATCTATGTAGTTATGCCAGTTATCCTTTACTACATTAACTTAGTGGCACAATTAAATATGATTGATAGATATATAGGAAATTATGGTTGAAGATAACTTAGAAAAAGATAGAAAACATCTTTTAAGTTTTGAATTGAAAAATTTTGGACCTGTAAGTGAAGGAAAAATAGAGGTTAAACCGCTTACAATATTAATAGGTCCTAATAATTCTGGTAAATCGTATACGGCTATGCTGATTCGTGCAATTTTTGAAACTTTATCTCAATTGTCTTTTCCGTTCTTTCCTGATGAAGATATTATTTATAGAGATAGTTGTATTTCATTACGAGATAAAATTGAACAATTGAGTGATAATGAAACCTTAAATGTACCAGAAACTGTTATAAAAGAATTAATAGAAGGTATTTTAAGAGAAATATATGAAGAAAGATTAAAAAATGAAATTATTCGCTTATATTCATGTGAAATAAATAATTTAAAGAAGATAAATGGCAGACAATTGGAACTAATAATTGATTTTAATTTTACTAGTATTTCATTAGTAATAGATAAAGGAAATGTAAAAATTGTCAATTATAACGTTCCTATCTTTCTTATTGAAATAAAAAATGATGCTACAATTCCACGCAATATTTATAATTTTATAGAAAAAATTATATGTATAAATAGAAAATTTATAGAAAGTCCAGGTGATATTGAAGTGGTTTTACGTGCAATTAATGGGATGGTTAAAATGACTATTATGAGCAAACTGCCTCAATGTCATTATTTACCTGCTTCAAGGTCTGGTATTTTAAATGGATATAAAGTATTGGTAGCAGATGTTTTGAAAAAAATGCCTTATATTGGAATCAAAGAAATTAATATGCCTAGTTTTTCAGGTGTTGTAGCAGATTTTTTATCTGCAATTGTTAATTTGCCGGAAAAACAAGGTGATTTTTATGAATTAGCTCGGTTTTTTGAACGTAGGATGTTAAATGGTGAAATTAATATTGATACATCTAAAAGAGGACGTGGTGAAATTAAATACAAATTTGGCAATAAAGAAATACCTTTACATAGGAGTTCATCAACAGTGTCTGAGTTAGCACCTTTTTTTCTTTACTTAAAATATATTATAAAACCTGGTGATGTCTTTATAATAGAAGAACCTGAGGCACATTTACATCCTGAAAATCAGAGAATTTTAGCTCACCTTTTAGTTAAATTGATAAGAAAAGGTGTCTATGTAATATTAACAACACATAGTGATTATTTATTGAGTCAATTTAATAATTTTATTGTTATGAATAAAATTGAACCTGAGAAACGTAAAAGCAAATACAAATATGATGAAGAAGATTATTTGAAACGTGATGATGTTTGTGCCTATGTATTTAATTATGATAAAAAAAGTAATGGCTATAAAATATCTGATATAGAAATAAATGAAGAGGATGGAATCTCGCAAGATGAATTTATTAGGGTACTTGAAACGCTGCATAAAGAATCTGTGAAACTTAATAGGGATATTAATAACTAAGCTTAGTGTGCCAATTGTTTATGGATATTATTGAAAATATTGAAAATGATGCAGAATATAAAGAAGCAATTGAAAAACGCTGTAAGGATAAGGGGAGTAAATGTTTACTTACATTACATAAAAGTGGTATTGAGTATAAGTATATAGTATTAAAGGGGGAAAAATTAGTTAAAGGTATAAAAGGTATAAAGGCATGTGATTGTATAATTTTTATAAGAGATAAGTTTTTAATTATTGGGATAGTGGAGTTAAAAAGTAAAACTGTAAAAGTGGCTGACATTAAGAAAAAGCTTGAAGATAGTTCAGGAAAAGTTATGGAAATACTGAATAAATATAATATTAGTCATAATGAATGTTCCGTATATCATATTATATTAGCTGAAAAATGGAATGCCGTAGCCTATAAAATAGTTTCTACCTGTAAAATTAATATGGGTGGTAAGATGTTTAGTGTTATTCATGATAAATGTGGTAAAAATTTTTTTGAGATTATTTCAAGGTGTACTACAGAATAAGTGGATTGCAGGCTAAAAGTTTTATGAAAAGGGTTTTCCCCCGCTTTTTGCTTTCCCTTATCTTCTATTAGCTTTTTTTTAATATGGCAAAAGACCTTGTGTTTTCTTAAGTTCTATAGCAGAGATAGACAAATCGGCAACAGCTTTTTTTTCTTCATACAAAGCTGTAGCGTATTCTTTTTGAGATTGCAGGACCTCGTTAAGGGTACTTAGTCCTTCGTTGAGTTTTCCTTCCTTAGCGTCGAGATTTTGCTTTGCGGCAATGAGGGTTTTTTGAGCGGCGGAGACACGTTTATTGGCATATTCAACCTCTCTTAATGCTGCTCTTACTTCCTGAGTAATGTTACGTTCGAGTTCTTTAAGAGAAGCCACTGTTTCGTTTAGATTATATTTTGCCGCCAGATAGTTCCCCTTATTTTTACGATTGCCTATAGGGACATTCATGGAAAGCCCTAGTAGCCAGTAATGTTTGTCGTCAGGTGAAATTTTTTCAAATGCGGCTGGATAATCATCCCCCATGCCGTTTACCTCAAAACTAGCAAAGGCATCTACATCAAGAAGTTTTTGGTTTTTATAATAATTAAGGAGTAGTTCTTTGTTTTTCTTTTCTATTTCGGTTTTTCTGTAATCTTGCCTGATTTTAAGGGCTTTTTTAATGAGTGTTGCCTCGTCTTTTGTTTCAACTGTGAGTGTTGGTTCAGAGACAGTATTAATTTTGTAATGCCAAGTGTTAATGCCAAGCAATTGTTTAACTTCATCCTCGGCATTTAAAACATCTTTTTTGGCATCAATGAGGGTTTCTTGTCTTGAGGCTACCTCAGAATCCGCCGCATAAATATCAACAGCCGGTAAAAGGCCAGCTTCTATTTTTGCACTAACTTGTTTTTGTGAGTGTAGGGCAAGTTCTAAGGCAACGTTTTCTGAGTTAAGGCGGTATTGCGCTATTTTCAAGTTCCAGTAGGCTTTAGCTGTTTTAGCGGCTATTTCTATGACCTTAGTGTCGAAGTCGAGGTTGGAAATCTGGTACTTATTTTTGGCCACATTTATTTGTGTAGTTTGTACGTCTATACCAAAATTCTTAATAAGTGGCTGGGTAAGAGTAAGGGCAAAGTTGGTTGAGTAGTATGGATTTATCAATAAAGAATATGAGCTACTTTCATACCGTTTATTATTAAAGGATAGCTCATATTCAGTGCCAGTAAAAAATTTCCCACCAATAGCCGTGTCAAGTTCTGTTAGGCGTTCATCTTGGCCGCCGTCAGAAGAGATATATTGTAGTTTGTCAACAGATTGCTTTAAATCTATATTTAAAGATGGGTCAAATTCGCTTTCTTCAACGATGATTTGTGCATTTGCACTTTCCGATTTATACTTATTTACCTTTATGGAAAAATTATTCTCTATAGCCATATTGACAGCCTCTTCAATGGTCAAAGGCATGGTGTTATTATTAGCAGCATCTTCCTCATAAGCCCACACTGGCTTTAGATAAGGAGTGGTGCATAGTTCAGCTAAAACTATAATTATTAAAAATACAAAAAGTCTCATGCCCTTTGCCTGTTTGAAATTACAAGATAGCCAGACAATACAATAAGTCCACCACCGATTAATGATATGGGTTTTGGATATTCGCTCAAAACAAGCATACTGGTTATTATAGCTGCAAGAGGCTCAATGTAACCAAGAACGGCAGCCTTATTGGCTTCAACCATAGAAAGCCCCTTGTAATAAATATAAGTGGCTATTGTTGCATAAAAAATACCCATGAGGACAAACACCCACATTAATTTTACAGGAAACACATGTACAAAAGGCAACAAAAAAATTGCCATTATCAGATTTTGAAAAAACACCAGTACGTATCTGTTAAAACTAAGAGTCAAAGTCTTCACTAGTACAATTAAAGTTCCATAGGCAAACCCGGAGACAATACCAGCCAATAACCCCATGCCCTCAGTGCTTATGCCATTGTTACCACCTAGGTTCATTAAAAGCCCAAACACACTAATATCATCAAGAAGCACCCATAAACCAATAGTGGCAATTGCAATGGCAAGCACACTTTTCAATGTTATGCGTTCCTTTAAAAGAATTGGTGCAAGTATTGCAACAACAATAGGTGCTATATAGTGTGTAAAGACAGCATTAGCTATAGAAGTTTTAGCATAGGCATAAAAAAACGTAATTGAGTTTAATGTTATAAAAAAACAAAGTAGTAGTATTTGTGGAAACTGCTTAATAGGTGGCACAGCCTTTCTATTACTTTTACTTATAAATATAGTCGTTTGCATTAATAGGGCAAAGGCTATGGTATAAAACAATATAACATGGGGTTCCTCACCGGTTAACTTAATAATAACCCCTTGTGTGCTCCATATGAGCATAGCTAATATAATAAAAAAATAGCCCATTATAGTGTAATGTCAGTTAATAATGCGGTAAGGAGTCGCTGTCTTATTTGAGCTGGTTTTTCAATAGGAATGAGGCGCTCTTTATTATTAATAACTGGAATAAGGATGTCTTCATATAGATTTCCACAGTCGCAGGCTTCTGGTTTTTCAGAATAAGGGATTATTTTGCGTTTCTTGCACTTAGCGCAGTAATTGAGCTTTTTACTACCTGACCATTTTCCTCTCTTAGCAGCAGGTTTTCCATCTATTTCTACAATATCCATAGAGTAATCAATAACCGGTGCATTACTGATTGCTGTACCAATTCCATAAGCATCTACCACAAGATTTAATGTTTGCATATCAGCTTCAGTAATACCACCACTTACAAAGATTTTGATATGACCATAACCACGTAGGTTAAGTTCCCATCGTACCTCCTCGATTATCCGATAAAAATTCCCTCGCCTTGATGATGGTGTATCAAAACGTATGGCGTATAGGTTAACCTCTGGCATTTGCACAACATTTAATGCTTCAAATTTTTCATCAATAAATGTATCAATCAAAGCCACTCTCTTTACGGTAGGTTCTATCACTTCGTTGTATGCCTTAAGTGCCTCTACGGTTGAGCCAAAGCACAGTATCAAGGCATGTGGCATAGTGCCCATAGGCTCTTCCTCAATGATTTGTCCGCTTTTAACAACAGCCACTCCATCGCAGCCACCAATATATGCGTTTCTTTCAATCATTGGGGCAAGCACTGGGTGCATTCTTCTAGCACCAAAGGAGGCTACAAGCCTGCCATCAGCCAGTTTTTTGAACCGTGCAGCCTTCGTAGCAATCCCTGAAGCTTGACAAATCAAACCCAGTATGGCTGTTTCAAAGACACAAAAGTCCTGATATCTGCCCTCTATCTCCAAAACCGGCTCGTACGGATAGAAGATAGTCCCCTCGCGTAGTGAGCGTATTTTTATTGGTAAGTCTTTAACTAGGTACAAAACCTCTTCAAGTCCAGCCATAACTGCCCATTTATAATCATCCGGTAGACTTTTAGCAATAAACTCCGCTTTTACTAATGGGTTAATCCCCTTAGCCTTAAGAACCTTCATTGTCCTTTCAAAATATACGTCAGTAATAACACCCTTAAGTATTTCTTCCGGTTTAGCTGTATGAAACATACTACCCTCCAGTTGCGTTTTTATTAGTTTTTGTTAAGTGTGAAATTTGCTACGCAAAGCACTGACAACAGCAGGTGGCACAAGTCCTTCCACACATCCGCCAAGCGAGGCTATTTCCTTAACTGCCGTTGAAGTCAAAAACGAGTATTCCTCTGAAGGCATTTTGAAGATAGTATCTATTTCAGGGTTTAACCGCCTGTTGATAAGAGCCATTTGTAGTTCATACTCAAAATCTGAAACAGCCCTTAGGCCTCTTATAATAACCCCTCCGCCTTTTGCTCTAACGTAATCAACAGCAAGACCGTCAAAACTATCAACAGTAACCCCCCCGGTTTTTGGTAAAGATGCCTTTATTAACTCAATTCTTTCTAAAACACTGAAAAGTGGACGCTTCTTCGGATTATTAGCAACAGCAACTATAAGACTATCAAAGAGCCTTAAACTTCGCATAACTATATCTAAGTGTCCATTAGTAAAGGGGTCAAATGTACCTGGATAAATAGCAACTCTCACAATAGCACTCCTATATTTATATTATTACCTAATCATTATTGACATTGTTATATTACGAACTTAAATGATTTTATCATTATAACACTTTTTTAAGTATGATAAATACAAAAAGAGATTCTTTGTGACATCTACGAGCTTAATGAAACAGTGGCGTTTTCAAAATAGAATTACTTGATTGAATACAAATAATCATTTATAGAACTGTTAATAACAAAGTAAGCAGCAATAATCTACCATAATTTTGGAACAAATTTGTCGTCATTTGTTATATTGACAGTATTACCGTTTTCAGCTATGACAAAAAGGCCGTTTCTATAGGCATATTTATCAGCACTTTCTTCAATGACTATACCAGCGACTGCTCCTACTATATATTTATCTTTATATTCTGGAAATACTACTTTAAAATTCCCCAATCTTTTAATATGTTCTTTTACATCATTTACCTTTAAGGTACTTTTTACTTCTACTAATATAGCATGTTTACCATTTGCAGCCAATATATCTATCTCCATGGACTTATTCTTTGATTGTACCCTTGAAAATATTCTTTCAATTTCAATTCCTCTCTCTCTAAACAGCCTTTCCATGGCAGGTACTATTAACCCCTCAACAAATCTGCTCCACTTGCCAGATAGGGCATTAATTGCCTTCATTGTCTTTGCTACTTCTATGGATGTTTTCTTTACTTCTACAGAAGTTTCTTCTACCTTCATAGATAATCTGTCTATTGTTGTTTTGAGTTCCTTGATCTCATTATCAGTTTCTTTGAATCTTTCATCAGTTTCTTTGAATCTCTTATCAGTTTCTTTGAATCTCTTATCAGTTTCTTTGAATCTTTTGTCAGTTTCTTTAAAATCCTCTCGAAGTTCCATAAAGAGACTCCATATTTTTTGAAACCCTAAATCCATCTCTTCAGCTGTCATAAACCTTTTCTCCTTTATGTCTTTTTATAAACTGTAACAAAACACACCTCTTTATATAATTATACACAAATAAAACAAATTTATATAAAAAAATATATTATGTTTGAGAAATATCATTTAAAATATGTTGAATAACATTAGTGTTTAATGTAAAATAAAGAACGATGGAAAGTACAAATAAGCCGGATGATTTAATAAAAGAAACTACGGAAAATGATAGTGGCCCTTATTACACCCAAGCAAATCAACTAAAACGCTTAGCAAAAGTAGTAGAGTCTGGGCTTGGTTTTTCACCAGTGTTTTCAATGTTCTATGATGCCTCTTACAGAGATTTAATGATTAGTAAAGTTCAAAACATTTATGCTGGTAGTTCTGTAGTTTTAGAAGCTAATTTTGTTGAATATCCAGATATGAATACATTTGTAAAAGCAATGATAGAGTATAGTAAAAAATATAAACTAATACAAGTTACGAATCTTGAAAACTGGCTATTTCCGCGCTTTTTAGGTGGATTAATATCAGAGCTGAATATGTACAAACCATATTTAACAGAGCATTGTAAAACTACTGTGGTGTGGTGGTTAGCGGAAAAGGATTTAATAAACCTGGAAACCAATGCACAAGATATTTGGTCTATTAAAGCAGGCTTACTTGGTTTTGAACTTGACCATACTAGTGTTATTGATGAAAACCCACAACCAACAAACAAAGAAACCCAACTAATAGAAAACAAACATAAACGTATTAATGAAATTGAAACAATATTGGCAGCAGCCCCTACTGATGTGGAGAGTATAGTGCGTTCTTATTTACTGTTTGAATTAGGGGAGCTGTATTATTACATTGATAAAGTACCACAAGCGACTAACAGTTTTGAAAAAAGCTTGGCATTTGCTGAAATTAATTCATATAAAGTATTTAAATCTTCTGTTTGTCATAATATTGGTATAATTTATAAAGAGTTGAAGGAATATGAGCTATCTAAAGAATTTTTCTATAAGACTCTTACAATAAGTGAAGAATTAGGTGATAAGTCCGGTATTATTTCTGCACTTCATTATTTAAGCCGGCTACATCAAGAGGAAGAGGAATATGATATAGCTAAGGAACTTGTTCAAAGAAGTCTTCATATACATGAAGAGTTAGGTAAGAAACTAGGTATTGCCTCTTGTGCCCATCGCTTGGGTATACTTCACCAAATACTGGATGAATATGAGCTGGCTAAGGCATTTTTATACAAAAGTCTTGCTTTATACAAAGAGCTGGATAATAAGGTTGGTATAGCCTCGTCGTTTAATTATTTAGGCAGAGTGTATCATGCGGAAGACAAACATGATATAGCTAAAGAGTTTTTTTATGAGAGTTTGGTTTTATACGAGGAATTGGACTCTAAAGATGATATTGCCTTAGTATCGTGTCAATTAGGAAATATATATGTCTCGGAAAATGATTATTTTAATACTATTAAGCATTACTCCAGAAGTTTACAGATTTTTAAATATTTTAAATATCCATATTTAAAAATGATTAATGAGATGATGGAGCTGATAAAAGTAATCATTGGCGAAGAGAAGTTTAACGAATATCAAAAAGAGGCTGAAAAGACATTTTCTAATAATGACGGCAAAATCAGTTAAAAAATGTCCTTACTGCGGCGGGATTAGTGCATTACTTATCAACGCTAATGAGTTATTATCTACAGAGGAAACCACAACTGCAGATATTTTAGATACTTTAAATCCATTACAGCACCTTATAATAGAGTCTTTTCAGTGCCCATATTGTGGAAACGAAATTAAGTATTAGCGCATATATTGAACTTAACGATTGTCATCCTCTTGTTTATTAGCAGAATTGCCATGCCCTTTTGACATAAAAAACACTGATATAGACAATAACAAAACTCCCATACTTAAATAAAGGAGGTTTAAGACACTATCAAATTTAACATCAAGTGCATACTTAAAAAATGTTACGATTAATACCATAATAATAACCTTTGCCAGTTTTTCTTTTAATTCATCGAGATTGTGAACAATTAGTATTTTTGATGATTTAATGTCTTTTTCTGCATATTCAATCTTACTTATGAACAATTCATACAAACCTATACCAAAAATCAAAACAACTGTAGCAACAAGATATACATCTAAGGAGGATATTATATGCTTCATAACAGAGGAGTGAAAATGGACAAATGTTTCTTCCGTTTCAAAGGCATGAAAAAACTCCTTGATTACCATTATAATATCATATGTTCCTACTACAATAAGGATAAGCGCAGAAACAATACTTGCAAACACTGCAAAAATAATCATTGTTCTACTTTGCCAAAGAATCCATTCAAATGTTTGTTCAATTAACCTTATCATAAGCTATCTATCCTTCTTTATTGGCTATGGTGTTATACTTAGGCATCCATTACGTAGGGGCGAACCTTTCGAGTGTTCGCCCTTAGTTTTTTAGTATACCTTATTTTTCTTTCATTTTCTTCATAAATATAAGTTTATTATCCATATTGGCATAATAGTCTGGGACACTTGCAACTAATACATAGCCGTGTTTTTTATAAAACTCCCTTGCTGGTTTATATGACACCTTTGAAGAGGTTTCTACAAATACCGAATAACCGTCTTTTCCTATAATATTGTGTTCTGCGTTAGAAATAAGCATACTGCCAACACCACCTTGTTGCACGTTTTTTCCAACGCATATCCAATATATGTCAAACCTATTCTCTGTTAAAGTAATAGGTCCATAGGAAATATAGCCAAGTATGTCTGTATTAAGTTCTGCAAATAAAAATGAATATTCACTTAGATTACCTTTTTCAATTCTGTCATCAATTAGCTCTATTGCTACATCTATTTCACGGGCATTAAACACGCCTGCTGAAGATAGAAGTCCCCTGATGTTTTCCCTATCCTGTAAAATCGGTTCACTTCTTAGTGTAACTTCCTTTATACGTGATAAATATTCCATAAATAACTTAAAAATATCTTTTTAAAGCTACATTTATAATTCTATTAATAATGTCAGCAGTTCCATAGCCTGCCCTTGCACAAGATGCGATAAATCCAGACTCATAACCAATGCACGGATTTGTATTTATCTCCAATACATACATATTCCCCCTGCTATCTACACGCATATCAACCCTTGCGTATCCATTTAAATTGAAAACCTGCCAACAGGTAAGGGCAATATCTTTCATTACTGGAATAAACGGCTCCGTACAATCAAAAACACGAGGTGTATTAGCATATTCAAAGGAATTGCTCTCCCATTTTGCCTTATAATCAACAATTTTTGGTTTATCAGTTGGCCAATCATTAAATACAATCTCAGAAACTGGCAAAATCTCAACATAGCCATCAATATGTTCCAAAAGTGAAACGTTGAACTCTCTTCCATCTATATATTGCTCAAAAAACGTTGGTCTACCATCAAACAGTCGTTTTGTTTGTCCGACAGTTAAGGTTTGTAACGTATTGCTAGGTAGTACTGAAAAATCGCCAATACCAACGGAGCCATCCTCCCAGACGGGTTTAACCATCCATAAGAGTTTCTCTTGGAAGAGCTTCTCTTGGAAGGGCTTCTCTGGAAAAAGTTCTTTTGACAAGTTATTAATGTGCAAATTAGTATTACCTTCTGACCAAACATTCCAGTGTGGGGTTGGTATATTACTTTTTTGTAGTATGTTTTTTGCAACTACCTTATTTGTTGTATTGTGTATGACACCAAAAGAAGAGCCAGTATAGGGAATATCAATCTCCTTAAATGAACGCATAATTAATGAATATACATGCTCGGATGTATCAATTTCTTCTATCAGATTAAAGATAACCGCTGGCTTATATGTCTTTATACTATTTACAAATGCCTCCAGTTCATTTTCAAAACCACTTAATGGGTTTACTAAATTTACTGGAAATAGGTTGTGTTCATAACCCAGTTTCCCTATAGCCTCAATTACAAAGGCTATCTCTTCTATTGTATCTTGTATGTCAGGTCTTTCGATTAGAATTTCACTATATACTATTGCAACTTTCATGTATAATGTCCTTCATATAGATGCTTTGCAAGGAGATTCTTTGCAGGGCACTACCTAAGATTTTTTTAATCAACTCTCTGTATGAAATGCCAATCTTGCTACAAAGAATAGGTAAATCCGACGTTACAGGGTTTAAGCCCGGAAGCGGATTAACTTCAAGAAAGTGCAGTTTTCCGTTTTCATCAGCACGTAAATCCACCCTTGCAGCATCCTTGCACTCAAGGCTATTGTATACTTTAAGGGCTAAACAGGTTGCCTCTTCCACAATAGCTTTATCTTCCACTAATACATAGTCAATAAGTTCTTCACAGTATTTCTTGTTCATATACGAATAGACATTTTTTTCCGCTTTATCGCAAAGTATAATTTCAAGTACCCCTATACATTCACTTTCCTTGCCATTGCCGACAATACCTACGGTGTATTCCCTCCCAGGTAAAAATTCCTCTATTAATAAGGGCTGCTTGTACTTTTTAAAAAGAACCGCACACTGCCCTTTAAGCATATCCGTATCATACACTATGGAGTTTCCGTCAATTCCCTTACTACTTCCCTCGTAAACTGGTTTGACAAATACTGGCAATCCCATTTCTTGTAAATCCCTATCACTATTTGATAGGCTTTCTATAGACCTTACCAAAAAAGACCGCGCCATTGGTATATCAAAGGCCTTAAGGTATTTTTTTGCAGCAGCCTTATCAAGACAAAGGGACAACGTCAGTGGATCACTAAATGTATAGGAGATATTATATGCCTCAAGTACTGCTGGCACTTGAGCCTCCCTGTTTCTACCTCTAATCCCCTCACATATGTTAAATACCATATCCCATGTATTATTTTTATTTAACTGCATAAGAAGGCTATCAATATTGCCAATGCGTTGCACTTTATAACCAAGACTTGTAATAGTCTTTTCCATAGCATTAATAGTGTCCTCATTATCAAATTCAGCGGCTTCTTCTTCAGTATAACCTTTCTTTAGGTAATCACTTTTTAGATCATAGGTAAGGCCTATTTTTAACAATTTAGGCATTTCTTCGTTATAGTAGGACTTTGATGCCCTTCTTTTAAGCCTTAAAATATTGCTTTCAGACGGTTGGGTTGATTTATAAAAGAAACTTTGTAAAGTGCCAGTACTTATTTTTTGTTTTCCTGAATCATTTGTACGTGGATTATGATAATTGATGATTAACCCCTCATGGTTTCGTAAAATTACCTCATTGTCAGACATCGAAAGTAAGTAAAATGGCTGTAGTGGAATCTTGCCCCCGCCACCTGGTGCATCTACAACAAAGGTTGGTATACATAATCCCCCCATGTGCCCACGCATGTTTTCAATTATCTCAATACCCTTCCACACATTAGTTCGCAAGTGTTCAACCCCAACAACGGGATCGCACTGAAATAAATAGTACGGTCGTACCATTATCTTTTGAAGCTTATAACAGAGCTCTTTCATGACATCTACGGAGTCATTAACCCCTCTAAGGAGGACTGACTGATTAGATACCGGTATGCCTGCCCTGATTAGCTTATCACAAGCATCGGCTGATTGTGGGGTAATCTCCCTTGGGTGATTAAACTGCGTGTTTAGCCACAGTGGCCTATGCTTTGCAAGCATATGAACAAGCTCTTCTGTTATTGCCATAGGGAGCACTACAGGTATACGGCTACCTATACGCAGTACCTCTACATGCGGAATCAGCCGCAATTCCCCAAGAAACCAGTCAAGATTTTCAAGGCTCATTGTTAAAGGGTCCCCACCAGATACTATAACCTCCCGTACCTGTGGTGTTTCCTTTACATATTTAACCATAAGCGCCATCTCTTTTTTGGTAGTGTGTGCTTGTTCTTCATACCACTTTCTCTTCCTAGTGCAGTGCCTACAATACATGGCGCAAATATTTGTTACTATTGCAAGCACCCTATCCGGATACCGGTGTACAAGACCTGGTACTTGCATGTCCTCTTCTTCCCATAGCGGATCCGTTTGGCCAACTACATGGTAATCCATCTCTTTTAAATCTGGTATACACTGCTTCCTTATAGGGTCTGCAGCATCTAGCCAGTCTATAAGAGAAAGGTAGTAGGGAGTAACTTTATACCTAAACTGCCTTATTAGCTTTTCATATTCAAACTGTGTTGCATTATCAATATTCAGTAATTTACTAAGCTCGCTCAATGATTGTATACTGTTAGTAAACTGCCATCCCGCGTCGTACCATCTGTCACTTACTGCAAAAAAGCTACCTTGACCGTCTACTACTAAACAGTCCGTCAAACAGTCTGGAGGTTTATCCTTTTCTTCTTCTAAAATGATTCTTTCAATCATTTTTTCTCCATGGGTTTAAGAGTTGTTTTTGACCTTCCTTCTGAAGAGTCTTACAAGGAAAATAATAGCAAATTCAATGCCATAATGTTGTTATTTTTTTACTTTACTCACAATAAATAATACCTTAAAATATTCTTACTTTAATTATACATAAAATATGTTATTTAAACAACTTCTCTCTTTAAGAGGAATTTGAAAAATCACAGGCATAAAATAAGGCTAACAGCTTTGAGCGAAAAACTTTTTAGGCAAGAATTTTTCCCCTCAAACTCTCCTTTCAAGAATTTTTGTACTGCTAAAAAAAATTAGATGAATTTATTTACTTAATTTATGCTTTTTTGTTATTATTATGACTGATTTTTGTGTGTATAAAGTTTTCAGGGGCGGGATTGTTTTTTATTATGAAATTGGTAGTAATAATCTAACTACTTTAATATCGTTAATTGTTTAAATTTATGGAAGAAAGAAAGAAAAGTAAGTTTAGTTTGCAAGTAGGGGATAGTCTACCATTTAGTGTGTACGATGAAAATGGCGCATTAATAGGCAGAAAGGGATACAAGATAGCTGATGAAAAACAGCTTGAAAGGTTAATGCAGGTCTTTGCAAAGGGTGATAGGCCATCTACACAAATAGATGTAAATAAATTTGCAAATATTTCCGGCACACTTATAGATGCAGTAGAAAATGAAATACGTGAACTAATTGGTGGTAAGTCAGAAAAAGAAGATAAAACGCTGCTCAGAAACATCCTTGAAGAAAGCCCCCACGAAACCATTGCGATGATGCAGGCAAGATTAGCTAATATATTGCGTAATGCACAAAAAGATAAGGATTTTGAAAAGAATATTATTGATATATGTGAAAACTTACAAGACACTTGTCAAAAAGACGAGGATATGGCTATTGCAAGCATTATAATGACAAATGCGGTTTCTTACTCCATAAGGCATCAAGTGCACACTGCCATAGTGTGCGAAATAGTATCTAAATATCTAGGCTGGTCAAAAACAAGCAGACTTTACTTGTTAGCAGCAGCCCTTACTATGAATATTGCAATGTGGCAGCTTCAGGATATGTTGCATAAACAGACAAGACCACTATCAAGTGAACAAAAAGATGAAATATACAGTCACGCCCAAAGAGGGGTTGAGCAGCTTATGAGTATTGGTATTCAAAACAGTGAATGGCTCGATTATGTGATGACCCATCATGAGGTTTTAAACGGTACGGGATACCCATATGGCGTCAAGGGTGAACAAATACCAAAGGGAACTAAGATACTATCTTGTGCTGATGTTTACTGTGCGCGGATTTCACCACGTTCATATAAGCCAACCCATTTACCTACGGATATTATGAAAGAGCTCTTTAAAGATGGGCAAAAGATTTTTGAACAAGAAGTCGTATTGGCATTAGCTAAGAATTTAGGTATGTTTCCACCGGGGGTTTTTGTGAGGCTTAAAAATAATGAGATAGGCATCGTAACCCAAAGGGGAGGCAAGGTGTATTGGCCGATTGTACATGTGGTGTTTAAGGCCAACGGCGATCTGGCTATGGGAATTGTTAAAAGAGATACGAGCCGTCAGGAGTTTGCAATTGTGGAGGAGATACCGTCTGGAGATAGAATAGAGGTAGACCCTAATAAGTACTGGGGATATTCTGTATATACACGGAAAAAGGTATTTAAAAGAAAACATGTACGTGTAAATACAAATATTAGCGCTAAGCTCCTTGATACAGAAAGGGGGATTGTCGCTGATGCCAATGTTGCAAATCTTAGCTTGGGTGGATGTCTTTTGAAGGTTAATATAGATTCAGGGAAATTTTTTGAAGTTGACAGCTCCTATATACTGATATTTAATGTATTTGAACACTTCATGGAAAATTTAGAGTTTATTATAAGGAATATTACAGAAACTACCAGCTATGCCTTTTTTGGTTGTCAGTTTCACAAATTATCATCTGAAAACGAAGTACTAATTGGCAATTATATTGAAACAATTAAAAATCCCACCAAACTAACCTAAGCTGTTTTTACTGAACCTTTTACATGGAATACAAAGATAAGATTGCTGTTGTTGAAGCTATCCTATTTCTATCTGCCGATGCCGTTAGTATTAATGAATTAAAAGACTTAGTGGGGCTTTCTGCTAGCGATGTGGATTCAGCAATTAAGTACCTGTTAAATGAATACAGAGAAAAAAACAGGGGTATACTTATTGTGGAAGTTGCAGGGGGTTACAAAATGGTATCAAACCCCGGTTATTCTGTTTGGCTTCAAAAACTGAAATCTGCTAAAAATCCAGCCAAGTTATCTATTCCATCACTGGAAACATTAGCGATTGTTGCCTATAAACAACCTATAACAAAAATAGAGATAGAACAGATACGGCGTGTAAGTTCCGATCAAACAGTAAAGAATTTATTAGATAGGCGGCTGATTAAAATTATTGGTAGGAAAGATGCCCCCGGCAAACCACTCCTGTTTGGTACAACGAAGGAATTTCTTGAATATTTTGGACTTAAAGATATTTCCGACTTGCCAGTACCAAAAGACCTTACAAAAGAAGATTAACCACGCTATATTCAAATCTTAATCGGTTAAAATGTTATTAAGCAATATTGATGCCAAATGGCATTGATACTTAATGGTAAAAATCCTTTTTTCTTAAATCAACAGCATTTCTCCATGCAGTAAAAAACATTCACGCACAAATAATACTTCACTTAGATTTTTAGGGCTAGAAACGAAAGTGGTGCATGTTTTTTTATGCGTCAACATATCTATATTGTCAAGTAAAGCATTGTATTTTGCAACTGGCATATAAATTGATTATATAAATTACATATAACGTAATCATAAACAATATAAAAAAAGGAGACATAAGAGATGGAAAGTTTAGAACAAATAATATCATGGGTGGTTGAGTTAAATAATTCTAACCATATGGGTTATGCTTTTTTGACTGTATTTGTAATGGCTGGCATTGGAGGTTTGTTGGGTGTTACGATTGAACTTATATTTAAAACATTGGGTATAAAGTCAGACAAAATAGAGATTAAACATTAATATTATTAAAAATAAGGAGGCATTATAATGGACTGGACACAAATACATTTGCCAATAGCTGGGGTTGATATAGTAGGTTGGCAGCTTATATTAATAGGCTTAACGGTAGGAATAATTGGTGGGTTTTTTGGTGTAGGAGGGGCTTTCATGGTAACGCCGGCTCTTAATGTGTTTGGTTTTCCGATGGCTTATGCAATAGGTACGGATATGGCTCATATGGCGGGCAAGTCTATTGTTGCTACGATAAAGCATAGGAAGCTTGGCAATGTTGATATGAAGCTTGGTTTATTGATGGTGGTTTTTACGGCTGTGGGTATTGAAGTAGGGGCAACAACCATAATGTGGCTTGAAAAGATTGGGCGGGTTGGGCCTGTTGTTAGAATCGTATATATGGTATTACTATTTAGTCTTGGTCTTTATATGGTAGTAGAGTACATACAGTACATGCGTTTAAGAAAAAGAGGACACGATGTTAGTGATGCAAAGCGCTCTGCTCTTTCGGTTAAGATGACTAGTATAAAATTACCACCAATGATTAATTTACAAAAATCCGGTGTTGTAATATCCCTTTGGGTTATAGCAGTGCTGGCCACATTTACAGGGTTTATCGCTGGTTTCCTTGGTGTAGGTGGTGGGTTTATAAGAATGCCAGCCCTTATGTATGTAATAGGTTGTCCTACGACAGTGGCAGTTGGTACAGACCTTTTTGAGGTAATGATTTCTGGTGCATATGGAGCATTTAGCTACGCGATGAAGGGACGTGTGGAAATATTTGCAGCAATAGTGATGCTACTTGGTGCGGCAGTAGGTGCTCAGTTTGGAACACTTGCAACTAAATATGTAAAGGGTTTAACGATAAGGCTATATTTTGCAATAACTATGATTACGGCTGGCGTTTCTGTAGTATTTAAACACGTTTCTTCAAATTACAAATATATGTATGAAAGTTCTTTAAATGCGTGGATAAAACTTCAAACTGGATTAACTGAAAAGGATGCTATAAAAGATTGGACTCTCATGAATAAAGCTGCTGTCAAATCGTGGATAGCAGGCCAGTCTGAGACTTTACAACATGCTTATGCGCTTGAAAAGATATGGAACAACTATGCTGGCTACCTTATGCTTGGCTCTGCCTGCATACTAAGCTCTATAATCTTGGTTAAAATGACACAAGGTATAATCATTGAAAGACGCTTGAATAAGCTTGAAACTGTACATAGTAATTAAAACTTAATAAATAAAATAAACTAAAAACTAAACAATGGAGGAGTTAAAATGATTACAACAGTAGATATAAATAGCACAGATTTAAAGAAAATAGTGGTAATAGTGTATCCAGGGATAGAGTATAAAAAGGCCGTTGAGTATGGTAGCAATATGGCAAAAATGATTAATGGCGAAATAACCCTACTTGGTGTAGTACCTGAAATAGATAACCGGGAAATAGCATCCATGGCATGTTTTGAAATGGCACCCTATGCTGAGATAAGTTCAGAGCTTGAGAGGGAGTTTATCAAATTTTATGATATTGTCTGTCAATACTGTACCGAAATCGGTGTATCAGTGCAAAAATGCTTAGTTAGCGGCTCTATTGATGATATTATTGCACGTATAGAAAAGAAGGATTTAAACCTTATAGTACTTCCAACATCTTCATCTAAGGTTGATTACACGCTAACACCGCTTTCGTTTGGTCGTGGATATAGTGGATTATCACGTTGTCCTATTGTTGCAGTATTATAAGATTTTTATAAAGAAAAAAAATCTACCCCTAATATTCTTTAATTTACAAAACGAAGCCTCTAAAGCTTAAGGAGGCTTTGTTTTGGTTTTTTTTGCAGTTTTATTAACGGCAAACATGAGGAGGTTTATCCAATGCTTTTCAAACGCCTTAAAGACTTTATTAGTGGAAATCAAACCAAAGCAGATGCTATTGAACAACTGCAAGTTGAACAACTACGCATTCTCTTTAAAGCCAGATATCACAGTTTTCAGCTTTTACTAAACGCTAACAATGAAGTACTTATTTTAATGTCAGAAATAGAAGAAGCGCTCACGGGTAAACACCCATTTAATATGTCGTTTATAACAGCTAAATGTACAAAACTATTAGTAAATGTATTTAGTATGGTTAAACACATTAATGAATTATCCACCGATAAATACAAGACACTATATGATATATTTAGTCAAATACAAGAAAGAATCAGGCAGATATTAGAAAACCAACAGCAAACACATAGTGATAAAATAGTACTGCCTTTAAGTCATGTTGATATGAAAACAATAGACTATGTTGGTCCAAAGATGGCTCGTTTAGGGGAAATTAAGAAAAACACTTCATTATTAGTACCCGAGGGATTTGTTATTACAAGTGCTGCACACACAAAGTTCTTCGCTCATAATGGTCTTGGGGAGGAAGTGGATAGACGCATACAAGCAGCTGAAAAAGACACCGTAGAAGCCCTCTATCAACTTTGTAGTAATATACAGCAACTTATTATTAACGCCGAGCTGCCTGTGCAAATACAAGATGACATCCTTAGTGCCTATGACACACTAAGCCAAAACGGCTCTAAAAATTTCAAAATATGCCTACGCAGTAGTGCCATTGGCGAGGACTCCCTTCATGCTTCCTTTGCCGGTCAATACGCAACAAAGCTAAACATATCACGTGAACATATATTAAATACATATAAAGAGATAATTGCAAGTAAATATAATATAACGGCAATGACATATCGAATAAATAAAGGCATTGTAGATGGGGACGTACTCATGTGTGTGGGTTGTATGGAAATTGTGGAAGCAAGCGCAGGAGGGGTTATCTACACAGCCGATCCCATTGGCATATGGCATAACGCAATAATCATAAACGCAGCGTGGGGATTGCCAAAATCCGTTGTAGATGGCACTGTTGAGCCAGACGTTTTTGTTTTATCAAAAGATACTCCAATAACTATCATCGAGCAAAAGATTAATAAAAAAACAGCCAAAATAGTTTGTAATACCGTTGAGGGCTTACAACAAGAAAGGCTTACAGATGATATAGCCGAGTATCCATCATTAAATGATAACGAGCTCTTTGAACTTGCCAATATAGCCCTTAGATTAGAAAACTATTACGGTACTCCTCAAGATATAGAATGGGCTATTAGTAGTGATAAAAACATATATGTACTTCAGTGCAGACCACTAAAACTAATATCAAAAGATTATAGTATGAACAACCTCTCCATAAAAAAACCGCCAATAATTCACGGTGGTGTTACAGCAAGTACGGGTGTGGCTTACGGCATGGTATTTAATGTAAAACGCCACTCAGATATGTTACTATTTCCACAAGGAGCTGTCCTTATTACAAGACAGGCACTACCAGTGTGGGCAACTCTAATGGGACAGGCATCTGCTATCATTACAGAAGAAGGCAGCGTACTTGGCCACCTAGCAAACGTAGCAAGGGAATTTCACGTACCTACAATTTTTAATCTACCAAAAGCAACTACGCTATTTAGCAATGGACAAGTTATAACAGTAGATGCAACATCATGTAAGATATATGATGGGAAAGTTGATGAGCTTTTAAATCTTAATCAAAAAGCTGAACAAGAAGCATTTATGAAAAATACCCCTGTTTTTAATATATTAAACAGTATAGCAAATGAAATACTACCACTTACATTAATAAATCCATCAAGCTCAGATTTTAAACAAATAAACTGTAAAACCTTACACGATATTACAAGGTACTGCCATGAAAAGGCTGTTGATGAAATATTTAATTTTGGTAAGTCTCATAAATTTTCCGAACGCTCAAGTAAAAAGCTTATCTGCAACTCACCGCTAACGTGGTGGGTTATTAATTTAGATGATGGCTTTAAAAAAGACGTAGAAGGTAAATATGTTCATATAGAAAACATTATATCGGTACCATTTCTTGCCCTGTGGGAAGGGCTAAACGCCTTCGCCTGGCAAGGACCACCTTCTCTTGATGCCATGGGGTTTCTCTCTATTATATTTGAATCAACCTATAACCCAGCCCTCAACCCCGCTAATATGGATAGTAAGTCAAATAATAATTATTTTTTGCTGTCCAAAAACTTTTGTAGCTTATCCTCACGTCTTGGTTATCATTTATCAACGGTGGAGGCACTTGCTGGAGAAAGAACAGGGGAAAACTATGCAAATTTTTTGTTTAAAGGTGGCGCAGCAGACTATAACAGAAGAACAGCAAGAACCCTATTCTTAGCTGAGATACTGCAGGATTTTGGTTTTAAAACTCAGGTAAAAGAAGATTCACTAAAAGCACGCGTTGAAAAAGAGGAACTACCACACATGATAAAACAGCTTAAGCTTATAGGTTATCTACTTATGCATTCAAGGCAGTTAGATATGATAATGAATGACAAACGGTCAGTTGAAAAGTACAGAGCTAAATTTATTAAAGAAATGACTTCAATTTAGTAAAAGACGGGATAACAGGGAGGTGCGCCTTAGCACTTCCTAAAACTTTTAGCCTACAATTTTTTTAGTTATTCCTCTTATCTTTTACTACATTATTGTTGCAAAGTATAGGGAAGTTGAAAATTATTTTATTGAATCTTAATTACGACACAGCCTTAATGATAGCATACTATATACTATCTGACACTACCTATTCATGACTACCCTTTTTTTACATTTACAACTATATTGCAATAATGATACAATTTGTTATTATTACAGGCTTAGGCGCTTTAAAATATTAACGTATCTTTATCTTCTATTTATAGAATCATAAATAAGGAGAGCGGTCAAATGTCTTTCTTAGATAACATGAAGTTTAGAAATCGGTTATTGTTGTTATTATTATGTCCAGTATTAGGTGTTTTATTTTTTTCAGGACATGGGGCTAATGAAAAGTATGATTTATTCAATGAAATGAAATTAGTTAAAAACCTTTCAGAGCTCGCAGTGAGGATTAGTGCTTTGGTGCATGAAACGCAAAAGGAAAGGGGGATGACGGCTGGATTTATTGGTAGTAAGGGTGAAAAATTTAAAGATGAGCTTTCAAAGCAGAGGTCTATAACTGATGATAAGTTTTCAGATGTTGATAAGTTTTTAAAAGAAGGTGATGATGCTTCCTATACGGAGGAATTTAAAGGAATTTTAAGTGGTGCATTAAATAAATTTAAGGATATTTCTAATAAGAGAACGAAGGTTACCACTTTAGATATTACAGGAGAGGAAGCTATTGGTTATTATACTGAAATGAATGCCCTTTTTCTTGATGTCATAGCATATATGACAAAAGTAACGAGAAGTGCTGATTTAATGGATTTGTTGTCTGCGTATGTAAATTTTTTGCAAGGCAAGGAAAGGGCTGGTATAGAGCGTGCAGTGCTTAATAATACGTTTGCCCTTGATAAGTTTGCACCGGGTATGTTTTATAAATTCAGTGCCTTGGTGGCTGCTCAAAAGACCTATGAGAGTGTGTTTATGTCTTTTGCATTAAAGGACCAGAGAGACTTGTATAAAAGTAAACTATCTGGTGCAACAATAAACGAGACGGAGGCGATGAGGGCTATTGCATTTGAAAAGGCAAATGAGGGGAAGTTTAATGTTGAACCGGCTGTTTGGTTTAAGGTGCAAACGGAAAAGATAAATCTTCTAAAAGAGGTGGAGGATAAACTGTCTGATGGTTTAACTGCGAAGGCAGGACAATTAAAGGATGAGGCATGGAATGCACTCATATTATATAATGTGTTGATGGTTGGTATTCTTGGAATCTCTGCTGTGCTTTTCTATTTTATTGTTTATGGGTTACTTAGACAAATAGGTGGTGAGCCGGTAGAGATGGTTGCATTAGCGCAAAAATTATCAAGAGGCAATCTGACAATACAGTTTAAGAAAACTGATGTAAAAGATAGAAGTCTGTATGCTGTTTTACGGGCTATGACGCTGAGACTTCGTGATGTGGTGGAAAATATACATGTATCCGCTGGTAGCGTTTCGGTTGGTAGTGAAGAGATTACGGTAAATTCACAGGCGTTATCTGAGGGGGCTACACAACAGGCTGCTAGTGTTGAGGAGGTATCCGCATCAGTTGAAGAAATGGCTGCTAATATTAAACAAAACTCCGATAGTGCTGAGCTAACAGAGCAAACTGCTGTGCAGGCTGCTAATGAAGCACAAGAAGGTGGTAAGTATGTAATGCAGGCAATTGATGCTATGAAGCAAATTGCAGAGAAAATATCAATAATAGAAGATATAGCAAGACAGACGAACCTTTTAGCTCTAAATGCGGCAATAGAGGCAGCACGGGCAGGGGAGGCAGGTAAAGGGTTTGCTGTTGTGGCATCGGAGGTGCGTAAACTTGCTGAGAGAAGTCAACATGCTGCAAGTGAAATCAACGAGCTGTCAACCTCAAGTATGCAGGTTGCAGAAAAGGCCGGCAGCTTTTTAAAAAGGATGGTGCCAGCTATTCAAAAAACTGCTGATCACACAAGAGAAATCACTCTATCAAGCCGTGAGCAGAGTATTGGTGCTGAGCAGATAAATAAAGCAATACACCAGCTTGATCAGGTAATTCAACGAAATGCCTCATCTGCTGAAACGCTTGCTAAGACAGCGGAAGCCCTTAATGGCCAATCTACGCAATTACAGGAAGTCATTGCCTTTTTTAGGATTGGGGATTCTGTTGCAAAGAAAGGCGGTTTAGTGGCTGGGGTTAATTTTGTAACTATACGTTTTAAACACCTGCAGTGGGTGTCTCGCCTACGGGATTTTCTTGACGGACGTGGGGCTTTGACTATAGAGCAAGCTGTATCTCATAAGGATTGTGCACTAGGAAAATGGTATTATGGAGAAGGGCTTGCTAAATATGGCGACATTCCAGAAATACAGATGATTGAAAAACCCCATGAGTTATTACATGAAACAGTAAAACAGATTATTAGGCTTAAAGAATCCGGTAATACTACACAGGCAGAGTCGGAATTTGATAAAATAGGCTATATTTCTCAGGAAATAATTGACTTACTGCATGTTATAGAAAGGAAAGTGGCATAGTTTATGTAAGTAAAGCTATAGGAATCACTATATAGATGACAGACCAACAAGTTTTAGGAAGTGCGTAGGCGCACTCCCGTAAGGTGCGTAGGCGCACTCCCGTGAGGTGCGTAGGCGCACTCCCGTGAGGGTGCGGAGTTGGGGAGTGCGCCTAAGCACCTTTTTCTTGAAAAGAGTTTTCCCCCACTCCTCTATTTCTTTAACTATATTTTAAAAAAAGCCATTAGTTCTTGCAACCTTTGAGCGTTTGATGATAGTTCTTGTGAAGTGGAGGCCATTTCTTCTGCTGCTCCGGCATTTCGTTGGATAACTGTATCCAGTTGTTGTATTGCTTGGTTGATTTGTGCTGCACCTGTATTTTGTTCATTTGTAGAGGCAGTAATTTCTCGAACAAGGTCTGCTGTCTTTAAAATATCGGGAACTAGTTTGGCAAGCATAGTGCCTGCTTTTTCGGCAACATTAACACTGGAGTTAGCAATTTGTGTTATTTCAGCTGCTGAGCTTTGGCTTCTTTCGGCAAGTTTTCTTACTTCTGATGCAACTACTGCAAAGCCTTTGCCGTGTTCACCTGCTCTTGCTGCCTCTATTGCTGCGTTTAAGGCTAAGAGGTTAGTTTGTCTTGCTATTTCCTCTATTATTGTAATCTTATCTGCTATTTCCTTCATAGCTTTAACGGCTTCAGAGACAGATTGTCCGCCTTCCTTAGCATCTTCTGAGGATTTCGTAGCTATTTTATCGGTTTCGACTGAGTTACTGGCGTTTTGTTTTATGCTGGCGGTCATTTCCTCCATAGCTGAGGAGGTTTCCTCTATTGAAGCAGCCTGTTGATTTGCGCCATCTGATAGTTCATTAGCAGCGGCATTCATTTGTTGGGCATCGTTATAAACACCACTGGAGGCATCTACTACTTCTCTAACGACCTCTTGTAGTTTTTTAACCATATCGGCCATGGCTAATGTTAGTTGCCCAATGTCATCTGAGTTATTTGGTTTATCTATTTTAACGAGTAAATTGCCTTTTGCCACTTCGGTTGCTATTTCCTTGATTTTCCTAACTGGTGCTATTGCTAGTGAGGTTACAAAATAATATATAGCGAAAGCCGCTATTAATAACAATATAAAACTTAAGATAAATGTTGTTATCATGGTGGAAGTAATAGTCGTTT
The DNA here is from genome assembly GCA_018606805.1 of Candidatus Magnetomicrobium cryptolimnococcus. Lineage (GTDB taxonomy): Bacteria > Nitrospirota > Thermodesulfovibrionia > Thermodesulfovibrionales > Magnetobacteriaceae > Magnetomicrobium > Magnetomicrobium cryptolimnococcus. The sequence continues at coordinate 100,595 of JAGYWI010000006.1, forward strand.
GTATTGGTTGCAGAGCAAAAATTAGCTCAAAAGCCCCTCGTTGGTCGCCAACCTTCATATTTTCCATTTTAAAACCCAACACATCACTTCCATTGCCATCTGGATAATCTGCACTACTGCCGTGGCAAAACAGACAGCCCTTTTCAATATCTACCGTACGCATAAACCGTATAGAGTTGGTTTCGGTGTCTTCCTTATACATAACCGATTTGCCTGTTTTTTGCATTTCTTCAAGCATTTCTGATTCGAAGGGATTTGCCTTGTTTGCCGGATTTCTTGGGGTTTGGCTAACTACTTTAAACACATAGCCGGTTTCTTTAGAATCCACAGCTTGAGCGCTTGTCCAAGAAACAACTACAGGTATTGTGTAATAAATGCTTAGTTTTTTAGCTATATCAATTCTTTCTTCGTTAGATAGAGAACTGCCTTTTGATTTTTCACCTTCTTGTATAGCCTTTTTGGTTTCTGCTATCATCTTTTCATCGTTAAAAACATTGTATTGGGAGCGCAGCTTATCTGTAAAATTTCTAGTTGCTGCTAGTTGTGAGGTTACGGCCATGCCTTCTTTTATAATTCCGTTATAAGCTTCTTCTTTTATTTTATTTTGTACGTAGAAGATGTTAATTATAACGTTTAAAATAAATATGAGCATTACTGCAATAATAATTTTAGTTCCAAAGCTTAAGTTTTTAATAAACATACAACATCCCCTCAGTTTATTTATCTTTTAAAAATCATTTTTAAAAAATACATCCCCTCATCTACGTCTTTGTCAATATCATAATCCATTGATTCAAAAAGATGAATCATACCTGTGTTTGTAATTAATACTTCAGCAGTGAAGCCAAGTAGTCCTTTTTTTCTTGCTATATATGTTAGGTACTTAATAAGTTCTGTGCCTATGCCTTGTCCCTGATAATCGTCTCTAACAAGAAATGCAATTTCTGCCATATGTGTATTTTCGTCAATTGTGTATTGCCCAATGGCTATTATTGTATTTTCTGTTTCACTTTGAATGAGTGCAAGGAGCGCCATGTCCTTTGTGTAGTCTATTACGGTGAATTCCTGAAGGCGCTCGTGGGGCATGTCCTGTTTTATAGACAAGAATCTTTTAAAAAGTGTTTCTTCTGACAGTAGATAAAAGAACTCTTTTAATAATGGTTCATCGCTGATTTTAACAGGCCTTAGAAATATTTCAAGACCTGTTTTAGTTTTTCTGTATACCTCAATGGCCTCAGGGTATTTGCCTCCTTCACCTTCTATAAAACACTGATCTTTATAAATTAAACCAAGTCTTTTAGCCTCATCAATTAACCATTGCCTAAAGGCTGGGTGGGCTATGGAAATCAGTTGCATAGCGCGTTCCCTGATGTTTTTTCCATGCAGGTATGCGATGCCGTATTCTGTTACTAGATAGTGAATGTCTCCGCGGTTTAAGGTAGCCCCTGCCCCTTCTCTTAAAAACGGTACTATCCTTGAAACTGTTTGATTTTCGGCGGTAGATTGTAGTGTTAAGATGGTTTTGCCGTTTTTGGCAAGCACAGCCCCACGCATAAAATCCGCCTGACCACCTATACCACTAAAGAAAAGTTTACCGATGGATTCGGCAGAGGCTTGACCTGTTAGGTCTACCTCTAATGCGCTATTTATTGCCACCATGTTTTCATGTTGAGCTATAATTAATGGGTTATTTGTATAGTCAATGGTGCGAAAAAGCACTGTTGGGTTATCATCTATAAATTCGTATGTGTTACGTTTACCCATACAAAATGTAGCTACTGTTTTTTCCCGGTTAGTTGTCTTTCGCGTGTTATCTATTACCCCAAGCTGCATTAATGCAACGATACCATCCGTTAGAAGTTCTGTGTGAATGCCAAGCTGGTTTTTTTCTGATAGGTTAGCCATAATTTTATCCGGAATACTTCCATAACCAACTTGTAGTGTATCACCATCTTGGATAAGTTTTGCTACGTGCTTACCGATACTTTGGGCAACGTCGCTGTCAACCCCCTCGTTATATTCAAGCACTGGTTCGTCGTGGTGTACAAGAAAATCCACATCATTAATATGTATAAAACCATCACCATGTGTGCGTGGCATGTGGGCATTTATCTGAGCAATAACTAAAGAAGCTGCTTGTGTGGCTGCCTTTACTATGTCAACACTAATACCTAAGCTAACATAACCGTGTTTGTCTGGTAAGGAGGTTTGTATGAGGGCAACGTCTATAACGACAAGTTTATTAATGAAAAGCTTTGGTACGTTTGAAAGAAAAACTGGTGTGTAATCAGCCAAGCCCTTGTTTACGATGTCTCTTGTATTATTTCCAACAAAAAAAGAATTATGACGAAAATTTTGTTTAAATTTTGCATTTACGTATGGTGCAACACCGAGTGTCCAAACGTGGTAGATTTCAGAGTCTATGATAGCCTTTGGGTGAGTTTCCACATATTTAATTAACGCATTAACTAAATACTGAGGTTCACCGCAAGCGGTACTTATGAATATCCTGCTGCCTTTTGTTATTTTACTGAAGATATAGTTTTCAGTTGCAAATTTCTTCGGATATTGTTTTTTAAGTGCCTCAATTGCACAATTGTCAAAACCCATAGTATTTAATTAATTTTAGAAGTTATCGGTTGTTATTTCGAAGTATCCTTGTGGGTGTTCACACGCAGGACACTTTTGTGGGGCTTCTTTTCCGATTGCAGTATATCCACATACACGGCATTTCCACTTTACAGGTGTTTCACGTTTAAATAGGGTACCGTTTTCCAAATGAGTTTTTAGCGCAAAATACCTTTTTTCATGTTCGGCTTCTATTAGCGAAATAGCACGAAAAGCTGCTGCTACTTCTTTAAATCCTTCGTCGTCGGCTGTTTGTGCAAAGTTAGGGTAGAGTGAGGTGTGCTCGTGATTTTCCCCTACCGCTGCTGCTTGTAAATTTTCTACAGTTGTTGCTATAACCCCGCAAGGAAAGGAAGCCGTTATTTCCACATCTCCGCCTTCTAAAAATCTAAAAAATTTTTTGGCATGCGACCTTTCATTATCTGCTGTTTCTATAAATATTGCTGATATTTGTTCGTAACCTTCCTTTTTGGCTTGTTTTGCAAAATAGGTATAACGATTCCTTGCTTGTGATTCACCAGCAAAGGCTTTTAAAAGGTTGGCCTCTGTTTTTGTTCCCTTTAAACTATTCATAAATCACCTCCTAAGATGTGTGGATTAAATTAACTTCAATATTTTGCATACATGATTAGATATTGTCAATAAAAAGTAAATAATTAAAAAAGTAGAAGGATAACTAAAGAGATGACAGTCTAAAAGTTTTAGGAAAAGGGGGGCGCAGTTGGGGGAGTGCGCATACACACCCTTGAAATTCTATGTGATAAATCTCTTGGCCGCCATCTTTAAGTTGTGCATTTAGTATAAAATCAGCTTCCCGTTCATCTGTAATTTGCATCTTCGGCTCTAATAACTCAGCCTTCCTTATATTCACACCTGTAATCTTTTCAAGCAAAGCCGCTACCGTATCCTTATAAAAGTTCCTTAATAACCTTGTCGTATTCTTTTGACATTTTTTAATCCTCACAATATTATTATAATCAGATTGTAGATTTGCCGCTATAAAAAAAACATGGATTTATGGTATGTCAAAATTCTTATAAATATGTATTTTGATACTCATTTCATGGCATTTTGCCATAGTTGTTAATGAAAAAGACTGGCATCACGTAACCATTTGAAAATAATACAAAAATGATGGGATTTTTGTAGTTTTAGTGGCTCTCAAGATTAAAAAAGTTTAATAAACAATGTTCTATAAAAAATATAATGTGAATTGTTCAATATTTTTTTATTGTTGCAATATTGTATTTTTTGTGATACAATTAATGCAATATTGTTAATTGAACGGCGCTTATATTGACTTAATCGTTTAAGTTTATTGATCTTAATGAAAAACATAGCTTATGTTGGTATAAATTATAGCTATATAATATTGGAGGATAAATGCTTGACAATGGATATGTAAACCGCACACTATCTATCTAGTATTGTCTTATTAAAAATCTTTAAAAGTCAATACTTTTTCTTCAAACAATCTTAATAGTTCTTATTTATACCCATCCTGTCTTCTATCATTTCCTTTCGTTGTATCTTACTGCGGTAAATAATATAAATTCTACTAAGCTTATGTCTATATACGCTTGTAACAATTTTAACTTAAAAGGGGAGCAATAAAAATGAAAAAATTACTTAATAATTATGGAAATGTATCAACAATAATGATTGTACTGAGTTTGTGCTTAGCAGTGTGTTACTTCATTGCTGGTTTGCCAAGGGTAGCAAATGCAGGAGAAACTATAGACCTTCCCAGAACGGGGCAGACGGCTTGCTATTCATCAAACGGCAGTGTAATTTCGTGTGCTGGCACCGGTCAAGACGGAGATACTTTGGCGGGTGTTGAGTGGCCCTCGCCAAGGTTTACTAGCGACAATAGCACTATGACAGATAACCTTACAGGGCTGATGTGGGCAAAGGACGCATCAACCCCTACTGTTAGTTCATGTACAGGCGGGGCTAAGACATGGTCAAATGCCATAAATTATGTAACTTGCTTAAATGGCATAAACTACCTTGGATATAATGACTGGCGACTGCCGAACAGAAATCAGCTTGAAAGTCTTGTAAATGCTGAAAGTAGCAGCCCATCCTCGTGGTTGACATCGCAAGGGTTCAGCGGACTACAGGGCCTATACTGGTCGTCTACTTCTTACGCCGTCGGTACCGTCTACGCATGGTACGTCAGTATGGGCTACGGCATCGTGTCCCACGGCTACTATAAGGGCTACCACGATACCTATGCGTGGCCAGTACGCCTCGGACAGTAGGTTATTTGATAATTTGATTATTTGAAAGATGGCACAATACGAACATTTACCAATATATAAAAAAGCCTTTGATTTGGCTGTATATATAGAAAAGATGGTAAAAAATTTTTCACGATACCATAAATATACACTTGGATATGCCCTTAGGAATGTATCGAGAGAGATAGTAATGCTGATAATTCGTGCAAATTCTGAAAGGGATAAGCTCTCTACCCTTGTTCGTTTAAGGGATATGATAGAGGAGCTAAAGCTGACAATACGACTCTGCAAAGAAGTTGAAGCATTGAAGAATTTTAATTCATTTAAGGAGTTAATGTCAGCAACAATCAACATAGGCAAACAGAGCGAAGGATGGATAAAGAGTATAAACGGGAGGAAGTAATGCCAGAACTGTCATTCATGTTTTTGTGTAACTCACAAAACCATAATGGACGGGCGTGCAAAATTAAAACACTGTGCGTCCACCACGCCTCAATGGCATTAAAGGGCAGTCAGTCATACCCGAAGAGGGATTGGCTGATGAAGAACTCAGAAGTTGGTGGACAAATATACAGAGCTGGTACTGGTCGTCTACTTCTTACGCCGTCAATACCGACAACGCATGGAACGTCAATATGGACAACGGCAACGTGAACAACGACAATAAGGGCAACAACAATAACTATGCGTGGCCAGTACGCCTCGGAGAGTGTTTACCTCCACTTTTTTCTTTTGAGAATCTCTACAGGTGTTACCTTAAATGTAGAAAAAACAAAAGAAATACAATGAATGTGTTGAAGTTTGAAATCAACGCTGAAGAAAATATTTTTACGCTATCCGAACAATTGTTTATGGGAACATATATGCCATCCCGCTCAGTTTGCTTTATAGTTGAAAAACCTAAAATGAGAGAGATTATTGCGGCTGATTTTAGAGATAGGATTGTCCATCATGTTCTAGTTGAAAGACTCGAAAGAATATTTGAACCGATTTTTATCCATGATTCCTATGCTTGCCGTAAGGGTAAAGGTGTACATAAAGCGCTTGAAAGAGTTAAGGAATTTATAATAAAGGGCAGTAGAAACGGGAATGATAAATTATTCTTTCTTCATTTGGATATTAAGAATTTTTTTATGACTATGGATAAGGAGGTTTTATATAGAATATTACAAAAAAAGGTTAAAGATAAAAATGCCTTGTGGCTTGCAAAGATAATAATATTTCATAATCCGGCTGAGAATTGCATTATTAAAGGTAAGAAATATCTTATAAAGACACTTCCACCACACAAAAGTTTGTTTAATGCTAAACCAAAAACTGGTGTACCTGTAGGAAATCTAACGAGTCAGTTTTTTGCAAATGTTTATCTTAATGAATTAGACCAGTATGTAAAGCATGCACTTAAATGCAAATATTACCTGCGTTACTGCGATGATTTTTTAATCCTTGATTGCTCAACAGAAAGACTTGAGCAGGTAAGGGGAGATATAGAAAACTTTGTAACTGAACAATTGAGGCTTGCCCTTAATGAAAAGTACCGCAGTATTTTGCCAGTATCAAACGGCATAGACTTTCTGGGATATGTAATTAGGGGGCATTATACCTTAGCAAGACGGCGAGTTGTTAATAATATGAAAACAAAGCTAAAAATGTATAAAAAAAGCCTTGTTGTCGAGCAGCAAGAAGGGATTTGTAGTGATTTATTTCCAATTGTTTGGCACTCTAAAGGCAGGAATTCATCATTATCGAAGGGTAAACGTATTGTTACCGGAGTGCAGATAATAAAATATGAATGCAGTGTTATTGAGACTTTGAGGGCTACTATTTCTTCATACTTTGGTCATTTAGGCTGGGCAGACAGCTACAGATTAAAAGCCAAAATATTGAAGAGATATAGTTTTCTGAATGAATATTTTGTCTTTATGAATGGAAAAATACGCCCTTTGTGTAGGTGGAAACAAGATTTTTATAGCGTAAAAAGTCAGTATATTTATTATGCCTCGCTATTTAAAAACAGCGTTATATTATTTCAAGTAGGTAAATTTTATGAATTTTATGATGACTTGAGTGATGAAATAAATGGAATATTAAAACTAAAAGAGATTAAAGACAGCAGGAGAGGGGTTAAGTATGGATTTCCATATACTATGTTAAATAAAAATATCAATAAACTGATAAATCAAGGGATAAGTGTAGTAATTATAAATGAAACAAACAGGTATGTGTTTAAATTAAAAGAACGAATACCTGTGATAAAAATAGGAGTCTTATTATGTAGGGGCGAACCTATGTGTTCGCCCTATTTGCAATAACAAAATGATGGTAGGTTTAGGAAATATAATATTGACCGTTGCCCATCTACAAAAAGGACAGGGCAGACACACAGGTCTGCCCCTACGCATTCATTACGAATGGATGAACCAAAACGACATACAGGAGACATATGTAGGGGCGAACCTATGACAAGTCCTTATTTTTAAATTACATAAAGAAGGAATAAACAAATGGAGAGGAGGAATAAACAAATGGTAAGAAAGTTAATCTTAATTCAAATGCTTCTGCTAATGATATGTACCAGTGTATATGCTCAAAATACCAAATTATGGAAAACTGGACAAACCACGACTTACCAAAATTACGATGATGGTTATTATAGTAATCGTGGACAAGGAGGCGTTAACTGGTCTTCGTCGAGATTTACAGAAAATGATGATGGTACTATAACAGACAGTCTTACGGGACTTATGTGGGCAGAAGATGCTTCAACTCCAACTGTTGGTTCTTGCACTGGAGGACGTCGTAGCTGGCAACAAGCATTAGACTATGTAAAATGCCTAAACAATAACAACTACCTTGGTTATAGTGATTGGAGACTTCCAAATAGAAAAGAGCTTGTGAGCCTTATTGATAGCAGTATGTATAATCCAGCCTTGCCTAATGGACATCCATTTAGTGGAGTACAGAGCTGGTACTGGTCGTCTACTTCTTACGACGCCGTCTATACCGACGTCGTATGGTTCGTCGTCAGTGTGGACTACGGCCACGCATGGAACGTCAATATGGACCACGGCAGCGTGAGCTACGTCCCTAAGGGCTTCGACGGTGGCTATGCGTGGCCAGTACGCCCCTGACAGTCTGGGTCATTCGATAATTTGATAATTTCGCTGCCTGGCACAGGCAGCGGCAGCGTAACTAGTGAGCCGTCTGGTATAGACTGTGGCTCAGATTGTTCAGCATCATACTCACCAGGTACTACCGTAATGCTTACGGTAGTACCCAATGCTCGTTCAACCTTTGACGGTTGGGGAGGGGATTGTAGTGGTACAGGCTCTACTTGTACTCTTACTATGACTGGTGACAAAAACGTAACAGTTACTTTTAATCTGATACCAACGCCCACTCCTACCCCGACAGCAACACCAACACCAACAGTTACAGCCACACCTACAGCGACCCCAACAGCAACGCCAACCCCTACCCCTACTCCAACGGCATTGAGTATTGATGTTTCGTATCAGGGCTTTTTGTTACCGTCGGAGTTTGATTATTTTTCTTTAGAGGCGGAGGCTAATAAATTACTCAAAGTAGAGGTTGTACCTCAAGGCGGTGTTAGTTCTTTAATCTTAGATGCTAGCATTGGAAAACTGCCCTCGTATGCAGGAACAGGTACTTACACCACAAAAGATAAAACCGTACGTGGCAATTATGAGCTTTCTATACCGGTGTCAAAGAGTGCAAATTCAACATATTATTTTTCTCTCTTTGGCCATGGAATAGACAAATTAGGTGGCAATTATACAATTACGGCTAGTTATGTTGAAAAATACATTAGTGATGTCTCCCCAAAGGATGGGGGAAACTCCGGTGTGATTAAGCTTTCTATCAAAGGCATTGGTTTTGTGGATGGCGTAGATGTAGAGTTAAGCGGCAGCGGGCTTCCTGTTTATAAACCAGATGAAATCACCGTAGTATCATCAATCGAATTGATGGTGTTATTTAATATAGCGGGTGCTTCTCCTGGTCATTATAATGTGAGCGTTGCTTGGCCTGATAGTACAAAGAAGACCTTAGAGGGGGCTTTTGAAATTACTTCCGGCAAGATTGGTTACAAGCTTGAAACTCAACTCATAACCCCAAGCGCTACAAGGCCGGGCAGAAATTACAGTTTTGTCGTTGATTATAAAAACACTGGCGATGCCGATATGTATGCCCCGCTTTTAACTGTTTATAGCAATACCAATATGTCTTTAGATAAAAGCAATATTAATGGTGATACGGTTCAACTGTTGGGAATAGGCTCATCATCAATGCCAAACATGTTAGGCATTGGCGAAAGGCGGAGTATTTCGCTTTATTTTACAGCCCCCTCAACGGGTAATGCAGACCTCACACTTTATGTAACAAACAGACAGTGCTGAGGCTATCAATTGGGATGAGCAAAAGGCATATATGAAACCCACCGATATGACTGATGCGGAGTGGGAGAGCTTGTTTCCAGTGCTAACTGCAAGGCTTGGCAATACCTGGACGGATTATCTAACGGTACTGCGGGCAGATGCCCTTAGGTATAAGCAGAGAGGTTTAGATGTGTATGACGTTAAGGAACTTCTGCGCATGGAGACACGCCTGGCAAAGGGCGAGCCTGTGGCGGCAATAAGCGGCACAGTAAGGGATGCCGATACAGGGGCAGCTATTAAAGGCGTTACTGTTAAAATACAAAGTGAAGACGACACGATTGTAAAGCAAACCGATAGTCTATATTTCCCCGCTGGACATGTTATTATAGAAGACTTGCCAGATGGCAACTATGAGGTGTTTGTCAGCGGATATTACTTTGAAACGCCTGTGGTGGTTACCATATCTGATGGTAAGGATTCAAACGACAATGTGTTTTACGTCAAAAAGCTCCCAACTGAGGAAATTAGCGAAGAGGTCAGCTTTGATGACAGTAACCCATCTTTAACAAAAGATACGTCAGGCAATACTTATCTTGTTTGGCAGCGTGATGGCGAAATCTATTGGGCGATAAACTCAGGAAACGGATGGGAGAAATACGGCAAAATCCAAGATGCCACGGGCAGTTATCCGGTAATTGCTTATGATTCAGCGCTTTTAGATGATGGCGCAACGCCGGGACTGTTTGCCTTGTGGGTATCGGCTGATTCACCAAAACGGTTAGCGTGGTCGGTGGGCAAATTAACAGACAGCGGCATCCAGTGGAGTGAGCCTCAGTATCTAACGTCAGATGAATTTGATGACTTTAGCAGTACGGTTGTTATGGATAATAGTGGCGATCCGGTGGTGTTGTGGCTGCAAAAAAATACCAGTATAGATGATGATACGGATTTGTATTATAAGGGAATTGAATTGTCTGATATAAACTTGAATTGGGAGCAGGCAATTATTGATGACAATTATGAAAGGTCTTCCAATACTGCTTGTATTGAAGAAAATAATTTTAATTATAGAGTGTTAATTCCAGCAACATTATTTGGTAATATTCCAATATTAAAAAAATATTTTAGTACAGTATTTGGATTATGGGGTAAAAGTAAAGGTTGTGGTGAACTAAATTGTAGTGGTTTATCAATATCGGCTAATAGTGAGATTGGAATGTCCTTACTAAAAGGTTTTCAATTTACTACTACTGCATCAACTGATGGATATTATGTTTTAAATAAAGAGGAATGTAAGCTTGTGATAGTAGAAGTAGAGGAACGGTTTAAAAATGAAGGGGTGTTTAATTTAACGGGTGTAGCAGCACCTATACCAGTACTTGGTCTCGTTAGTGTTCGTATAGGTCTTGTTACTTCTATAGAAGGTAAACTTGTATGGCATACTGAAAGTAGAATTGCTGATCAAACTTCAATACTGTTTGGGTTTGGTGGAAGTGGCTCAGCAGAACATATAGTTTTTACAGGTGCTTATGGAAAAAGATTAGCTGTAAAATTAACAGGTGAGTTGGAAATATCTTTAACTCCGCCTACTTTTCGACTTAATGGTGCATGTTTTGTTATAAAGTCAGATATGGTTAGACTTGCTTGGGGTGTTGTGCTTACAATTCCAACGATAAAATTTGGTTCTGCTTGCCCAGAGGATCCTTTTGTGCTATATAGTTCAAAGAGGGTTTCTGATAGTGATACTGCTCAGAATACTTCTTTTGAGTATTCAAAAGACCCATTAATAGGCACAGGTAGCATTTATGAAGGAACACCTGTGCTTGGTAATATGTCAGAGGATATTTATGATGATAATCTACCATCTGTTGCTAAAAGTAATACAGGTGAGATTATTGTTGTCTGGGCTAAGAATTCTCAAGCTACAGATTTAGGTGCAAAGGTGTATGCTGGTACCTATAACGGCGCAACTTGGGAAAATTTTGTTGAAATAACCCCTGATTTTGATTTTAATAAAGACGTAGCAGTAGCCTTTGACACTAATGGCAATCCGATGGTCTTGTGGTCAAGTGCCCCTAATGAAGGACTTGATTATAACGCAAGTTCAGTTGAAGAACTTATAGGGGCTACAAATAATGCCGATATTAAATTTTCATATCGCACGGACAGTGGCTGGAGTACGCCACCGCAGACGTTGGCAATGCTTGCAGGGCGGGATGAGATGGTATCACTTACTAGCGGTGAAGACGGGCAGATAACCGCATCATGGATTAACCGTTCTGATGATGGTCTAACGTCAACAGTATATGCCTCAAGCTGGAATGGTAGCGATTGGTCTACGCCAGTAGCCATAACAACCGTTTATTTATCCGAAAGACCGCAGGTTATTTATGTATCTGGAAAACCTCAGATACTCTTTGCAGCTATGGAAAGTGAGGATTCTAACTGGAAAATGTACTCAACCTCGTGGGATGGCGTGCAATGGGCTGTGCCTACTATTATAGATATAAAAGAAGTTCAAGAACAGTCATCTTTAAAGAGGCGCTGTGCAAAAAATCAAACTCGTTCTACTACCAATAAACCGCCTGCTGAATGCTGTGATAAAGGGGACGATGACGATGAGCCAAAACCTCCAGTTGACCCTGCTAACCCATATGAGCCAGATGCCCCAGGCAACCCCGGCAAAGAACCTGCTGACAATGCAAGCGTTCCACCGGTTCGATCTCTTGATCCAAATGAAAAGAAGGGGGCTGATGGTGTGGGTGAGAAGCACTATGTAAACGTTGGAAGTACGCTTCAATACAAGGTATATTTTGAAAATAAATCAACAGCCGAAGCCCCAGCGCAAGAGGTGTTTGTTACCGATTGCATAGATGAAGACCTTGATATGACTACATTAAAGATTAAAGAGGTTGCCTTTGGAAACACAATTACAGCCAATCCGGAGGATTCTCCAATATTTGACTCACGGGTTACCATTGACGATTATCGCGGAGATGATAAGGAGTGGTGGGTAGATATTAGCACGGAAATTAATAATAGCACGAGATGCGTTAAACTGACACTACGCACCCTTGACCCAGATACGGAAGACTTACCAGAGGATGCCCTTGCGGGGTTTTTACCGCCTGAAAACGGCACAGGTAGAGGGCAGGGACATATTGGCTTTTCCATTGATACAAAGAGCAATTTAGCGCCAGGTACAAAGATAGTAAATAATGCCTCTATCGTATTTGACACAAACGAGGCTATTGTTACTAATGATGTAACTAACACTATATTTGAAGAGCTTGACCCGTACATATCCATATCACGCACCTCTTATGATTTTGGCGATGTTAATGTGGAGAGCAGCAAAGAGCAGGTGTTTACAGTAACTAACGTAGGCGCTGGAGAGCTTAAGATAGATTCAATATCTCAAGGCGGTGCTCAGCCTACCCAATTTGTTACACAAGCAGACAACTGCTCAGGTAAAACCCTGGCGCCCGAGGGCAAGTGCACTATCTATGTAGCGTTTAAACCATTATCAGATGGTACGAAAACTGCGTTATTGTCAATACCATCAAATGACAGTTCTAACTCCATAATTGAAATATCATTAACAGGTATAGGCACAGGCAGTGGAACACAAACGCTGACGCCTACACCTACACCAACCCCTACCGAAACAAACGGCGGTAATACTGGCGGTGGTACTGGCGGTGGTACAAGCGGAGGAAGTGGCGTCGTCGGTAGTAGCTCGACGCCATTACCAACACCAACGACGACTATAACGCCAACGCCAACTGCAACACCTACAGTTACTCCAACACCGACGTTAACGCCTACACCTACCTTGACGCCAACGCCAACAGTTACCCCAACGCCAACACCGACCGTAACGCCAACGGCGGCGCTAAAGACGATAAATCCATTTAAAGCAACCAACATGGGGGATTTAAACGGGGATGGCAATACGGATGTCCTTGGGCTTACGTCAAATGGTGATATATACTATACAGCCGACTTAGCGACGTGGCACTATATACCCGGCCAACTGTCTCAGGCTGTCGTAAGAGACATTAATGGAGATGGACAGGATGATATTATTGGCATTAGTGCTGATGGTAGTGGGCAAGTATACTTTACAACAAATCTTGGTGTTAACTGGACTTGGGTGCAGGGGCAACTAAAGAGGCTTTATGCAGCCGATCTAAATGATGATGGCAAGCTTGATATTGTTGGTTTTGCAAATGACGACAGTGTTTGGTATACCACAAATCCTACGGATACTACACCAAAATGGGCTAGTGCTTCTGGTATACTTACAGATATGGTGATAACGGATATGGATAATGATGGTATGGCTGAAATATTTGGTATTAATGGAACTGGCAGTGGTGAGTATCAAGGCTCGATTTGGTATACTGAAAATCCAACAGGGCTTAATCCCACATGGCAGAGGATACAGGGCTCGTTGTCAAAGATGAGTGTAGGAGACTTTAATAGGGATGGACAGATTGAAATATTTGGTATTAATGAATATGGAAGTGGTGAGTATCAAGGGTCGGTGTGGTATACAGGAAACCCAACGGCTGCAGCACCTGTGTGGAGTCGTTTAAGTGGAATACTTTCGGATATTGCAATTGGGGATATTGATGGGGATGGGAAATATGATATTGTAGGCTTAAACGGCTATGGTGTGGGTGAGTATAGAGGGTCAATTTGGTATATGGTGCAGGCTAATCAAGGACAGTGGGGTAGAATTAATGGAAATCTATCCGCCATATCGGTTGGTGATATGGATGGTGATGGTAAGGCGGATGTAATAGGAATAAACGGCGACGGAGTCGGTGAGTTTAGGGATACGGTATGGTACATGCTAAACCTATTGTCTTATACTGAGAAGGGTTGGCATCAGATTAGAGGATATTTGAGTATATTTTAAGACTACGTTGCAAATATCGCGGTCAATGTTGTAGAAATAATGTTGTAGAAGAGGGGCAGACACTCGAAAGGTCTGCCCCTACACATCTGTTAGTAGAGGCTAACTTATACGTTCGCCCTAGGGTTTTCCCCCGCTCATCCTTTTCCTTATTCTTTGCTAATTTGGCCGTCAACCATTTCAATTAATCGGTGGCATTTTTTAGCGAAATTGGCATTATGGGTTACTATGACAAATGTAGTTTGCAACGTTTTATTAATTTCAAAGAGTATGTCAATAATGCCATCGCCTGTTTTGGAGTCGAGGTTACCGGTTGGTTCATCGGCAAGCACGACGAGTGGGTTTAGTACTAGTGCGCGTGCTAGTGCCACACGTTGTTGCTCACCACCGGAAAGTTCGCCAGCTCGATGATGTAGTCTATCTTTTAAGCCAAAGCGGATTAGTAATGTGCTGGCTAATTTAACGAGTTCGTTATTATTTATAGCACCAATTAGCCCTGGCATCATTACGTTTTCAAGGGCTGTAAAATCTGCTAATAGGTGGTGGAATTGGAACACAAAGCCAATCGTTTTATTCCTAAAAGATGCAAGCTCTTTATCATTATAGAGAAAAATGTCTTTGCCGTTATAAAGTATTTTTCCTGATGTTGGGCGGTCTATTGTGCCAAGCAAGTGCAGTAGCGTACTTTTGCCAGCCCCTGAAGCACCAACAACAGCTACGACCTCGCCTTTATTTATTGACAGGTCTATGCCTTTTATGACCTCAAGTTCACCGGCTTCGGTTTTATATGATTTACGCATACCTGTTACATGAATAAGCTCTGTATTTGACATGTTATTTCGGTGGTGTTTCCTTATTATTTGTAGCAGCGGAGTCTTTGTTAACTCCTTGTGTTAAATTACTCGTTGTGTCTACTAATTGTTTAGCCTTACCAAAAAAACTAAGAAGTCCATCTTTAAATGAATGAATTTTATCAGCAAATTCAGCTGCCTTTAGACATACATTTTTAGTAACAAGACCCGTTTGCTCTGCTGTGTTGCCAAGCCAAACTAAGCCGTTTCCACCGTAAAAGAGGGACATCCCTATATATAATAATAGGATTGTTACGGTCATACAAAGCAGTTTATTTATAGTGCCAAACAGTTTAAATATAAATCCGAGAAAGACTATCATGTTATTCAAACCTCAATGGCTCTACAGGGTTAATCTTAGTAGCCCTGTAGGACGGATAAATTGTTGATAGGAAGCTTATTGCAACTGCCGATATGCAAACAAGGGCGAAATCGTTTAACTTGACTTTGGCTGGTAGATAGGTTAAGTAATAGACGTCGCCAGGCAGCTTAATTATCTGGTAGTTATCTATTACATATGAAATAACCACTCCAATGGTAGCCCCAACGGTTGTACCGATTAGCCCAATAAGCAGACCTTGAAACATAAATACCGTTAATATGCCGGTGCTGTTTGCTCCCATTGTCCGCAATATTGCTATTTCCCGTTCTTTTTCCATAACGTTCATAGTAAGCGTGGATATTATGTTGAATGATGCCACTATGACAATAAGCGTTAAGATAATAAACATAGTCAGTTTTTCAAGATTTAGGGCAGCAAATAGATTTTTATTCATTTGCATCCAATCGCGGGCGTAGTATACGCCTCCAAGTGTTTTAGCGATTTCATCCCGTAGTTGAGGGGCTTTGTATATATCATCAAGTTTAACTTCTATGCCGGTTGCTACGTCTCCTACACCAAAAAAGTCTTGTGCACCCTTTAGACTAGTAATAACAAGACTTGTATCGTATTCATACATGCCGATTTCAAAAATTGCCACTATTTGGAATTTTTTTGCCTTCGGTATTAAGCCAAGGGGGCCTATTTCCCCAATTGGTGATATTATGTTAATCTCATCACCAGTTCTTAGCCCCATATTGTTGGCTAATTCTTTGCCGATGACTATGCCATTACTTGATTCCGATAATATTTTGAAACTGCCACTTTTAATAAATCTGCTAAGGTCTGTTGTTGCCGCTTCGTTTTCAGGAATAATACCGCGCAGAAATGCCCCTTGTGCGTTTTTATTATTTGAAATCATAACCTGCCCAAGTATAAACGGTGAGGTTGCCTTTATGCCATCTATGTTTTTAATTGTCTTGGCGGTATCCATGTATGATTTCATTTTGCCTTCGTAACTAAAGACAAGCACGTGGGTGCTAACGCCAAGTATCTTTTTTTGTAAGTCCTCGTGAAAGCCGCTCATAACTGACAGTACTATTATTAATGCCATAACTCCGACCATAACTCCAACCATGGAGATAAGCGTTGTAAATGAAATCGCCTTATGTTTCTTTCGGGATTTTAGGTAGCGCAGGGCTATGAAGAAACTATATGGTAATTTCATTGTTCTGGTTTAAGCTGTGGGAAAAGTATGACATCTCTGATAGAGTGTGAGTTTGTTAAAATCATGACAAGTCTGTCAATGCCAATACCTTCACCTGCTGCCGGTGGCATGGCGTATTCAAGGGCGCGTACGAAGTCGTGGTCCATCCAGTGAGCCTCCTCGTCGCCTTCTTGTCTGGCTTGCAGTTGTTTTAAAAAGCGGTTTTTTTGGTCTATTGGGTCGTTTAACTCTGAAAAGGCATTTGCTATTTCGCGCCCGGCTATGAATAATTCAAAGCGTTCGACAAGGTCTTGGTTATCTTCTTTCCGCTTTGCTAGTGGTGATAGCTCTACCGGGTAGTCGTAGATAAATGTTGGTTTAATTAATGTTGGTTCTACTAGTTCTGAAAAGATTTCATCAAGGATTTTTCCATGGGACATGCCGGGCTCTATCCGAATTCCACGATTGCGTACCCATTTTAAAGCCTTCTGATTGTCATAGATTATCTCTGAGGGCACGCCTCTATTATTTAGTGCTTCGGTAAATGAAAGACGACTCCATGGTGGGTTAAAATCTATCTCAGTATCTCCATAAGGCACCTTAACAGCCCCCGTAGCCCTTGCTGCCGTGTAGCTTAACATCTCCTCTGTGAATGTCATTAAATACTCGTAGTCTTTATATGCAGTGTAAAATTCAAGCATTGTAAACTCCGGATTATGTCTTGTAGAGATGCCCTCGTTTCTGAAATTTTTGTTAATTTCAAAAATCTTGTCATAGCCGCCAACGAGCAGTCTTTTAAGATAAAGCTCAGGTGCTATTCGCAAATAAAGGTCTATGTTTAAGGCATTGTGGTGTGTTTTAAATGGCTTAGCAGCAGCGCCTCCGGGTATTGGGTGCATCATAGGGGTTTCCACTTCTATAAAACCGCGCACTTCCAAAAAATCCCTAATAGCCTTAATTATTTTACTGCGGACGCTAAAAGTCTTTCTAACCTCTGGATTGACTATAAGGTCTACGTAACGCTGCCTGTATCTAGTTTCCACGTCTTTTAGACCGTGCCATTTCTCCGGTAATGGTCTAAGTGCCTTTGAAAGTATCTTAAAATCAGTTACCTCAACAGTTAATTCATCGGTTTTAGTCCTAAAAAGTCTGCCCTGTATACCGATAATATCGCCAACGTCAATAAGTTTTAAAAGAGGAAATTTATCTTTTAATAGCTCTTTAGTAAAATATACCTGTATCTTCTCACCCGATGCGTCTTGTAAATGTGCAAATGAGGCTTTACCAAAGTTCCGATACGAAACCACCCGTCCAGCTATCGATATTTTAGTTTCTATCTTTGATAGCTCTTCTTTAGTATATTTGCCGTATTGTTCTATAACTTCCGATGCACATGTTGATATGTCAATTTTTTGAGTAAAGGGATTGTGATTTTTAGCTCGAAGTTCTTCAAGTTTTTTGCTCCTTTGCTCTATTAGTTCGTTTGTTTCATCCATGCCCTTTCACCTTAGATGTTTTTTTATTAACTGTAGTCAACGACAATGTAACCGTAACGTAAAGTAAGGGGAAGCTAACGGTTGCAATCTTTAAATTATATCATTTTGAACAATTCTTGACAAGTTTAAATTAAAAATTTATAATTACATTTTTATCAATTGAATTATTGATTAAGTTGTATGAAAATATTATTTAAAAACATACTGGAAAGCGGTTTTAGTTGCGACTTTGAGCTTACTGTGGATGAAAGCCATGTGCCAGGTCCTGTAAGAGGTGTGATTTCAATACAAAGGGCTGCTAATGACACGTTTTATCTAAGCGGTAGTGCTAGGTATATAGAGGAAAATGACTGCAATTTCTGTCTAACCAGATTTAGCACGGAAAAAACGGTGCAGTTTTCATTTGTGTATATGCCGTTGGAGGCTATGAATAATAATGTAGAAGAAAATGCAGAGCTTGCTTTTGATGATTTAGATGTTTGTTTTTATAAGAAAGAGGAGATTGATGTTAAAGGGTTGCTAAGGGAGCAAATATTGTTAAATACTAATATGTATCCGGTTTGTCGTCAAGGGTGTCAGGGGTTATGTACGGTTTGTGGTACAAACTTAAATGTTGAAAAGTGTAGCTGTGTTAAACTGGAAGTAGATGAGCGATTTTCCAAATTAAAGGAATTATTTAAAAAATAAAGTAAAAAAACTATCACTTATGAAAGGAAGGAAAACTTAATGGCTAATCCAACGTCAAGACATTCGAAGTCAAGGAGAGATAAAAGAAGGGCTAATTGGAAGGGTAGGGTACCAAATTTAGGAAAGTGTCCTAAATGCGGTGAACCAAAGATGCCACACAAGGTTTGTGTTAGTTGTGGGACATATAAAGACAGAAACATTATAGCAGTGATGGAAAAAGAGTAGTGTATGATAGTAGCACTGGATGCAATGGGGGGGGATAATGCCCCGGATGTTAACGTTGAAGGCGCTATAGAGGCTATCAGGGAGACTGATGACATAGAGGTGATTCTCGTTGGCAATAAGGATGTGTTGACTGAAAAGTTACATGCGAGATTACACATGAAGGATATGGCGACTAAGGCTACGGCTAATATGTTGGATAGTAAGCGGATAACCATAAGGCATTCATCAGAGGTTGTAGAGATGAATGAAGCGGCAACGCTTGCATTACGCAAGAAAAAGGACTCATCCATACGCGTGGCGGTTGATTTGGTTAAAAGCGGTGAGGCTAACGCTGTAGTAAGTGCGGGGCATTCAGGTGTGGCCATGACGACGGCGCTTTTGTATTTAGGTAAACTAAGTGGGGTTGACCGGCCGGCTATTGGTGTTGTTATGCCAACTTTAAATGGTAGGTTTTTGCTTATTGACAGTGGTGCTAATGTTGATTGTAAGCCTGTTAATTTGCTGCAATTTGCCTATATGGGCAGTGCCTATGTAAAGACAGTGTTTGCTGAAAAGTCCCCTCGTATTGGTATGATAAGCATTGGTGAGGAGGATACGAAGGGCAACGAGCTTACGAAGGAGGCTTTTAAACTTTTAAAAGATTCGAATCTGAACTTTGTAGGAAACATAGAGGGGAAAGATGTTTTTTTTGATACTGCGGATGTGGTTGTTTGTGATGGGTTTATTGGCAATACGGTTTTAAAGTTAAGTGAAGGGCTTTCAGATGTTTTTATGAAGATGTTAAAACGTGAGTTATCTAGCCTGTGGTTTGGTAAGCTCAGTTATCTGCTTCTAAGACCTGCTATTAGAAATTTTAAGAAACTGATGAACTATGAGGAATATGGTGGAGCGCCACTTCTTGGTATTGACGGGACGTGTATAATCAGCCATGGAAGGTCTACGGCAAAGGCTATACGTAATGCCATTAAAGTTGCTAATAAGTTAGCAAAAAATAATTTGCACAAGCAAATA
Source organism: Candidatus Magnetomicrobium cryptolimnococcus (assembly GCA_018606805.1). Classification (GTDB taxonomy): domain Bacteria; phylum Nitrospirota; class Thermodesulfovibrionia; order Thermodesulfovibrionales; family Magnetobacteriaceae; genus Magnetomicrobium; species Magnetomicrobium cryptolimnococcus. The sequence continues at coordinate 120,583 of JAGYWI010000006.1, forward strand.
TCCGAAGAGCTCTCCAGTATAAACTGTTCCAGCATAAACGGTAAAGAGCTACTCAACGTAAATTGTAAATACAAGGAGAAAGAATTTGTTAAAGGCTAAGATAATCTCAACAGGTTCCTATTTGCCGCAAAGAAGGCTTACAAATAGTGCACTTGAACGGATGGTTGATACCTCTGATGAGTGGATAACGGAACGGACAGGGATAAAGGAAAGACGAATAATATCAGATGAACAGGTAACCTCGGATATAGCTTACGAGGCATCCATTGTAGCACTTGAGCGTGCCGGTGTGGCGGCGGAGTCTTTGGAGTTAATCGTACTTGCAACTATTAGCGGTGATATGCCGATACCTGCTACTGCTTGTTTTTTGCAAAAAAAACTCGGTGCAAAAAATGCTGCTGCTTTTGATATAAATGCTGCCTGTTCGGGGTTTATCTATGGCCTTTCTCTGGTTAGTGCATATGTTCAGTCTGGTATGTATAAACGGATATTGCTTGTCGGTACGGAGGCACTCTCACGGTTTACCGATTGGGAGGATAGAAATACGTGTGTGCTCTTTGGTGATGGAGCAGGGGCTGTGGTAGTTGAGGCATCGGATTATGGCCAGTGCGATAGCGGGATTTTATCTGTGGATATTCATTCGGATGGTTCTATGAGTGATATTTTGAATCTGCCAGGTGGTGGCTCTAAGTTTCCAGCTTCAAATGATACTATTAATAATAGACTTCATTTTATAAAAATGAAGGGTAATGAAACATTTAAAGTTGCCGTGCGAACACTTGAACGGTTAGTTGTTGATGCCCTTGAAAAAAATAATCTGAAGGTTTCAGATATAGCACTTTTAATACCTCATCAGGCCAATTCACGTATTATTACGGCTACGGCAAACCGTGTGGGGCTTCCTATGGAGCGTGTTATGGTTAATCTAGATAGGTGCGGTAACACCTCAGCAGCGTCCATCCCCATAGCCCTTGATGAGGCTGTTACGGCTGGAAGAATAAAACAAGGGGATTACGTTTTACTTGAGGCCTTTGGTGGAGGATTAACGTGGGCATCTGCCCTTTTAAAATGGTAACATGTTAAAAAATGGTTTTTTAATAGCTCTATTAGAGTAGTTCTATGATAATATCATCAAGCTTCCTTTTTGGGACGTAGTGAACTCCTTTGTTATCCCTGTAGTACTTGATGCCTTGCTCAGGCTCTATTTCTGTTATTATGACCTCTTCTTTAGGCTTGCCAAGGGCAATAATAAGGAGGATTTCAAGGTTTTCTTTAATATTTAATGTATGTTTAAGCTCGTCTTTTTTTATGGAAACTATTATACAGCCACCAAGTCCCGCCTCCCGTGCACCAAGCATAATGGTTTGGGCAGCTATGCCGTGATCGCAAAAAATATTTTTACTTATGGATTTATCCCCTAACATTATAATATAAGCCGATGGGTGCTCACCTACCTCCGGTCCTTGCCAATTAGTCAAATATGCAGCCCAAGCAAGCGTCGAAAATATTTTATCATTTGTTTCCGGCGTGTTTGATATAATGTACTTAAGAGGTTGAAGATTACCAGCCGATGGACAAAGGCGTGCAAGGTCAATAAACCCCCTCAGAGTGTTTTTTGGCACGAAAAAGCCTTCATAAAACCGCCTCACGGTTCTGCTATGTCTTACAAGTGTCTCTATCATATGTGTTATAATACCATAAAAATCAATGGAGATGATAGACAATTATAATAACAGTAACATTAAATCCTTCAATTGATCGTACGATTTTGGTTGAAGGTATGGTTTTAAATAGTGTTTTGCGTGCAGAGGCGATTAGTGTTATTGCCGGTGGCAAGGGAATAAATGTGGCAAGAGCCGTGAAGCGTCTTGGGGGAAGGGCTAAGGCTTTAGGTGTTATTGGTGGAGATACTGGTCTTTTAATAGCAGATAAAGTAAAAGCTGAAGGGATTGATTTTAAGTATGTCTGTACTAATGGAGAGTCGCGGAATTGTTATGGGCTTATAGATAGAAGTAGTGGTGTGGAAACGATTATTAACGAGTATGGGCCTACTTTAGGCGAAAAAGAGATAAACGATTTTATAGATTTATATGAAGCAGAAGTTTTAGATGGTGATATTGTAGTTTTGTCCGGTAGTGTTGCAAAGGGGTTTAATGTTTATATTTATAATAAGTTAATGGAAATTGCCAAAACTAAAGCTGCTGTGGTTATCCTTGATGCAAGCGGTTTGCTTTTGGCAAATGCTATAAATGAAAGCCCACTTATGCTTAAAGTAAACCATAGGGAGTTTGAATCATTAGTTGGCAAAAAGATAGATGTGCAAAAAGAGCTTATTAACGAAATAGAATACATTTCTAAAAAATATTCCTGTGCCGTTATTGTAACTAATGGTAAAGCCGATGTTACCGCTTTGGTTGATGGAGTAATATGGGAGGTAACGCCTCCTTTAGTTAAGTCTGTAAATAGTTGGGGGAGCGGGGATTGTTTTTTAGCTGCAATTGCGTATGGTTATGAACATGCTAAGCCAGTAGATCACACCCTGAGATTAGCTGTTGCTACTGGTGCTGCAAATACGCTTAGTTATGGAGCTGCTTGTTTTTCAGTTGATATGGTTTATGAATTCTACGAAAAAATAAAGGAAAAGTAAGGGAAAAGTAGAGTAGATAGAAGAGCGGGGGGAAACCCTTTTAGACAAAAGGGTTATTCCCCCGCATCCCCTTTCCTAAAACTTTTGTCCTGACAATAAGTGTTAAATGCTATATACTGTGGAGAATGGTACTTTCTTTCCCAAAGCTTGTGCAGGCATAACGACTAAATCGCAGACGGGAAAGAGTACCACCCGTAAAAAAGATGGGTGGTACTCTTTCCCGTCTGCGATTTGGCGCAAAAAGGGGGAGGAAAAATATCTCCCCCTTTAAAACCCCCTCTATCAACTCTTTTGGAGCTAGCGCAGAGTCCTTCCCCTTTTCTTCTATCTTCTATTTTTTATCTTTTTCAAATATTAATTAAGATAGACGTGTAGGAGTTCTTTACCAAACAACATCACTAAAAGAGTACCAGCAGCAAGGAATGGACCAAATGGAATCTTAGTTTTTCTTCCTTTACCTTTAAAAATCATTAAAGGTAAACCGTATAGAGTACCTAATAAACTTCCTATAAACATGGTCATTAATACTGATTGCCAACCGAGTATAGAGCCTACCATTGCCATCATTTTGATGTCTCCGCCACCCATGCCGCCTCTGCTGATAAGTGCTATAATGTAAAAAATTCCTCCGCCTGTAAATAGACCTATTAATGAGCCAGTTATACCCAAAAGTTCGTTTGTTTTATGGGGGTTAATCAGTATAAAAGAAGATGCTATTAGCCCGATAATGATACCTGCTAACGTTATTCTATCTGGTATAATCATAAACTCTAAATCTATAAAAGTTACCACGATTAAGGCAGAGGCCAATGCCATGTACAATATTGTATATTCGTGTAGGCCAAACTTATAAATACAGAAGGTGTAGATAATGCCATTCATTAGCTCAACTATTGGATACCTCATTGATATTTGTGTTTTGCAATATGCGCATTTACCTCTTAATAGTATATAGCTAAGGACAGGAATATTATGCCACGGTTTAATTGGCTGTTTACAGAACGGACAACTCGACCGCGGCTTTACTATAGACATTCCCTCCCTTGGTAGTCTATATATGCACACATTTAAAAAAGAGCCAACAATTAATCCAAAGAGTAATGCTACTACTATGTACAAATATTAATCTTCCTCTATATATTTTAGTTTTCTGATTTCTTTTTTTACATTATTAATTTTTAGGTCAACCTTTTCAATTTCCTTAAATAAATCATTGACTTCCTCTATGTTAAAAACATTAGGATTGGGTTTATTCCTTATTTCATATACCCTTTCTCCAATACCTTTGAAAAATTCATTTTTAGCATTTTCAAGAGTCTTTATTTCATTTGTTAATTTTACCAAAGATAGCTCAACTGTTATTCGTGCTGATACTGCCCCTGAGTATCCCTTAATTGTGTCAATTCCTTTTTTAAAGTCATCTTTTATTTGGTCAAACATATTTGCCTCCTTAAAACTTAATGTTGCTTGGCATTTAAAAAATTTTTAATTTTCTTCGTTTTTATTGACATTGCCAACCACATTTTGTGCATCGTCCATTCGTATTTTTGAATAATTGGATTCGCTTATAATGTCAATATCCCAACCGGTTAGCTTCATAGCAAGTTTGACATTTTGTCCTTTCTTGCCAATAGCCAGTGAAAGTTGTGAATCATCAACGACGACCATAGCGTTTTTATCTTCTTCATTAATGCCAATCTTATCAACCTCTGATGGTGTTAGTGCTCTTGCGATATAGAGTCTTGGGTCGTCTGTCCAGTTGATAATATCAATTCTTTCACCTCTAAGCTCACGTACTATGGATTGCACTCTTGTCCCTTTCATGCCAACGCATGCCCCTACGGGGTCTATAGAAGAATCCTTTGAATAAACAGCTATTTTAGTGCGCTCGCCAGCCTCTCTTACTACATCTTTTATTTCTACAATGCCATCGTTTATTTCTGGCACTTCAATACGAAACAACTCTGCAACAAAATCTGTGTTTATTCTTGTAAGTGTAATCTGAGGCCCTTTGGCAGCTGGGTTTACTGAGTCTATATAGGCACGCACTGTATCACCAATTTTCAGATGTTCGTTATTGATAGTTTCCTTTGCTGGCAGTACTGCCTCTGCCTTACCTATACCAATAATGTAATTACCTCTGTCCTTTCTAAGTACAGTACCTGCTATAATGGTGCCAACTTTATCTATATATTTTTCGTAAATAACACCTCTTTCTGCTTCACGCACTTTTTGTAGTATCACCTGTTTTACGGTTTGAGCAGCTATGCGGCCGAGGTCTTTTACATCTAATGGGATTTGTACGATAGAGCCTAACTCTACTGCTTCATCGTATTGTTTAGCCTCTTCAAAGAGTATTTCTGTTTTGGGTGAATTTATTACGTCCACTACTGTTTTTAACGCATAAACAGAAATTTCAAATGTGTTTGGTATTATTTTTAAGGTAATATCTTCATCTTTAGAGAATTTCTTTCTAATGGCTGTAAGCATAGCCGACTCAATCATCTCTATAAGCACACCCTTTGGTATACCTTTCTCATGGCAAATCTGATCCAGGATATAACGGATTTCTTTACTCATTTTATCTCTATCTCCAGTCTAGCTCTAGATATGTTTTGGTAGTTTATCTCATATCTGTTGTCGTTATCGTCTACTATAATACCTTCCTCAAAAGTATCTGCCAGCCTGCCTGTTATGGAATTAGTATTATTTACCTTTTGGCGGGTTACTACCTTAACAAGCTTACCGATGTTTTTAACAAAATCCTCCCTTTTTTTTAGTGGCCTATCAAGACCAGGTGAAGTAACCTCCAAGGTATACGAACCTTCCATAAAATCTTCCACATCCAAAGAAACGCTTAACTGCCGGCTTACATTTTCGCAATCATCCAAACCAATACTACTACCGGGCTTATCTATTGTTATACGCAAAAACTGCCGTCTTCCCTGTCCTTTCAGGGATACCTCGACTACTTCTAGCCCATATTCTGTTGCAATTTCAGCAGCAATTAGTTCTATTCTTTTTTGTTTATTCATTTTTCATTTCCTAAAAATAAAAAAAGTGGGATTACCCACTTCATCGCCCATTATTCCACTGATATAATATATCATTTTTTTTACAAAAAAGCAACCTTCAATGGTTTCATCGCGTAAAAGTGTTTCCACACCAAATATTTTTAATTCAATTGCAAACTGATATACTGATACTTTCTTTAGTACGTTGACAAAATAAATATTAAATATGTAAAATTTTAAAATTCAATATTATCAATAGGGATAATTTTATAATGAGGCATGGAGTATAGTGCTATTATTATGATGTAGAAAACACTTAATAGTATTATGTGAATAGTCAAGAAACTTTACAGACCAAATATTAAGTACAAAGGGGCGCTACCTTTGAAAACAGTTTCGTTGGCTGTAGAAAAAGACATAGTTATTATGATTTAGCTATATTCTTTCATTGTGGTATTTGTACAAAGAACTGTTGGACAATAAGGATTGAACGTTATGAAAGTACTCTTTATTTTTTTTACTATGATGTTATTTGTATCTGATGTATATTCCTCCACTGAAGTGGAAAACCCACAAGGCAATCAACAGCAAGATAATAAGAAAAACACTCAAAAAGGCACTCAATTAGAAGGTCTCCTTGATTTAAGCCTTGAGGAACTCATTAATATTGATATAACGTCAGTGTCTAAGAGGGAGCAAAAATTATTGGAGGCTCCAGCAGCAATATTTGTTATAACTCAAGAGGACATTAAACGTTCCGGAGCAACAAGTATCCCGGAATTATTAAAAATGGCACCTGGCATTGAGGTTGCACGTATTGATACAAACAAGTGGGCTATCAGTGCTCGGGGTTTCAACAGCCGGTTTGCTAATAAACTACTGGTTTTAATTGATGGTAGAAGCGTGTATACCCCTTTGTTTTCAGGGGTTTATTGGGATGCACAAGATATCTTGTTAGAAGATATTGAGCGTATTGAGGTAATAAGAGGTCCGGGGGCAACTCTTTGGGGGGCAAATGCTGTTAACGGTGTTATTAACGTTATAACAAAGAAGGCCAAAGATACACAAGGGATGCTCGTAACAGGTGGCGCAGGTGATGAGGAGTTAGGTTTTGGAGCATTTAGATATGGCAACAATATAGGAAAGGACATATCTTTTAGGGTATATGGTAAGTATTTTGAGCGTGATGATGCTAAATTTAGCACATCAGAAGGTGCTTTTGATAGCTGGGATTCTTTAAGGGGTGGATTTCGTCTTGATTGGCAATTATCATCCAAAGATTCATTAACTGTTGAAGGCGATATTTATGAAAACAATTTAGGACAAACAACTACAATTCCGATTTTTACTGCCCCTTACTATGAAATCCTCAACGTAGAAGATAGTGATATTAATGGTGATAACGTATTAGGTAGGTGGGAACATGCGTTTTCTATTGATTCAAAATTAATGACGCAATTATACTATGACCAAAATCAATGGACTAACGCAGGATTTGCATATGATCGTGAAACTATTGATTTTGAGCTTCAACATCAATTTATCCTTACTAAAAGAAATGCTATTTTATGGGGTGCAGGCTACCGCTTTACTAATGACTATGGTTGGGACTCCTTTACGATGGCTTTATCGCCAGAGTCTCATGAGGAGCATTTATTTAGTGCCTTTTTACAAGATGAGATTACTTTAGTGCAAAAGGAGTTGAAATTAACTATTGGTTCTAAAATAGAACATAATAATTCCACAGATGTTGAACTACAGCCAAATGTAAGGCTTATGTGGACACCTAACGATAGACATTCGCTATGGGCAGCCGTATCTCATGCTGTTAGAACCCCCTCGCGTGGTGAAAATGATATACGGTTAAATACAAGTATTATTGCCCCTGGTACATTGTTTGATAACTCACCTGTAGCGCTTATAGCGTTTTATGGTAATAGGGATTTTGAATCCGAGGAACTGAACGCCTATGAGTTTGGGTATCGTATATTGGTATCAAACAAGTTGTCTTTTGATATAGCTACATTCTACAATGAATACGATGAGCTGCGCTCGGTTGAACAGTTAGATAGTTTTTTGACTTACTGGGAAGGGTTAACTTATCTGACAATTCCATACTCATTTGTAAATAGTATGTACGGCAAGACCTATGGTGTAGAGCTATCAGCAAGTTGGCAGCCAACAAACTGGTGGAGACTCTCAGCAGCTTACTCATATCTTCAAATGGAACTGTACCTTGATGAGGCCAGTGGCATTAATCTACCAGAAATAACAACCGGTGAGAGTCCTCACCATCAATTGTCTTTGAGGTCTTCTTTTGATATAACAAAAAGGATTCAATTTGACTGGTGGTTGCGCTATGTAGATAGCCTTCCAGCATTAGATATAGATAGCTACACAGCATTAGATTGTAGGCTTGCATGGAATCCAATAAAAAACATAGAGCTTTCCGTTACAGGTCAAAATCTAACTGATAACCAACACCCGGAATTTAAACAGGAGATGTTTGTTAATTCATCATATACCGAGGTGGAGCGTAGTGTGTATTTGAAATTTACATGGCGTTCTAACTGAAACTAATTTTGTTTACTTAAGCAAAATACAATTGACATAAAAACTACCTATGAATGTTATACTTATAACCAATAAAAAATCTTGCTATACAATAAGGAGGATTATGGGATGGATATATCAGGTAAGAAGGTAATTATAACAGGTGGAGGACGTGGTATGGGTAAGCAGTTTGCCCTTGACCTTAAAGCCGCTGGGGCAGTGCCCTATGTGGTTGATGTTGTTCAAGATAATTTAGATGCCCTTAAGGCTGAAACAGGTATTAACGGTTCTACCTTGGATGTTTCAAATGAATCAGCAGTTGTGAGCTTTTTTGAAAAATATACGGCTGACAATGGTGCACCAGATGCACTTGTAAATAATGCCGGTATTACTTCTGATGCACTATTTATAAAACATAAGGGAGATGAAACTACAAAGTTTCCTATCTCTAACTGGGATAAGGTAATCGGTGTTAATCTTACAGGTGTGTTTTTATGTGCAAGAGAGGCAAGCTACCACATGATACGCAATAAGGTCAAAGGTGTTATCGTAAATATTTCATCAATAAGTCGCTCTGGAAACCTCGGGCAAACTAACTATTCAGCAACTAAATCAGCCGTAGACGCTATGACTGTAACGTGGGCTAAGGAGCTTTCGCGCTACGGTATTAGAGTAGGGGCGATAGCACCTGGTTACATTAATACAGAAATGGTTGCTAAAATCCGTCAAGATGTTTTAGACAAAATCATCCAGCAAATACCAGTAGGACGCCTTGGCGCTATGTCTGAAATCTCTCAGACTGTTAGGTTCATCATAGAAAATGACTTCTTTACCGGTAGAGTTATAGAGGTTGATGGCGGTATGAGAATATAATAATACAACTTGTTTTCCTTGATATGTAATAATTTAAAAGAAAAAAGGAGGCTTTAGAATATGAAAGATGTTGTTGTGGTAAGTGGAGCAAGGACGGCAGTAGGGGCTTTTGGAGGTTTTTTAAAGGATGTTTCAGCTATTGATTTAGGAGCACTTGTTTTAAAAGAAACATTGAAGAAGGTAGGCCTGCGGCCTGTTGTAAGTGACTTAATGAAAGAAGTAGCCCCCGATAAGTTAAAAGACCAAGGTATTACGGACCTTGAAAAAAAGTATCAGACATGGGATAACTCAGCCAAGGAAATCACTATTGACGATGTTATCATGGGTAACGTAGTACAGGCTGGTCAGGGTCAAAACCCAGCAAGGCAAGCTATGATTAGAGCCGGCATTTGTAAGGAAACACCAGCTATGACCATCAATAAGGTGTGTTCATCAGGCCTTAAAGCTGTAGCTAATGCTTGGATGCAAATACAATCTGGTGAGTCGGATGTGGTGTTAGCAGGTGGCATGGAGAGCATGAGCAATATACCGTTTGCATCATTACAGGCACGCTGGGGTTATAGAATGGCCTTAACTGGTGTTGGTGAACTTCATGACCTTATGGTTTTTGACGGTCTCTATGAGATATTCTACGGTTACCATATGGGCATAACAGCTGAAAATATAGTAGACCTCTATGGCATAACCAGACAGGAACAAGATGAAGTAAGTCTTTTGAGCCATCAGCGCGCCCGTAAGGCAATAGCCGACGGTTTATTTAAGGATGAGATAGTGCCAGTTGTTATAAAGGATAGGAAGGGGGAAAAGATTATTGATACCGATGAACGCCCCATGGATACTGATATGGAGAAGCTTGCAAAGATGAAGCCGGCTTTTAAAAAAGATGGCTCAGTAACGGCAGGTAACGCCTCTGGTATAAATGACGGTGCTGCCTCTGTATTACTGATGACAGCTGATAAAGCCAAAGAACTGGGACTTGAACCATTTGTTACAATAAGAGGGGTTGCTGCTGGCGGTATTGACCCAGCGTATATGGGATTAGGCCCAATACCAGCAGTTAGAAAGCTTTTGAAAAAAACTGGCGTTAACCTTAAAGACGTTCAGTGTCTTGAACTAAACGAGGCTTTTGCCTCTCAGGCCATAGCATGTATGCGTGAGCTTGGGCTTGAAAAAGAGCAAGTTAATGAACTTGGTAGCGGTATATCCATTGGTCATCCAATTGGCTGTACTGGCGCACGCCAGCTTGTTACAGCAATGCACAATATGAAACGTAAAAACTATAGGTATGGCCTTATTACTATGTGTATAGGTGGCGGTATGGGCTTTGCTATGCTTATTGAAAGGTAAGGAAGCAGAAGCAAAAAAATAAGAGCAAGAAGAAATAAGAGCAAAAAGAAATAAGAATAGCAGAGTGGGGGAAAACCCTTTTCTATAAAAAAGGGTGTGGAGGCACACCTCCCTGTTCTTCCCCCGCACCCCCTTACGGGAGTGCGCCTACGCACTTTGCCGATATAAATCACATATTGTTTAACAGGCAGCTATAATGGACTGAAGAATTTGGATAGGGAAAATGAAAAACGGTTTCCTTTCTACAAAAAGGATAGGGCAGGCACATAGTTTTGTTACTGTCAGAGTTTGATTATTTTTCTTTAGAGGTGGAGGCTAATAAGTACTGTAAGGTGGACTGATTTGTCAAGACCGTTTTTTTTATTTTTAGTTTCACTCTAAACTTTATTTGTGCAACAACAATACCATACGGATTATTTTTTAAAAATATCGAACGGTGTCGTATAATTTAAAGATTGATGTTGCCTTTTATAGTTATAAAACTCAATATATTCTCTTATACCTTTTTTAACCTCCATTACATCATTATATTCATTAATGTATATATTTTAAGACTATGTTGCAAATATAGCTGGCAATGTTGTGTTGATAATGTTGTAGAAGAGGGGCAGACACTCGAAAGGTCTGCCCCCCACGCATCTGTTAGTAGAGGCTAACCTATACGTTCGCCCTTAAGTTAAGAATTAAGTACAGGATTACTTTATCGCCATCACTCCTAATTTCTTCTATTTCTTAAAGTCGAGTAGGTGAGAGATGACTCTTACCCCGCTTACTATCAGATATTTCAAATCATTAAGTGAGCGTATTGATAGGAGTTTTCTTATTATAAAACCCGGTACGATAAAGCTTTTATAAATACCTTGTGTTAGTTCCATCGCCTCCTTCGTTGTAATTTTACCTTTAAACACCAGTTGACGCATATCAAAATCATTCCAATCCTCAGTAGCCAGCCAGCCTTTTTCCTTAGCTTCCTTAAAAAGTGGTGTACCGGGGTAGGGAATTACAATTGTAGCTTGCAGGGTATCTATTAATCCTTTATTGAATAGGGCTTTGGTGAAGTCTATAGTGGCTTTAGCATCGGCATAGTTTTCCCATGGGTAGCCTATCATTGTTGTAACGTGGGGGCTTATGCACCCTTTGTATGTTTTATTTGCAATGTTTTTCAATTGTAGTTCGGAGGGGATGTTTTGTATATTGATTTTTTTATCTATTTTGTCAATAGTTTCTTGATTGGCGGATTCTATGCCAAAGAGGACTAGACGGAAGTTTGCCTTTGCCATCAAATCGTAGTGTTTTTGTTTAAGGACACCAAAGCGCATATTGCAAGAGAAGGATATTTTTTTATAGAGGCTTCTTTCTATAAACCCTTCGCAGAATTTAATCAGCCATTGACCTGCTGGAAAGCAGCCGGTATCGTCAAAGATTTCTTTAATGCCAAGCGGAATTAGGTTTTTTTCAATATCATCGAGGAGGCGGGCGGGTTTAATAGTTCTAAACTTACCGGCTGGAAACAGTGTTGTCCAAGAGCAGAAGGTGCACTTGCCCCACCAGCAGTCGCGACCGGCCATTGTGTAAGTGCCGGGGGTATACTTAAAATTACCGTTTTCGTAAGCGTAGAGCTGCCATTTGGTTAGTTGTCTATCTATGTGTGGCAAGAGGTTTAGGTCATTTGCTGAGAGGTTTTGTTGACCGGTATTTTTAATATTGCCGTTTTGGTCTTTAAAGTACCAACCACCGCATAGGGGGTCGCCTTTGGAGAGGAAGTTGCAAAGGCTAAGTAGAGAAAAATCGTAATCACCTGAGCTAAGACAGTAATCTGCGTTAGAATTTTCTAAAGATTCCTCTGGTAGGGCGGTAATGTGGTCTCCCATTAACACAACTATTGAGTCAGGCAGATTTGTTTTTATATCGGATATTATTTCCCAGTGTTTTTTAACAACCGGGGTTTTAGTTTCCATAGCGATAAGCTGAGGGTTTTCTTTTTTAAGGCGTTCACTCCACATTTGATATGAAAGTTTTTCTGCAATACCATCATCCCAGAAGACATCGTAGCCGTTTTGCTTTAAAAGTGTGGCGGCATAGGCTGGCACCATTGGGTATATGAAGGTGGCTTTGTGAAACCATTGAAATTGGCGGTTTTGGCTTAAAAGTGGAGTTCCGCGATTTGATTCTAAAGGGGGATAGGATATAGAGATTTTCATAGTTATTCTCGAAGTTTACTTTTTAGTTTCTTTGTTAGGAATCCTTTTATAAAGTTTATTCCATACCATATATGGGTTAAGAAGATATAGCCGGTACTTGCAGTTGAAACAAGAAGGCTTTCGGTTTTTTTGTATATTTGATAAAAGGCTGCAGATAAGGAAAACAGGTATGCGCCAATACCAAGGTAATATATGGAGTTAATTAGCGGGTTATTCAGAAATTGGAAGATAAAGCCGGCAAAGAGAAAACAAACAAACAAACTTGGTATAAAATATTTGAATTTGCGTGAATTTTCCGGATAGACACGGGCAAAAAAACCTCGGTGCAATCCGTAGCCTGCAATTTGTTTAAGATGTCTATCGAGTCCTTCGCGCCTGTGGTGCCAAACTATAACCTCAGGGTCATAAATAATTTTTTTACCAAAATATGTAATATCAAGACACAGCTTGGTGTCTTCGCCAGGCCAGTATTTTGAGTTAAAACCGCCAATAGCCCTAAACAGGTCTTTTCTAACGAGCAGGTTAACGGATGGCCAATCGTCAACCTCTTTACGTTCGTTACCCGACCAATAGCGGTCGGGGTTGCCACCACTAAGGGTACTTAAGAAAACAGCCCCAGAAACCTTTTGCCAGAAGGTATCGTGTGGCGGCGTTATCGCAGGCCCGCCAACAGCACCCACCTTTAGGGTGGTAAAGTGTTGTACTGCATTTGTAAGCCAATCCTCCCTTGGGTAGGCATCGTCATCTAAAAATGCTAAAATATCGCCATCGCAGTGTTTTATGGCGAGGTCTCGTTTTTCAGCAGGTCCGATTGGTCCAGTTTCTATTATCTGTATTTTGCTTTGATTATCAGTACTTCCAGCCTTTTCCATAAGGGGGGATAGCTCTTTTTCGTTATCTACCTCATCCGGCAATATTACGATAGAGTAGTTATCGTACTTTAGATTAAGGATTATTGGTACGGATTCATAGATATAGTCGTTAATCCTTTTTACTGGAATTATAATGTCAATCTTTTTTGGTTTTTCCATATAGGTAATATTGTAAAGCAAGCAGGGTAAATAATGCAACATTGCAAAATATACTACTAAATAAAATTACTTTTATTAAAGACTGCACAGAGTTATGGTAAAGTACAAAGCCAATAAGCTCTACTATAGCAAAAAAAACTATGACAAACACAAATGTTTTATCACCCCTTGCCATATTGTAATTTATGATTATCATCGTAAGGGCTACTGGTAGCATGGATAGTGAATAAGTACCTATTAGTGGGCTTGCTGTTATGAATTTTTTGCCAAAAAACACAAAGACAAGTATATCCGGAAATAAGTAAAATACTAATGTACAACCACCTGAAAGTAATATGGTTATGACAAGTGCCTCAATAAGATAGGGGAGGGTGCTTTCATTTTTAGATTTACCTGATGCCACCATCGGAAATAGTGCAAGCACTATGGCTGCGGGGAGGTTCATGACGATCTTAGCTATGACTGATGCCGAGCTGAAAATGCCTGCCTCTTGTGGTGTAAAGTAGTATTTGGCTATAACTATGTCTGATTGGGTTATAATGGCAAAGGCAAGATTTGTTGCAATAATATAAATAATGTATGTTTTATCTGTAGTGTGAGTAGTTTTAGTAGTGTTAGTAGTGTTAGGTGGATAGGTGGCTTTATTAAGTGTTTTTTTTATTGGGATAAATGTAATACAGCCGGTAATTATTGATGAAAGTGTAAGTCCAACCATAATGCCGCTAAGGCCAGTATCTACAATTACGGCTAAGACACAAAACACGTATTTAAACAAAAATGGTGCTGATGAAATAAATGCAAGCATACCAAACATCTGAAACCCTTGCAATATGCCGGTATTTAGTGGAATTATGATGTATGTGCTAATGCTTACAAAAAGTAGAATGACTGGGAGTATTTGCTCAATTTTTAGATAATTAGCCATGTAGTGCGAAAGTGTAACACCGTATATTATTATTAAAAGAGCGATTAGTAAGTGGATTTTTAAGCTACTTGCGATAAGTGCCTTTGTCTTTTGTATTTCATCGGTGGTACAGTTGTGTGCAATGTTTTTAGCTAAGTAGTTGGTTGAGCTCATAAATGGTATTGTCAAAATCATAAAAATGGCACTAAAGGCATTTAATTCCCCAAAGGTTTTAACTGAAAGGAGTCTTCCCATAGTAAGCTGGAAGAGATAGTTGAAGAGATTTGCTATTATAAGGGCAATGAATAGGAGTGAGGAGGTTTTAAATAAACCGTGGTTTTTAGAAAGGGAAGGGGGAGTTGGCATTTCAGCGGAGAGGTTTTTCTTCCTTATCATTAAAATTTAGTCGTTCCCTAACTATATACATAGGGCGGTTTATAACTTCATTATGTATGTTCCCGATATAAAGGGCAATTAGCCCAAGACAAATCAAGGTAATACCGGCAAGAAAGGTATTTGACACTACAACTATGGAAATAGGGGAAAAGTAGCCACTACCAAGAACAAACCGAGATACAGCAATTACTGTAAAAAGGAAACCACTAAATATTGTAATGATAAGGCCAAGAAAACCAGCTAGCTTTAAGGGAAATAGTGAAAAGGACGTTATACTATTAATAGCAAGTTTAAATAGCTGTTTATAGGAATAGACTGGTTGCCCATCAGTGCGAGCATCTGCGGTAAATTCCAAAAACTCTTTTTTAAATCCCATCCAGTCAATTATCCCTCTGTACATTCGCGAGCGTTCGGTTATAGTTCTAAAGACTTCAACCACCTTTTTATCAATCAAACGAAAATCCGTGGTTTGCGACACCATGCGGACATCCGAGATCATAGCCATCAGCCAGTAATAGATGATGGAGGCAAGCTGTCTTAGTCTAGTTTTTTGTTCAGTTTCTTTCCTGATAGTAGCAACAACCTCAAAGCCTTGTTCCCATTTTTCAATCATAAGTGGTATGAGAGTAGGCGGATGTTGAAGGTCTGCATCTATTGTTATAACTGCTTCGCCTGAAGATGCCTCAACACCGGCGCTTAAGGCTATTTCTTTGCCAAAGTTTCTTGCAAAATCTATAACCTTAACCTTACTGTCAGACTTAGCTAAATATGCAAGCTCCATAAAAGTGCCATCTCTACTACCATCATTTACAAATATGTATTCCCATCGGTAATTTTTAATAGAGCCAGTAACTTCCTCAAGACGTTTATAAAGTCTTGAAACATTTTTTTCTTCCATATATGCTGGTATCACTATTGATATAAGCTTCATGGACTATTTACAGTATGGCTTTAAAGTAATTAATAGTGTTTACTATACCTGTGTCCACTTTAATAGTTGGATACCAGCTAAGTGCCTTCATAGCAAGTGAAATATTTGGCTTGCGCTGCTTGGGGTCATCTGGTGGCAACTCTTTAAAAACTATCTTTGAACCTGTAGCAGTTTTTTCAATAACCATACTTGCAAGCTCTAAAATGGTAAACTCCTCTGGATTGCCAAGATTAACTGGTCCTGTAAAATCATCCGGTGAGTTCATCAGTTTAATAAGTCCATCAACAAGGTCGTCCACGTAGCAAAAGCTTCTGGTTTGGCTACCATCTCCGTATACAGTAATGTCTTTGCCTTCAAGGGCTTGGACTATAAAATTAGAAACGACCCTGCCATCGTTTGGGTGCATATGTGGCCCGTAGGTATTGAAAATTCTAGCAACCTTGATTTTTAATTTATGCTGACGATTGTAGTCAAAAAAGAGTGTTTCAGCACAGCGTTTTCCTTCATCATAACATGCCCTGTAGCCAATAGGGTTAACGTTGCCCCAGTAGTCCTCCGACTGCGGATGTATGTGCGGGTCGCCATAGACCTCGCTTGTTGAAGCAAGGAGAATTTTAGCCTTTACACGTTTAGCAAGCCCAAGCATATTGATACTGCCGTGTACTGACGTTTTAGTCGTCTGCACAGGGTCAAACTGATAATGTATTGGTGAGGCAGGGCATGCTAGATTATATATTTCATCAACTTCTACGTATAGTGGAAAACATATGTCGTGTCTTAGCACTTCAAAGTATGGATTAGTTAAAAGGTGGACAATGTTAGCCTTATTACCTGTAAAAAAATTGTCTACACAAATGACTTCATGTCCTTCTAAAAGTAGTCTTTCACAAAGATGAGAGCCTATAAAGCCAGCCCCTCCGGTAACTAATATTCGTTTTTTCATAGTTTTATATTTGCGTCCTTACGCCAATCTGATAGTATTCAAAGCCTGCTTGCATAAGCCTCTGACTATTATACTGATTTCTGCAATCAAATATGATTTTATTTTTAAGCGATTTAGCTATTTCATCAATATCGGGACTTCTAAACTCCTTCCACTCCGTAATAAGAATAAGGGCATCAGCGCCAAACAAGGCAACATATTTAGAGTTAACATATTCGATATTAGTAAAGTTTTTAAAATAACAATTTTGTGCTATATCCATAGCCTTTGGGTCATAGGCTTTAATGTGTGCACCGTGGTGTATAAGTTTTGTTACAATAGATAAACTAGCTGCTTCACGCATATCATCAGTTTCAGGCTTAAACGAAAGCCCCCAAATAGCAAATGTAAGGCCGGTTAAATCATTACCAAAGCGTCCGATGATTTTATCAAAAATCACCAGTTTTTGCTTTTCGTTTACTTCCTCGATAGCGGTGATTATTTTAGGGTGATAGTTATGTTCAAGTGCCAGTTTTTGAAGTGCCTTTACGTCTTTCGGAAAACAGCTCCCGCCATATCCAGCCCCCGGATATATAAAACTATAGCCAATTCGTTTATCACTACCAATACCGATTCTTACTTTATTAACGTCAGCCCCTACGCATTCGCATATGTTGGCTATTTCATTCATAAAGGATATTTTAGTTGCAAGCATTGCATTTGCAGCATACTTAGTCATCTCAGCACTTCTAACGTCCATGATGATAAGACGGTCATGATTCATAGTAAAAGGGGCATATATCTCTTTCATGATTTCAAGTGCCTGTTGACTATCAGTGCCTATAACTACTCTATCAGGTCTTGTAAAATCCTCTACGGCAGCCCCTTCTTTTAGAAATTCCGGATTTGACACAACATCGAAATTTATATTTACCCCTCTACTTATCAACTCTTTTTCAATAGTATTTCGAACCTTTTCGGCTGTGCCAACCGGCACTGTTGATTTATTAACTACTACAATGTAGTGGTCTATCAAGCGTCCGATTTCTCTTGCAACCTGAAGGACATATTTTAAGTCAGCACTGCCGTCTTCTTCCATAGGAGTTCCCACTGCTATGAAACACGCACTACACTCTACAAGTGCCTCTTTTATATTAGTAGTAAACCGAAGGGCTTGTCGTTGTGTTAACTCCTTAACCATCAACTCAAGTCCTGGCTCGTATATTGGAATAATCCCATTTTTTAAACTATTTATCTTATTTTCATCAACATCTACACAAATGACGTTATTCCCCATTTGAGCAAAACATGTGCCAGTTACAAGCCCAACATAACCAGTCCCAACAATAGTAATATCCATAATAATTCTAACTCCTTAAAAATAATAGGGAGGTGTACCTCTACACCCTTGAACCCAAAAACATTATTTTGCATGAGTAATGAGAAAAATACAACTATTATTTTTGCAAACTATAATGGGCTGAAGAATTTGGACAGGAAAAATAAAAAACGGTTTCCCTTTAATGCTGTTCGGCATAAATATTGATTAAACAATAGTTTCATTAATTTTGGTAATAATTCTGACCCTACCTTGTCATTAAGGCTGTGTCGCAAGTAACAGTTGGCGTTCAAAGTGGAGGGAAATATTCATAAATCGGACAAATAATGTAAGTTATTTTTAAAATAACGTTTAGAGGTAAACTAAAAATAAAAAAAACGGTCTTGACAAATCAGTCCACCTTAGGGTTGGCTTCTTAATGTTCTAGTGTTTTTATCAAATCTAAATGCGCTATATTTCCCTATTAATTACCAAATGCTAAAAAGCATCCTAATATTATTAAGTTCATTTATCGGATTTACTGCTGGAGGACTTACTGTTTGGCGTTTAAATCCCCAGCCTGAATAGATTTTATACTGATTTTCAGTGAAAGAAATGGCTCCGTCTCGGTACGTTATAAACTTTGTAGTACCATTTAGTCTTTTTAGTACATCTCTATGTGGATGACCATAGTTGTTTCCCAAGCCAGCGCTAATAACTGTGTATTTAGGTGATACATTTTTGATAAAATCTTTATAAGTGGAGCTATTACTGCCATGATGGGCTATTTTAAGTATTTGAGATTTAATAGCAAGGGATAATAACTCATTCTCTATACGTTTTCCTATATCTCCGGTAAATAGAAAATTGCCAATTTTTACAACTACGGAGCCGTTATTGTTTTTAGTTATATTAGCAGGATTGAGTATAGTTATGCGTGTTTCGCCTATGGATAGGACATGTCCCCGCTTGGGCTTTATACTGTTGACGGTAATGTTTTTTGGTGTGCCATTATCCATAATGGTTTTTACCTTAAAGGTTTCAAGTAGCCGTTTTAATCCTCCGCTGTGATCAACAGCATAGTGGCTAATTATAATAAGGTCTATTGTGTTTATGCCCCTGTATTTAAGAAAAGCCTCGACTTCTTTGCCGTTTCTTCCGGTATCTATTACAATTATCTTATTTGCCGGAGTTTCCACAACAGCGCTGTCTGCTTGACCTACGTCCAAAAATGTTACACGCATAGTATCATTTTTTGTATAAATATAAAAGGTAATTAATATACATACTGTTAAACATAAAATAAAAACAGCAAATGTCCTAATGTGAGGCAAAAAGAACAATATTAGTGATAGATAAAACATGACTACAAATATAAGCGGAAAAGCCCTCAGATTTGTTGAAAACCATGGGATAGATGATAATATTTTGACTAATCCTATAGTCAATTTGCAGAGCCACTCAAGCACACTAATAAATGGAAAGTATCCGCTTATAAGAAACACTGCTGAACCTATAAGGCTAAGCGGTAGTATTACCATACATGTAAGCGGTATAACTATTAAATTAGCAATTGGGGCAATTAGCGATATATTGTGTGTATAATATGCAGTTAAAGGCATTGTTACAACATTTGTTGCTAATGATATAAAAAACATATTGTATATGTGTATAAGAAAACGTATGGGGCTCTCTTTACAGAGTAATTTTTGTGAAACTATAAAAATAATAGTCACACAAAGAAAGGATAACTGAAAGGATAGGGATAGTAAACAGTCTGGTTCTATTAATACAATAATAAAAATAGTAAGAATCAGCATGTTTTTCCAATTGCAAAGCCTGCCAAAGACTAATGCAAGAAACATTATGCTAACAAAAATAAAAGACCGAAGGCTTGGATACATAAGCCCAGAGGCTATTAAATATAAAAATAAAAATGGGATGCTTATAAGGGCAGCCAACTGCTTTGGTGTTATATAAATTGATAGGCTCTCTATAAATTTATAAGGAAGTTGATAAACAAAACCTCTTAAAATTATCATAAATATAAATAAATTTAAAACAGAAAAGTGAGTACCTGAAATACTTAAAATATGATAAATACCCGTGCGTTTAAAGCTTTCCTGAATAGATACTGATAGGTTTCCCCTGTAGCCAATCGTAATTGATTCCAAAAAACCAGCAATATCAGTTCGTAAATTCCCCTGTAGATACTGGACTATCTTATAACGTAAACGTTCAATTGGATAATCCCACCGTCCAGGGGGCTTTTTAAGATTATAGCTTTTTTTAATATATCCAATTAATTTTACGCCTTTACCCCAACCGCCTGGATTTAATCTGCCCTTTATAATTTTGAATTTTACAAGGAGTTTGGCTTTTTCACCTGGGGAGAAGGCATGTTTATTAAAAACAGTAACATATTTAGGGAGCGTTTGATTTATTGTTGTAAGGGAACACTCAGAGGTACCTTCCTGTGCAACAGATATGTTATGAATTAAAAAGTTATGGTAAAAGCCATACATAGATTTTTCCGGTATGGATATAAACACCCCCTCAATATAAAACCCCCCTGGACAAAATCCCACAGGGGCTATTTCCGTGCTTGGTTCAGGGGTAGTCCTTAAGAAGGCATATAAAAAACCGCACAAAAAAATTACGGCAGTTCTAAATAAAGTAGCATTGTATCTAACACATATGAAGATGAGCCAAAAACCACACGTAATTATTGGGAAATATTGATAAACATGAAAACTAACTGCCCCTATTATAAAAGGAGCTAATATCCACATCAAGACATACAGTCAACAATGGTAGTGGCAATGTTGTCTGCGATAGTGTTAATCTGCCCATCATCCGTACCTTCAACCATAATCCGTATTTTAGGTTCAGTCCCTGATGGGCGTACCAACACGCGCCCTGAGCCACTCAGTTCACTCTCACAGTCCTTTATACATCTCATGATTTCCGGACAGCTTTCAATGGCAATACGTCTTGTAACCTTAACATTTTTCAAAACCTGCGGATACAGTGTAATATCGGCGGTTAGCTCTGCCAAGGTCTTGCCTGTTTTTGTCATGATATTTAATATTTGTATTGCCGATATAGGTCCATCTCCAGTTGTGTTATGTTGAAGAGACACAATATGTCCAGACTGCTCCCCTCCAAAGTTATAGCCATTTGCTAACATATTTTCAACAACATATCTATCGCCTACCTTCGTACGGATTAGACTTATGCCATTTCTTGCAAGGTAGTGCTCAAAACCCAAGTTGCTCATAACAGTGGAAACAACAGTGTTTTTGGCAAGACGTCCCTCTTTTGCCAAATCCATAGCCCAAACAGCCATCAACATATCTCCATCAATAACACGTCCGTGTTCATCACAAAAAAGCGTTCTATCGGCATCACCGTCATGGGCTATCCCGACGTGTGCACCGTGCTTTTTAACAAGTGCTGACAGGTTTTCAATACACAAAGCACCACATTGTGCATTTATGTTTTTACCGTCTGGCTCATCCCCTACACTTATCACACTTGCGCCCAACTCATCAAGCAGCGTTGGTGTTACCTTATATGCCGCCCCGTGGGCGCTATCTATAACAACCTTCAACCCATCCAGCATAAGCGTTTTAGGAATAGTAGACTTCACATATTCAATGTACCTGCCAGTGGCATCTTCAAGACGAAATGCCTTACCGATAAGCCCGCCTGCTGGCAACTTACAGTCACAGGTGCTATCAAGCACCATGCTTTCTATTTCTGTTTCTTTTGCATCTGGTAGTTTAAAGCCGGTGTTGTCGAAAATCTTAATGCCATTATCTTGATAAGGATTGTGAGAGGCAGATATAACAATGCCGGCATCGAAACGAAGGGTTTTTGTTAAAAAGGCAATACCCGGCGTTGGTATTGGTCCGACAAGGGTAACATTCATTCCAACTGAACACAACCCGGACGTTAGCGCACACTCAAGCATATAGCCTGAAATACGCGTATCCTTACCTATAAGAATCATATTTTTACCATAATTTTTATGAAGTGCTATGCCTGCTGCCATACCAATCTTAACGACCATCTCCGCCGTTATAGGGTATTGATTAACCGTCCCTCTAATCCCATCTGTTCCGAAAAGTTTCATATCTTAAGAATCTCCATTAACATTAATATTAATTTTCACAGTAACCTTCTCAGTCTTACTCGTTAGGCTTTTATTTTCAATATTTAATAAAACCTCTTTTTCAAAAGGAGTCTCCAGATTGTCTAAAATAATAGCCTCTGTCATTATAAACTTAACTGAGTCAACCTCCTTTGGAGGTCCCTCTATTGAAACCTCACTTGGTTTAACCGTCACACTCGTAATGTGGTAGCCATCTTTAACAACGCCTTTTAAAAATGGTCTTATTTGTAATATTTTTACCTTATTGTCTTCACTAATGTTAACTCTAACCTTGATCTTTTCATTTCTGCTATGTATGGAATTGGTTCTAAGATTTAAAAAAACATATTCTTCAACAGTAGAGTCAGCACCAGATATATCAACCGGCTCGGTTTCTAAAGATGAAATCTCTTGAAAAACCCTCTCCCCTCCTTCCAACGAAACACTTTCAGGAAAAGCCGTTATACTTTCAATATGATAACCACTTCTAGGCGTACCGGTGATAACGGGTTTTACTGTAAACATTTTTTGTACGATTTTTTCAAGTTCAACAATAACATACGGTGGTACTATTTTGGTTACAGTCAAAGAAAAAGGCATTTTAAAATTGTTTTTGTCAATGTAGTAAATGCGTTCCTCTCCGCTTTTTTCAGATAAATCTAAAAAAATGCTTACATCTTTAGGAGACAGACTTTTAATTAAACTCTCGTGCCCCTTAATTTTTACCTGTACAAAATTAGTACTCGTACTTTTAATTTCATACCCCTTTGGTGCCTTTTTATACTCAACAGGTAATTCCAGTATAGTTTCCGATAGACCCTTCATAGTAACAAAAAACCACAGTAATAATGAAGCAAGCAGAGCTAATGATTTAAGGGCAATATTATTAGTAAAAATCTCTTTGAAATTCAAATCCCAACAGTCCTTTTTGATGTAAATAGTGTTGTTAAATTAGCCCGCAATTGTGTCATATCAAGTTTTTTATTAATATCTCCACTTGTAGATATAGAAATATCTCCAGTTTCTTCAGAAACGATAACAGCCACACAATCAGTCTCTTCAGTAATGGCTAGGGCTGCCCGGTGCCTTGTACCAAAAGCCTTATCAATATCGTGGCGTAGTGTTATTGGCAAAAAACACCCGGCCGCCACTATCCTATTACTTTTAATAACAATAGCACCGTCATGTATTGGTGAGGTTGGGTGAAATACACTCAATATAAGCTCTCTGGATACCTTCGAATCAACAGCCGTACCTATTTCTATGTAATCGTTTAAACTATTTTCTCGTTCTAAAACCATGAGAGCGCCAATCTTGCGTGCTGATAACGAGGCAGCCGCCTTTACGATTTCATCAAGAGATTTTAGCTCCTCAGCAGGCGTTAGGGTTAAAAACGAAGCCTCTCCCATTTGGGCCAGCGCCCGTCGTATTTCAGGTTGAAATAAAACTATTAACGCTATCATAAAATACTCCCATATTCCCCTTATGAGTCTATCCAGGGTATAAAGATTAAGATAGCTTGCCATTATGGATGCAAAAAACAATAGACTAAGCCCAATTAACATCTGTAGTGCCTTTGTGCCTCTTATAAATAAAAAAACCCTATATAGCACCACCCATACAATTAAGATGTCAACGGCATCTTGCCACCTCAAATGGCTCGTTATACTAGTTATATAGTCTGTGATTATCTTTAAACCCCATTAGTCAAGTATTATTTTATGTTTGATAAGGGAAATCTCCTTGATCTTCCCATCATAAAATTTCTGTTCACCAAATAGGTTACGCAAAAAAAGCTTTCCTTCCTCAGGTCGTATTAGGTCTACGTTTTCTAGATAAAGCACCTCTTTACCATCTTTATCATAAACATAAGCATTAGCCTCACACATAAACTATACCTCCACAATACTTTTAATGATTTCCACTAAATACTCAACCATATGAGGTAAAGGCTCTTTGAGAGCCCCTGCAATAAAAGCCCCCTCTTGATTTATAGGCAAAAGCACCTTCCTTGCTTTAGCCGATGATATAGCCTCACTCATCTTAGGCGTTAACTCCCCCATCATAGCATTAGCCATTACAATTGAAAGTGGACCTGTTATTACATCCATAAGCGGTGCATTTACCACTATAGCGTTTTCCCCTGTAGCACCTTTATTTGCCCGCGCCTTTAGCATAGATGCCGTAGCTGTAGCATTTGTTCCAAGTGCGTAGAGTTCTATCTTATCACCGTAGTCTTCCCGCAAACGCTTAACGATGACGCTGCCGATACCTCCACCTTGACCATCAATTACAGCTATTTTAGGCACAGCTATTTTAGGCATTCCTTTTTACTTTCCTTAATATAAATGACAACTGTTATTTCTTCTAAGGCATTGATATTTCAGCATAATAAGTATAAATTAAATTTTTTCCCCTGTCAAATCTTGCACTATTTAGATATAAGTGTTTATAATCTATATAATAACAAAATAGAGTTAGAAATATTAATAGTAATTTCATATGAAATTGGCAAATTTTAATTTGAAAAACCTGTTAACAGGTAAATACGGTGAAAAACTGGCTAAAAAGTACTTAATAGGGTTGGGTTATGAAATTATAAAGGAAAACTACAGGGCGCCTGTTGGGGAGATTGATATTATAGCGCGCGAGCGCGGACAAATAGTGTTTGTTGAGGTAAAGACTAGGCGCAGTAACCTGTATGGTCTACCATTTGAAGCTGTAGATAATAGAAAAAAACAAAAAATACTAAAAACTGCCCTCTATTATTTAAAGAGTCAAAAACTAACCCAATCAGTAAGGTTCGATATAATCAGTATATATATTGAGGGAAAAAATAAAAGGCTTGAACACATTAAGGATACAATTGAAAACAATAATTATATATCAAACATCTAAGCTTAAGTGAAGGATATGTCTTTTTTAAAAGTAAAAGATTTGAGTGTGTTTTTTAAACGAAACACAAATGATACACAAAAAGCTTTTGCTTACAAAAAGGATATACAAGTGGTCAACACAGTAAGTTTTGAGATAGAGCCAAGTCAAATCTTTGGCATAGTTGGTGAAAGCGGTTGTGGAAAGAGCATTACAGCGTATTCACTGATGGGCATACTGCCAAATAACGCATACAGTGAAGGCGAAATTATCTTTAACGGTCAAAATCTAACTACCCTATCAGGTGAACAACGGCGAAAACTACGGGGTAATCAAATATCTATGGTATTTCAAGAGCCTATGACATCGTTAAACCCGGTATTTACAATTGGCTACCAAATAGCAGAGGTATTAATGACTCACAAGGGGTTTAATAAAGGCAAAGCAATGACAAAGGCTGTTGAATTACTAAATGCAGTCAAAATCCCCTCACCAGAGCTCCGAGTCAAGGACTACCCACACCAACTATCAGGTGGTATGCGTCAACGGGTCATGATAGCCATGGCCATAGCCTGTACACCTGCTATCTTAATAGCCGATGAGCCAACCACCGCACTTGATGTTACAATACAATCACAAATACTGAAACTCATAGACAAAATCAAAAAAGATATGGGGATGTCCATTTTGCTAATAACGCACGACCTTGGCATCGTGTATGAAAATACAGATAGGGTTTGTGTGATGTATGCTGGCAGGTTTTTAGAAACAGCTAAGACTATTGAGTTATTTAAAAACCCAAGACACCCTTACACAATTGGGCTTTTAAAATCCCTACCAGTTAATAAAAACATACCACTAAGCCCAATACCCGGTATAGTACCAAGGCCTGATAATCTGCCGGAAGGTTGTAAGTTTTCAAACCGGTGTTTATTTGCTTTAGAAGCCTGTAAGGAACAGGAGCCAGACTTAATGCCAGTTTCCGATGAGCATTATGTACGGTGTATCAGGGCAGGAGAACATTTGTGGAAAATGGCTTAGAAATAGTCTCGGTTTTAAATTTGCAAAAGTATTACACAACCAGAAGCGGTTTTTTGGGTAGAAAAAATATTTTAAAGGCTGTAGATGA
Organism: Candidatus Magnetomicrobium cryptolimnococcus; assembly: GCA_018606805.1. GTDB lineage: Bacteria > Nitrospirota > Thermodesulfovibrionia > Thermodesulfovibrionales > Magnetobacteriaceae > Magnetomicrobium > Magnetomicrobium cryptolimnococcus. Next base: position 146,879 of record JAGYWI010000006.1, read on the forward strand.
CGTAAGTTTTAAAATAAAAAAGGACAAGGTTTTTGCCCTTGTGGGGGAAAGCGGCTGTGGAAAATCTACAGTAGCACGTACAATATTGTTGCTTACAGAAAAAACAGCTGGTACTATCTTTTTTAATAATAGAGATATTTCTACCTTAAAAGGCAAAGACTTGAAGGCATACAGGCGTTTTGTGCAAATTATATTTCAAGACCCCTTTGCATCTCTAAACCCAAGGATGCGCATATATGACACGCTATCAGAGCCATTAAAAGTGCACAAAACTGTTCCAGTTAAGATGTACAAAGAACGAGTAGCTACACTTTTAGACCAAGTTGGCTTAAATCACTCAGTAATGAACCGCTATCCCCACGAGTTTAGCGGTGGTCAACGTCAAAGAATCTGCATAGCAAGAGCTCTAGCACTAAGTCCGGGTGTTATCGTAGCGGATGAACCGCTTTCTTCTTTAGATGTATCAATACAAGCACAAATCCTCAACTTACTTAAAGAATTAAAGGTTAAAAACTCATTGTCTTTTCTATTTATAAGTCATGATTTAAATATCGTGCAATACTTTAGCGATGAAGTAGGGGTCATGTATCTTGGGAAAATAGTTGAACAAGCACCAAGTGAAGAACTATTTTCAAAGCCAATGCACCCTTATACTGAAATGCTACTTAACTGTATTCCAAAAATAAATAGGTTACAAAATTCCTCTAACGGTTATGATGATAAGACAGACACCCCAAGCCCTTTAAATATACCAAAAGGCTGCCCATTTCATCCAAGATGCCCTAAACGTCTAAAGCAATGCGAACTGGTCCAACCTGTATTAAAAGAATATAATGGTAGAGCCATTGCCTGCCATTTATACTTAATATAGGTAATACCATTAAGTAAGGCCATTAGTTAAGTAAAGATATTTGCGGAGGAAAACCATTTTCGAAAACTTTTGTCTTGTTACCTCTTTAGTTATCCTTCCACATTTACTATGCTTAACTTAATGCCTTGCCATCACACTCCCGCCCCAGAAGATTATTTTTGGATGAGTCAGGTCCATTATTTTTTTGTAGTTGATATATTAAGTAAATTATTTTATAATAAAATCTTTGTAAAAGTAAATCAGGAGGCTATATCAATGAAAGAAGGAATACATCCACAATATAAAGAGGTAAAAGTAGTATGTGCCTGCGGCAATACGTTTATGACACGTTCAACCAAGCCAGCTATAAACGTAGATATTTGTTCCAAGTGCCACCCGTTTTTTACTGGCAAACAGAAGATTGTTGATGCAGAAGGGCGGGTTGAGAAGTTTAAGAAAAAATATGCTCAAGTACCGGAAAAACCGGTCAAAGCCGCCGTAGTGCAGGAAAAACCAAAACCTGTAGCTGTAAAGACTAAGCCAAAACCCAAACCAAAGACCGGAACCGAAGCACCAAAGCCAGCAAAGAAAAAACCGGCTACCGCTTCTAAAAAATAATTGTGTGGGGTTTTTAGCAATCTTATCTTGGCTTCTTTTGGCTACTGTTGGCTCCTTTTAGAAAAAACTTAGGGGAAACGTATCTTGGACGCTATTGAGGAGGGGTTTGAAGTTATGAAAATAGGTGGTCAAGCTGTCATAGAAGGTGTCATGATGAAATCAAAAGACGCTTGGTCTGTGGCTGTAAGAGATTCAAAGGGGCAGATACATGTTAAGAGGGAAAACCTTGCGCCGCTGCCAAAGGTGTTGAAATTGCCTGTCGTTAGGGGTTGCGTGGCTTTGTTTCAAGCTATGGTGCTTGGCATAAAGGCGCTCGATTATTCGGCATCAAAGGCATATGATGAGGATGAGGGTGGACAAAATATAACACCGCTGATGTTTGCCGTTACTATAGTAGTTTCATTTGTTATTGGCATTGGTATATTTATATTTCTCCCCCTTTATATAACAAAACTTTTAGCACATGTGATAGCCGTCATTGAAAATAGCTCTTTTTGGTTTAATTTTATTGATGGTATCATACGGGTGTTGTTTTTCTTACTCTATGTGCTTTTAATTAGTATGTGGGATGATATAAAAAAGGTGTTTGAATACCATGGGGCTGAGCATAAGGTGATTTTTGCTTATGAAGCCGGAACAGGTATGGATATAGACAACATTAAGAAATTTGGGATAAGACATCCACGCTGTGGAACTAGTTTTCTCTTTATCGTTATGATAATCAGCATAATAGTGTTTACACTGATTCCAAAGGAGTGGGATTTTCTCTATAAATTCTTATCAAGGGTGCTCTTTATACCATTAATAGCTGGCATTTCGTATGAAATATTAAAGCTTTCTGATAAGGCTTCTAATAATCCAATAGTGCGGTTTTTAATACAACCAGGTCTTTTGTTACAGTATATAACAACTAAAGAACCCAGCGATAAACAAATAGAAGTAGCCCTTAGGGCATTAACCGAAGTTACTCCTTTAAGTGATAATTGTGGGAATATTAAAGGGGAGGTTGTTAAGCAATGTCTGAGTTGAAGGTTTTAGATAAACTACAACAAATAGAAGAGCGCTATGATGAAATTAATTTGAAATTAGCAGATCCTCACATAGTGTCATCACATAAGGAGTTTGAGAAGTATTCGCGGGAAAGAGCCGAATTAGAGCCTCTTATTGAACAAATAAGACAGTATAAAAAAGCGCTTGATGGTATAGAAGAGGCTGAAGATATACTAAAATCCGGAGGCGACCCGGACTTAAAAGAACTTGCACGTGTGGAGCTTGAAGAGCTTAAAGATAAAAAACCTATCATAGAAAACACTCTGATGACCATGTTGATACCAAAAGACCCACGAGATGATAAAAACGTTATTATTGAAATCCGCGCTGGTACAGGTGGTGAGGAGGCTTCTTTATTTGTATCCGATTTGTTTCGGATGTACACTAAATACGCTGAATTGAAACGCTGGAAGGTCGAGGTTATAAATTCAAACCCAACTGGGCTTGGTGGCAATAAGGAAATCATTGTTAGTATATCTGGTAAGGGAGTATACAGTAGGCTTAAATACGAAAGCGGGGTACATAGGGTACAAAGGGTGCCTGTTACAGAAGGCTCAGGTAGAGTGCATACATCAGCATCAACAGTTGCAGTACTACCTGAAATTGAGGATTTTGAAATTAAAATTGATGAAAAAGACCTACGTATAGACACCTTTTGCTCATCAGGTCCTGGTGGACAAGGCGTTAATACAACCTATTCAGCTATACGTATCGTACATATACCAACTGGTGTTGTTGTCCAGTGTCAAGACGAGCGCTCACAGTTAAAAAACAAGAATAAGGCTATGAAAGTGCTACGCTCACGGCTTTATGAAATGGAGCTTGAAAAAACCCAACAAGAGCGCGCCAGCGATAGAAAATCACAAGTTGGTAGCGGTGACAGGAGCGAACGTATACGTACCTATAATTTCCCCCAAAACCGGGTAACAGACCATAGAATCGGACTTACACTCCATAAGCTTGCACAAGTACTAGAAGGTTATATTGATGAATTACTGGATAATCTTATTGCACACTTTGAGGCAGAAAAGTTAAAGATGATTGTGTAGAGATACCGTTGATAAAACTTGATTTACTTAAAGTAAGCCTCCATTATGCAGTAAATAAGGCTAGCGAATTTATAGAAAATGGGAAGGTCGTTGCTTATCCAACAGAGACGTTTTATGCCCTTGGCGCTAAATACAATAACGACGACGCACTAAGGCGCATTTATCACATAAAAAAACGCCCGACGGATAAGGTCTTCCCACTCATTGTTGGTAGTGCTAAGGTGCTTGAGGCAGTTACTGAACATATGTCATGTATACACAGCTTATTAATTGATAAATATTGGCCAGGACCACTTACAATACTTTTTCAAGGAAACCAAAGACTATCCTCCTTCATTTGCTCACCGGATAATCATGTGGCTGTAAGAATACCGGGTGAGTCCTTTGCCTACTACTTTTCAAATAATGTTAGTTTTCCAATTACAGCAACAAGCGCTAATGTCTCAGGACATGCCCCTTCAACCTCGCCTGAAATGGTTTTTGACTATTTCGGCAATACCATTGATTTGCTCATAGATGGTGGCAATACACCCGGAGGCTTGCCATCTACTATAGTTAAAGTCGAAAATGATGGTAGTGTTGATATTATAAGACAAGGCGCATGTGTGTTGTAAAAAAAAAAAAGAAAAAAAAAGAAAAAAAAGAAAAAAAAAGAAAAAAAAAAAAAAAAAAAAAAAAAAAAAAAAAAAAAAAAAAAAAAAAAAAAAAAAAAAAAAAAAAAAAAAAAAAAAAAAAAAAAAAAAAAAAAAAAAAAAGAAAAAAAAGAAAAAAGAAGAAAAAAAGAAGAAAAAAAAGATAGAGGAGTGGGGGAAAACCTTT
>JAGYWI010000085.1 GCA_018606805.1 Candidatus Magnetomicrobium cryptolimnococcus
GCTCTTCCGATCTTATACGTATGGTTCTATCATAACTACCGCTAACAATTTTCGTATCGTTTGCGTTGATTGTGACACTTCTAACACTATCGTAGTGCCCTTTCAAAGTATTAATAAGGCTGCCATCGGCCATATCCCATATGCATATGGTTTTATCATAACTACCGCTAACAATTTTCGTACCGTTTGCACTGATTGCCACACTTTTAACTCTATCGCTGTGTCCACTCAGAATATTAATTAGGCTGCCGTCAGCCATATCCCATATGCGTATGGTTTTATCATTACTACTGCTAACGATTTTATTACCGTCTGTGCTAATTGCTACACTATAAACAAACCCACCACATTCTTTAATGGTGTTAAGAAGCTTACCAGTGGCCATATCCCATATACGTATGGTTTCATCATCACTACCGCTGACAATTTTCATACAATCCGCACTGATTGCAACACAGTTAACCCACACGTCGTGTCCATTCAGAGTCTTAATCAGGTTGCCAGTAGCCATATCCCATATACGTAGTGTGCTATCACCACTAGCGCTAACGATTTTCGTATTGTCCTTACTGATTGATGTACTATCAACAGGCCTTTTGTGGCTTTCCAAAGTCTTAATCAGGCTACCGGTAGCCATATCCCATATACATAGTGTATTGTCAACATTAGAGCTAACTATCTTCGTACCGTCTGTGCTTATTGATATACTGTAAACATCACCGTGGCAGTTGCCAAAAAGTGATGTTATATCAAGGTGTGATATTCCATAAAAAGTTACGCCTTCCATACGACTTTTAGCCAGATTAGTGTTTCTAAGAAAGGCATTGCTAAGATTAACACCGCATAAATCTGCATTGGATAGGTTCGTGCTATCAAGCACGGCACCAGCCAGATCGGCTCCAGGGATACATACACCACTTAAATCGAGGCCTGAAAAGCAGAACCTGCCAGCGTTTAAAATTGTGGCGGCATTTGAGGCCGCTATTTCTATGGAGCTGTTGGTCTTTGACTCTTCTACAATGCTTAACAATCTGCTCTTATCTATTTTCATTTCCAATAAAAAGTTTACGATGCCTGCCTTTCCGGCAAGTAA
>JAGYWI010000049.1 GCA_018606805.1 Candidatus Magnetomicrobium cryptolimnococcus
CCTTTAATGGTATAATTAGTTGATATAATAGTTTTAGGATTATTTCTTTGTTCAAACTGTAATGTCTGCTTAAATTTCTGCTTAAGTGTATAACTTTCTGTAATATCCGAAAAAATCTTTATAAATGGGAAGTTTTTATTTACATCATCATACCAAACTAATTGTGTGTCAAGAGTTAATGAATCAAGGGCAAAGGTTTCATCAAAGTTAATTTTCTTACCATCAATACGTACTACTTTACGAAGTTCCTTAATAGCTCGGCATAGTATACCTTTCCCTGTTCCTCCATTTGGTTCACCATCGAATACTGTGTCTAGTAAAATAATGGCTTTTGTATATCTTTCATCATTAAAGTTATGTAATAAATATCCAAGTACCGTTAATAAAGAGCCAAATCTTTTAGAATCAAAACTCTTATTATTGTTATCAATATTACGTTGTGTGCAGATACATTGCAGAAATTTAAAAAAGTTAAAACTCTCTATTGCAGTATGTAACTCAATATCTGTTAAAATTTTAATTTCAAAAGATATGATTTGTGATGACCAAATAGGTTTTTCAATGTGAGAATAAGGTATTAATATTATACCTTCTTTTGATACTTCTACAACACCATTCTCAAAAAAGAAAAATGATTTATTTTTTTCGTCTCTTAGTAATTCAATTTTTTGTTGAGGTAACGCATTTAATCTTGGTTGTGATACATACACATTTATACCGTTAAGGAATCGTTCTTTTAAGTCGTCTAATATAAAATGTTCAGATATTTTATACGGTAATTTTTTAAAGTGAAGATTCACAAGTCTACTTTGAATATCGGCAATATCAAATTCTTTTAGTTTATTATCCTCAAGACGTACAAGAATTTTTTTATCGTGAAATTCCCCCTGTAACATTGTAAAGAAACCATCAGATTTTTGAAATTCTAATAATAAATTACTATTGATTTTTAATTTAGGTTTACCATCTCCAAATTCTTCATACCAAAAACAAAATGGTAAATTATTTTTATCAAAGGGTGCATCTATAGATTCCCTTTCAATTTTCTGTAAACTATCAACCCATTTCTTAAGTACACCAAGCTTGTAGGCATCGTTACAGTCCATTTTAGAACCATCTTCTTTTTTAAGTGTAGGTTGGAGGAGCTTTACTTTGTTGTCTAACTTCTTAGCCCCGTTAAGCGAGGAAGCATCGTCATCTAAAATAGCTGTTACCACCTCAAACTGCTTTAAATGAGCATTGGCATTTTTAAAGTTACCTTCACCAAAAACAACAATAAACGTTTTGTCTTTAGCATCTTCAACATAAAGATAATAGGTTAGGGCATCTTCTATACCTTCAAAGATAAGTGCTTCCTTATGGTCTTTATTAAACTTATAAACTGCACTCCCATCATTTCTTCTTAACAGTCCTTTTCCTTTTAGATTTTGTTCTGTTTTTACCTTTTCACCTGTTTTTGTACTTATAAAGATTTGACAAAGTTGTTTAATTTCTTGTTTAGGGTTGATGATTGGTATCACAATAGATGTTTTGCCGTTATATCTATTAATTTTAAGCCCTAATTGGTCTATAAACTCATTTGATAGCTGTAGTCTTCTGGTTTGAAAGTATTTTTGTATAAGTTCGTGGTCTACATTTGATGTTTTATATATTTGTTCAGCACTTATTGTTAGCATGTCATTACTTATTCTTCTTGAGTTTTTATTATTACCATTGTTTTTAGTAGGTACTACAATCCCAATAGCCTTAGCTAATTCATATAAATTAAAGCCCTTATCGCATTTGTAGCATAACCCAGTATTCTTTTCAGGGTTAATACTTGTAGCAGGCGAGTTATTACTTGAATCACTGGGACACCCACAGATAGGGTTAGTTCCCTTAAGGCGATAGTCTGTATCACTAAATCTTTTAAAATTGAGATTACTTAAAATCTGTTGCCATATTTCGTTATCATTTGTTATATTAGGAGTGTACATTTTATTTTCACGTCCTTAATTTTTGCGTGTTGCCGTTAAAAACGGCTTTCTAACAAAACCCCCCAGCCTGCTAAGCGTAGGGGTTTTGTGCGTTCTTCTTCTTGAGTCTCTAATAGGAATTGAAACTTGCCGTTCATTTAGTACCTTTTACTAAGTTTTCAATAGCCCTTTCTATATGGGTTAATGTGTCTGATATAGACCAAAGGATAAATACCAACCCATCGTAGCCCTTTTTAGATAATTCGATGCGTTGGGCAAAGATGTCTTCAAGTAGTTTGATTTTGCAGATACTAACACTGATTTCATCTAAAATATCTAAGTTTACCTCTTTCAACGCTCAACACAAATTGCCATTAAAATGTTTAAGGGTTATTGTTTGTAGTGAAGGATATTGGCTTGTAATTTCGGTGTGTGTTAAAATGCAGTTATAATATGTGTTTCAACATTTCTGGAAAACCAAGCCGAACCGCTATTTGTGCTGGTAACACAAATAGCGGTTCTTTTATTTTCACTATTCTTCGTCTATTAATAAGTCTGCTACATTTATAGTCTTAACAATAGCATCTGCCTTAACTTCCTTCGGCAAAGCTTTTATTAGTAAAGTATAAAAATCCCCTTGATTAGCTTTAGCCCATTGAACTAAGGTATCAATCCCACCTATTTTGTCAAAGGCTTCAAATAGGGCTTCCCTATATTTAACATGTCTATTAGGAACGCCTTTTTTTCGTCCGCCTTTCGATAAATTGGCAAGACTATTAGGATTTATGCCCTTTTTCGGCTTTAAAATCGCTAAATTATCCATTTTTCCGATTTACCCCCCTTATTATCTGGTAATTATAGCAGTACACCTTACTATGCTATCCTAATCACATAGAAAATGCAAAGAGTTTTGTGTGGTTTAAAAGGCATTTTGTTATGCTAAACTAAATATATGGAAGTATTAACAATTGAGACAACTGAACAAGAAAAACAGATATGCAATGATAAGGTAGAAGTAATCAAGGAAGCATTAAAAGAGTTATCCCCACCGTTAATAGATTCCCTCCATGAGTATGTAATCTTTCTTCTTGAGAAAGAAAAGAAGCATAGGGCTTTTGTTGAAAGGGTGCTTGATGCTAAAAAAGAGCCAACTATACAGTTTCAATCTGCCCAAGAAGCTTTTCAGGCTATATTAGATGAAGTGGAAAATTGAGTATTCTAAGTCTTTTAAGAAAAAGACTGCTAAGCTTATTGAAAAACAACCAAAACTAAAAGAGCCTATAAGAGAATTGTTTTTAAAGCTTGAAAACAATCCTTATGACAATGCTTTAAAGACACATACGCTAAGTGGTAATCTAAAAGGAAGCTATACTTGTTCGTTAACTTATGAGTTAAGGCTTATATTCGAAATTAACGATGAAGTTATTCATCTAATAGACATAGGAACACATGATGAGGTCTATTAGACCGTATACGCTACTATTCATACTTATTGAGTATAACTTTATGTCAAAGCAGGCTCAAAACCTCATCTATATGCTACAATATTTTATGAACAATCCAAATACCATAACACATATAACCAACACAACCACAGAACAATCATTATATGAGCGTGATTTCTATCAGTGGGCTATTCATAATGCTGAGTTGTTAAGGCATGGACGGTTTACTGAAATAGATGTAGAGAATATTGCTGAGGAAATAGAGAGTATGGGTAAAAGAGACAAAAGAGAGTTAAGAAACCGACTAAGAGTATTAATAATGCACCTACTTAAGTGGCAGTATCAATATAAAAAACGTTCGAAGAGTTGGAGTAAAACTATATATACTCAAAGAAGAGAAATTAAAATCGTACTTAAAGATAGCCCAAGCCTAAAATATAATATAGAAATTATTATCAATGATGCCTTTAAAGATGCTAAGTTTGAATTTGAAAAACAAACTAAAATTAGCAAGGATATTTTACCCGAAATCTACCCATACACCTTTGAGCAGTTAAGTGATTATGATTTTTGGCCGGACGAAACTATTATTTAGCAATTAAAGGTAGATTATCCATCCAATAGACAAAGTTAGGTCTCTTATGAAGCACCCATTGTGAGTCATACCAAAACAAACAATTATGTTTTATCTGAAAATTGTAATTTTACATAATCTTCCTTGAGGAAAATCTAAACCGTTTACAACCTGATTTACTGTTCATCAGAAAAGATAATATGACTATAGCTCAAGACTGGATACGTGGAGTACCTGATATGGTCTGTGAGATTGTCTCAAAAGGTACTTATCACAAAGACACTGAAACCAAAAGGGCTATCTATGAACGTTACCAAGTACCTGAGTATTGGATTGTCATACCTGAGCTTGAGATAATGGAAGTACTCACTATTGAAAACGGTAAATATACCGTTTTTGCCTATGCCGACACACAAGGGATAGTTAACTCAAAGATAATCGAAGGGCTTCAGTTTGATATAAAAGATGTCTTTGAGGAGTAGAAAAAATTATATATATAATATTTACGATTAAGGAGGTATATTAAATGACTTGTAACTATTCAGAGGTAGTGTGAAAAAGGTCAATTATCGAAAGATAGTCATAATAGTAATCAACCGCCGTCGGTAAATAGTTACAATGACTCTTAAAAAAATAATTTTTATGTTAGTATCGCCTTTTATATTAAAATTATAGAGGAACACACTAATTATGCCGAACAGTATTGGTTAAGGAGGTAAAAATGAGCTATATTTTTGTAATTGTATTAATTCTTTTTGCAGTAACAGTAATTAGTATTCTTCGAACACCAAAAAGTAGCAAAACAAATTATGGACAGTGGGAATATCGTGATAATGGCGATTGGGAGCGTGTTGATGACAATAATAATGAGGAAAATAAGCATTAAAATAGATATAGACAAACAATACCGTTCGGCATAAATATTACCCAAGTTTTGTTTGTGATAACCTCAAGGGAAGGCGTTAGGTGGCTAATAGGCACACACTCCAGCCCTTCAGTTTCATCTACCTCTACCAACTCCTAATTTGCTTGCTTAGACTCAGTTTCTTCTTTTTTTATATTGTAGAAAATTGTGGTTTTTTCACTTATGGATAGCTCAGAGAAAGGGCTTAAGGGGGTAGCTTGTTCAGTTTCATTTTTAAATACCCCTTCTTGCTATGTTTGCTTGTCAGTAGGTTTAGTTTGTTTATCTATCTCAATGGAAAGGTAGTTACCACATCCTTTGATGCAAATACCCATTCGAATTTTTTCTTAAAATTCTCAAAATTACTGATGTTTTCAGGGTTCTTTATCATTTGATTATATCTCTAATAACATAAAATCCTGCCGAGTCCTGCCGAGTCCTGCCGACTTTTTTTTTAAACTCGGCAGGTGAAAAACCCTTATTTTACGCCAGTTTTTAGTAATCCTGCCGACCTTCCGAGTTTTTTTGCTTTTTTTTGACATACACTATGTTTGGGAATATAAATAAATAAGGCATTTAATATTATTTCCCCACAAGGGTGTATCCCTGTTTTTTCCTTTTGAACTTGGCATGTCGGCAGGATTTACTATAACCCTTATTCTATATAGGTTATACGCCTGCCGAGTTTCTGCCGAGTTCTGCCGACCTGCCGACTTTTAATAATTGAAATTAATTTTTACCTAAAAAATAAAAGTGTATAGCACTTTGTTTTTCAGAATTCCAAGTTTTTCCATCTTCAAACTTTAATCCTTTAAGCTCACAATATTTTTTTAACTGTAGTCCAAACTTTACCTTTGTATACCTACGTTTATCAGCATCACTTAAAAAATTATCAACGTAATTACTATATGTTTCCTGCTTAGGTAAATCCTGATTTCTTGGTAAAGAATCAGCGTATGCTACAAAACTAACTCCAAGTTCACCAATCAATCTTTTTGTCTCAAGTGTTTCACTATCGTACTCAGCTATTCTTGAGTTATTGTTAAAATACGCCATACTACAAAAAAACATTAGGTTATAAAAAATATTCCAATCTTCATATTTCCAATCTTTTGAGAAGAATAGTTCATTAAACACTTTGTCAGGT
>JAGYWI010000086.1 GCA_018606805.1 Candidatus Magnetomicrobium cryptolimnococcus
CTTCTTTTAAATTTAATAAGTCTAATTTTAATGTTCTATAAACCCCTTATATAATCCCTCACCATTTCTGATATAGTTTTTCCGTCATTTTTTGCCGCAGTTTCCACCTTTTCTTTTTCAGACGGTGTCAATCTGGTGTGTATTACCTCCGTAGCTGATTCCTCGTTTTTTTCAAGGCCGTAAAATTTGTACATGTATGCCGGTAGCGGTTGGCCTTTGCACTTACGCGGGTGATAGCCTTTATATGGCTGCAACTTTTTTTCGACCGGCTCCATTGGTGTAATGGGAGCAAAGTGCAGGGTGTTATCTTCGCACTCGATTACCATGTGATAAGGAAAACTATCAAGATACCATGCTCCATTTATTCCCATAGGATTAGCCTCCTTTTCAATTGATTTCTTTAAAAAAGATATTGTCCAGACTTTTACGTAGTCCGACCTGAATGGGATATTCACATTGATATTTCCCATTGCCGCCCTGCAGGTAAATATTTGTGCCGGTGTATAGTCTCGTTTTCCTTAAAATACTTTTTGCGGCGTTATAGGCAAATTTTGCCCTTACCCTTACTACTGTGCCTCTTTCATCATCGTATAAATACTTTTTCATAAACTTACCTCCTTTTCGAGGGTTGAAACATTGCTGTACAAGGGACATAGTGAGCAGACCCTATATAATCCTGCACCGGCAATGTCAATTATTTCTCCAACAGCTATACCCATTGGCCTCTGTGTATCTACGCGGTCAATCTGAAAGCCTTCTACAGCACCAAGTCCAGTGTCGGGGATGTACTTATATTGGATTTTAGCGTTTTTGTAGATAGTAGTTGTTATTGTCATCTTAGTATCTCCTTTCGCCCGTCAGGTGAGCTAACCTTTAACTGGGTTGTTTGCGCGCAGTCCATGTTATTTTAGTACCCGTACAATGTGCTTAGTGGCTCACTGATACTTATTATTTGGGTTGCGCCTATAATTTGATGCCACAATTTTTACCTGTTACATAATCTGTATAGTAGACAAGGTCAGTATTTAACCCACAGTCGGTTATATAATGTCTAAACCA
>JAGYWI010000050.1:0-2500 GCA_018606805.1 Candidatus Magnetomicrobium cryptolimnococcus
AAAGGGCTTTTTTCTCATTTATATTTAGTTATATTGTATCTGGCAGCGACCTATTTTCCCAGGACCTTGCAGTCCAAGTATCATCGGCCCTGGAGGACTTAACTACCGTGTTCGGGATGGGTACGGGTGTTGCCCCTCCGGTATTGCCACCAGAATTCCTTCATTTCTTTTATTCCTAAACGAAAATTTTTAAAGGGTCAAGACGCACGGTCTATTAGTACTGGTTAGCTCAATACGTTACCGTACTTACACTTCCAGCCTATCAACGTGGTAGTCTTCCACGGACCTTCAGGGGGATTACTCCCCGGGAGACCTTATCTTGAGGCAGGTTTCCCGCTTAGATGCCTTCAGCGGTTATCCTAACCAAACATAGCTACCCGGCGTTGCCACTGGCATGACAACCGGAACACCAGAGGTCTGTCCATCCCGGTCCTCTCGTACTAGGGACAGCCCCTCTCAAGTCTCCTGCGCCCACAGCAGATAGGGACCGAACTGTCTCACGACGTTCTGAACCCAACTCTCGTACCGCTTTAATCGGCGAACAGCCGAACCCTTGGGACCTGCTTCAGCCCCAGGATGCGATGAGTCGACATCGAGGTGCCAAACCACGCCGTCGATGTGAACTCTTGGGCGTGATAAGCCTGTTATCCCCGGCGTACCTTTTATCCGTTGAGCGATGGCCCTTCCATTCGGGACCACCGGATCACTAAGCCCGACTTTCGTCCCTGATCGAGATGTCTCTCTCACAGTCAAGCTCCCTTTTGCCTTTACACTCTACGGCTGGTTTCCGTCCAGCCTGAGGGAACCTTTGGGCGCCTCCGTTACTCTTTGGGAGGCGACCGCCCCAGTCAAACTGCCTGCCAGACACTGTCCCACACCTGGATTACAGGTGCTGGTTAGAGTCCCGACGTAATAAGGGTGGTATTTCAAGGTTGGCTCCATAACCACTAGCGTGATTACTTCATTGCCTCCCACCTATCCTACACATACCACACCAAAACTCAATGCCAAGCTGCAGTAAAGGTGCACAGGGTCTTTCCGTCTAGCTGCGGGTAACCGGCGTCTTCACCGGTATCTTAAGTTCACCGAGCCCCTCGCCGAGACAGTGTCCAAATCGTTACTCCATTCGTGCAGGTCGGAACTTACCCGACAAGGAATTTCGCTACCTTAGGACCGTTATAGTTACGGCCGCCGTTTACCGGGGCTTCAGTTCAGTGCTTCTCTTGCGATTACACCTCCCATTAACCTTCCGGCACCGGGCAGGAGTCAGTGTCTATACGTCCACTTTCGTGTTAGCAGACACCTGTGTTTTTGGTAAACAGTCGCCTGGACCTCTTCACTGCGCCCTACTTGCGTAGGGACCCCTTCTCCCTAAGTTACGGGGTTATTTTGCCGAGTTCCTTAGCGAGGGCTATCTCGAACGCCTTGGTATCTTCTACCCACCTACCTGTGTCGGTTTACGGTACGGACACCTAATCCTCTCCCCATACAGATTTTCTCGTCAGCGGGGAATCACCATAGTTAGTCCTTACGGACTCCCCATCAGGCCTTCCGAACCCTTGGACCCCTAACCAACACGGGGCTATGACTATCCTTCTGCGTCTCTATATGGATCACCGAGTACTAGGTGGTGCAGGAATATTAACCTGCTGTCCATCGACTACGCCTTTCGGCCTCGCCTTAGGACCGACTAACCCTGGGCGGATTTACCTTCCCCAGGAAACCTTAGGTTTATGGCGGATTGACTTCTCATCAATCTTTACGTTACTTATGCCGACATACTCTCTTCTGATACCTCCAATTAATCTCACGATTAACCTTCACAAGCCTACAGAATGCTCCCCTACCAACTTCTCAGTTTCGTAGCTTCGGTGTAGTGCTTTAGCCCCGTTATATTTTCGGCGCAATGTCGCTTGACCAGTGAGCTATTACGCTTTCTTTCAAGGGTGGCTGCTTCTAAGCCAACCTCCTGGCTGTCTCCGCAACATCACATCCTTTCCCACTTAGCACTATCTTAGGGACCTTAGCTGACGATCTGGGCTTTTTCCCTCTCGACCATGAATCTTAGCACCCATAGTCTCACTCCCTGAGAACATCTTAGAGGTATTCGCGGTTTGGTTAGGTTTGGTACCTCTTGCGAGGCCCTAGCCCATCCAGCGCCCTACCCCCTCCAGACTACTCAGAGGCTGTACCTAAATACATTTCGGGGAGAACCAGCTATCACCAGCTTTGATTGGCCTTTCACCCCTACCCACAGTTCATCCGAGCTTTTTGCAACAAACATCAGTTCGGGCCTCCACGAGGTCTTACCCTCGCTTCACCCTGACCATGGGTAGATCAACTGGCTTCGGGTCTGCTCATTGCAACTTGTCGCCCTCTTCAGACTCGGTTTCCCTACGGCTCCTTGTGTTTACACAATTAACCTTGCTGCAACCAGCAACTCGCCGGCTCATTAATCAAAAGGCACACCAACACGCTTTTCAGCGCTATGATTAATTGT
>JAGYWI010000087.1 GCA_018606805.1 Candidatus Magnetomicrobium cryptolimnococcus
CTGCGGGATATTTTATTGGAACACAAAGAAGACATTGTTATTGCCATGCCACCAAGTGGGCTGTTTCATAGTTATTATTCAATTATTAAGAAGCATCCGGACGTATTGACAATAGCATTAAAGGATAAGGCAAAAAATATTGTAGAACGCCTTACATTTTATGATGATGAAACAAAACCAATATACAATGTGGTCAACGAGAATAATAAACATCTGTACTATGAAGATGTAAAAAAAGATATAGAGTATTTCGGAAGAACCTACAATAAAGCCAAGTTGCAATTTAATTTAAACAGCATGAATGCCAATGATAGTGCGGAAGCTTTAATTCTTTGTATAGAGCAATATAAAGCTAAGTATAGCTAATTCAAAACCAACATACAAAGGCAGTACCAACCATAAAATTCTTTTTGAGGCAATGTAAGGTTCATACCACTCCTGAAAGCCTGGAAAGAAATTGAGTACAAGAAGGTACAGGCTGAAATACAGAGGGTCATTGATTACCTAATGAAAGAAGGAACAATTTTTTGAATTGGAGCAGTAGTTTATAAAGCCTTTATGTTCAAGACACAAAAGACTTAAAAGAGGAGGTCGGCTTCAGGCAGTAAATCATTGGCTGACTAAATATACTGGAAAGAACATTGTAAAAGGCAATAGTAAGCATTTTGGAGTTAATAAAATTTGTGCTGTATTAGAACTTAGAATGCTAGGATTTGAAATATCTGAAGACTATCTAGAAAAATTAAAGGCTGATGAAGTTCGATTACAGAGGTTGAAAGAGCAAAGAAAGCGTGAGAAGGAACTACAGCGCCATACCCCTTTCAAATGTGGAATGAATCTTTGCAGATATTATCCCGGTATCCACATAAAGTTCCTTAAATGCGGTTTTTAGGGCAGCATGGCTTTCCTCCCGGATACCTGCCCTGTAAATCAAGGTCCTTATTGCATGAAATATTGCATAATAAGCCTGGATCGTAGCCCATTTATAGTTTTCATCTTCAAAACTTTTCTTTGCTACAAATAAATCCTTTCCTGATATAT
>JAGYWI010000088.1 GCA_018606805.1 Candidatus Magnetomicrobium cryptolimnococcus
TGAAAAGTTAGCAATTCCTATAATCCTTACTCCTTCTCCTGTAGCAAATGACATACTTTCTGTATTAAACATACAATTACCTAAGCCTAAAAAAGCCGCTTAAATAGTTTTTGCCCACTACAATAATTATTT
The DNA here is from genome assembly GCA_018606805.1 of Candidatus Magnetomicrobium cryptolimnococcus. Classification (GTDB taxonomy): domain Bacteria; phylum Nitrospirota; class Thermodesulfovibrionia; order Thermodesulfovibrionales; family Magnetobacteriaceae; genus Magnetomicrobium; species Magnetomicrobium cryptolimnococcus. Next base: position 133 of record JAGYWI010000088.1, read on the forward strand.
TAGTTAGATAACCAATTGATTTATAATATTTATTTTAATTGCTTATATTTTTGTTAGCCAACATCCGCTACAATATATGATTATTTGTCAACAAAAAAACTACTCATCGAACACATATTAATATCCTTATTTTTTCTCTCTTATTTACCTACTATAATCCTACTGTCTAAATTTATTACTCCATTTATACAACCTTTATTTTTAAGAATTCAATAAGCTCTTTGTATTCTTCTTTCTTCGAATAATTAGCCCTTTTAATATCATAAAGCAATGAAGGTATATTGTCATCAGTACAATCATCTAATCTTAACGGGATAACCCTCCTATCAGATACCTCAGAAAAACTCTTATTTAGGAGTGGACCATATTCTGCTTTACACCAGTTTGACTTCCCGAGATTGTTGCTTAAACATACAAGTATATGCCTACTTTTAGTTAAACCATCCTCTATTTTCTCTGTGATACGATCACCATATTTAATTTGTTCATGATCAACCCAACACTTTAAGTTAGCATCACTAAAATCTTTCACTATGTCACATATTACGGTTTTATCTTCTGATGAATGTGAAATAAATACATCAAAATCATATGAAGGATATGGTGAAGGAGGTGGTGGCGGCGTACCTGTGATTATTTTTATGTTTTTCACTGTAACTCCACTATCAAAGAATTTAACTACACCAGCATAACCTATAATGGACCCATAAATTTAGACAGTATGTTAAGTTACAGGAGGAAGGGAAGAGAGAAGAAAAATAAGGAGGTTAATACATAGATAATGAGAGAAAGCTTAACGGCAGCATTGAAGGCAAAAATAGCAATAGAAGCATTAAAGGAGGAGAAAACAACAGCAGAATTAGCAAGTAAGTATGAGGTGCATCCTACTCAGATAAGGAAGTGGC
>JAGYWI010000089.1 GCA_018606805.1 Candidatus Magnetomicrobium cryptolimnococcus
AGGTGGTAGAGACTCTTATGTGGCGTCAGTTCGCTGACAATCAGACAGGTCTGTTAAGCAAAGGCGGGGTTATCAAACAGTTTGGCAGTATAATCAGGACGATTAAACGACAGGAGAGGGGCAAGGCCTCTGCTACTGACGATAGCGGCAATCTGTTTTCTTCCTATGCGGTTTTTTTTATAGACATAGCCGGCATGAAACATCTTAATGAAACGCTGGGTGTAAAGCGTGGTGATATGTTGATTATAAAGATAGCAGATTTATTAACAAACACGTTTACGCGCAGCACCGATCTGTGTTGCCGATGGGAGGATGATGACTTTGTTGTCATAACCATAAACACGAGCAAGGATGATGCTATAAGGCTTCTGGAAAAAGTTGAGGAGGGGCTCTCAGAGGAAGTGTATCTAAATATAGGGTTGTGTATTTTTCCAGACAACGCCTCAGTTTTAGAGTCAATAAGCCGGACGGAAGAGGTCATGAAAAAGGTAAAGCAGCAAGTGAAGGACAGCATAGATGGCCCTACAAAAAAGATTAATATATCTGTTGGACTGTAAATTCATTATACAAGTCTCTATATCAGGTTGATTTATGGATGAAGGCGCATCTTTATTAGACAACGTACATGCGGAATTTAAAGACGGAAAGACACCTGCCTCACTGGTGCTTGATAAGCTGTTCTTTGGTTTACGTAAGCTACGCAATAACATGACTCATGAGGTGTGGGATCACTTTTCCCGTTACACGGTACCACGGCACCCCCTAATCGAGATTATCCACCAGGACCCCTTCACTCGCAGGAGTTTTGAAAAGCCGCGAGGCTATGACGGCGATGCCAGGCTGCTTGATTTCATCTATGGCTATTATGACTTTAAAAACATGGATATAACCGATACAGGAAAGGAAATCTTTACATACACCAAAATAGAACAGCCTTATTTCTATAACCTGGGGGCGCTGGGGAAACTCCCTCTTACTGCCGTAAGCCTCGCCCAACTCCAGGTATTGAAGGTCGCCCCCTACGTCTCCTATAGAC
>JAGYWI010000007.1 GCA_018606805.1 Candidatus Magnetomicrobium cryptolimnococcus
TAACGTCAGATGGGCAGATTTATTATACATTAGACATGCAGACATGGACAAATATACCGGGAGCATTGAGCCAACTTGAAGCTACAGATGTAAACAAAGACGGTAAAACTGATATTATCGGATTAACAAGTACTGGTGAAATTTTCTACTCAGTAGATATGCAAAACTGGACAAGGATACCCGGAGCACTTTCACATTTTTAAATAATTAAATAATACTAATAAAAGGGGGGTAACATCTCCCCTTTTACCCCAAATCTTCTAATTTTACTTCCTCTCCATGTTCCAAGGCATCTAATATAACAATTGATGATTCCTTTATTTTTTCAAATTCCATTACTGAATAACACAGTATATCTATGTGTTTTGGAAATCGTAATGTTTTTAAAACCAACGGCATCCTTCTTATAAATTCTATATTTTTAAAGTAATCAGATACCATAATCACATCAATATCTGACTCCTCTTTAGCATTACCCGTTACTCTTGAACCAAATATTAATACCCTTATAGGGGTAAACTCGTTATATATTAACGGTAATGCCTTTTTTTTAAATTGTTCTATCCAAAAATCATAGTTCTTCATTATTTAAAGACCAATAGTTTATTTTAAGATAATCAAAAATCATTTTAGCCTTTTCAACTTTCTCTTTTGCTAACGCTTCGTTATACATTTCATATGGTATTTTATCACTAACATCTGGATATCTTGAAAGAGTGTAGTCTATATCTAAATCAAATACTATATCAACTATTTGCTCAGGCAGATTTAACTCACTAGCTAATTCACCGAGATAGTGGTTTTTGGATACCTTTTTCCCATTTAAAATAAAAATTGATTTAAGAATTTTTTCAATTGCTTGTTGAGATAAAAAGGCTGTAACATCATACCCTTCTATGGCAAGATTTCTCTCTGCCATCAACAAATCATGTTCAGCTTGTTTAAGCCATTTTAAGGCAATTGCCCTATTCCTTGTAAGATAGTTACCGGCAAGTGATGCGCTTTTATCATCCCTTAGATTGTTCTTTTCAGTCATAATGCTTACCTTCTATTTTATAGTATATATATTGTATGAATTTTTTCAATGAATTTTTTGTTTTAGTTACCTTATAAAAGACTAATACCATCTGGTTTTTGCTATATGTATGTGAAATAACATACATATAACATATGATAAATATCTCACATCAAAAACCCTCAGTTTAAAAGCCTTTTAGTAAATTAAATGTTACCTGATATGCTAAATTTAGCATAATAATATTATTAAGTTTTTTTAAACCTGCATTTTTATAACAAAAACTTATGTTTTTAATAGGCATATATATTGCAGGTTAGCTGATCTTGGTAGATGAATATATAATAACTGAAAATAAATATTATCAATCACCAATTATTATGCAAAAAGGAGGTCTGTAATGAAAAGGAGTTTATTTATTTTAATGTTAATTGTAGTTTATATGTTATACTTGAGGACTCTTGTTGTAGCTGGAAGTGTTCCATATACATTTACAGCTGGTACTACAGCAAAATCTGCTGAAGTTAATGCCAATTTTGAATATGTAAATTATGGAAATATTATTGTTAAAGATGGCAATGGTAGTGAAATTGGAACTTTAATAGGTAGGGGCGAAAATGCTGTACCTGTATTTGATATTTTAAATTATAATGGATATATAGTGGGCGTTAGATGGGATAATGGGGAGATAAACCATGAAACACACACTTTATTAGATTTTAGTTATGAAGGCACTGATTGCTCTGGCACTGCTTACACATATGTAGAGAACCATCCACCTGGTAGCGTATTGAGACGTTCTAGTGGAGAATTATTTTATATTGATAAAAATGCTATCAAGAGTACAAAAATTATGGGAAGTTATTATTTAGATGGTGTATGTGGAACAGGAAGCTATAATTATGAATTCTACCAACTGACCCCAAACGATTCATCAGTAACAGGAATATCGTCTGCAAATTTTGCCACTCCAATAATAATAGAACGGCGATAGCTGTATGATTAGAATACTAACAATAATCACTTTACTATTTCTACCAGTATACTTATATGCAAATAATACAGTATGGGACTATAGCTTATGGGATAACATGCAGTGGGATACTACCCCAACGCCAACCTATACACTTACATTATTGAAATCAGGCAAAGGTAGTGGCACAGTACAAAGTAATCCAAGCGGGATAAGCTGTGGTAGCACTTGCATCAACACTTTTAATGAGAACCAGCAGATTACGTTAAGTATGGAGGCAAGTTCTAATTCAAAGGCAATAGGATGGGATGGATGTGATAGCGTAAACACAAGTAAAGTTTGTACGGTGGTAATGGATGAAAATAAAACAATAACAGCACGCATAGCGAACACTACTGACAAGATATTGCAGGTTACAAAGGTAGGAAAAGGTTCAGGCAGCGTAACTGTAACGCACGGAAGTTTATTATGGAGTGATAAGATAGGCACAACAAGTTATAAACAGGGCAAAGTAGTAACTCTTAAAGCATTAGCAGATACAGGTTCGCAATTTAAATCGTGGACAGGTTGTGATTCCACAAGTGGAAAGAAATGTACGGTTACAATGAGTAAGAAGAAAGACTTAACAGTAAAGTTTAAGTTAAAAAGTAGTACGGATGAGGGGCTTTAGCTTAAGCCCATACCATTTGGACTACGTGGTGGATTGCTGCAACCCTAATAAATACACCACGATTTGACTTGAGACAGTTTGGTTTAAATGAAAAAAGGAGGTTTATATGCGTGCTGTTATGGCTAAAAAAGGTATATGTTTTCTATTAATGGTAGCATTATTTGTTTTTTCTTTAAGTGTTGAAGACAGCTGCGGTAGTGAATCTGATGATAGTAATGTATGGAGCTATAATAACAGCTATAATAACAAGGATAAAGACAATACACTTGAGATTTACTACAAATTTAATGGTACTACGCCACAATATGCTGTCATTGATTTAGATGACAGTTATTTTCGTATGGTATATAATACTAACTCAGGCGCTAACTCTGGTTGGGGTACATCTGTAATTCTATTCCCATCGTTTTGGACAAAAGGTATTTGTGATGATAATGATGATGCTGATAACCTGTGTCAAGGGACACCAATAGAAATTAACACTATCACGATTGATGGAGATGAGCTTGTTATATCAATTACAGGTGAAATTGGCGGTTTGAGTGCACAAGGGCAGATTCGACTTTTACCGCCTCACTATAATTCTTTTTCTGTAATCGTGAACATGACTATTAATGGAGATGCTGATTTAGACACAAGCAAGATTGGTGAAATATTTAAACCTGTAAAATTGTCATCAATGCATATTTCGGCGGCTAATTGGGATGCACAGCTTGCATTTGCTGGCTCTAATACATTTGAAATTCCACAAACAGAATGGCTTATTCAACCACAAGAGTATATAGTAGCGGAACGTTTTGGTTTAATAGGAGGAACATCCACTTGGAAAACAAATGCACCTACAATAGAAATAACATTAAATCAACCATTACAAATAGCTGGATGGGTAACTGGCTCAGCTAATGCTAATGATGACAATGTCGGTTTATGGGCATCATCTAACCAAATTCTTAGCTCTTGGCAGTATACGATAACCGTTAAACCACATTATTCTGTACCAAAACCAAATTTCGTAGGAGACTTAAACAGTGATGGTACAGACGACATATTTGGCATAGATGGAGTTAAACAGCCTTGGTACACAACGAACTTCACAGACTGGAGCAGTATACCGGGTTATTTGGAAAAAGCAACTTTGTTGACCCACGATGATAACGGCACAACATATATAGCTGGCATAGCAACTGACACAAGCGTTTGGCTTTCAACTGATAAATACAATTGGGAAAAGATAGATGGCAATATAGTATCATTAACAAGAGGTGATGTAAACAATGATGGCGAGGAAGATTTAGTAGGACTTGATCAAAACGGTGGCATTTGGTATACAACTGACCTTGTAATGTGGACTAACATACCTGGCTATCTCTTTGAAATAGTATTATTAGATATAAACGGTGATGAAAACATGGATATAGCTGGGATAGCCCCAAATGGTTCGTTATGGTATACAATAGACTTAAAAACATGGAACTGGATACCCGGTTATCTGTCAAATTTAAAGGCGGCTGATTTAAATAAGGATGGAAAAACAGATTTAGCAGGCATATCATCAGATGGTTCGTTATGGTATACAACAGACCTAATAAATTGGTCAAATGTCCCAGGCACATTGTCTCGATTGGTAATTGGAGATTTTAATGGAGATGCTTACGATGACCTAGCAGGGTTGACATCAAGCGGGCAGATTTATTATACATTAGACATGCAGACATGGACAAATATACCGGGAGAATTGAGCCAACTTGAAGCTACAGATGTAAACAAAGACGGTAAAACTGATATTATCGGCTTAACAAGTACTGGTGAGATTTTCTATTCAGTAGATATGCAAAACTGGACAAGGATACCCGGAGCACTTTCACATTTTTAAATAATTAAATAATACTAATAAAGGGGAGATGCAAATCTCCCTTTTTAATTTTCACCAGACTTTCGGTTCAAACCCTTCAGTGTTGATTATTTCTAAAATACTATCTCCAACAGACAGGACCATAAAGCCATTTTTTTCTGCATACTTAACTACGCTTTCATTGGCATGCAATGCTGCAAATATGCCAATAAGCGGTGTATCTTTATGCTCAGGATATATAATCTAAACCAATGTCATTAACTTAACGGATTCATCCTCTAACCATTGAGAGATTACTCGTTTTCAGCTTGCAATGATAGGCATTTAAAAATCCCCTTGAGTCATAATATAGCACATTTTGATTTGATAAGAACACTAAAACATAGGGCAGACACTCGAAAGGTCTGCCCCTACGGTACACGTGTTTTTGTAGGGGCGAACCTAGGGGCAAGCCCTTAAGTTTGTTATCTATTAAATCGAAATGTGCTATAAACCCTTAAGTTAATGACATTGAATCTGATAACATTTGCTCTAAGTCATAAACCTTGTCTACTATTGCGGACATTCCAACCTCCTTCCATATAACACTCCTATTTTAACAAAAATAGACACTGCTATCAACAATAAATAAAAAAAATAAATATTACCGGAGATTCTTTTTCCAACTCTGGTTTTTGCTATATGTATGTGAAATAACATACATATACATATGATAAATATCTCACATCAAAAAGCCTTAGTTTAAAAGCCTTTTAGTAAATTAAATGTTACCTGATATGCTAAATTTAGCATAAGATTATTGTTAAGTTTTTTAAAACCTGCATTTTTATAACAAAAACTTATGTTTTTAATAGGCATATATATTGCAATTAATAATTATAAAAGGGATAGCATGTCTTTAGTACTAAAAAGCCAGATTATTGTAAAAAAAATTTTAGGAGGGGTATTGCTATGTTTTATTTGTTAAAAACTAGGGGTCAAGGGGTAAAAAGATGATGAAATGTAAAAAACATGTAAGGAGGTTAAGTAAATGAAAAAAATATGGTTTGTATTATTGGTTATCATATTAGGAGTCAGATTCAGTAGTTTTGTGTATGGTGAATCGGTTGCTGTTAGTAACACTACATTAGCTGGTTATACAATAGTAAATACTGGAGATGAATGGAAGTATTCACAGGAAGAACAACCAGGATGGACAGGAAGTGATTTCGATGATTCTCAATGGACAAGTGGAATTACTCCATTTGGAAATGCAACATATGCTCCATGTGTTGATGTTTATAATGCTCCAACATATTGGGCAGAAAATACCACACTTTATTTACGTAAAGAAATAAATATTTCTAAAGAAGATAACTTAAGTGTTTTTGTGGCAATCGATAATGATATTACCATATACATTGATGGTCAACAGGTTTTTTCTACAACAAGTGAGGGGTGTGCTGAAAGATGGGAATATAACTTCTCAATTCCTTCTGTAAAAGTTGGGGCTCACATTATAGCTATTAAAATTGTAGACAGAGGGGTGGCTACAGGTTTTGATATGAAAATTGACACAAATTATAATCAAAATCAAAATAATACTATAAACCTCCCAAGAACCGGACAGACAACCTGTTATAATGCAAGTGGCAGCGTAATTTCATGCGCTGGTACGGGTCAAGATGGTGATAATTTGGCCGGCATTGAGTGGCCATCTCCAAGGTTTACTGATAATGGAAATAGTACTATAACAGATAACCTCTCAGGGCTTATGTGGATGCAAGATGCATCTACGCCTACGGTAGATGGGTGCACAGGGGGTGAGATGACATGGGTAGGGGCTTTTAATTATGTAAGCTGTTTAAATACTGCGAATTTTGCTGGTTATTCTGATTGGCGGATTCCAAATAGGGAAGAGCTTATAAGCATTACTGATAAAAGTAATTATAACCCAGCACTGCCTGTAGACCATCTTTTTAATTCAGTAAAAACCAGTCAATATTGGTCATCTACCACGTATGCTTTCTCACACGATCCTGTTAATGCATGGATTGTAAGTATGAGTTCTGGTTGGGTAGATAGCTATACTAAAGGCGATTCTCACTTTTATGTATGGCCAGTACGTCTTGGACAACAGGTACGTAAAAGTGGGCAAACTACGAGTTATCAATCAAATGATGATGGGGATTTGGAGGTAGGAGTGGAATGGCCAAATCCAAGATTTACTAATAATAGTGATGAAACCATAACAGATAATCTTACAGGGCTTATGTGGGCGCAAAATGCATCTACTCCTACAGTAAACTCATGTGCAGGTGGGACGATGATATGGAGCTATGCCTTCGATTATATATCTTGTCTAAATGCCATAGCTTATCTTGGCTATAGTGATTGGCGGCTACCAAATATAAACGAGCTTGGAAGCCTTGTAAATGCTGAAAGAGAGAATATTGCTTCGTGGCTAAATTCAGAGGGATTTAGTAGTGCAAACAGCGGTTGGTATTGGTCATCCACAACACTTGCTCACGCTACTAATCATGCATGGTTTGTTAGCATGTATAGTGGTAGTATAAAAATGGACAGTAAGCTTAACAGTAACTATGTATTGCCAGTACGTCTTGGGGCTACTAATACTACTCCAACTCCTACTTCTACACCCACGCCAACCCCAACAATTACCCCGACTCCAACGCCAACGTCAACCCCAGTAACTTATACGCTTACCTTATTAAAGGAAGGAAGCGGAGGTGGTTCGATAAAAAGTGAGCCATCAGGAATAAACTGTGGTGGTACATGTAGTAGTACCTTTGAAAGTGGCCAGGATGTTGCATTAACTACAACGGCAGCCTCTAATGCAAAAATAATAGGCTGGGATGATTGTGATAGTGTAAGTGAGGCAAATGTGTGTTTTGTAAATATGGATAAGGATAAAACAATCACGGTACGTATATCAAAAAAGACTGACAAAATATTAAAAATTACAAAAAAAGGAAAAGGCTCAGGCACTGTAACAGCAGATAGCGGTACTTTACTGTGGACAGATAAGGTAGGTGTTACTAGTTATAAAGAGGGTAAGCAGGTAACCCTTACGGCAGTACCGGATAATGCGTCGAAGTTTGTATCGTGGACTAATTGTGATACTAAAAGTAAAAGCGGAAAGGTATGCGCTGTTACAATGAATAAAAGGAGAGAGTTAACGGTAAAGTTTAAACCAAATAGTAATGGAGATGTTGAATAACAATATTTTCTGGTAGTTCTATCCTTGTTTTATAGCTTAAAAGAGATAGACTCTTATATTTACAAAAAAAGTAAGGGCAGACCTGTGAGTCTGTCCTGTGCTTTTTGTCGTATGTACATTACAGTATTTTTTTGAATAAAAGAATATAAAATAAAAGATTAATATAGTCTTGATTTATCATATATATGTGAGATAATTTACACATATATATGATAAATATCTCACATCAAATAACATATAATTAAAAACATCTTAGCAAAATTAATAACTATGTAATATGCTAAATTTAGCATAAAATTATTTCTTGGTTTTACAAAATCATTTATTTTGTAATAAAAAACGGCTTAATTGAGTTAGGTATATATATTGCAACTCTACCCATGATGTTCAAATACTAAACTGGAGGGATAAAGGGGGGATTAAACATACAATGCCATTAAGTTAAGAAAGATTGCACAAAAAATCAATACCGTTTGGCATAAATATTGCTTAAATAAAGTCTCACAAATTTATAGCACATTTCGATTTGATAAGGACACAAAGTGTAGATAATAACATAGGGCAGACACATAGGTCTGCCCCTACAATATATGTATTTTTGTAGGGGCGACCCTAGGGGCAAGCCCTTAATTTTACATATTAAATTGAAATGCACTAATAACTCAAAATAAATGCACCGTGAAAGTGTTTTTAACTGTAACTATACCATCAGCATAATTAATGCCGAACGGTATTGATAAAAAATGTAGTAAAAGATAACAAGGAATAACTAAAAAGATGACAGTCCAAAAATTTTAGGAAGTGCGTAGGCGCACTCCCGTAAGGTGCGTAGGCGCACTCCCGTAAAGGATGCGGGGTTTGGGAGTGCGCTAAGCGCCTTTTGCCTAAAAGGGTTTTCCCCCACCATCTTTTTCCTTAGCTTTCCTTTCAAAAAATGCTACGTGTTTTAAAAACCATTTTTATTTTGATATATCTTGATTTTTATAGCAAACAAACCATAACATAAAATGTCAATGAAACGTTAGCTATAATAGGAGAACACTTAATAGCATGAAACTCACAAGCAAGGTTACAATCATCCTTACCTCTGTAATGCTACTGTACTTGGCCATTGCACATCTAACACTACGCTCAATAATTATTCCAAACTTCACCTCTATAGAACACAAAGAGGCAATAAAAGACATAAATAGAGTCTTAGAAGCAATTCACAATGAAATCCACCATCTCGATAAAAGTCTTCGTGATTGGTCATCTTGGGATGATACTGTTAATTTTATAGAAAATATGGATAGAGAATATATTAAAGTAAATCTGGTAGATTCATCCTTTGAAACAAATGAAATCAACATAATGTATTTTTATAACACTACAAAGCAATCAGTATGGGGGAAGTTTTACGATACGCATACTAAACAATCAGATAACAGGCAATTAAAAGACTTCCCTGCCACACTATCAAATAAAGAGCATCCCTTATTTCGCTATTTAGATGCTAATTATTTAACTAACAACAAAACACCTTTACGGGATATTTCTATAACTGGCCTTATGAAGACAGAAGAAGGGATAATGTTAATTGCATCGAGGCCAATTATAAGTAGTAACTATGAAGGTCCAATTAAAGGTGCACTTGTTATGGGAAAAATACTTGCTAATGAACTTATTAATGCAATAGCAAAACAAACAAAATTAGACATTGAAATTCGCAACGAGGCAGAATTTACACAAGGCGATAGGTCTATCATAAAAAAACTAACAAAAGAAAGTCCTTATTTTATCGAAGACATTGATAGCAATCAACTAAAGGTATATACGACCATGAAAGATATAAACAGTAAAACAGCCTTGATGATACAAGTAACTATAGCTACATATATAACAAGTGAAGGAAAGACAGCATTACATTTTGCACTTATGTCAATTGTGTCAACTGGATTAATAATATTAATCCTACTAATGTTATTCTTACAAAGGGTAGTTATAGCTCCTATAACAAAATTAAAAAACCTTGTAATCTCTATACGACAAAGCGGGAATCTATCAAAACGCATAGATTTGCAATATAAAGATGAAATAGGTGTGCTTGCCTCAGAATTTAACCTAATGATAGATAAGATTGAAAGTAGTACTACAGCGCTTCAACATAAAAACGAAGACCTTATTAAAACTCAAAATAGGCTAATAGTAGCAAATGCTCAAATAGTGGAAAGCATCAAATATGCCAGTAATATTCAAAAATCTGTACTTCCTACAAATAATACCATGAAAGAAAGTTTATCTGATTTTTTTATAATTTGGGAACCTAGAGACACTGTAGGAGGGGATATTTACTGGTATAAGAGGTGGGGATCAGGGTGTTTGTTAGCTGTTGCTGATTGCACAGGACATGGAGTGCCAGGGGCATTTATTACGTTACTATCAAGAGGTGCCTTGGATATAGCTATGATGACAGTTAATGAAGGCAACGCTGCTGAACTTATTATAAACATTCATAAAATAATTCAAGTAACCCTTGGACAAAATAAAGACGGGGGGCTTTCTGATGATGGCTTAGAGTTAGGGGTTTGTTATATACCGCATGACAAGAAGACACTTACATATTGTGGAGCAAGACTTTCACTTTTTTGTTATAATGGTGAAGAGGTACAGGAGATAAAAGGTAGTAAAAAGCCTATAGGTTATAAAGATATTCCTTATGATACAACATTTACAAATTATATAATAAATATCCCAAAAAGGATGACTTTTTATATGACAACCGATGGATTAACTGAGCAAATTGGTGGCGAAAAAAAGATAGCCTTTGGGAAAAAACGTTTAATGGCATTAATAGCGCAGGGATGGTCATATCCAATGGACAGACAGAGAACTATTATTTATGATACTTTTACACAATATCAAGGCGCTGAGGAGCGCAGGGATGATGTTTTAGTTATAGGTTTTACTATATAAAACTTAGGTTGGTAAATACGATTTATGCACTTAGAATATATGTTGGCACTTAGACAAACTATTGAAACACAAAAAATCTTTCTCTGTTATAGTGGATATATAACAGAAGAGATTATTACCTGTATGGGTTGTGCCTTAAGGCATAAGTTTAGTGTTGATAATACAGATAAAAAGGTTGCTCGCTCGGTCTTTGCTGTTTTTATTGAACTAGCACAAAACGTAATGCGCTATTGTACACAAAGGGATATAGGCTGTCAAGGTGATGTGATTCTTGACTTTCGGTATGGTATTTTGATTGTGGGTAAAAACAATACAGACTGGGTTATTTCCTGTGCAAATGTGATAGAAACTGTTGATGTTGAAAAAATACGTCTTTCTTTAAATTATATAAAAGAGCTTGATAGACAAAACCTAAGGTTATTGCATAAAAAAGCACTTCGAGACGAGCCACACGAAAGTAGCAAAGGGGCAGGATTAGGTTTTATTGAAATTGCCATGCGAGCTACTAAAGGTATCGCTTTTGAGTTTACTCATATTGACGATAAGCATTCTTATTTTACAATTGCTGTATATATAGGATAGTACTTTATATGAAATCATTGAAGATAAACCGGACTCAACGAACCCCAGAAATAGATTTTAATCTTGAGCTAAATACCTTTGTAATTAAAGGAGAATCATATCCGGAAGATGCCAGAAAATTTTATAAACCAATTATTGAATTTTTAGAGGTACATTTGAATACTGTACAAAATGCCGATATAATCTTTGATTTTGAATTAACCTATTTCAATAGCAGCACTTCCAAGATTATATCAAGATTATTTAATTTGTTAGAAAACAGTAAAGACAATAACGTCATAATCAACTGGCATTACTTAGAAGATGATGACTACATGAAGGAACTTGGAGAGGAATTAGCCGACGACTTAGCCTATGCCGTTTTTAATAATGTACCTAAGATATTCCCCTGTTAGTAAGACCACCAATTTATACTTGAGCACTTAAGCATTTAAATTGCCATCAATTGAAATATGTCCACTATTGTTGCTGATAAAGTAACTGTTTCTCTTTTATTGTTTTAAATATTGTCTCTGCTACTACTTGATGACCCAATTCATTATAGTGGATAGTATCATCTTGTGTACGCTTAAGTTGACTTGCCTTATATTTTGAAAGTTCCTCTCTTAGCTCCAGTATACTAAAACCGTTAGCTTGCCCTAAGCCTTTTACCTTGCTATATATCTTGGTCAAATTTTGTGTTTCCTTATTTATATCGTTTTCATCTATCAATAATGGAGAAATTACTAATAATACAGGTATATTTTTTGAGTATGATGAGATTTTAGCAAAGCCACCAACTACACTTTTCCAAGACTTTGAGCTATCTTGATGTATTCTGTCCCAATAATTTTTCCCTAAACCGTAATACGGATGCGACGGATTTAAAGTACTTAATAAGCTAGAATGAATATCTAATCTACGAAGTACAAAATCAAGTAAATAAGAAGGTGGATTTTTATGCTCTAAAAACCAAATAGCAGGTGTATATGATAACACCGGATCATTTAGACAATATTGTAATATAATCATATCCGGTTGGAATTTACCTACCTTAGTTTCAAGTAGATACGCTTCTTGGTCAGTAGTGTAACCATCTACGGCAAAATTTAAAACTTCTATTTGTTGTGCGTTAAATGCAGCTTTATTATTATTTAATAGTGTTTCAAGAATTACCGTATAAGGAGCTTGTCCCATTAGCACCAACGGCAAGGCCGCAGATACAGAGTCCCCTAAGACCACAACTCTCAATGTCCCTTGCTGTTTTTCTATTGATACATCGTTTTTACGTATGATACCATTTTTTTCCGTTAAACGTACATCGCTTTCTCTTTTTATAATGTTATTTTTAACAAGTTTATTTAAAAATATATGTTTCTCCACATAATTATACGTCAAACTAGGAATATGCTCATAGATTAATTGCGAAAACGACGATTTTCGCCACGCATAAATGGAATTCTCCTCCGAATTATTGCGCCATTGCTCTGTTATATTATTTTTCTCTAACATTGACACTGTTTCCATATTACCGTTACTGGGATCTGTCAATTGTCGTGATACTAATTCAAACATTCCCACTGGCAGTAATATAGCCATCAGTAAAGTTATAAGATTAAAAATTACTGTACTTAATTTATCAGCACTGTCTTTCTTATTTATAGTGTTCATCTAAATTTTATTCATTACTATATAAACCTCCACTCCCTTAATCCTCCAATCACGCTTTAAAACCTAAAAACAAAATATTTCCCACCAACGCTCTCTACTACTTAATCTCCCTTCTACAATATTATTATACTCATTAATACAAAATAAAACAAACATGGTTTACAAAAAAAAAGAAAGCCAATGGGTATTCAACAATACAGAAACACACTTCTTATCTAATGAAGACCATTTGGGGAATACCATTCGGGTAGAAAATATAATAGACAGCACCATCATTTTTTATAATGATAGGAAATCCAAAAATAGCAGAAATAATATTTTACAAACTAATTAGTGTTGGATATACATAATCTTGATTTATCAAAGTATCGGTTTGGCAAGAAACTCCAATACCTTTAAATCGAAAAATCGCTTAGATGCTGCCGATTTAATTACAGTAACCGTATCAGCCCCTCGGCCAGTACCTGCCACAGCCACAACCTCTTGGTTTTCCGGAATAAGTCCAGCATCAACAGCCATCATAACACACTCACAGCAAACCTTAGCTCCTTCACCAAAGCGCCTAAGAGTCTGCGCTACTATCGTTGTCGGATACAATCCATTATGGGCAGAGGCAAAGGCAGTCTCTATACTATGGGTTATCATTGTCCCTGTATACAGTTTTGCACCATTTTGTCTAATCTTAGCAGCCACCGCTTCTGTTATTTCTATAGTGTTTGGTTCTTTAAATCCATAAGAATGGGTTATTGCCACTAAATTTACATCTCTATTATCCTTAAAAGTCTCTGAAAACAATAGCCCAGTATCGCCGCCTGTTGTAGCCACAACTATATGCCTAAATACCCTACTTTCTATAGCATCCTTCACTACTGCAAGACAATCTACCGTATTAACAGCACCCGGTTTTTCAAAATAGTATACTTTGCGCTCTATCATAATAATATATATTTATCCATTAGTTAATTAAACCTGTTCATTGCCCTATCAACCCCCTCGGTTATTATGGTTTCTATTATAGTTGGACAATCAAACAACACATTATTAATAACCTCCATCTCGGCAGGTTTAAATCGCTGAAGCACATAAGCTTCCACTGGCACATAAGGGTCTTTTCCAATGCCTATCTTTATTCTAACAAAGTCTTTAGTACCCAGATTCTCTATTATAGACTGCACACCACGGTGTCCACCAGATGAAGTATTTTTTCTTATTCGCAGCCTACCAGTTTCCATATCCAAATCATCGTGAATAACTACTACGTGTAAATAGGGAATCTCTTTATACCGCAGAAACTCCCTAATAACCGTACCACTTCTATTCATAAAGGTTAATGGCTTAACGAAAAACACCTCATCATCAGCCAACACCCCTGACGCTATTTCATAGGTGGGTTTTTTAACCCTTTGTAACATCATATGGTCTACCATCTTATCTACAACCATAAAACCTACATTGTGCCGAGTACGCGCATAATCAATACCCGGGTTACCAAGACCAACTATAAGCCACAAGGAAATAACACCGTCTCTACTATCGTCTTATCGCTCTTCAGTCTTACCCTTTTTAACAATTTCCGGTTCCTTCTGCTCCCCTTCACTGGCTGTCATCTCACTAATACCAGAAGCAGAAGCCGTCACTGTAGCAAGCACCTCTTCCTTATCAGTAAGTATCTTAACCGCATCTGGCAGCTTTATATCCCCCACATGCACAGCATGACCAATAGTTAAACCACTTATATCAACTTCGACATGTCCGGGTATACTATCAGGCAGACACTCAATCTCCACTTCCCTCAAACCTGTCTGGAGTATACCACCATCACGTTTAACCCCAATAGCCGTACCAGCCAAAAATACATGCACGTTTACTTTAATATTCTCTTTAAGGGAGACCTCGTAAAAATCAACATGCAGTAGTTGCCCTCTAATTGGGTCCTTCTGATAGTCTTTTATAAGTGCAAGCTTTGCCTCCCCGTTTTCAAAAGCGAGATTAACTAGCACCTGCTCCTCACCAGCGCTATTGATAAAGTGCACAAGCTCCTTGTGCGGTATCTGTATATGAGTAGATTTGCCCTTTCTACCTAAAACACAGGGTATCTGACCATTTCTCCTTAAACTGCGTGCTCCCCCTTTTCCAAGACTGTTACGTTCAAAAGCCTTAAGCGTTACCCTTTCCACGTACGTTAAACCTCCTTATCACACAAACAATATGCTAATTGACGTCTCTTCATGAATACTCCTGATAGCCTCACCAATTAGATAGGCAATACTCAAAGAATGAATCTTTGGGCACTTCTTAATTTCACTGTTTAGAGGAATCGTATTGGTTACAATCAGCTCCTCAATAACAGACTCATTTAGTCTTTCAATAGCCGGCCCGGATAAAACCGGATGCGTACAGGCAGCATACACATTACGAGCTCCATGCTCTTTAAGCAGTCTAGCCCCCTGCGTGATGGTTCCAGCCGTATCTATCAAATCATCAAATAAAATAACGTCTTTCCCTATAACATTTCCGATGACGTTCATAACCGAGCATATGTTCGCCTCATCCCTGCGCTTATCAATAATGGCAAGTGGACAGTTAAGGCGCCCGGCAAATGCCCTCGCGCGCTCAACCCCACCAGCATCTGGGGACACTACCGTAAGATTATCAAGGGAATATTTTTCTTTTACATATTTAGCAATAACCGGCTCAGCGTAAAGATGATCAACTGGTATATTAAAAAACCCCTGTATCTGACCTGCATGCAGATCTATAGTCAAAATCCTATGCGTACCTGCTACCGTTATAAGGTCTGCTACCAGCTTAGATGATATTGGTACACGAGGCTGGGTTTTTCTGTCCTGTCTTGCATAGCCGTAATAAGGGATAACCGCCGTTATTCGCGCAGCAGATGACCTTTTCAGTGCGTCTATTATTAATAACAACTCCATTAGGTTATCATTAACAGGCGTACACGTAGATTGTATGACAAAGGCATCATGTCCTCTAACGTTTTCATTGATTTTCACAAAAGTCTCAGCATCACTAAATCGCTTAACTACCATATCAGCAATGGGAACTTGTAAGTGCTCAGAAATTTCCTCCGCAAGCTTCATAGTAGCATTACCAGCAAACAGCTTTATGTCCTTATGCATGTTGTTGTACGCTCCTTCTACCTGTGTGTGGCTGGGGCGGGAGGACTCGAACCCCCAATTGGGAGATCCAAAATCTCCTGACTTGCCGTTTGTCGACGCCCCAAGCTTTAATCTACAATCACTTTTTCTATTTTACTTGAATATAAAAATTTTGTCAAAAATTAATACAATTTTAACAAAATTTATAATATAACAGTGTTCGCTTACAGTCAATACTCAGTCAGGGGAGGAAAAGTAGCCTGTCCCCTTTTCCTTTTAACACTGAAAACTGCTAAAAGATTATGTTATTCTTTAGGTAGTTGTATACTAAAGAAGGAGGTTTATTGCTATGGCTAAGGTTTTAGTTTTATTAGCTGAGGGGTTTGAAGAGCTTGAGGCTGTAACGGTTATTGATGTGCTAAGAAGAGCACAAATAGAGGTAGTTACAGCAGGTTTAACGGACGGTGCTATAACAAGCGCTAGACAAATAAGGATAGTTCCTGATACCACAATAGATACGGTAGATGATGAATCGTTTGATATGCTTATCCTGCCGGGAGGGATGCCAGGAACGGAAAATCTTGCTAAGGATAATAGGGTGCGTGAGATAGTAACGAAGATGTATAATAAGGGCAAATACACAACAGCCATATGTGCAGCTCCATATGTGCTTTCCGTTGCAGGTGTGTTAGCCCAAAAAAAAGCCACTAGCTATCCATCCTTTCAGGATAAGTTAAATGCAAGGAGTGTTATCACTGATGAAATGGTTGTTATAGATGGTAAGGTCGTAACAAGTCAAGGACCTGCCACAGCCCTTGAGTTTAGCTACATATTAGTTGAATTACTAAAAGATAAGGAAACAGCTAACAATATAGCAAATGCAATGCTTTATAAAAGGACTAATAGTTAAACAAATAAGGGAAATCACTGCGGCGGTGATTTGCGGTGGGGATGACAGTATAATAGTCATCCCCAAAGTGGCATATTACAATTATTTGAAGCCAAGAGCTGCGGCGGTCTTCTTTAAAACTTCTTCGTCGCCCTGCTGTGATTTCATCATAGCATTTGGTGAGGTCATAGCTGCCTTTACGAACTCATCAGCAGTCTTAAACTTTGCTTTCATAGCTGCCTCATCAGGTGCTACCTTGCCATTATGACAAGCCTTACATTTTTCCCAATCAGCGGCTGCAAAAGAAGCTAACCCCAAAACAAATACTAAGGTTAAAATCAACGCCATTACTTTTCTCATACCTTTCACCTCCTTTTACCTGTAGATTTACTTTATATCATTAATCCATAAAAAAAACTCTACACTAATACAACCCTCACAATAACATCACTTATATCCTCAAACAAAAACGATGAAGTAGTATATATAAAACATAAAAATAATACAACAAAAAAATTTTTATCACAAACATTATTTTTTATCAATCAACATAATCTGAATATCCATAACGTTTGTGCCAGTTTGACCTGTGATAAAAAGCTGCCCAATGTTAGCAAAGAAGTTGTATGAGTCATTGTTTTGCAAGAAAACTTCCGGGTTTAAACCAATAGCCATTGCACTACTTATAGTATCATCTAAGACAAATGCCCCAGCGGCATCAGTAGCTCCGTCTATGCCATCAGTACCAGCACTTAATAGGGCAATTGCCTTTACCTGCCTGGTAGCAATGGCAAAAGATAGCGCAAGTTCCATATTCCTGCCACCCTTCCCTGCCCCTTTTACATGAACCGTGGTCTCACCAGCACAAAGAAGACACATATTAGACTTAGCAGTCAATGCCTTATTAGCAAGCCATATACCAACGTCCCTTGCCTCGCCACTTACACTATTTGATAAAATCTCAGCCTCGTAACCCAACTCAGTAGCCTTAGTAAAAGCGCCATTTAGGGCATCTATATTACTGCCCACTATAGTATTTGTTACATTTTGAAAGTATTTGCTATCTGCCTTTGGGGTTTCAGTGGATTGACCAGCACATCCTTTTTGTAATATCTCACGTATTTGCACTGGTACTTTTTCAATTAACTTATACTTTGTCAGTACTAAAATTGCATCATCATATGTTGTAGTATCCGGTGCTGTAGGTCCTGAGGCAATAACATCAAGCCTATTGCCAATTACATCTGAAAGTATAAAGGACAACACCCGTGCTGGATAAGCAATACTTGCAAGCCTGCCACCTTTTACATTTGAAAGATGCTTTCTAACAGTATTTAATTCACAAATATCAGCCCCTGCCTTCATAAGGGCATCAGTTAACCATTTTTTTTGTGAAAGCAGAACACCATCTAATGGACTAACAAAAAAAGCAGAACCACCACCAGATATTAACACAACAACTAAGGTTTGACTATCAAGCCCCGTAAGCATATTAACAATTTGTCTTGTTGCAAAGACCCCGTTATCATCAGGAACTGGATGGGCTGCCTCGTAGACAGCGATTTTTTTAAGCCCTTCTCCTTTAAGCCCATGCTTTGTAATAATAGCGCCTGTTGTTATTTTATCAAAAAAGGCCTCCTCTACCGCTAATGCCATTGCACAGGCACCCTTACCAAATCCAATTATAATTAATTTTTTATAGCCACCCTTTTGTAGCTCATCTTCTATGATTTCTATATGATTTTTGACTACCCGATCAGGTTGCACCGCCTCTATTGCAGCCCAATAAATATCAGTTAATATAGATTTTGTACCTATAAACATAATGTGCCTATTTAGCAAAAAACCTTTTTTTCTGCTTAGAAATAGCCACATCTATAGAAAGCGACCCAGCCCCACCAATAAGCAAAGCCAGCGCCATTGCTACAACCAAGATATGATACTCATAGCCTTCCCCTGATTGATTTTTAGTCCAGTTCATAAAAAACCCATGCTGCATATGATTAAAATATGCACAAGAAGCAATAACAACACCTATAAGTAATGCACAATATCTTGTGGCAAACCCCACAAACATTAAAATTGGACATATAAACTCAGTGATTATTACTAAAAAAGGCACTAACACAATAAAACCACTGGCTGTAAACTTATCAATAGTAGCACCAATACCAGTGTTAAATACCATGTTTACCCCATGAATAAAGATAACAACACCCAACGCCAGCCTTATAATCATTAAGGGAATGCTTCTTTGGGTTTTCAGACTGGCTCTAAACATTATACCTTCCTCCTATTTGCACATACATTAACAACAGCTATATATTAAAAGAAAAAAACAGCTAATCTCAAGAGTTATAGTAAAATAAAAACGGTTTGCCAAAAGATAACAGGTAAAGTAAAGAGCCCCAGATAGGTAGGCCAAATGGATAAGTCCCAGAGAGCCGCGCCTACACATCTTTAACGGCAGCGCCTTTATTCTTTTTTTATTCATCTAAGGGAAAAAACTTAATCATCGAGTATTATAAACCTTTTAAATAACTCCGTCTTTCACGAAATGCCAAAAATATTGCCTGTAATATATTAGTTTTGGTTAAAGCCTCATTACTTTTCACCTCTATATGGTTAACTTCATACATTGTTTTAAGTTCATCCTCAGAATATTTTTCAAGTTCATTCTCTACTTCTTTCTCATTATTACTCCAGCGTTGAGCTAGCTCATCAAATTGTTGTTTTAATCGTTTTGCTTCATCTTCAGCTATATTTATAGGTTTTTCTTTTTCTAAAGCTTCTAAAATAGAAGTAATCATTACAGATTTGATTGCTTTTGCTTTTATACTTATGTTACCTTCTTTACATATTTTTTTTAAGTCATCATTTTTTAATTTCTTATCATTTAATATGCTCTGTACATTTTCACCATTGTTAAAACGAGTTTGTAATTCACGATAGGTAATGGGTGGGGTTGTCTCTTCCTTTTTTTCAGATAATTTTTCTATTTTTGCTTCTATATTAGAGAATCTATCTTCTATTTTTTTATCTAGACTGCTTACTGTATTAATTAATTGGTCAAATTTATTGTTTAATGTATTGACAATATTTTTTAATATTTCTTTAATTTCATCTAACATCAAATAAACTCCTCCATATTTTTCCATATATTATGTAAATCATTATTAATGTAGCTTGGTAATCCTTCTTTAAAAACTCTTTTTATAGCAACAGTCTCAGGTATATATTTATCTATAAAAAGAGCTCTATGTTTATATGTTTCAGAAAATCTTTTAACAACAATCTTAGCAGCATCAGAAAATCTTTCTGTTTCTTTAGTATATGTACCAATTTTATTGGAAGGTTGCGCTTTGTTCATTAAAACAAAAATAGTTGGCAATATTGTTTTATCTATCAATATATTAAGTTTTAATTCTGTTAGCAGAAATCTTAAACCAGCTACTGCAAAGCCATCTGGATTAATTGGTATTATTATAACATCTGCGCAGTGTAAAATAGAGACCATTATTGGTCCGCCAGCTGGCGGACAATCAAATATAACATACCTATATGGATTACCTTTTTTATACTGTTGTACTTTCATCAATACTTGTTCCATAAATTTTTCTATTGGTCTCATAATTTTTCCATTGTTTCTTTTTGTAAATGGTCTAACACTATCTGAAAATAACTCGTTTACTGCTGGTATAAAATGAATATTATCTGATAAATTTTGATAAATGAAATGTTCATCAACATTGAATTTAGAGAAAGTAATATCACTGTTTACAAACCCATTAAAAATATGACTAAGAGTTTTTTCCTTTTCAGCACTCGCATTTGACCATCTGTTAAAATCATTATCAATCTCTCCATTATATAATGTTAATGCTTGCGTAAGGGACATTTGTGCATCTGCATCTATTAGCAATACACTATAAACCTCAGATATTATTTTCCCTAATAACCACGTCAACGTAGTTTTCCCTACTCCTCCTTTAAAATTGATTACTGCTATTTTTTTCATTTCATCCATCTTTATAATGTTCCTCATGTATAATACTTGTAATTATCTTCTTTGTACTACTTTCCACACCATTTCATATTTGAACGCCAACTTTTAATTGCGACACCGCCTCATTGCGAGGAGCGTAAGCAACAAGGCAAGCCCGTCTTTTATAGAGCGTTCGATTTAATAGGTAACAAAAATTAATGGCTTACCCATAGGTTCGCCCCTACAAAAAGACGGGTATCGTAGGGGGCAGACCTTTCGAGTGTCTGCCCTATTTTATTATCTACACTTTGTGTCCTTATCAAGTCGAAATGTGCTATAACAGAGAGATTGCAGGGAGGTGCGCCTCCGCACCTTCGCTACGCTCGCAATGACAGACGTGTATAGATATTATGACCACTACCCATTCATGACTACCTTTTACATATAGGCACAACAACTTTATTAATCCTCTTCGTCTTTCCTTGCTCGTTCTTCTATTATTTTTTGTGCACTATGCGCTGGCACTTCCTCATAATGCGCAAATTCCATTGTATAAATACCACGCCCTGATGTAATACTTTGGAGCTGGTTAGCATAAGTTAACATCTCTGCCATAGGAACAAGGGCTATTATCTTTTGATTAGAAATACCTTGCGTGTCCATCCCCTGCACCTTACCGCGTTTTGAGTTAAGGTCCCCAATGACTGCACCAAGAAACTCCTCCGGAATAACCACCTCCACCTTCATAATAGGCTCTAGTAACACCGGATGAGCACTAAGGGCAGCCTTCTTGATTGCCATAGAACCAGCTATCTTAAAAGCCATTTCTGAGGAATCCACCGCATGATACGACCCATCAAATATAATTGCCTTAATGTCAACCACCGGATAACCAGCAAGAATACCGCTTTTCATTTTTTCAACAATCCCCTTCTCAACAGCAGGAATGTACTGTCTTGGCACAGCCCCACCAACTATCTTATCAACAAATTCAAAGCCACCACCCCTTGGAAGCGGCTCTATCTCTATCCAGCAATCCCCATACTGCCCACGTCCACCGGATTGTTTTTTGTATTTTCCCTGCGCCTTAACCGCCTTTTTAATGGTTTCCCTATATGGAATCTTTGGTGTCTTCATCTCCACGTCTACACCAAACTTTCTCTTTAGCTTGCCTACAGCCACCTCTATGTGTACCTGCCCCATACCAGATATAATCATCTCACCAGTTTCCTCATCTCTGTGGTAGTTAAGCATAGGGTCTTCTTCTAAGATTCTTTGTAAACCATTACTAACCTTATCCTCATCCCCTTTGCTCTTTGGCTCTATAGCATAGGAGATGATAGGCTCCGTAAATTTGACAGCATCAAAGACAACAGGGACTGTATCACTACTAATAGTGTTACCTGTAGCAGTTTCTTTTAATTTAGCAACAACACCAATTTCCCCAGGACCAATAGTGCCCACCGGCACTTGCTTTTTGCCAACTAAGTGGAATATCTGTCCAACCCTTTCCTTAACCCCCAACGAGGCATTATATATCGTACTATCTGGCTTTATCGAGCCCGAATACACCCTAAAGAGCGTCAACCGGCCAGCATACGGGTCTGCTATTGTCTTAAACACATAGGCAGAGGTTTTTTCATTAATAGATGGTTTTAACATAATTTCACTGCCATTTGCTGGATTCTTACCCTTTATTGGTTTTACAGCAGCACTATCCACAGGCGACGGTAAACAAAGGATAATGCTATCAATAAGCTGCTTAACCCCAAAATTATCAGAAGCAACCCCACAGACAACAGGCACAAATTTTCTTGATATAGTACAGTCCCTTATACCCTTTATAATTTCCTCTTGTGTGAGCTCTTCACCTTCGAGGTACTTCTCTATAAGTGTATCATCAGCTTCTGCTACACTTTCAACAAGTTTTCTCCTACAATCCTCCACTTGGTCTGCCACATCTGCTGGAATATCTATTGCCATATATTTTCCATCACCTAACGTTTTGTATGCCTTCATGTTCACTATATCAACAATTCCAGTCAACTCCTCTCCACTGCCTATCGGAGTATTAAGAGATACAGCCTTTACATTAAAAGACCTCTCTACCTGCTCAACAGCAAAGAAGAAATTTGAATTTTCCTTATCCATTTCATTAATAAGAATAATCTGCGGCAACCCATATTCAAGAGTATAACCCCAAAGTTTTTCCGTTTCAGCCTTAACACCTGCAAGGGCACTTACAATGACAATAGCCCCATCCGCTACCCGCAGACACCCGCGTGCATCTTCCATGAAATTAATAAACCCGGGAGTATCTATGATATTTAAACTATATCCACCAGTTTCGCAAAAAGCCACCGACGAGGTAATGGTAATCTTTCTGTCAATTTCCTCCGGATCAAAATCCATAACCGTATTTCCGTCTTCCACGTTGCCCATCCTAGTGATGGCACCACAGTTATACAAAATAGCCTCCGCTAAAGTTGTCTTCCCCGCTCCACTGTGGCCTATTAGAGCTATGTTTCTGAGCTTTTCTACTTCCAAGCCTGCCATATTACCCCCTTTTAATTTTCATTTACTATCTCTTCAATAACGGGTTGATACCCCTTCTTCTTTTCCATCTTGTTTGATATAGCCTTGATAATTAAAAACGAAAGCGCTAAAGCACTAAAGCCCCCTACGGCTGATAACATCTCCACATCCACATCATGTATAAACTCCGGCAAAAATACCTCGCCAAGCACCGCTCCAACAAATAACATCAACACCGGCACTCCATAAATGAGCAAAGTCCCTTTTAAATACGTGTAAGGTTTAAAAACCACCCTCACCCTCTGACCAACAATAGCCCCTACCGCATTTATACACTCTATCTCAGCCTTATCGTCAGAAACCATACAAAAACTCTCCTTACACTCCTTGCATGCACTTTTACGCTCTACAAGCACCACCGCCATTACACCATCTGTTTTTTTTACAACTCCAAGCTCTTCCATAAAATAAATTTTAACACATTTTAAACAAAAAAGGAAAAAGATGCGTGGGGGAAAACCCTTTTGCCTAAAAGGGTTTTCCCCCGCTCTTCTATCTTCTAATCCTTTTTCTTTTATTTATCCTTTATCCCTACCAAATCATATAACAATGTCATTTACTCCACTACTTAAAACAACATCTACAGGCTTAACATCCCACACACCATCAGCATACTCCTTTATAGTCCTATCGCTTGAAAATTTACCGCTATTTGCTACATTTAATATAGACATTTTAGTCCATTTTGCAGTATCTTTGTAGGCATTACTAACTGATCGTTGGCATTCGACATAGGCATTAAAATCAGCAAACACCTTATATGTATCCACACACAAAAGTGAATCCACAATTGGTCTAAAGAGCATCCTATCTTCTTTAGAAAAGAAACCACCGCCTATCATATCAATTATCTGTTTAAGTTCATGATTAGTTTCATAATAATAACGCGGATTATATCCTTCACGATTAAGTCTTTCAACATCTTCAGTTTTAAGACCAAATATAAATATGTTCTCATCACCAACTTCTTCTTTAATCTCCACATTTGCGCCATCCAAAGTACCGATAGTAAGTGCACCATTTAGTGCAAACTTCATATTGCCAGTACCCGAGGCTTCGGTACCGGCTGTAGATATTTGCTCGCTAAGCTCGGCAGATGGTATTAGTCTTTCTGCTACCGTTACAGAATAATTTGCTACAAACAGTACTTTAAGCTTATCGCCAACTTCCGTGTCAGAGTTGACCACCTTAGCTATGGAGTTTATCAACTTTATAATAAGCTTTGCCATGTAGTAACCGGGGGCGGCCTTACCTGCAAAAATTACTGTACGGGGAACAAAATGTGCCGTTGGATGCTTTTTTATTTGATTATACATATACACACAGTGCAGGGCATTAAGGAGTTGCCTTTTATACTCGTGAATCCTCTTTACTTGGCAATCAAAAATCGAATCTATATTAGCAATAAAGTTTTTATCCTCTCTTATACAAACAGAAAGGCTTTGCTTATTCATCCTCTTAACCTCTGCCCACCTTTCCTGAAATGCTGTATCGTCGGCATAGGCAGCTAATTTCTTTAATTCATATAAATTAGTAACCCAACGCTCACCAATACACTCCGTAATAAGCTCTGAAAGCCCATAATTACATAAACGTAGCCACCGTCTCTGTGTTATACCGTTTGTCTTATTATTAAATTTCTCTGGCCATAGTTCGTAAAAATCCTTAAACAAGGTTTTCTTTAATATATCCGAATGCAGGGCACTCACACCATTTACTGAATGGCTACCAACAATGGCCAAGTGTGCCATCCGCACTTTTTTCCCATCAGCTTCTTCGATAATAGACATCCTCCGCAGCCGCTCAACATCCCCCGGATAATTCACACTAACGTCTTTTAAAAATCTGTGGTTTATTTCATAAATTATTTGTAAATGTCTTGGCAGCACATTGCCAAGCAAGGTAACAGACCATTTTTCAAGAGCCTCCGGCAGCACCGTATGGTTTGTATAACCAAAGGTTTTAATAGTGATATGCCATGCCTTTTCCCACTCAATCAACTCCTGATCAACTAAAATCCTCATAAGCTCCGCTATACCAATAGCCGGGTGTGTATCGTTTAACTGTATAGCCACCTTTTCATAAAAATCGTGAAAATCCCAACGCTCCACGTAGTTTTTCTTATATCTGCGAATGATGTCTTGCAAGGTAGCAGACACCAAAAAATACTCCTGCTTAAAACGCAACTCCTTTCCCTCAAAAACATTATCATTTGGGTACAAAACCCGTGATATTGCCTCAGACTGTGCCTTATCCGACACCGCCTGCAAGTAATCACCGTGCGTAAAGTAATCAAGGTTAAAATCACGTGTAGCCTTTGCCGACCATAGACGCATATTGTTAACCGTGTTAGTTTTATAACCCGGAATCGGTGTATCATAGGCAAGGGCCATAACTTCCTGGGTATCAACCCATGCAAAGCGTTGATTGCCGGCACTATCTCTGTAGTGTTCAAGGCGACCGTAGAATTTCACCATAAAAATGTTTTCAGGTCTTTCAATCTCCCACACATTACCATAGCGCAGCCAGTTATCCGGTGTTTCTATTTGATAACCATCCCTTATCTTTTGCAAAAATATACCATAGTCATAGCGTATACCATACCCATAGGCTGGTATTCCCATAGTAGCCATAGAATCCAAAAAACAAGCAGCAAGCCTTCCAAGCCCCCCGTTACCAAGACCTGCATCCCACTCCACCTCTGCTATAGCCTCAAGGTCATATCCAAGCTCTTGCATGGACTTATAGGTATCGTCCATCATCTCAAGGTTTATCAGAGAGTTTCCCAATGTTCTACCAATTAGATATTCCAGAGACAAATAGTATACGCGCTTAACATCTTGTTCATAATAGGTCTGATGGGTTCTTGTCCACTTTTCAACCAATCTGTCTCTAACAGTATAAGCCAAACTCTTGTAAAAATCCCTCTTAACCGCCGAATATTCATCTTTTGCAAGGGCATATTTTAGATTATACAAAAAAGACTCTTTTATTAAATCACATTCTGTTTTTTGCTTATCTTCCACAAATTTTCTTTCCATAATATCCTTCCTAATATTAAAAAATTGATTTCCCAAGCGCGTACTCTTTATAACATACTTGTACTAACAACTGCTGCTATTTTATAGGTTTATTATAAAATTTACAATTGGGAAATACCGTAGTAGTTCAGCAGACCATATGGAAGATTGCGTTAAAAATGTTTGCAAAGATAATTAGGAATAACTAAATAAATTACAAGGCAAAAGTTTTAGGAAGTACGTAGGCGCACTCCCGTAAGGTGCGTAGGCGCACTCCCGTAAGGGTGCGGGGTTTGGGAGTGCGCCTACGCGCCTTTTGCCTAAAAGGATTTTCCCCCGCTATCTTTTTTATCTTAATTTAATATGCAGCTCTTTTAATTGGCTATCTTGCACTTGGGATGGTGCATTACTTAATAGACAAGAAGCTTTCTGCGTCTTTGGAAAAGCGATAACATCCCTAATAGTCTCCGAGCCAGCCATTAACATAACAAGCCTATCAAGACCAAGGGCAACACCGCCGTGTGGTGGAGCTCCATACTTAAGGGCATCAAGTAAAAAGCCAAATTTCTCCTCAGCGTCTGTTTCGGAAATGCCAAGCAGTTCTAACATTTTTTTTTGCAGTGTTGTTTGGTGAATACGGATACTGCCTCCACCTATTTCATAACCATTTAAGACAATATCGTAAGCCTTTGATGTAAGCGTGGCAATATCCTTATCAGCTAATGCTTTATTTGCTTGAATCAAATCAATACCCTCATCGGTTGGGCTTGTAAATGGATGGTGCATCGCTTCAAACCTATCATCAGCGGCATTCCACTCAAAAAGTGGAAAGTCAACTACCCACAAAAAGCGGTCATCAGCGCCTATTATACCATTAGTCTTTGCAATATCAAGCCTTAAGCGCCCTAAAACATCATGAACAACGGCTTCTTTATCTGCAACAAAGAGCATAGTATCGCCCTGTACTGCCCCTAAGCGCTCTGCCATTTGGCGTAAAAGCTCATCTGTAAAAAATTTCTTAATTGGGGATTCAAACCCATCCTTTACCTTTATCCAAGCAAGTCCCTTAGCACCAAGGCTTTGGGCATGTTCGGTTAAGTTATCCATATCTTTTCGAGAAAGTGCAGCCATGTCTTTGCCACATATGGCTTTAACTCTCCCACCGTTTTTAAGCACGTCTAAAAACACCTTAAAGCTACTTTGTGCCACAATATCGGCCATATCCTTAAGCTCAAGCCCAAAGCGCATATCCGGCTTATCTGTTCCAAAGCGCTCCATGGCATCCTTATAGGTCAACCGTTCAAACGGAGTTTCCACCTTAACGTTTAAAACGCCCTCATATACAGTTTTTAAAATCCCCTCAACCACCGTTATGACGTCGTCAACACCGACAAAGGACATTTCCATATCAACTTGCGTAAACTCTGGTTGCCTGTCAGCTCTTAGGTCTTCATCGCGAAAGCACTTTACTATTTGAAAGTATTTATCAACGCCAGCGCACATGAGTATTTGCTTAAATAACTGTGGGGACTGGGGTAAGGCATAGAAAGAGCCGGGATTTAGACGGCTTGGCACAAGGTAATCCCGAGCACCTTCTGGGGTTGATTTAGTAAGCATAGGGGTTTCTATTTCGAGAAACCCAAGGGCATCCAAATAATCTCTAATGGTTTTTGTAGTTTGATGACGTAAGAGTAGATTATTCATCATAAAAGGCCTTCTAAGGTCTAAGTATCTGTATTTAAAGCGTAGGGTATCTGAAACGATAGCGTCGTTTTCAAGCATAAATGGAAGTGGTTCGGAGGTAT
This sequence comes from Candidatus Magnetomicrobium cryptolimnococcus, assembly GCA_018606805.1. Taxonomy (GTDB): domain Bacteria; phylum Nitrospirota; class Thermodesulfovibrionia; order Thermodesulfovibrionales; family Magnetobacteriaceae; genus Magnetomicrobium; species Magnetomicrobium cryptolimnococcus. The sequence continues at coordinate 28,331 of JAGYWI010000007.1, forward strand.
TTAAAATTTTCAGTTCACTGGCATAGACTTCCACTATGCCAGTTTTAACATCTAAATTTTCAGTACCTTCAGGGCGTCTGCAAACGTTGCCTTTAATGGCAATAACAAATTCTGCCCTCAAACTATGGGCAAGAGCATGCACCTTTTCCGATATTTCAAGGCTGTACACAATCTGCGCAATACCGGTTCTATCTCTTAAATCAGTAAATATTAAACCGCCATGGTCGCGATAACGGTATACCCAGCCGCACAGGGCTACCTCTTTACCGATATCCCCTTCATTTATTTCACCGCAGCCCTTATTTCTGTACATTTTTTATCTCTCCTTCTCGTTAATTATCGCTTACGTAAGTAGTCCCTGTAAAATTTGTTCAGCTCATAAGCCTCCAGATGTTGCCACTGTCCGGGTCGTAGAGCGCCAAGGTTTATAGAGCCAATAGAGATGCGTTTGAGCCTAGACACAGGATGATTTATACGTGTAAACATACGGCGAATCTGTCGTTTGCGCCCCTCGTGTATTGTTACATCGAGCCAAGTATTTAGCGTAGTGGAAGCACTTGGTAAGCGTTGAATGTCGGCAGGCGCTGTTTTACCATCTTCAAGCCGAATGCCATGTCTAAGCTTATCAAGGTCTTTTTCCTCTGGTATGCCTTTTACTTTAACGCGGTACACCTTTGGAATCTCCTGTGAGGGATGGAGTACTTTATTAGCAAAGTTGCCGTCGTTGGTCATTAACAAAAGCCCTTCTGAAAGATAATCAAGTCTACCCACTGGGTATACTCTTTCATGTAGACCTTTAAAAAACATGGCAAGTGATGTTCTTTCTTCCGGGTCATCAAGGGTTGTAACTACCTCAATTGGTTTATAGAATTTAATGTAGATATTGGGTATGTTGCGCTCCTTGGTTTTATTAAGGAGTTTACCGTCTAATTTTATGTAATCCACATTTACATCAGCCTTAGTGCCAAGTACGGCTACCGTTCCGTTAACCGTAATCCTGCCCTCAGCAATAAGTGATTCAACCTTGCGTCTTGACATAATGCCAAGGGATGATATTATTTTTTGTATGCGTTCGTTCATATAAATATAATATATTTATACCTCCTTGTCTTTCAAGTCTGTAGTGTTATAAAATAAATATTATTTTTGTTATAATATGGTAAAAGACAACATTAGTTTCATTTTAGTGGAGCCAAAGGATGCTGGCAACATTGGCTCGGCGGCAAGGGCTATTAAAAACATGGGGTTTAGTAAGCTTGGATTAGTAAACCCTGTATCTTTTCCAACAATGACATCTTTTGCCTTAGCCCACGGGGCAGAGGATGTACTGGCAAGTGCTACCGTTTATACAAGTGTAGATGAAGCAGTAAAGGATGTCGCACTAGTGGTGGGTACGACAAGGCGGCTTGGAAAGATAAGAGGCGTATTGCTTCATGTAAAGGAAGCTGCGAGTATTATTAATAGTGTTGGCAGACATGACCGTGTAGCTATTCTTTTTGGTCGGGAAGATAAAGGGCTTTCCAATGAAGAGCTACTGCGGTGTGGTTATATTGTAAAAATTCCAACAGACACAGCCCAGCCATCGCTTAACCTAGCGCAGGCGGTTTTACTTACGGCATATGAGCTTTTTGGGGCAGATATGCCGCAGACGGAAGGTTATTTATCAAATCAAGCGAATCAAACGGGGCTGGCAACACAGGAGGAAACCAAACAATTATATGTACATTTTCAAAAAACGCTAAAACTCCTTGATTTTGGAGCACGGGGCTCGGAGGACTTACGAGCCAGTATACTGAGAAATATACGGCGGATATTTGGCCGGTTTGGACTTTTCCATTGGGAAGTCAACATGCTACATGGCATTTGTACACAAATTGAAAAAAAGTTAAAAGAGCGGTATGGAAACTATGAATAGGAAAATTGTTTTGCACTTAATAGCAGTATATTTATTGATTTTGTCATTTACAGGGAATGTGTGGGCTTTAGATGAGGTTATGGGCAAATTAAGCACGTACACTATCAAAGAAGGCGATACGTTAGTGGATTTAGCAGAGCAGTTTGGTGTTGGATATTACGAATTAGTGTATGCCAATCCGGGGATAGACCCGTGGCTACCTGATGTAGGCAAAGAGGTAATAATCCCGACGATGTGGGTTTTACCAGAGCATAAAAGCGATGGTATATTAATAAATGTACCGGAGTTTAGACTATACTACTTCTATAAAACAGACAAGGGTGCAATCGCTATGAATACGTATCCAATTGGCATAGGAAGGGATGATGCAGAAACGCCGCGGGGGGATTTTCAAGTAATAGAAAAAGTAGTAGACCCATCATGGAGACCTGCGGAAAAGGCTAGAAAATTACACCCCGAATTGCCATTAATAGTGCCCCCTGGACCGGAAAATCCACTGGGTAGGTACTGGTTAGGGCTATCAGCTAAAAGTTACGGCATTCATGGCACAAATAAACCCTACGGAGTTGGCAGACGGGTTAGTAGTGGGTGTATCAGGGTATACAATCAACACATAGAGCCTCTATTTAGTCATGTGTCTGTTGGCACACCTGTAGTTATAACAGATCAGCCAATAAAAACAGGCATTAAAGACGGTGAGGTATACATAGAAGTGCACAAGGGTGAAAATGAAACGATTAATCTATTGGACTTAGCGGTTGAGAAATTACGTGGGAAGGGCCTATTTGAAAGAGTAGATTCTAAAAAATTATTAGAAGCTGTCAAAGCATCAACGGGCCTTCCCACAGTAATTTCACAATAGAGAAATTACTTATACAGGCGTTTTTCAAACATGCGCGAACATTTCTCAGCAGCTCTTTCGCATTTGACGGCTGCTTCGTCTGCTCTGTCAGCGGCGTTTTCAGCTCTGCCTGCTGCTGAATTTGCAGCGTCGGCGGAACCTTGGCATGCCATCTTAGCATCATCAGCGGCTCTTAAAGATTTCTCTAAAAGCCCCTTGTCCTCAGGATTTAATGATGCTGTACATCCCATAGCAAACAAGGATAGGGTTAGGAGCAGTACAACAACTAATCTCATGATTATCCTCCCTTATGTGTTTTCAAAGCTGCTCCTTCAAGATAAAGGAGCAAGTCTTGGTTTTGTCTAGGGCAAAGCCCTATTAATTCTATAATATTTCTTTTAATATTGCAAGTTATCCAAGATACAAGGCAATTTTTATTTTACAAATGCCATGCAGTTAAGGAAATAGAAGAGCGGGGGAAAACCCTTTTAGATAAAAGGGGTAGGCGCACTACCAAACCCCGCACCCCTTACGGGAGTGCGCCTACGCACCTTATGGGAGTGCGCCTACGCACTTCCTAAAACTGTTGGCTTGTTATCTCTTTAGTTATCCTTGCTACGTTTGCTATAGTCTAACTCCATTTTTCTTAACTTAATGGCATTAACCTCAACTTAATAGCGTTAGGATAATGGTATTAAGTTTTTATTTTAATTTTTGTTGCTTTTTTATTTAATATATAGTAAAATCTCTATAGAATGGCTGTTGTTTAATCTATTATCGATATTATCTAATAACTTTCGGTGCTTTTATAGTATTATTTATTTTTTCATAAGTGTAAACCTTTATTTTAATTGTTTTATCTTTAATTATGCGAGGGGAGCATGGGAAATTGTAAAGAGAAGTTAAAAAATTTAGTTAGTGGTCTTTTAAGTAAAACAGGGTCTTTACCGCAAGTGAAACTTTCCAAATTCGTTTTTTTTACAGAAATAGAGCACTTTCTTAGTACTGGTTATCCGTTGAGTGGTTGTGTTATTACAAAAGGTGGAGATAATCCACTGATTGTAGATTTGCAAGAAGTGCTTGATGAAGGGAGCGGTATATTGTGGTTTAGGGAGGTAATGTTTATGCCTGTTAAGTACCTTGCAAAGGGAAAAAAACAGTATTTGTATGAATCAATAGTATCAATTGAACTTCCTGAACGTGTAGAAAGGGCTATTGATACAGTTTTAAGTAGATTTGGTAGTAAACACTGTTCTGAGTTAACTGATTTGATATATTCAATGCCAGCTTGGAAGCGTTATAGTGTAAATGATGAATTGAATATTAGGGAGTTAGCTGAGTCTTTTGAGTATGTATATTTTAATAGTGAAGTTCAGGAAGAGGTGGTTAAGGTTGGTTAGTGGTTTGTTTTATATAGGCTTTATGAAGTAAACTTATTATAGTTATAATTAAGATTTTATCTGAAAAGGCAATCTATTTTATGATAGATTGCCTTTTTTTTGAACATATAAACCCTGGTGCGTTTGCGCACAAGTCAAAGAAAATAGTCAGAGGGGTATTTTCTCAGCAATGCCATTAAGTTAAGGATAACGTAATAATTCAGCCCCTACTTTGTTATTGCGAGCGTATTTTCACCCGCTCTTCTATTTCCTTAACTTATTGTTTTATTAAGTCTTTTGCTTGGTTCAAATAGGTTTGTGCCTTATCATAATTACCCTGTGATAGATATATTATACTCATATTACCCAAGACCTTTGCCATACCCGGCGTATAGTTAGCAGTTTTATAAATCGAGTATGCCTTTATGAGATACTCTATTGCCTTATCGTATTCACCTTTTGTGGAATATATAATTCCTATATTTCCGAGGTCTTCGGCTTCACCTATTTTGTAGCCTAACTGTACATCTATAGCGAGGGCTTGTTCTTGGTGAGATAGGGCATTTGTTAAATCCCCTTTGTCTTTGTATATTATACCTAAGTTGCCAATGTCTTTAGCTTGACCGTGGGCATTGCCAATTTTTTTATCAATTTCAAGAGCCTCTTGAAGTAAGCTAAAGGCCTTGTCTATTTCATTATTTTGTCTATAAATAGAGCTTATCACTCTTAGGTCTTCAGCCTTTGCCTTTTCATTTACTATTTCTGTGTCAATGTCTAAAGCTGTTTTATAGAGCTGAAGGGCTTCTTTATAGTTTCCTTGGTTATGTAATATAATGCCCTTATTTTTTGAAGCAATTGCTGTACCTTGTTTATTTTTAATTGTTTTATATCCATTGATAGCAGATTCGTAAGATATAAGCGCACTTTTATAATCATTTAGTAAAAAGTTAATATTGCCAATTGCTAAATGAAAAGATGGGGTATCAACTAAGCTTAATGCCTTTTGAAAGTTAGCCAAGGCTTGGCTTAGGCTGTTATTTTCATATTGATTATAGCCGTCTTTATAAAATGTATAGGCACTTTTAACAGTATCTTTACCTTTAAGGGTAATTTGTTCTATAAGTTCTTTTTTTAAATTCTCTGTGTCTTGATACTGCGGTTTTTCTATAATAGAGAGATTTTGTAAATCCGCATTTTTTGAACCTTCTGATTGTTGGGCTGGTTGTTGGGCATGGATAGTTATTGGTAGCAGCAAAATGGATAAGATTACTAAAATATATTGTATTTGTTTATATACCATTACAGACCCTCATGACCTCTTGAGATATTTTATTAAGTGGTAGAATTTTATCAACACCGCCAAGCTTAATGGCTTCATTTGGCATGCCAAAAACAACAGAGGTAGTTTCATCCTGTGCTATATTGTATGCACCGGCTTCTTTCATTTCCTTCATACCTTTAGCCCCATCATCGCCCATGCCTGTCATTATAATGCCCACTGCGTTTTTGCCAGCGTATCGCGCTGCTGAGCGAAATAGTACGTCCACCGATGGACGGTGTCTTGATACAAGAGGGCCTTCTTTTACTTCAACGTAATAACGTGCGCCACTTCGTTTTACAAGCATATGGTAGTTACCGGGGGCTATTAAAGCCCTGCCCCTTACTATTGAATCGTTATCTTCTGCTTCCTTTATGTTTATATTGCATAGTGAGTCAAGCCGTTTGGCAAACGCTGCTGTAAATTTCTCCGGCATATGTTGTACGATAACGATGCCTGGACTATCCATTGGAAAGGTTTCTAAAAATACCTTCAGCGCCTCAGTGCCGCCGGTAGATGCCCCCACTATAACTATTTTTTCTGTTGTCTGTATCATTGCCTTTGATGTAGGTTTTTCTATTACTGCATCTGCTGTTAGTTTTGGTTCCACTTTCCTAGTTAAAACACACATACTCCTCACCTTTGAATTAGCAGCAGCCTTGACGGTATCGCAAATTATAACCTTAGATTCCTCTAAAAATCTTTTAGTTCCAAGTCTTGGCTTATTAATTATCTCTAAAGCACCGTACTCCAGTGCCCTTATTGCGGTTTCTGAGCCCTTTTCCGTTAGACTTGAGCACATTACAACTGGTATAGGGTGTTGGGACATCAGTTTCTTTAAAAAAGTAAGTCCATCCATGCGTGGCATTTCCACATCAAGTGTTATCACATCAGGTACCTTTTCTTGTATGATTTTAGCAGCTACGTATGGGTCTGATGCTGCCCCGATTACCTCTATCTGGGCGTCTGATGATAATACCTCTGTCAAGGTTTGGCGAACTACCGCTGAATCATCAATTATCAGTACCTTTATTTTTGTTTTCATAGTACTTCCTCCGGTTCAGTTAGAAAAAGAGTCTTTTTTCGAGCATACTTACCTTACGTATAATTGAAGCTCTATATATTTTTTGTTGTTTAATACTAAATAAGAAGTTCATTGAGCTAATTTATAAATCGTTGGGGCTACTTGGATAAATGGTACATTTAGACCACTTAATGTCTCTGAATGACCCATAAATAAGTATCCATACGGCTGTAAGCAACGACTAAACTTATTTAGCAATTTTTCTTGTGTTTGTTTGTCGAAATATATTACAACATTTCTACAAAAAATAATATCCACTTGTTGTTTAAAACCAAAGTCATCGTCCATAAAGTTAAGACGTCTAAACCGTAACAGTGAGCGCACCTCTGGTGCTATTCTAATGAGCTTTTTACTTTTGTCTTTACTTTTCAGCAAGTATTTTTTTTTCATATTTGGTGGTACTGGCGCTACTCGTTCCTCTTCGTATATAGCCTTCTTAGCCTTCTCTAGTACCCTTGTTGATATATCCGTAGCCAGTATAACAAATTGAAAGGCATTATTGTAATTTTTTTCAGCAAAATCACTAAGCACCATTGCTAAGGTATATGGCTCCTCACCTGTAGAGCAGCCAGCACTCCATGCTAAGAATGCCCTTTTGGTGCCAGCTCCGTAGCCGTTGATTATTTCCGGCATGGCCGTACCAGTTAAGTAGTTGAAATGCTGTGGTTCTCTGAAAAAATCTGTCTTGTTTGTTGTTAATACATCAATTAAATGTATAATTTCACTTTCAAAACCCTTTGGGCTAAACACTAGGTTTAAATACTGGCTAAAATCACTCATCCCCAATATGCGGAGTCTTCGTTGAAGGCGGGCCTCCACCATTGTCTTTTTGGAAGCAGGCATTTTAATACCTACTTCACTATGTATAAATTCACTTAGGTGTAGAAAATCGCTTTCTGTTAAAAACTTACGTTCGCTAATTATCTCTTTTGTATCTATTTCCATCTATAATAAAAGTTACCTAATAATAATCACATATTTATTGACAATTAAATAGGCTGGGCTTCTTTTAATCTACCGACCCCTTCACAGACGCCAACTCTTCGGCTGTGAATATTTTATTGATGTCCAGTATTATTATAAAAACATTTCCATGTTTGCCCATACCTTGAATGTATTCTGAATTTAAGTGCATACCAATGTTTGGAGCAGCGTCTATTTTAGATGGCTCTATCTCCAGCACTTCTTGGACAGAATCTGCCAGTAACCCAAGTATTATACTATTTTCTTCAGATGTTATCTCAACCATTATAATACATGTGTTAACTGCCTTTTCTGTTTTTAACATACCAAACTTCAGACGCAAATCCATTACCGGCACTACGTCCCCTCTGAGGTTTATAATACCTCGCATAAATTCCGGTGTGCGCGGTACCTTTGTTACTTGGTTAAACTCTAAAACCTCTCTTACCTTTACTATATCCACAGCAAAAAGCTCTTCTCTCAATTTAAACGTTAAGTATTGAGATACTTCTGTTATTTTAGATACCGCCATTTTATCGCCACCCCTCCGATTAATCTATTGTTAATTATAACATACACAAGCGCTTTCAAATTTATTTATCGGAAAAAAAAGAGCTTAAATAAATATTGTTGCAGCCTATTACAACATAACACAGCTTCTTTATGATAACTGTGGAACCATCGTTTGATTTTCCTCTATCTCTACTGCCTTTACAAGTTTAGGTACATCCAGTATTAACGCTACAGTGCCATCCCCCAATATAGTAGCCCCTGAAACCCCTTCAACCCCCCTGTACACTTTACCGAGGGATTTTATTACAGTTTGGTGCTCTCCGATGACGTAATCAACAACAAAGCCGACCCTATGGTCTTCCACCTCTACGATTACTATTTGCTCTATTTCCGGGGATTTGCCGGTTATATTAAAAAACTCTCTTATTCGTATATATGGTACGATTTCCTCTCTAACATTAGCTACGTGTCTGCCGTGCGCTTTATCTATAACTTCCTTAGTTAGCTCAACGCATTCTTCTACCAGTGATAGTGGAAGTACAAAAAACTCTGTCTCCACTTTAACAAGCAAACCATCAATTATGGCAAGGGTTAGTGGTAGTTTTAGGGTGATTGTAGTGCCTTTATCTTTAGTGCTTTTAACATCAATATTGCCGCGTAAGGCATCTATATTTCTTTTAACAACATCCATACCAACGCCCCGCCCGGATACGCTTGTCAACTTTTGAGCGGTTGAAAATCCCGGTTCAAATATTAGGGCAAAGATTTCCTTTTCTGATAGTACCGCATCTGGCGCTACTAGTTCATTTTTAATAGCCTTATTTACGATAGCCTCTTTATCAAGCCCTTTACCATCGTCTCGGATGGTTATTAGCACGCTAGCACCTGAGTGCTGGGCTGTTAAATGTATGGTGCCTTCTTTAGGCTTACCCTTTTTTACCCTGTCTTCTGGTGATTCTATCCCATGGTCTATGCTATTTCTTATTATATGTACAAGTGGGTCGTTTAGACGTTCTATTACTGTTTTATCAAGCTCTGTCTCTGCCCCTTCTGTTGTCATAGCGATGTCTTTACCAAGTTCTAGAGAAAGGTCTCTTACCAAGCGTTTAAATTTACTAAATGTGGAACCAATCGGCAGCATGCGGATTCCCATGGTGCTATCTCGTAGTTCCCACGTAAGACGTTCTACTTCCTCGGCTATGGAGGTTAGATTAGCGTCATGTCTTGAAGAAGACACTTGACTTAAACGAGCCTGCACTGTTACAAGTTCACCAACCAAATCCACAAGGCTATCCAGTTTTTCTGAGGGTACTCGTATGCTTGCTGATGCTGCTTCCATTTTTTGTTTAGATTCACGTACTTGTTTTACTTGTTTTTGTTCGGCAAGGGCTGACCGTACTTGGTCTTCATTTACTACACCTGATTCAACGAGTATTTCACCGACTTTCTTTTGTTTCCCAAGTACCTTTCTGAGGTCGTCTGTCTTGACATCACCACGCTCTACCAGTATTTCGCCTAATTTTTTATAATTTTCCCCTAATTCATCAACATCTTCACCTGAGTCTATTTCATCAATGCTTATGTCGCTTGAATCTTCTATGAAAACAAAGACATCCTTTATCGCATTAATTCCCTTATCTGTTGTTAATATGACATCCCAAAATGTATAACACTTCTCTGGCTCAAGCTCTTTCAGTATCGGAATATCCTGAGTTTGAGCAATTACAATGGTTTGACCAAGTTCCCTCAACTCATTTAAAAGTAAAACCGGATTGGTACCGCTCATAAATAAATCGTGATCAGGCTTAAATCTAACTCTATATGTTACACTCTTAGCTTCATCTGATTCATCAGCCTCACTACCTGCTTTTGCACTTGCAGCTGATTCTGCACCTTCTGTCCCGCCTTCGACTTTTTGCATAATGCGCTTAAAGCCTTTAATTATCTCAGCAGATTTGGACTCATCTATTCTAGCCCCACCGCCGTATTCTTCAAGCATTGCACGTATCTGATCGCGTGCCAAAAGCGTAAGGTTTATCAGCTCCTTTGTTACGGAAAGCTGGCCATTTCGCACAAGGTCAAAGGCTGTTTCCACCTCATGGGTAAAGTGCGCAATCTTATCAAATCCAAACATAGCGCCTGAGCCTTTTATCGTGTGCATCGCACGAAACACACGGCTTATCAGTTCAATATCTTCTGGGGATTCTTCCAGCTCTAAAAGGGAAGTTTCAAGTTCTGATAATAGCTCTTGGGCCTCTTCTTTATAAGCTTCTATTGCCTGATCAAGCCCGCCATTCATCCTAGCACCTTTTTAACAACAGCCAACAATTGGTCTGGTTTAAAGGGTTTAACTATCCACCCCGTGGCTCCTGCCGATTTGCCTTCTTTTTTCTTTGTATCTTGAGATTCCGTTGTTAACATAACAATTGGTAAAAATTTCAAAGCCGCATCACTTCTTATAGCCTTTATCAACGATATACCGTCCATATTGGGCATATTCAGGTCTGTAATTACCATGTTTACCTGCGCGCCTTTCAATTTAGCCAGTGCATCTTTGCCATCAACGGCCTCTACCACAGTGTATCCAGCCCCCTTAAGAGTAAACGCCACCATTTGTCTAACGCTGGCTGAATCGTCCACTGTCATAATGGTTTTAGACATTTGTGCCCTCCCTTCTCTATAATATCATCCATCATTATCATCTATAATACATAGCATCATTATCATTAAATCACTTGACTTCATACGGTTAGTTCATCAGGTTATTTCATCAGGGTTTGCAAAATCGAAGCTGAAATGCTGAGACATTCCTAAGTTTTCTACTGTTTGCTTAAAGACATCAGGACAAGACTTTATGAAGGTTAAACGCTTTTGAGTATTTCTCATTGATTCAATATACGAACGTATAATCTGCAAAAAAGAAAGGTCTACCTCCTCTGCGTTTTCTATATCTAAAAGTACATGTTCTGCCTTTGAAAAAACCTCAACTAAAGATTCTTTTATTTTAACAGCATTTCCCACATTTAATGGTCCGCTTAGTTGTACTACAGCTAATTTATCACTTTTTATATCAACCGTTACCATAAAGCCTCCCCCTGTCAAATAACCATTCCATGAATTATAACATAAATCCAAAAAAAAGTCTAAAAAGTTAAAATAATTCAACGTTATCACCCATGCTACTGTCTGTTGATGACTGGTCATCGTCGCTGCCAAATAGTTCTACATCACCTGTACCAGCATGGCTTCTTTCTTTATCAGATGTTGTTTGATGAATACGGCGTTCACTTTGCATTGTATATCGTTTAAGCATCTCTGTTAAGTCTGGTGCTAACTCCTCACTTTCCATACAATAAGCTGGGACACTTTCACCTAATTCATTAAATATATTTTCAAGCGTTTCATGAAAATTAGTAAGACGTTCTTCTATTAATTTATTAAAATTAATACCTTTAATAACCTTAGTTATATCGTCTTTAAGTATTTTGGTTTTAGCTGATATTCTATTCATAGAGTCCATGATTTTTTTACTATCTTCAAGGAGATTTTCCATACTGGATTTAGCCTGTCGAGATATATGCTCGGAAAATGTCAACTGCTGTTGCAATTTATCTTGTAATACATATTTAAAGTTTTCAGATTTGGCTAAAATTCCTTTAAGTGCCTTAAAACCTTCTCCTATCTTTTCACTTGCATGTGAAGATAGCTTACTTATTTCCTCAGCAAGTACCACGAGCGTTCTACCATCTGCTCCTGTTTTAGATGCCTTTATTATTGCATTAAGTGATAGAAGGTTTATACTGTCGCTAATCATCTCTATTTTTTTAACCTGCTCGGTCATGCCACCTATTTTTTCTGTTATGTCATAAATAGATTTAGCCATTTCGATGCCCATTGTTTTAATGGCATTTAGTATCTTACTTAAGCCATCTAAGGCAATACCTATCATTTTAATCTTATCTGAGCCACTTTCTTCCTCAGCTATTATCATAGTGGCATCTTCTGCCTGTGCCTCTGATAGATCATAGACAAGGCTTAGGTGCTGGGCTATTAAATCAGCAGCATTGTTGGTTTCCTTGACTATAAGGATTATTTGAGCCAATTGGATTTTAAGTACCTCATATATCCATCTGATGGATGTTATCTTGCTTGCGTTATCAAGCTGGCTAAGGTCTATTAGCTTTTCTACACTGTCATCAAGGGCTTCGCCCACGTGTTCCATTTGCTGCCTTGTTATATCGTGAAACTGTATAGCTGTTACCACCTCGCCTATTTCCGGTGTTATCTTTGCTGCCCTGCCTCCTATGCGTTCACATAGCCATTTGGCTTGCATAGCCATGCCGTCAAGTTCATTTAGTATCATCTTTACTCGCTCTTTGACCTTCGATAACTCTCTATCGAAGGTTTCTATATAAGGCTCTATCATCCCATGAACATGCATAACCTTGCCGATGGACGCTTGAACGGTGTTAAATATTTCCCTTGAGCTTGATAGTATTTGCTTTGCTAAATCGTCCACGACTCCTGTCATGACATTAAACTCGGCTTGTTTGGCATGGGCTGTTTCTATTCTTATTAGTGTACCGATTATTGTTATTGAACGTGCTAGCTTTTTAAAGTACTCCTCCATAACGATGATTTCATTAAGATTTAGTCTTAAATCCGCAACCATCTCAAGTCCTTCAGACATTGTTTCCGTTGTTGTTTCTATCACATTATATATATCTTCAAATAATGATTTAAAAGAACTGATACTAAAACCATCCCCACTTTCTATCTGGGTTGCAACGCCTGTGGCAAGCTCTGCATTTTCAATACATGCAACTGAAAAATTCTGCAACTTCATACCAAGGGCTAGAAACTCATTTTCCGTTTCACTTGCAATAGTTTTTAGGTCATAAGCCATCTTTTTAAAGTCCGGCACCCATGACCTGCTTATGTTTATTGTTATATCACTATAAGCATCTGAGCCATTTGAGTTATCCTTATCTACGTTGCACTCTACAATGTCTTGAGGATAGTTTTTTGCCATTACCTGTTTTTCCTTAGATATTAACATAATTGAACGATTTGTTGTCTCATAATTGTACTATATTTCGCCTTTTTTTATTTTTTGATAAAATTCGCACTCCTTGCAGCTTGCAATCATCTTACAGTGTGTACATTCAGGTTTAGTGCCGCTTAAAGTGCCAGCCACTAGCCAGCATCTGCGCCCTGCTGATTTCGTGTATGCAGGACAGATACGACATTGTGCCTGATTACAGTTCATAAACTCCCAGCATTTTATCCTTTCAATCTTGGTTGTTTCAAATTCCTTGAAAGATTTAATAAAAGCATCAAAAGCCTCTGCTGCCTCTGTCGTTATTTGATTTTTTTTATCTTTAAGCATTTGTTCTCCGTAATCGTAATGTTGATTGTTACATAAATAATAATTACTCTTTACATAGTGTTTGATTTTAAATATTGGTTTGTTGTTAAGTCTATCAATTATACAATAGTTAGTTTTTTTATGTTGTTTTTTGTTATAACAAAAAGTGCTTATGAGAACAGCTTGTTGACATATTATGGCAAATATTAATACAATAAATTTCGTTTATGATGAAAAATATTAAAACTGGAGGGGTTATGGCAAGCCAAGAACTTAAAAATATTATGAATGAGGCAATAGCACGAGAGATGAAGGTCTGTATACAATATATGTGGCAACATGTACTTGTTAAAGGTAAACGGGCTAAGTTTATAAGTAATGAGATTCGCTTAATAGCAATGGCAGAGATGATACATGCTGAAAAGATAGCAGAACGCCTTGTATACCTAGGGGATAAGCCAACAACGGAGCCGGCCAAGGTGGATATAGAAGGGACGGAAATTGAGATGCTTGAAAAGGATGTTAAAGAGGAAGAGTTTGCTATTGATATGTATAAAAAGATTATAAAAATGGCCAACGATGAGGGAGATTCTACAACACGTCTACTTTTCGAACAGATACTTGCTGAGGAAGAGACCCATCACAATACATTTAAGACCTTACTCGGTGATTAGTACTTAGGTAGATTTTGGAATATTTCAACTATTATTTGGTTACTAAGGAGAATGCCATTGTCGGTTAAGCGTAGGTTATTGTTTTTTGTAACTGTGAGCAGGTCTTCGCTTATGAGCTTGTTTACGAGGGTATCCATTCCTGTTAATAGCTGGTATCTGATACCCTCACAAGTCCGAAGCCCCAGAAAAATTTGCTCCTGTAGTATATCCATTGGGCTTAACGTATGAGAAGCTTCAATGGGGAGTTTGGCGCTATTTATTTTATTTATGTATAGGGCAACGTTTTTTATGTTACTAAATCGTGTCCCGTTTATAAAGGAGTGTGCCGAAGCGCCAATGCCAACGTATTCGCCCCTTAGCCAGTAGTTGTGGTTGTGTCTACTTTTAAAATATAGCAAACTGTGGTTTGATACTTCATAGTGCAGGTAGCCCTTTGATTTTAAAAGATGTAAGGCCATTTTATACATTTTAATAATGGTGTCTTCATCTGGAAGTTTAAATTTACCCTTTGCCGCATCCACACCCATAGGGGTTTCATCTTCAAGGGTCAGTTCATAGGTGGAGATATGGACTGGGGTATAGTCAAGTATAGTATTTAGAGTGTGTTGCCAAGTATCGAGCGTTTGTCCCGGTATTGCATATATTAGGTCAACGGCAACGTTAGTAAAATATTTAATAGCAGCTATGATGCTGTTTTTTGCGGCCTTAGCGTTATGTCTTCTACCTAAGGCAGAAAGTTCGCTATCTATGAGGGATTGGACACCAATTGTTAGTCTATTAACTCCACCTTCCTTTAACGAAAAAAGATACTTATCATTTATTGTACATGGGTTGGATTCAACGGTGATTTCTGCATTATTAGTGATGTGAAAATGTTTGTTGATGTATTCAAGTAAACTTAAAAGTACTCCATGCGAAAGTATCGTAGGTGTACCACCTCCAATGTAAATTGTCTTAAGAGGTTGCAGCTCCTCTTTTCTAAGCGCAAGTTCTTTCTTGATTGCAGTTAAATACCCTGCTGCTATCGTTTCGTTGTATTTTATGGAGTAGAAATCGCAGTATGGGCACTTACTTAAACAAAAAGGAATATGTATATAAAGAAACTCCGCCATTTTAATCTATTAGCTTGTGCCTTTTCCCCTGCTCATTTCTGTTATCTTGTATAAGTCCTATCTTTTTTTTCATACTTCTTATCTTCTATCTATTACCTTATTATAACCTCTTGATTTAATAAATGAAATGAAAATGAGTTTGCCCTGAACTGACAGAATATAAGTTGTTTTTAACACAACATTTTGTTTAAAATATATGACTAAACACGCTGAGGCATCAATAGTAACACACACAAATTAAGACTCAGCCACACCATCACCTGATGTGTAATATAAAGCGTTTAGCAAAAGGAGGCAATAAATGCAACATTCAACAATAACCCTTAAGATAAACGGCAAAGAAATCAGTTGCCAAAAGGGTATGACCTTACTACAAGTATGTAGAGATGCTGGCATATACATACCAACCCTTTGTCATGACGACAGATTAGAACCCTACGGGGCATGCAGGCTGTGTATAGTAGAAGTAAAAGGGCAAAGACGTCCTCTTTCTTCGTGTACCACACCTGCCGAGGAAGGTATGGAGGTTATTACAGAAAGCGATAATTTAATAAGACTTAGAAAAAGCGTCTTAGAACTCCTACTTTCAAACCATCCAAACGACTGCATGCTTTGTGATAAGACCGGCGCTTGCACACTACAAGAGCTAGCCTACCGATACGGGGCAAGATACGGCAAATACATGGGCGAGATGTGGAGCTTGCCTAAAAAAGAAGATAACCCGTTCATATCCTATGATCCAAACAAGTGCGTTTTGTGCGGCAGATGTGTGAATATTTGCCAAAATCTTGTGATGAAGGGTACTATCGATATGACCGGTAGAGGGTTTCACTCCAAACCAGACACAGCCTTTGGTAAAGAGTTAAATCCGGAGATATGCCTTTTTTGTGGCCAGTGCGTATCGGCATGTCCGGTAGGGGCACTTACTGAAAAACAGGCTATGGGCAAAGGTAGAGCCCTCGGCGCTAAACGCATAAAAACCACATGTTCATACTGTGGCACGGGGTGTAATTTTTATCTCAATGTTCGAGATAATAAAATAGTAAACGTAACCTCCGACTACGACGCCCCGGTTAATAAAGGAAACTTATGTATAAAAGGACGCTTTGGATACGAGTTTATCCAACACCCTGATAGAATAAAAACCCCGCTTATTCGAAAACATGGCGTTACGGATACCTCCCCGGATGTTATGAGCGACCCACAAAGAGCCTTCAGAGAAGCCACTTGGGATGAAGCCCTTGACCTTGTAGCAAAACGCTTTACAGAGCTTAAGGAAAAATACGGCGCAGACTCATTAGGAGGTTTTTCTTCATCCCGGTGCACAAATGAAGAAAACTACCTTTTAGCTAAATGGGTTAGAGTTGCGTTAGGTACTAATAATGTGGATAACTGTGCCCGAGTCTGACATGCTCCAACAGTGGCCGGTCTGGCCAACTCGTTGGGTGCTGGGGCAGCCAGTAACTCATTTAATCAAATAAAAGACGCTGACGTGCTTTTTATCTTTGGCTCAAATACTACAGAAGGACACCCTATAGTGTCGCTTCATGTGCATAAAGCCATAAAAAATGGTGCTAAAATCATAGTAGCCGACCCAAGAAAGATAGAACTAACAAAATACGCCAATCCATGGCTAAACTTAAAGCCGGGGTCAAACATAGCACTTTTAAACGGTCTAATACACATAATACTAAAAGAAGGATTGCAAAACAACGAATTTATTAAAAACCGCACAGAAGGCTTTGACGAGCTAAAAGAAACAATTAAAAACTATACCCCCGAACTGGTAGAAAAACTAACCGGTGTATCAAAGGATAAACTTGAAAAGGCAGCACATATTTATGCCAGCGCCAAAAACGCCATGATACTTTATGGATTGGGTATTACGGAACATCAAACCGGTACTGAAAACGCTATGGCAATAGCCAACCTAGCCCTAAGCTGCGGGCACATAGGCCGTCCATCAACGGGTATAATGGCACTTAGAGGACAAAATAACGTTCAAGGGGCATCCGACATGGGACCAGCTCCTACAGTATACACCGGCTACCAGTATGTCTCAAAACCCGAGATAAGAGAAAAATTCGAAACCACTTGGCATGTAAAATTACCGACAGCCCCAGGCCTTAAATCCGTTGAAATGTTTGATAAAGCAATTGAAGGTAAACTTAAAGGGATATTTATAATGGGGGCTGATACAGGGCAAACAGACCCAAACCTAAACCACATATGGAAGGCCTTTGAATCTATTGACTTTATGGTAGCTTGCGATATTTTTCACACTCACACCACCCGCTTTGCCGATGTAATACTACCCGGGGCATCATTTGCCGAAAAAGACGGCACATTCACAAACGGTGAACGCCGCATACAAAGAGTAAGAAAGGCCATAGCGCCTATTGCCGGTATGGCAGAGTGGCAAATAATCAGCGAATTATGTACCCGTATGGGTTATCCTTTAAAATACAATCACCCATCGGAAATTATGGAAGAAATCGCCAAACTAACACCAAACTACGCAGGCATAACCTACGAACGCATAGAAGAAGAGGGCATTCAGTGGCCTTGCACCACAAAAGACCACCCCGGTACTACAACACTCTATCAGGAACAGTTCAATCGTCCAGGCGGTAAAGCACTTTTTATTTCCTTAGAACATAAAGGCTCAGGTGAAGTGCCAGATAACGAATATCCATACGTTTTAATAACCGGCCGCAGAAGAGAGCACTATAATAACGGCTCAATGACAAGAAGAGTTAAAGAAATTATGGAAATATCCCCCGAAGAGCTGCTTGAACTACACCCGGCAGATGCAGACAAACTAGAGATTAAAAACGGCGACATCGTTAAAGTAACATCAAGACGCGGCAAAATCCATGTAAAAACAAAAGTAACAAATAGGTCTCAAGCAGGCAATGTGTTTCTTGCCTTCCATTTTGATACAACTGTAACTAATATTCTAACATCAGCTTACCGCGACTCTATAGCAGGCACACCGGAGTATAAATCCTGTGCGGTTAGAATTGATAAGCTATAAACTCAAGGAGCATAGGGTAGCCTTGCGGGGCTACCACTACGCATCTATTTTCATTAAAAATGTAGCAAAAGATAAGAACCGATAATCAAGTTTTTTTAAGTTGACTAATAATTATGTGTTGTAATTGCAAGTAAAACAACGGCGAATATGCGTAGGCGCACAGGGAGGGTGTGTAGGCGCGATAAGCAATGCTGTCTTTACAGAAAAGAGATTGCGTTGCTACTTTTGTAATGAGCAAGTAGGGATTGCACTATTACAAAATGTTGAAATATATAATATTAGGTAGGGAAGGTAATAGGGATGAAAAGAATAATCAAAAATTATGAAGGTATGTTTGCTTTAGCAATAATGGTGATTTTATGTTTGTCTATTGGCTATTCTATAGCGGGTTTACCTAGAATAGCGGATGCTACTGGCACTATAAATATGCCACGCACTGGACAGACGAGTTGTTATGATAGCGCTGGCAATGTAGTTACATGCGCTGGTACGGGGCAAGATGGGGCGATTCAAGCTGGCGTTGAATTGCCAGACCCGCGGTTTAGTGCTGGTGCTAACAGTGATACCGTAATAGACAATCTAACGGGGCTTATGTGGGTAAAAGATGCCTCCTCTCCTACCGTCGGTTCATGTAATATGACTGGAGGTTCAAACTGGATAAATGCGCTTGATTATGTAAGTTGCTTAAATGGGGTATATTATCTTGGTTACAGTGATTGGCGGTTGCCAAATGTCAATGAGCTGGAAACCCTTGTAAATCCCGGTGAGAGTGAGTCTGCTACATGGTTGAATGCTCAAGGATTCACCGGAGTGGCTAATAGCTACTACTTCTATTGGTCTTCTACTACTTCATCTTTAGGTGGTACTGCGGCTTTTATAGTTTATATAGGCATACAATATATTGATGGCTCTGTTAGCAAGTCACAATCAGCTTTTGGAAGTAACGTATTGCTTGTGCGTGATTACTACCTATCAACTCAAACTGCCATAACGTGGCAAACTGGACAAACTACAAGTTATTATACGAATGATGATGGCGCTTTGCAAAAAGGGGAGGCTTGGCCAGGTACAAGATTTACTGATAGTGGTGCTAACACTATAGAGGACAATTTAACTGGTCTTATGTGGGCAAAAGATATGTCCGTACCTACTGTTAGTTCATGTACGGGCGGGGCTATGAATTGGCAAAACGCCTTGACTTATGTATCTTGTTTAAATTCTATAGATTATCTGGACTATTCTGATTGGAGGTTGCCAAATAGAAAAGAACTTTTGAGTGTAGTTGATAGAGGACAAAATAGTCCAGCATTTCCAAGCGGCTATCCTTTCACTGGCTATAGCGCTTCTAATTACTGGTCATCGTCTAGCGTGATTGCCTCTGCTAATGCTGCATGGGATATTCACTTTAAAATGGGGAATGTGTATTATGCAGATAAGGAGATACTATTTAATGTATGGCCAGTACGTTCCGGCGCAGTTAATACCTATGATGTTACGGTTACAATATCAGGCACTGGTGGTGGAAATATAGCCAGTTGGAGAGGTATTAATTGTGGAGAAGGAAATAGTACATGCACAGTTTCAATAGCCATGGAAGGAATGGATACACTAACAGCATCGGCAAATGGGGCTTCTAATTTTACAGGCTGGTCAGGAGACTGCTCTGGCTCTAATTCTACCTGTTTGCTAACAATGACAGGGGATAAAACTGTAACAGCTACATTTGATTTAACCCCAACCCTAACCCCGACCCCAACCCCAACCCCAACCCCAACAGCAACCCCAACCCCAACAGATACGCCAACCCCAACAACCACCCCAACACCATTCGCAACCGTGGATACTCCAACCCCAACTCCCACAGTAACCGCTACATCTACTCCAACCCCTACTGCAACACCAACTATTACACCAACCCCGACAAATACCCCGACCCCAACTCCAACTCCTACAGCAACCCCAACGTTGACCCCAACACCAATAATCAACGGTAACCTAACCCTATCGTTAGTTGGTACTGGCGGTGGTAGTGTTTCGGCTAGTAATTCTACCTGTAGCAGGGCACTTGGCTCAGACCCACTCGCCTGCACTTTTACTTTGCCTTTAGGAACGATGACACTTACAGCACTGGCTTCAACTAATTCAGCGTTTCTATCTTGGTCGTCAAACTCTGGTTGTGCAAATGATACAACCTGCACGGTTGATTTTTTAGCTGATATGGAAGTAGAGGCAAGGTTTGACCAAATCGGTACAGATGCTAGGGGGATTTATACAAAGCTATTTGGCTCTGGTACTATTAAAAGTACACCACCTGGACTACATTGTGCTTGCTTGGGCTGTTCTTCGTCTGATGCCATTACCTGTTTGGCTGGGTATTTTACATTAGGTGAGCCGATAAATATTGATTTTATCCCACAGCCCGGTTATCTTCTTAGCAATATAAGGGTGATTCCGCACTATGACCCAACTCCAATTGATTTTGGTGCAATCTATGTGGTGGGAACTGGTCCGGTTGGTTTACAGGATAACTATGACCTTGAAATAACCTTTGTGCCGTTGGCTCAGTTTGCTAAGCTTTACGCAGAAGACCTTAACGGTGATGGTAAGGATGATTTGCTTGCTGTAGATACGGAAGGGCATATGGCTTATACTTCGGACCTTACGTACTGGGTTGGTATAGCTGGTGTTTATAGTGATTTGGCTATTTTATCGTTAGAGGGTAATGGTAGTAAGGATATTATTGGCCTTACATATAATGGAGATATTAAATATACAAAGGATTTGGTAAATTGGACATTAATTCCAAATACACAACTTACCCAAATAGCAGGTGGGCATATCAGTGCTAATACTAATGATGCACTTGTGGGGTTAACAGCAGCTGGGGAGATTAAATATACAACAGACCTTATAACCTTTAATACCATTAGCGGGTTACTAAGCTCCATTGAGATTACTGATATTGTTGGTGATTCAAATGGAGAAATACTTGGCACTGATGCAGATGGTACGGTGTATTATACTGCAGACCTTGGGGCATCATGGAGTACGATAGGTGGGGCATTGATTGCTTCTTTCACCACAGGGGATGTCAGTGGTGATGGCAAGGCTGATATTGTTGGACTTAATTTTTCAGGTAATCCGTGTTATTCCATAAACGGTGGTACATTTACTTGTTTAAATAACCAATATTTACAATACATAACAACAGGTGATTTAAATAGAGATGCCAAAAAAGATTTAATTGGAGTGGATGCCACAGGCAATGTGTTTTATTCTATAAATTTAACTACCTTTCGTAGTGTTAATGGTATTGTGTTTTCAAATATAGTAAGTGGAGACTTTAACGGCGATGGCACAGATGATTTAGCAGGTATAAACCTTGATGGAAAGATTGCTCATACCTTCGATATAGGAGTTACTTGGGCAGTGCTGCCTTAATTGTTTTTATGCGTGGGGGACAAAACCTTTTCAAAAGGGTTTCCCCACACAATGTGTTCAATATAGCTCAAATACTATATTAGTCATTTAAAATACTGCTTAAAAAAGCATCGCTTTCTTGTTTAGTAGTACATTCATTATAAAGTCCTGCTTTGTGCTCCTTTATTCTTTCCTCAATCTTTTGTATAAACTCAGGTTTAAAACTTTCATCAGGTGGCATCTCCTCGTCTTCATTCCCTATAGGACACATGGGCGAAAGAGGCAGTGTGCGTCTTGCACTCTCGAAATGCTTAATAACCTCTTCAACGACTTCACATAATTCACTGTATAGTTCTACGGGGTCATCTCCGTGTATTCCGGTTATCAGAGCTGGACACTTTCCAATATAGGTTTGATCTTCTTCACTCCATTGGACCCATTTGTGGTATTTATCACTTTGTTTCATTGCTTTATCCTCTCTATAGCATGCTTTACTTGTTTTTCCTGATAAGGTTTAGCGTCATCTCCTAATTTTCCAGTAAGGGTTACTGCTCCAGCATATCCTGTATGTGTAAATTTCCGATGTGCCCCTTTACCGCCTCCTGAAATTTCATGAAACCCTGCATCTTTTAAGTCAAAAATCAACTCTCTGATTTTTCTTGGCATTAATTAATTATAACAAATATTTAAGATAATAAAAATAGAGATGAAAAGAGTAATCAAAAATACTGTAGCCAGATGAAGTGTATTTAAGAAAAATGGATGGGGTAAACATTAGCTTATTTAAACCCCATCCGATATCTGATACACACCTTATGAATTACTCCTCATATACCTTGCTGAGATCGTTTTGAAGCTCTTCCCAGCTTTTATGCTCTTTATCACCAAAGAGATTGATAAACAAAAGATCAAAACATTCTGATGTCCAATGGTGTTTAGTAACTTCTTTATTAACTAGTCCTTGTTTAGTAGGTAAGATAAAATGTACAACCTTACTGGTATTTTCACAAACCTTTACCTCTACGTCATCGGGTACTATTACATCGTAGGATTTTAATATCTTTTTAGGATTTTCCAAAAGTTCCCTTTTGAAATTCTCATCAGTTAAAGAACGAATAAGAATTTCTTTAAAATATTTTTTGTAATTATCACACTTACCACAATTAACCATCATTATTTCCTCCTATTTTGGCACTTATTGTGATTATGGTTTTATTATATAAATGAATACATATAGCTCACAACAAAATACCTTCTCCCTAATCTATCTTTTTAATTGTATCACAAACCATTTATACAGGGCAAACGATTTTCGGTAATCTCTATTAACTTAGGAAATGGTATGCTAATATAAAAGTATAACTTTTTGTAACATCACATAGTGTAACCATGTTACACAAAGATACTATTTATTGTCTTTTATATAGTTTTTGTGGCGTAAAAAATTTATAAGCGGCTCTGTCAAGACTCTCTGCCCACTTGGCAACCAATGGGTATCCGCAGATAAATAACCAAGCTGGCCAGAAACAGCAAAATTCTTAAAATAAATTCGTGGTGAAAAAAACTCAACCCCTTGCCTTTTACAAAGCCCCTCAAGTGCTAACTCGGCACTAACACTATTATGCAGGACCTTTCCATAAAAATCAGCAGGCAGTATATCCTTTGGAGTCTCTTCGCCAAAAAAAGCCATTTTTAATATAAGTTCATAATCAGGTTCCACATATGGTAAATATATTTCTTCCTTAGATGGCACATAAATAATAACAAGCTTAATGCCTTTTTCATCCAAAACCCCTTTTACTCGCCAAATAGCACCTTCTAACACATCCCATCCGTTAGCCCTTGACCACTCATCAACCCCCCTACTAAGAAGCCGTAAGTAATTTGGGTGAAACCACACGGGCATCTCACCGTTAATGCTATTATATTGCAACCCCTTTAAATACGTATGCTTTTGTTTATCCCCCTCCCCTGCTCCTTTACTAATAAATAATTTCTTCATTAAAGATAAGGTGTGTATGCTAGGCATTTTCTTGTCTGCATACAGTTTAGCATAGGTGTCAATGCCACTTTGCATGTAATTGTAAGTCTCATAGGCATCGGATAGATCATTTAAAGGAAAGATAAACCACAACACTAACGCCGGTTTCATATTAAGTCCAATATTATTTAAAAGCCACTCCTCTTGCAAAGGACCAACGCCAGAGACTCCCAAGTTATATACAGTAAGGCCGGTCTGCTTTGAAAAATCCTCTAAAAACCCGATAGGCCGCTTAACACCCAAGGCAAATGTAAAAGAATCCCCAACCAATAATACATCGGCACTTTCAAGCCTATTTTCATTTGCAAAGCCATACTCATCCAGCGGCAATAGCAAATCCGTAACACGCCCTTTATCCGGATTTTGTGTCCCATCCACCATATGCAAATCCTCAAGGTCTTTTGGTAGCTCGGTTACCTCTGTTTTCCCCGTATATAACGGAGATGTTATCAGCGGTAATGGCACTCCATCAATAGGTGTTTTTTTAAATATACCCGGATTAAAAAGCTCTACTCCATGGGCTGGCATATCAGCTTTATACCAATCAGGCAAAAGGGAGGGAAAAACTCTAAAAACCAACTCAACCACCACCAAAGCAACCAATAACGATATAGACACCACTAATGCACTAAGCAATGTACGTTTAGTCGTGTGTTTAGTCAAAAACCTCTTCACATGCCAATATAACATATTTAAAAACAGAATTGGAGATAAAAAAAATAAAAATAAGATTCATCCAGATAAAAAATCAACTCAACGGCAAGGAAAGGCAAATGGTTACCTATTACATATAGTCATACTTCAATAAAGTCTTCCACCGGCACTGTTATTGCTTGCTTAACTTCTTTTCCAAAAGTATATATATCATTAAAATCTTTCTCAATTTTTTTTAAAACATCTGCTTTAAAATACTGTTCTCCACAGAACTCACACTCCTCACATGGCACATTATTAACAATAAGAAAATGCTCGTCATATTTGTAAATATACTGCACTACTCTTTCTTTAAAATTTTTATTACCACAAAAGTTACAGAGTTTCATTTCTCCCCCCTTTCATAAGGCGTTTTGAACTTAGGTAGACTTGGAACATATAACGTTATTATCACCAGCCAATGCTCCCTCCTTCCACAAACAATGTGTATAGGTTTACCACCACCTGTAAAACCAACAACCAAACAACTTTCCCCTCTGCCTGTATCCACATAATATTCTAATATTCTACACCTACACAAAGCCTCTTCAACTTCTCTTATTGTTAGATTATCATTTTGCCGTTCTTGGTCGCTATGCTTAGAGAAATAATATTCGCCATTTATTATGAAATCTTGTATCCATTTTACATTAAACATTATTTTAATACAGCTTTAGCATATACTTATTTTATTATGTTATAAAAAAACATTTGCTAAAACTACTAACTTCTTATTTTTAGATACTACCAAATCATACATAACATGATTTACTGTAGCACACTTTTTATATTTTGTCCATTATGAATACATGAATTCATATTATTTAACCTATCGTCATTTCTTTTGGCACAACTACACAGACTTATTGACTTATTATCTAAAGCTTTTATAGTATTATAAGCTTTCATTATTTTTAATTTTAGAATACTAATAAAACTGGTGGTGATAGTAGAAATGTATGGATAGAGGAAATTATTTGTCATTTACGACATGAGTGTTACTATTTAGTCAATGGGAAAAATTAAAATTTCCAGACAGAAGTGTTAATCACAGAGGGGTTAAAATGAGATTACTAAGGCTTCTTAATAGTTGTTTATGTACCTATTTTGCTGTTTTTTCATTATTAATACTACTATTATTTATAATACCCGAAAAAAGCTTAGCTATTACAATGCAACTAACATCTAAAAGTTACATGCTTTTACAAGAAGATGCACGAGATAACGATTATGCACCATTTTATGAGTACTATGAGCTTGACCTAAAAGACATAAAAGAAGGACTCATAAGTGTTCACTCCGGCGGTTGGCTTAGGTATGATTTAAAAACGGTAAGCGACGAAGAACGTGAGGTGGATGAGCTAACATATTTATATTTAAAGCTATCGCCATTAAAGGATAAATCTTTAACCTTTCAAATAGGCAGACATTATGTCTTTAGTGGGGTGGCAACAGAACAAATTGACGGCTTAAGCGGCCTGTGGGAGATAACACCGCTAACGGGTATTTCCATATTTGGCGGCTTACCGGTTGAAACCGAAAATGACGGCAGAGATGACGATTACATAGTCGGTGGTAGGGTTTCTCAAAAGATTGCTGATAAGGCACAACTTGGTCTTTCTTACCTAAAAAGTTACAACGACGACCAATCCCATCGTGAGGAAATGGGCGTTGACACATGGCTTGGGCCAGTTGACTGGATGGAGCTTGATGGCTTATCATCATACAATAATTTGGATAACGAGTGGATGGAACACTCCTATTATGTACGATTCTTTCCAATGAAAAATTTAATAATATCCCCGCTGTATTCACACGTAGATTATGGAAGTGCATTTTATAACACCACATTAAGTGTGTTTACACCTGAATACCTTGGTAAGGACGAATCTATAACCAAATACGGCGGATACGTTGAATACAATATAACAAGCTGGCTTACAGCAATCCCTGACTACATCCACTACGGTTACGACGAGCTTGGTAATTCTAACTATTACGGAGCTAAACTTGCCTTTGACGTATACGGTATAAATTCCGGCGTAATGCTCCACAGAATGGCTGGCCACGTAAAACAACTGCGCTACACTGAGGCAAGGGTGTTTGCAGTTAAGACATTTAAAAAATTAAAATTAGCCCTTGATGCCATTAACTTAAACTATGATGAGGAATACAACGGTCTAAGAAACATGTATAACCTAAACGGTACGGCTGAATACGATATTACAAAATATCTAAATCTAACCGCCAGTGTTGATTATGCTAAAACGCCGGATTTTACACATAAAACAAGCGCATTTTTTAAGGTTGTATATAATTTCGATAAAACCTTCTAAAAAGGAGAAATCATGCCTTATATAAATAACAGTAAAGGTAAGAAGTTATCGAGCTGGCCTTTTCGGTCGGCTTTAGTATTAACCGCACTCATTTTAATTTATATAATATGCCCATCGGGCTTATTTGCAGAAGAAGAGGAGATACCGGAAAGCCACCCCGTAGAGCTAACAGAAAAGCCGCTTTGTACCGACTGTCATCAAAAAGAAGAAGAAAAGGTCGGTGGTAAACCATTTAAAACCTACAATCACAGCGGTGATTACATAAAAAGACATCAATACTACGCCGAACAAGGCTCAAAGGTATGTCAAATATGCCACAAAACATCCTTTTGTACCAATTGCCATGCCTACAAAGAAGAACTGATGCCAAGCACTAAGGATTCAATAAAGCCTGAGAGGTGGCTTCCACATAGAAACAATTACATATTCACCCACAGAATAGATGGTGCAATAGACCCATCTAAATGCTTCCCCTGCCACGGAAGACAAAACAATCAGAGGTGTAAACAATGCCACAAGTAAAAATTAAGATAAAAACTACCAATATCTTTTTATCCGTTGTTTTAGTTATGATTGTATTACTACTATCAAACTGCGGAGGCAGTTCTGATTCCGGAACAACCTACGTACAGGAGGAAGGGCATACGGCTCAGTGGATAGACCCATCGTACGATGGAACGGAAGAATTTCACGGCAGTAAGATTCTTGTATCTGAAGGCACTACACAGGGAAGCCAAAGCTCACTGGGTGAAACACTTTATAAAGAATTTTGCTCAGCCTGCCACGGGGAAGACGCCTCTGGAGTCATCGGGCCTAACATTCAAGGGAAAACCGCTGAAGACATAACTAACGCCATATCTACCGTATCATTAATGAAAGGGCTAACGTCAATTTCAGAAAACGATAAAAAAGAAATAGCAGAGTTTTTAGCAGCAGCAGGCAGCACAGTAACTTCCACGGTGCAGGTAAACACCGATGAGTGCATTAAATGCCACGGTGAGGACTTAGACGGTGGTATAGCAAACATAAGCTGCTACTCCTGTCATAACGGTCCAACCGGTACGATTGGCCATCAAGAAGGCTGGCGCACCAATATAGAAGACCCAGTACACTTTCACGGTAAATACGGTAAACCCTTTGCCATTGCCTGTACGGCTTGTCACGGTAGCGACTTAAGGGGAAAACTCGGTCCTAGCTGCTTTGACTGCCATAATGGTACTGAGTGGGACAGTTTTTAATATATTAAATTAAGGAGGTGAGAAAACATAGGAATTTGCATATTTTTCAACAAAATGGGGGATTTGTTAATTAAATTAAAACCAAAAAATCAGGAGGGTTAACAAAATTGGTAAATAAGAGATTAGGTAAATTTATTGTCATTTTCTTATTAGTAGCAGTTGGTGCATTTATATATGGTAATTTCGATTTAAATGCAAGTATGACCAAACAACTCTACACGGTAAAAATGGATGAAGGACAGATGTCTATGCCAATGGGTCAACAGATGATGACCTATTCTCCAGTGTCTGACCCAGTTGTAGGCACCACGGATCCAACAGTAGCTCGTCCTATGGGCTTAGGTTCCATGGCAAGTGGCGGCAATATGCTAAGCATGCACATTAAACTTGGGCAATTTGTAGGCAACGTAGATGTTTATTTTGGTGTATTTTCAGAAGCTATCAATCCTAAAGAAATCTTAATTTTAAACCAAAACAATGAATTTGTAGAGGCATCCAAGGGTTTAACACCGTGGCGCTCAAATACAGTAGGCAACATTGATGAAACACTTTTTGGTGATATTCCAACATCCAGTATTACACAAGGTACTTATTACCTTTATTTAGGTATAACACCAGCCGGTGGTAATGATTTTGCAAATAATTTTATTTATGAAACTCGCTTTACCGTATCACCAAGCGATTATGTAGCAACATTAGATGATTTTAAAAACTACAGCACATGGGATGTCGTTGATTATACCATATCAGATGCGAACCCCACACTTGCCTCAGCCCACAGCGGAAGCGACGAAACATATTCCCGCAGGGTTTATGCCAATAGTGCTGCAGTACTTCAGGGCAGCGAGTATCCGGTTGGTTCTATATTGGTAAAGGAAACCTTTTCTTGGGCAGATGGCGCAAAAAATTTCGCCAGCTCAGGCGGTTTACTTGCAATGGTAAAGCGCGCAAGCGGCTTTAACCCATCAAATAACAACTGGGAATGGTTTATATTAAGCACAGACCTCTCCTCCATAACATCACAAGGAGCAGACATATCAAACGGCATATGTAACACATGCCACAGCTCTGCTACCCAAGACAGCAAAGCAAGCGATTACGTATTTGAAAACCCAACAGAATTTATAGCCGAGGATTCTGACTTTGCTGATTACACCAACTGGTCTTTAATTGATACCAGTAGTGATGCCAACCCACTCTTAGGCTCAGCTCACATACCCGGCTCAACAAGATATGTATACAAGAAACAATTCAATGCCAACCCCGATACCGAAGAACAAGGCTATCCGATAGGTACAATCATACTAAAGAGGACAGTTAGCAGCTACTCAACCGAAATAACAGCTATGGTAAAACGCGGCGGCAGTTTTGACACAGCAAATGGCAATTGGGAATATTTCACATTAGATGCCTCAACACTAAGTATAACGGGCCGTGGCGCTGACTTAATGGATGGCGGCTGTAAAAGCTGTCATGCTCAGGCATTAAGCACTGAAAACGGTAAAGATTATGTATTTAAACATGATAACGACCCATTTAATAACGACTCTACTGCCCAGATTGCAACAGGCAAAGAGCTATTTACGAAAACCTGCTCTGGCTGCCATGGCGAAAATGCTGTTGGCAACGTTGGACCAAATATTCAAGGGGAAGACGCTGAGGAAATCGAAGAGGCTCTTAAAACCGTTAGTGCAATGAGCGGCGTTTCTGTTACTGAAAGCGAAATAGAGGCAATTGCAGCATATTTGGCTACTTTAACTACCACAACAACGCCGTCTGCTGAAAATGGAGAAGAACTCTTTACGAAAAACTGCGCTGTCTGCCATGGCGAAAACGCTGTCGGCAATGTTGGACCAAATATACAAGGGGAAGACGCTGAGGAAATCGAAGAGGCTCTTGAAACTGTTAGCGCAATGAGCGGTGTTTCTGTATCACAAAGCGAAATAAAGGATATTGCAGCATACCTGGCTACTTTAACAACTACCACACCAACTCCTACACCAACCGCTACCGCCACAGCCACTCCTACACCAACATCAACTCCAACAGCTACTCCTACACCAACCGCTACCGCCACAGCCACTCCAACACCAACACCAACTGCCACAGCCACTCCTACTCCAACACCAACTGCTACCGCCACACCAACTCCGACCCCAACTCCAACAGCTACTCCTTCAAACGTTGCATTAGGACAGCAAACATTTTCACAAAAATGTGCTGGCTGTCATGGCAGTAATGCAGAAGGTAACATCGGGCCAAACATACAGGGAAAAACAGCAACCGACATTCAAACAGCCCTAAGCACAGTACCACTTATGAGCGGGGTTTCTGTAACATCAACTGAAGTAGAGGCAATTGCAGCATTTTTAGCTACGCTGTAATTTTTGTTTTCAAGTAAATTAACTCAGTTGTGGGGGAGAACACATTATACGAAAAGGGGTGCGGAAACGCACTCCTATTTCCCCTAAAAGTCCATTTCAGTAGAGCCTTCATCAAATCTATTAAGCATTTTAATTTGATAATGACACATAAAATAGGGCAGACACATAGGTCTGCCCCTACGATGTACGTATTTTTGTAGGGGCGAACCTATGTGTTCGCCCTTAATTTGAGTTGAACTATCACACAAATTAAATGCTACTCGGGCAAAAAATCATAGTCAATTAATTGTTCAAAGTTATAAGGACAAATATTTGGTAAATGCTTTTTATTGATACCAGTTTCTTTTTGAAACATTAACCCTGATTTTTTATATGCCTCATCTATAACTATTTCTACAACATGCTTTAGGCTTGGACTGTCTTTCAGTATAAATTCAATATCTACTCTTTGAGTGTTTATTGTTATTTTCCAACTTTCAGAACGCCGTTGTGGTTGATACTGCCACTTAAGCAGATGCATTATTAATATTGCTAACCTATTACGTAATTCTTTCTTTTCACCTCTACCCATACTCTCTAATTCCTCAACCACATTTTCTATATCTACTTCTGTAAATCTACCCTGCTTTAACAAATTGGCATTATAAAGAGCCCATTGGTAAAAATCAACTTCATATAATGTTTCCTGAGTATCTGTATTGTTATACGTTATTTGAGTATCCATACAACTATTATACCATACAACCACACAAGCTTATGGATAGCCAGCAAGACAAAAGTTTTAGGAAAAGGGGTGTGGGGGAACAACCCTTTTACCTAAAAGGGTTTTCCCCCACGCCTCTAATCTTCTTTTCTTTCTTTTCTTTCTTTTCTTCTTAAATAGCCCTTGCCAACACAACACATGTTACTTTACTGGCTCCGGCCTTTTTTAATGCCTTTGCGCATTCGTTCAAAGTAGCCCCTGTAGTCATAACGTCATCAACTACTATTATATGTTTATCATCTATACCTTTATTAACATTAACGACAAAAGCGTTTTTCAAAGCCTTCTTCCTTTCGTTTCTTTTGCGCTTTGCCTGTTGGCCAGTATCCCTAGTTTTTAAGAGTAAATCGTAATAAACCGGGACAGAAAACTTAACAGACACTTCCCTTGCAAGAAGAAGGCTTTGGTTAAAGCCTCTATGGATTAATCTTTTTTTAGATAGAGGTACTGGAATTATATAATTAGCTTGCGGCAGATTAAGTGCATTAAAAAAAGTCCCTAACTGCCTTACTAATATTCTTGAATAAGGGGCATATTTAAAAGCAATAATAGCCTCTTTTAAAGCACCATCATAAACCCCATAGGCAAATGTGTTTGAAAACCATGGCTCGTTCCTTATACATTCAACACAAATGGTAGCCCCAGCAGCTTTAAGCGGTGCAGCACAACTACGACATACATTAAAATCTATCGGTCTTATAGAATGCCAGCAGTCCTTGCACAGAGGCGCTATCTTATAATCATCCGACATATTGCCACACACAGGGCATTCGGATGGGAATAAAAAATTAAGAAACCCAGTTATAAATCTATCTTTTAGTGTACTCAATATTAGTGTTTAAAAGTCTCGTAAATATAAAATATCAGTTCTCCTCTTTCCAGTTGAAAGCATAACAACCGGCACAGATAACTTTTCCTCTATCATATTTATATAAGCCTTAGCGTTATCAGGCAAATCGTTATAATGAGTAACGCTATTTGTGGGCTCTGCCCAGCCATCATATTCCTCATAATGAGGTACACACTCTTGTATTATAGGAAGTTCCTTTGGAAATTCCGTTAGCAGACTATCGCGGTATTTATAGCCAACACATACCTTCAGTTTTGAAAAACCATCAAGCACATCCAGTTTAGTAATGATAAGCCCAGTAAGCCCATTTACGCGCACAGCATGACGAAGTACAACCATATCAAGCCAGCCGCAGCGCCTTGGTCTACCAGTTGTGGCACCATACTCACCACCCTTTTCTCTCAACAAATTGCCGGTGTTATCAAATAGTTCAACTGGAAAAGGACCGCCTCCTACTCTTGTCGTGTAGGCTTTAACTACGCCAAACACCTCATCAATACACCGTGGCCCAATGCCAAGTCCAGTAAGCGCCCCACCGCTGGTGGCATTTGATGACGTAACATAAGGATATGTCCCATGGTCTACATCCAATAAAGTACCCTGAGCCCCTTCATATAAAATAGTCTTGCCTTCTTTTATATACTCGTTTATCAATATATCGGTATCATCTACGTAACGCTCAAGCTTATCCCTGTAAACCATGCACTTATCATATACTTCATTGAAATCAAGCACCTCGGTATTATGCAGATGTACAAGGGTTTCGTTAATGTCCGCAAGGTTTGCAGCCAGTCTCTCTTTAAAGTACTCAGGCCAGAAAAGGTCCACAACCCTAATACCTGAGCGCGCCGCTTTATCGGCATAAGTTGGCCCAATGCCTCTGCCCGTTGTACCAATCTTTTTTTCGCCCTTGCGTGCTTCCTTAGCACGGTCCATCAAGATATGGTATGGCATTATCAAATGAGCGCTTTTACTTACGCGCAGATTTTCCTCAACCCTTATACCTCTTCTTTGCAGCTCCTCTATCTCTTCAATTAAAGCACTTGGGTCAATAATCACCCCATTTCCTATAATGCAGACCTTATCATCATGTAAAATCCCGGAGGGAATCAGATGCAAAATAAACTCCGTATCCCCTATAACAACAGTGTGCCCTGCATTATTGCCGCCTTGGTAACGGGCTACAACATTAGCCTTTTCCGTCAAACAATCAACAACTTTACCTTTTCCCTCATCACCCCACTGAGTACCTACCACCAGTATATTAGCCATATTACCTCCTTAAAATATTTAAAAAACCGTATTCCCCTATTATGTATTTTCACTATTTACAATAACCTTCTTCACGCTTACAATATTGGAAAGCCCTTTAATAGCATTAATAGCCTCTGCATCTATATCCCCATCAAGACTAACAACCGTTATAGCAACCCCACCTTTTCTATCCCTACCGTGGGTCATACGAGCTATATTTATACCCTTTTGCCCAATAATTGTCCCTATATTACCAATAATACCCGGCACATCATTGTTCGTTATAAATAACATAGTACCTGATGGGATAACATCTATATGGTAGTTTTTAATCATAATAATTCTCGGCTCTTTTCTGCCAAAGAGTGTACCGTAAATTTCAAACTTACCATTAATGATAATACCAATCATTGTGTTATAATCAGTAATATCTTTACTTTTTGTCTCATTAACCTCAATACCGCGTTCCTTTGCTATAACCGGTGCATTTACGAAATTAACGGTTTCTTCAAGCATAGGGGTAAGAAACCCTTTTAAAGCTGCTATTTTAACAGGCTCTGACGCTATTTCAGCAGCCTCACCTATTAACTTTATATCAAATTTTCGCGCCACCCCTTCGTGAACTTGTGAGGCAAAAGCCCCCATCTTTTCAGCAAGGTCCAAATACGGTTTTAAAAGCATTACCTGTTCAGACGGAATAGAGGGAAAGTTAACCGCATTTCGAATCGTCCCATTAATAAGATAATCAACTATCTGCTCACAAACAGCCAGTGCCACATTTTCTTGAGCCTCCACCGTAGATGCCCCCAAATGTGGTGTGCACACCACTTCATCCAGTGATACTAGGCTGTAGTCATCAGGCGGCTCCTTTTCAAAGACATCAATAGCAGCGCCTGCCACTTTACCGGATTTAATGGCATCGTAGAGGTCCTTTTCATTAACAATCCCACCGCGTGCGCAGTTAATAATTCTGACCCCGTCTTTCATCAATGCGATGGTGTCTTTATTGATCATATTTCTGGTTTCATTCGTAAGCGGCGTATGTACGGTAATTATATGAGACTGTTTGAAAAGTGTCTCAAGGGTAACTTTTCGGATACCAATCTTCTTTGCCTGCTCTTCACTTATAAAAGGGTCATAGCCAATAACATTCATCTCAAGACCAAGCGCCTTTTTTGCCACCTGTACACCGATATTTCCAAGACCAACAATACCGAGGGTTTTGTTATACAGTTCAATACCAGTGAGTTTCTTTTTTTCCCACTTACCGTTTTTTAAAGTCCTGTCGGCAAGGGGGGTTTTCCTAATAAGGGCAAACATCATAGCAATGGTATGCTCTGCCGTGGTTATAGTATTTCCACCTGGCGTATTCATAACGACAATGCCTTTTTTAGAAGCCGCCACTTTATCAACATTATCAAGGCCGGAGCCTGCACGGCCAATAACCATGAGATTCTTTGCCGAGTCAATCACCTCTTTCGTAACCTTAGTTGCGCTTCTTATGATAATTCCATTATATTGGTCTATACAACAAGTAAGCTCTTCTAAAGACATGCCTACTTTAACATCAACCTCAAGCCCTCCCTTTCGTAAGATATCTATCCCCTCAGCCGATATATTATCACTAACTAAAACCTTCATCGTGAATATCTAACCTCCTATTTATCCAATTTATCCAAAATTAACTGTTAAATCTGCTACATTAATAGCTTCTCACAAACAGCCACGCCTGTACCGAAGGTAACCTCTTGTCCGAGCTTTTTCAGTGTCATTTCCACAGCCGATATAGCAATAATAATGTCAAACCGGTCAGCAAAACCAAGATGCGCAATCCTAAAAATCTTCCCCTTTGCCTGATCCTGACCACCAGCGCAGGTTATACCAAAATCCTCCCTTAGTACTTTATATACCTTCTGCCCGTCAACCCCCGGCGGACACTCCACGGCAGTTACACTATTTGCAGGCGATTCCTTTGCATACAATCCAAGCCCAAGGGCCTTAACAGCCTCCCTCGTCGCATTTGCAAGGTGCTCGTGTCTTTTAAACACGTTAGCAAGTCCCTCTTTTTCAATAATCTTCATAGCCTCATTTAAGCCAATAATCAAAGTTACTGGAGAGGTAAAGTTAGTTTGGTTATCTTTAAGGTTTTTGCGCTCTGCCTTAAAATTAAAATAAAAGCGCGGTATATCAGAAGACTCAGCACGCTTCCATGCCTTTTCCGAGACACTGACAAAGCTAAGCCCAGGCGGTAACATTAAACCCTTTTGAGAGCCCCCAACACACACATCAATCCCCCACTCATCAGTTCGTATGTCATGGGCTACCAAGGCACTTATAGCATCAACGACAAACAAAACATCATCGTAACCTTTTAAAATGTTTCCAATTGCCTGTATATCGTGATTAACCCCCGTTGACGTCTCCGTGTACTGTATGAAAACCCCCTTAATAGCAGGTGTTTTTTTAAGTAAGCTTTCAATCTCCTCAGGCTTAACGGCATA
This sequence comes from Candidatus Magnetomicrobium cryptolimnococcus, assembly GCA_018606805.1. Classification (GTDB taxonomy): domain Bacteria; phylum Nitrospirota; class Thermodesulfovibrionia; order Thermodesulfovibrionales; family Magnetobacteriaceae; genus Magnetomicrobium; species Magnetomicrobium cryptolimnococcus. The sequence continues at coordinate 64,015 of JAGYWI010000007.1, forward strand.
CCCCCAGTCAACGTTAATCTCCTCAACCTCAAGCCCAAAGGTACGGCAAATCTTAGTCCAACGCTCCCCAAACTTCCCAGCATTAACCACAATAACCTTATCGCCCTTACTAAAAAAGTTGTTAACCGCACCAACCATCCCGCCAGTACCCGTAGCTGTTAGTACTAAGACATCGTTGTTGGTCTGATAAAGCCGTTTAAGGGCATTTTTAGCATATTCAAAAATCGGAATAAAATCCGGCGAGCGATGATGCACAATAGGCATAGCCATAGCGTTTAGAACCTCAGGGGGCACGGGTGTCGGTCCTGGAGCTAACAAATATTTTTTAAGCATAAAGGTATCCTCCATAAACTAGTCAAAACAGATTGTAAATAACTGTATCATTTTGACGGCATAAATGTGAAATAATAATTTATTTGCAAACAAATGATTTGACTATTATAATAAAAATAGAATAATTTATGGTAGATTATTTAAACTATGATATTGTTGGTAATATAATTTAATATATGTATTAATGATGGATACCTTTTTGAATATTAATTAAGGATGATGACCAATCATATGAATCCATCAATAAAATTAGTCAGGAGGTGAAACTAGTTTGTGGATATTAAGACTTATAGTCATAGTGTTGTTTGGCATAAGCGGTTATTTTTTATCTAAAGAATATGGCCTTACATATAAAGGTCCCGTAACAGCCGGTATTGTAGCATTTTGTGTAATTATCTTGGAACTATCCCTGCGTAAAGTACGGGTAGGTAAGATAATTGGTGCAACTATTGGGCTTGCGGTAGGAATAATACTGGCAAATCTTATTATGCTTCCACTAAGAACCTTTATAAGCGACGTCTTTTTAGTGTCTTTTATAATCTATGCATCAGCAGGATACACAGGTCTTTTAATAGGTTTTTCAAAGGGTGAAAACCTGACAACAGCAGCTATAAGCAGATTTTTTAGGGGACAAAGTGCCGAGGAAAACTTAAAACTCCTTGACACAAGCGCGATTATTGACGGCCGTATAGCCGACGTGTGTGATACTGGTTTTATGGAAGGTGCCTTTGTAGTACCGCAGTTTATTTTGCAGGAGCTGCAACATATAGCAGACTCATCAGATTCAATGAAAAGAAGTAGAGGCAGAAGAGGGCTTGATATTTTACATAAAATACAAAAGCTCTCCGGCATTACTGTAAAAATCATTGACGATGACTTTCCTAAAATAAAAGAGGTTGACTCTAAACTTGTAGCACTTGCCAAAATGTTAAATGGTAAAATCATAACAAACGACTTCAATCTAAATAAGGTTGCGCAGCTTCACGACGTTCAAGTACTAAATATAAACGATCTGTCTAATGCGCTAAAGCCTGTTGTACTGCCAGGGGAGATGATGAAGGTATTTATAATAAAAGAGGGCAAGGAATCTAATCAAGGGGTTGCGTACACAGATGACGGGACAATGGTTGTTGTTGAAAATGCGCGTAAACAAATTGGAAGAAACGTGGACGTCGTTGTAACAAGCGTACTACAGACAACAGCAGGAAGGCTCATATTTTCAAAACCTGTTAATGAATATTGACATACGCTGTAATTATAAAGGAAGGTCCCTATGCACGTGTTTAAGCATGGGGACCTTAACACAAAGAGTAATTCCCTTAAGTTTTTAATAATAAAGGAAGAAACTGGAGACTAAACATGTACACAATAGCAATAATACCAATGGCTGGTTCGGGAACGCGATTTGGTTCAAAAAAAAATAAGGCATTCTATCCATTATCAGAGAAGCCGATAGCGCTGTGGGTTTTAAATGCCTTTCAAAATACACCTGAAATAAATGAAATAATACCCGTATTTAAAGATGAAGACTTTAACGAAGGACTCGATATTATTGAAAAAAATGGGATAACAAAGGTTACAAAAATAGCCCCAGGCGGTCCAACAAGACAAGAATCAGTCTACCATGCCCTTAATCTAATAAACGACAGGGCACAAGTGGTAGTCATACACGACGGGGCAAGACCCCTAGTACGCTCACAACTAATAAGTGCCACTATTAAAGAACTATATACAGATGACGGCGTTATCTGTGCCGTACCAGTTAAAGATACCATTAAGGAAGTAAAGGATGACTATGTTAAAAAAACTTTAAGCCGAAACATACTAAGGGCTGTGCAAACGCCCCAGACATTTTACTTAAAAAGTCTACTTGAGGCATACAAGAAAACACAAGACCTCACGGAATACACTGACGATGCCTCTATACTGGAAAGATGGGGCGGTAAAGTTAAGGTTATACCGGGGGACTACAGAAACTTGAAGGTAACCACTGTTGAAGATATAGAATATGCCGAATACATATTAAGGCGTGAACAAAGATTACAAGCGTTAAAAAAAGATAAATAAATGGATTAAAAAAAATAATGAGAGTTGGTATTGGATACGATTCACACAGATTGGTAAGCGGCAGACCATTGATAATCGGAGGCGTGCGACTTCCCCATGAGAAAGGCTTATTGGGGCATTCAGATGGCGACGTGCTGTGTCATAGCATAATAGATGCCTTGTTGGGTGCAGGTGGACTTGGCAATATTGGCAACCTGTTTCCAGATACAGATAAGCGCTGGAAAGATGCCGATAGCATTTTATTACTAAAATCAGTTGTTGAAATGGTTAAAGCGGCTGGGTTTGAAATTACGTGGATTGATTGTGTGATTATTGCCGAAAAACCAAAGCTATCACCCCATATGGACAGCATGAAAAATAGACTATCAACAGCCGGAATTCAGGCAAATAATATAAACATAAAGGCAAAAACAAACGAGGGCATGGGATTTATCGGAAAAGAAGAGGGTATTGTAGCCCTAACCACATGCCTTTTAACTAAAATATAAACAATAAACATTTAAGGAGTGTACAATGACTCAAATAGAAAGATTAAAAACGCTGGTTGAACACTGGATAGAACATAACGATGAACACGAGGAAACCTATCGGCAATGGGAAGAACAGTTAAAGACTATGGGATATGATGATTTATCTCAAAGCTTCAATAAAATCTGCACAGAATCGGCTAAATTAAATAAACTATTTAAAGATACGCTGGATTTAATAGAGGAAAAAATTTAGGGTTTACCATAATTAATATAATGTATTAACACGAAGAGCACTTCAAAACAGATATAAACCAAAATATAGATGAAAAAAATACATATACCACCAATAAAGTGTCAGGGAATAAAAACTAAATTAATACCATTAATTTTATGCAATATAAATCATACAAAAAACGGTAAATGGATAGAACCATTTTTGGGTTCTGGAGTAGTAGGCTTCAATCATTCTCCACCTATAGCATTGTTTGCTGATATAAACCCCCATATAATAGATTTTTATAATGCGCTAAAAAAAAGACTCATTAGGCCAGAAACTGTTAGAAGTTTTTTGGAGGAAGAAGGAAATAAGCTTAAACTAATCGGTGAAGAATACTATTATGAGGTTAGAGAACGCTTTAACAGAAATAATAATCCTTTAGATATGCTTTTTTTAAATAGAGCATGTTTTAATGGAATCATGAGATTTAATAAAAAGGGATATTATAATGTCCCTTTTGGACATAAACCCAATAGATTCTCAAAGGCTTACATTACTAAAATAGTTAACCAAGTACAGTTTGTATACAATATAATTCAAGTAAAAAAATGGGAATTTCATTGCCAAGATTTTAGAGAGATTATAGCAGAAGCAGAAGTAAACGACTTTATTTATTGCGATCCACCATATATTGGAAGACATGTTGACTATTATGGCTCGTGGACTGAAAAAGATGAAAAAGACATTTTTACTATGTTAGAAAACACTAAAGCTAATTTTATTTTTTCAACATGGTTTGCAAATAAATACAGGAAAAATGAATTTATTGACAAATACTGGGAAAAATTTTTTATTATAAAAAATGAGCATTTCTATTTTGTTGGTTCAAAAGAGGAATACAGAAATTCAATAACCGAAGCACTCATTATGAATTATCCACCACAAAATATTAGCTCAGTAAATACAAACCCCAACGAAATCATTTTAGCACTATTTTAATATTATAATGTTTTTAAATTCACTACAAGCTTCACTTAAAGTATAAAAACTTCCTTGATATTTATTTGTAATCCTTCAATTACTTTAGAGCTAACATTCCCTTGTCCCTCTGCTGATGAAAACAGCCTATACCTCTCTCCTTCAATAGTTAACACTTGAATTATTTCCAGCTCTGGAATAATAATCCAATACTCCGGAACCTTATATGTTTCGTATATTTCTTTTTTAATAATAGTATCTCTACTATACGAACCTTGGGATATTATCTCACACACCATATCAGGTATTCCCCTGACCCAGTCTTGAAAAATCCACATATTCTCTTTTTTGATAAATAAAAGATCAGGTTGCAGACGGTCCACCCCTTCTTTGAAAATAACATCAAGAGGGGAAAAATACACCCTTCCTAACCCTTTTTGCTGTACGTATACGTCAAATATCCTAAAAAGATTGGCAGCAATTGATTGATGTTTGCCAAAAGGGCTTGGTCCCATACTCTCCTTTCCATTTATGAACTCTGTTAAATCAAAATCTCTACATAATATTGTTTCCATAAATAATATTATACCACAAAAAGATAGTTTTCAATACACCTATGACACCTCCCTGTTTTTCCCCCTCTCTTTATCTTTTATTCTTCATCTTTTGGTACTACAGCCAACTCTCTCATTATTTTCAATTTATTTGAAATACCAAGGTTTGGTTTATACAACCTATCCCCAATTTTAAGACCAACTGGTACATTATTTTTAAACAGATGTAATATATAATACGCTATGCAGGACACCTTTTCTTCCACTGAATTAAAGCTAATCTTATCATACTCAATAACAATGGGTCGGTTTGCCTCAAAGGCAAATTCCTTTGTCTTTAGAGAACCGGTTTTAGCAGTAGCCTTCCAGCTTATATATTTAAGAGGATCGCCTTTTATGTAGCTTCTAACGGAAAGCATTTCTGCCCCAGAACCCATTTTGCTTGCAAAGACCTCCCCCACAGTTCCATAACCTCGTTCAAAATACCATGCAAATTCACAGCGTCTTGGTGCAGGAAACACTATTACATCAAAAGTCTTTTTTATTTTTCTACACCGAACAAAAAAATTAAATGGAAACACCGAGCACACATAAATATCGTCTACGGTATAAGCCCCTCTTTTAGAAAACGTCAATGTCATAAAGGCTTCTGCCTCAGATAGTGAATCAATAAAGGGAAAAAGCACTCTACTTTCCCCAACAATCACATTTAAAAGAAAAACCGGTATGTATTTCTTTTGATTTTTAATTTTAATCCTTACAGGAAAGGGTTTAGCACAGTATAACTCCGTAGGAAACTCCAGTTCTAAGTCAAGATACATCAGATTTTTTCTACCAAAATAGCCAGATATCCCCATAAACCCAAGCAAAGCTGCATCTATTAAATAAATAAGATTATTACCCGTATTAGTAGCGGCAAGCCCCAATAAAATAGACAAAATTATATAAAGCCACCCCGCCTTATTTATTACAATTACAGGGGAACTTTTACTTCTTCCACGACTGATCTGACTATCTCCTCTTTATTTATTACCTCATATTCTTCTTTAAAAACCACCCTGTGAGTTATAACATAGGGTGCAAGACTTTTAATATCCTCTGGAATAACAAAGTCTCTTGCATAAAAATAGGCATGCACCTTTGCCGTAGAACTGATAGCCAAAGCACCACGCGTAGATACTCCAGAGACCATATACTTACTTTTTCTTGTAGCTTCTACAATATTCATAATATACTCAAGAATATTATCAGACAGATAGACTTGCCCCCGTATAGCTTCAATCATATCAAGGCAGCTTTTCTCATCCATGAATGGTTTCATGTTATAAAGCTCTTCACGTTTACTACCGTTTTTTATAATATCCTTTTCAGCTTCCCTAGACGGATAGCCAATACCTGTTTTCATCATAAACCTGTCAAGTTGCGATTCCGGCAACGGAAATGTCCCATACTGCTCAACAGGATTTTGTGTTGCTATGACAAAAAAAGGTTTCACTAACTTATAAGTCTTCTCCTCAATAGTAACTTGCTTTTCCCCCATAGCCTCTAAAAGAGCGCTTTGTGTTTTCGGTGTTGCTCGGTTTATTTCATCAACCAAGACAATATTATTAAAAATAGGCCCCCTATGAAATTCAAACTCGGCTGTATTTTTATTGTAAATAGAAAGCCCAGTAATATCAGATGGTAGCAGATCACTCGTACACTGGATTCTACCAAAAGAAAGTCCCAATGCCTTAGCTATACCTATGGCAAGGGTGGTTTTACCAAGCCCTGGAAGGTCTTCAATTAAGAGATGCCCACGGGCAAAAAAACAGGTAAGCGCTAACCGCAGTGCAGCTTCTTTACCTTGCAGATATTTTGACAAAAATAACAGTAATGTATTTATCTTTTCATTCATAAGTAAAGATTATATCAGAAAAAAAGAAAAAAAACATAGCCCCCTGTTGAATTAACTTGCAAAACAAGTGTGATATATAGGAAAATGTATAGGATGAAATTTTTAAAGGCACTCATAGCATTGATTATAGTAAGTCTGCTCGTACCTGCTTATCCACATGGACAGGAAGGTAGCCAAATAATAATGTACGTTAAAGACTATGATGGCTTTGTGCGAATACTATTAAAAAGTAATGCCGATGAATACATACAAAATGCAGCAATAAGTGAGGCCTACAGTATAGTAAAGATAGACTTTCCGGGGACTTTTGATTTAATAAAAGAACAAGAAGGCGCTAATGTATTAGCATCAAGCCGCGGCAGCTCATTATTTTTACAAATAAGTAATCTAGAGAGAATTAAAGTAATTAAACTTCCCTCCCCTTCTAGATTGGTAATAGACGCCTATTTTGCACCGGTAAGGCAAGACACTGTACCAAAAGAAAAAACCGGCATAGGTAATTTTAACGTTGTAATAGACCCCGGACACGGTGGCAGCGACAGTGGCATTGTTAGTAGCAGTAGCCAGATAAAAGAAAGTGCCCTTAGCCTAACAGTAGCCCAAGGACTTCATAAAGCACTTGGTAGTACAGTTAAAAAACTGTATTTAACAAGAACCATCGAAACAACCGTACCAATTGAACTTAGAATCCGTGATGGCGTATTAAATAATCCGGATATTTTTGTATCCATACACATGTCTAAAACCAATAGCTTTGACATCTATACGGCAACACCGGTAACACAATCGCTGAAGGAAAGTACAGAAGACAACGACTACACAAGGCAGTCTGATTACATGAGTAAAAGTGCTGAACTTGCAAAAGCAATAGGTGAGGCACTAGTGACTAAACACGATGTAAAAGTAAACTACGGAGACTTGCCCATACCTATTTTATACGAAATAAGCGCAGCAGCTATTTTAATTGAGCTACCATCGGCTGAAAACTTTACGTATAATGACGAAACCATCGGTGTTATTGTCAATGCTATTAAGCAAGGGATAGAGAGCTATGCAGCAAAGTAAAGCCCCTTTTATAATTATATTCTTTCTATTAATTATAATCATAGGAGGAATAGCGTTTTTTATACATAGTTCATTTTTTAAAGACGAAATAGATAAAACGGCTAAAGAAGAAGCCTTAAAAAGAGCAAATAACACTGATGCCCCAAAGGACGTTACAAGTGTGAAGGTTTATAACGTAAAGGGCAGGCGCTTGGTTGAACAGGAAGTAAAAATTAATCAAACCTCTGATTCCATGGCGTTGGTTGAAGAGGCAATAAAGGGCTTTTTGTCCCCTCAAGAGGAAGAACTAAAACTGTACATTCCACATAATACGACTCTAATGGATGTTTATTATGGCATAGATAATGTCTTATACATTAATCTATCGTCTGAATTTACTAAAAATTTTCAAGGCGACACACCGGCCGAGTTTTTAATACTAAAGGGATTATATAAAACCGTCATAGCCAATGCAAGCGTTGCTGATGTAAAACTGATTGTAAATGACCTAGAAGTAGAAACACTCGGTGGCCATTTTCTTATAAAATATCCAATAAAACGCCTTGTAAGCCAAGAGGTAAAGTTTGAACAAACAGAGCGTTGACGTAAGTGCGCCAATAGGTGTATTTGATTCAGGGGTTGGCGGACTTACTGTTTTAAATGAAATCCATAGGCACCTTCCACTTGAAAACACAATATACCTTGGAGATACAGCACGTGTGCCATACGGTATCCGAACACCAGATACAGTTAAAAGATATAGCCTTGAAAGTGGCTCTTTTTTATTTCAACTGGGTATTAAACTCCTCGTCATTGCTTGTAACACAGTTTCAGCAATAAGCCTTGACCTTATATCAAGGCGGTTTCCAATACCAGTCATTGGTGTAATAGCACCGGGCTCAAAGGCAGCAATGAACGCCCCAGCGTATTACAACAGAGTAGGCGTTATCGGCACAGAAACTACTATAAAAAGCGGTGCTTATAAGCGCCAAATCCACACACTCAATAGCAACACAGAGGTTATAGAGATGGCCTGTCCGCTTTTCGTACCACTGGTTGAAGAGGGATGGTTTGACGGACCTATTGCCGAAGCTATAACAATGGAGTATCTGAAAAATATGGCTCAAATCAAAATAGATGCCCTTGTCCTTGGCTGCACTCACTATCCACTTTTAAAACGCGTAATACAAACGGTCGTTGGCAACAATACCTTGCTTGTGGATTCTGCCATTGAAACAGCAAAAATGGTTAAAGGCACATTAGATAATATGGGGATATTAAACAGCAATAAAGCAACAGCTGCACTTAGAAAATATTATGTTACGGATGGGCCTGAGCGCTTCATAGCAATAGGCAAACGGTTTTTAACTGAGCCTATCAAAGATGTGGAGTTAATAGATATTAATTGCCTGGAAATAGCACCAGATTAGATATGTGGAGGACTAATTACATGCGTACAGACGGGAGAAATGCCAATCAACTAAGACCTGTTAAAATGGTTAAAGACTTTATAGGCAGTGCTGAAAGCTCTTTGTTAATTGAAATGGGTAAAACGAAGGTAATATGTACGGCTACAATAGAAGAAAACGTGCCACCGTTTTTAAAAGATACAGGCAAGGGCTGGGTTACTGCTGAATATGGAATGCTGCCACGCTCAACAGGTAAAAGAAGCGTAAGAGAAGCCAAAAGCGGCAAAATTACAGGCCGTACACATGAAATCCAAAGACTAATAGGGCGCAGCCTACGCTCTGTTGTTGATTTAAAAAAACTGGGAGAGCGGACAATATTGATAGATTGCGACGTAATACAAGCAGATGGCGGCACACGCACAGCATCCATAACAGGCGCATTCGTATGCCTAATAGAGGCATTACGGTTTGGAGTTAATAATGGAATTTTAGAGACAATACCGGTGATTGACCACTTAGCAGCCATTAGCGTCGGCATTGTTAGTGGCGAATGCCTACTTGATTTGTGCTACAAGGAAGACTCACAGGCCGAAGTAGATATGAATGTTGTCATGGATGGTAGTGGTAGATTTATCGAAATTCAAGGCACAGCCGAAAGCTCACCATTTCACAGAGAGACATTAAACGAATTGCTTGATTTAGCCAAAAAAGGCATTGATGAGCTTATTAATGAGCAAAAAAGGATTCTTGGACATGAAGATTTTCTTAGCTACAAATAATCACGGTAAAGTAAAAGAAATAAACAAACTCTTTGAAGGCAGCGGTATAGAATTTTTAATAGCAGAAGGCAATTTTAATTACTCAAGCGTAGAAACAGGTAATACATACAAAATAAATGCCTATAAAAAAGCAAAATACCTGTATACTGAAACCGGCTCTAATACCCCCTCACTTGCCGAGGACTCAGGGCTTGAGGTAGAAGCCCTAAACGGAGCTCCAGGCGTGCACTCTGCACGTTTTGCCAATACCAATGCCACCGATAAAGAAAACAACAATAGACTACTTGAGCTATTGTCCCTTGAAACCTCAAATAATAGAAATGCTAAATTTGTATCAATATTTTGCCTTATAAGTAAGGATGGAGAATTTTATTTTGAAGGGGAAGTTAAAGGCCAAATAGCACTATCACTAAAAGGAGAACACGGCTTTGGTTACGATCCACTGTTTATTCCAGAAGGCTATGATAAAACCTTTGCACAACTTGGACCGGAGTTTAAAAATGCAATTAGTCATCGCGCCAAAGCTATAAGTAAACTTAAAAACTTATTTTTTGACAAAAAAATAAAAGATAGAAGATAGAAGAAAAAGGGGTAGGTACTCTGCAACAATGCCATTAAGTTAAGGTAAATTGCTTTTAAATGTAGCTAAAGATAATAAGAATAGCTAATAAATTGCAGACCAAAAGTTTTAGGAAAGGGGGTGCGCCTCCGCACACCTTTTACCTAAAAGGGTTTTCCCCAGCTTTTCTCTTTCCTTAACTTACTGGTGCGCAAGCACACCAGATGTTCTTGTACAACCGCATAGGGATAAATCACTTATTAATAATATACCCTTTACCTTTAATGGTACATATAAGCTCTTCGTTTACGTGTCTACTTAGTTTTTCACGTATGTGCTTTATATTAACCTCAACAACATTTGTATTAGCCAGATAACGTTGTCCCCACACAACCTCTAAAATTTGCTCTCGTGAAATAACAAGACCTTTATTTCGCAAAAGGTAATAAAAAATGGCATATTCTTTTGGGCGCATGGGAATTTCTACATTATTAGCATAAATTTTCATTAATACAGGGTCAATTACAAGCCCTTTATACTGCGTCATAGAGTCATGTTTATTTGTACGCCTTAAAACTGAACGGACTCTCGCTAATAGTTCTTCAAAGAAAAACGGTTTTGTCAGATAATCATCAGCACCACTGTTGAGTCCTGCAATTTTATCTTCCACATTAACCTTCGATGTCAGCATAAGAACAGCCATCAGGGCATTTAAACGCCTAATACCACGACAAACACTGATACCATCCATATCCGGAAGCACCAAATCTAAGATAACTAAATCATAATTATTAGTCTTACATAGCTCAATCCCTGCCGCTCCAGTTTGTGCATGATCAATTTTATAGTACTCCTCCGTCATACCAGTTACAATAAAATCTGCCACAGCCAAATCATCTTCAATCAATAGTACATTCATGATACATTTATTATATCTCCAACTCTCCTACTTTTAGCACTCCTAATTTGGCACAGGAGGTCTTTTACTAAAAATCTTTTGTTCTAAATCTCCAGCCTTTTTGATTTTACTATTGCTACCCCCCTGCCCTTCCTTAGTACCTTTACCTGTATCTTTATCCCCTGACGTTACAGCCTTCCTTTGGGCATTCTTTTCGTCTGACATTATTTTAAAAGTGTATCGGTCCTCACCATTAACAAATACCACATCACCTTCATTTACTTCCTGCAAAATATACTCATTTAAAGGTTCTCCAATGTGCACTATGCTTTGCCTCTTACCTCTGCCTGGTGATGTAAAAGGCGTTTTTTTATTTTCAACAAACGCAATCTTCCCCTCATTTGTTATAAGCGTCCCATACACCATAAAATCCGGTGGCGGTGGTTTTGGCTTAGGGGTTTCAACTGGTACAGGTTTTTCATATTTTCTGTCAGGGTGAAACAAATTCTTCTCAGTCACAACTATATAATCCCCATTTGACTGCAATTTCTTCCGTCCACTAACATTAATAACATCCATCATAACCTTTGAGCTGTTATCATCGGATATTTCTATTTTTATCTCCTTTTTGTAAAGGCCATACCCATAATAACCTAATGAACCACAAACTACACCTAATATTATATTTAAAACAGTCAAATGCCTTAAAATAGACATTAAAAAACCCTCATCTTCGATTATAACATTTTTGGCTTTTTTTTCTTACCTTTTTATTCTATCAATCAACGGTGCAACCGCATTCATAATAAGAATTGCATAACACACACCTTCCGGATAACCACCATATTTCCTTATCAAAATAGTAATAATACCAGCACCGCATCCAAAAATAATCCTCCCCTTTGGCGTACATGGGCTTGTTACCACATCGGTTGCCATATAAAAAGCTCCCAGTATAAGACCACCTGAAAACACATGAAAAAATGCTGGCATACCAAGTACTAAAGAAAACACAAAAACAGTAACGATATAGGAAACTGGGATATGCCAAGTAATGGTGCGTTTATAAAATAAATAAGCTGCCCCCAACAAAAGCGCAACCACAGAGGTCTCTCCAATAGAACCACTTACGTTGCCAACTATCAGATTAATAATTGGTGTAAGCTGACCATCCTCTTTCATCATGGAAAGAGGCGTTGCTGTTGTTACCACGTCAGCATTAATAGTAGCCAGCCACGTAGTCATATATACAGGCCATGCTGCCAGCAAAAAAGCACGCCCCAAAAGCGCTGGATTAAATATATTATAACCAAGCCCTCCAAAGGCAAGTTTCCCTAAAGCGATGGCTACAACGGTGCCGACAATGGGTATCCAATAAGGCACTGTTGGAGGTAGTGTAAATGCCAACAAAAGCCCTGTTACAAGGGCGCTTCCATCTGTTACTGTTATGTCCTCACTTTTTATAAAACTTAGTATTGGGGTTTTGTAATTAAACTCTTTTGTAAAAAATAGAAGCTGCAAAACCCCTTCTGTAATAACAGCAGTCATAGAGCTTATAAATATTATCCATAATGAGCGTACACCAAAGACATATATACTAAAAAGAGCTGCCGGCACAAGTGAAATAATAACATCAAACATAAGACAATGTACAGTCTCACCATTTTTTATGTATGGTGGTGACGAGGTAATTAATAGATTTCTTGATTGCCTTTCCATAGTCGTTTTTCTCTTAAATTTATAACATCTTATAATAATTATATGTTAAAAGCGTATGTTTTCCAACCGCCCTGTACTTTCCCATCTTCATAAGCTCCATAAGAGGTAATATCGAAGGACACACATAATAGCAAAGCCCGCACTCCAGACATGAAAAAAGCCCCAACCTTATAGCCTCCTCATATCTTCTATCCTGTATGAGGTCTACTATGGCATTAGGGGTAATTTTAGCCGGACACACATCCACACACTTACCACACCTAATGCACTGCGTAGGCTTATAAACTCTCGACTTACGTTCATCGTCAAACAGCACGGCAACATCAATAGAAATCCCATTAGCACGCTTAAGAACCGGAACATCTACAGTATGCTGTGGTACACCCATAAGAGGTCCACCCATTGTCAGGCGTTTAACGTTAGTGGTCTTTCCACCACACCTATCCACTATATAATCCACCGTAGTACCGCACCGTATCCACAGATTAAGGGGTTTCTTCACAGCCGAACCGACAACGCTTATAAGCTGCCTTATAAATGGTTCACCTTTATAATAAGCGTCATAGATGCTAACCAAAACTGAGGGCTCTATCATAACGGCGTTAGGCATCACAGCGTTAGGCATCACAGCGTTAGGCCATTTTATCATAGCGGTCTTTTTTCCATCAGTTATCCTTTCACGTAAAAGAGACTGCAAGGTAACAGGATAAGGCCTTCGTACTACTTGAACGTCTGTATTTTTTATTACGGAACATATTTGTCGTAAATTAGAAAAAAGGTGCTGATGTCTTTTTTCTAATAAAAATATTGTATTTATAGCGCTATCAAATAATTTCAAAAACACCTCAAGCCCTTTAGCGAGCTTTTCTTGTTCCTCTACTACAAGCCTTTCCTTTGAACTAAAGCATGGTTCAAATTCTGTTACGTTTATTAGCAGTGTAGAGACTTGCTCAGGTAAGCCATAATCTATAAGTATACCCATGTCGCTTAAAAAGTGCAGTAAATCTTCTTTTGAGCTTGTAAGCCCTGAGCCTTCAAACGGTCTAAGTTGGGCTCGTTCATCTTTTCCATCGGATTTTATAGTAATAGCATAAGCCTTCCAGCCAAGTGGATGAAGAGCCTCACCAAGTGTGATAACCTCGCCAGATATACTTGAATGTACAGCTAATTTCTTTGAATCGCTCAAAAGCAGACCAATTTTTTGACCTGTAAGGACACGCTCCCCCTCTTTGACATATACTTCATATATGTCATTACTTTTTACACAAAAATCCTGACAGAAGTCTTGCAAAAAGAGCACCACCTTTTCAGGTGTCTCAATACCTTCTGTGTGCATAGCAGCTATTTCCTGCATATAGTTAGCAGGTCTAAGCGTCCTTTTTGTAAAAGTAGGCCAAAAACCGTCCACACCGCTCTCCTTTTTAAAAATAATAAGGAAACAAATACACAGTGAGGGCGCTGCCCTCACACTCCCGCCAAAGATGCGTAGGCGCACCTCCCTGGTACTCGTCCCTTTGGCCTACCGCACAAGGGGCTTTGCCCAGGGAGGTGTGCCTTCACACCCTTGAACCCCAAAACACCATTTTTATTTTGGTATATAAAAAAAACCACGGGCAAAAGCTACAGCCTTTTTTAATTTATTTTTAGTCAAAAGCGGTCCAAATAGTGTAGTTACATAAAGAAAATGTTCTATTGGTAAATAGCCCCCCTTAGCCTCCACGAGTTTCTTTAAATCCCTGTACACATGCCCTTTCGAAAAAATAGCAGCGCCTGTTATAAAACATACCACCTTTTTACCTTCAAAACTACCACAACTATTTATATATGACGAAAGAAACGGATGAACACTCATCATCATAACCCAACCACCAAGAAAAATAGTATCATAATCGCTAAAATCAAATGTAAATGCCGACTGGAAATCCTTCAAAAGCCCGCTATGCGTAAGCTCAAGCTTGATAATATCAGCCTGCCCTTGCACTCCATCAAGTATTGCATGCGCTACCTTTTCCGTGTTTCCCGTCTTTGAACAATACACAATAATAGACCTCATGCCGTAGCCCCCTCCTCTTGCCTTACTGTGCTTAACACTTTAAGTATTTTACGTGGACACTCTTCCACACATTTATAGCACTGAATACACTTACTGTACTCAATCTTTATAATACCACCTATTTCTTTTATAGCACCTTCCGGACAACCTTTAACACACTTAAGGCAGTGAATACACCCAATCGGACACTCCTTGCTAACAGCCTTCCCCCTTTCCTTTGTACTGCAAACCACATACGGAAAGCCAACAGGTAGTATTTTTATTAAATCCTTCGGACACACCGCAGCACAAGCCCCACATCCAGTACATTTATCTGCATCAATAAAAGGAATGCTCCTACCTTTATTATAAATAGCATCAAACTTACACATTTTAGAGCAATCACCAAAACCAAGACAGCTCCATTGGCACTGCCTATCGCCCAGCGTATAAAGCACAGCAACACGGCAAGACGGCATACCGGCATACTCATACTGTTTGGCTGCCACCATACCACCAAGACAACACACACTCGCAGCCCTTCTTAGTGCTGCTTCAACCTTTATACCTAAGATATCACCAATTGCCTGCAAGCTTTCCTGTTTTGATAGCACACAACGGTTTGGCTCTACCTCACCGCTAACTAATTTCACTGCATAATTATAACAGGAAGGATTTCCACACCCACCACAATTAGCCCCCGGCAGCAGCGCTTCAATGGTCTCAACCCTCTCATCAGTTTTAACAGCAAACACCCTTGCCGCACCAACTAACGTAACTCCAGCCACTATACCACAGCCGCACAATATAAGCGTTCCCACTAAAACCGTCCACATAAAAAACCCCTTCCTCTTGTTTTAAAACTAATATAAATCTACTTTATAAGAAACCCCTGAAATCCAAAAAAAGCCAACGCCATCATAGCCCCTATCAGAAAATTAATAGGCATACCCTGCATAGCCCTTGGCACTTTAGCAAACATAAGACGCCCACGAATACCAGCCATAAGACATATGGCAAGCATATAACCAAGACCAGCCCCAAGACCATTAACAAGGGATTCTATAAAATTAAAACCCTCATTGGAATTTACAAGCGTGATGCCCAAAACCGCACAGTTTGTTGTAACTAAGGGAAGATATATGCCAAGCATGCGTTGCAGTAATGGTATATTTTTTGCGATAAACATTTCAATCAACTGCACAAGCGTTGCTATCACTAAAATGAACACAATCGTTTTTAAAAACTCCATATGGTACGGTATCAATAAGTAATAATCCAAAAACCAGCTAACAGCCGAAGCTATAACTATAACGAATGTAACCGTAATACCCATGCTAAACGCTGAGCGCAGGCTATCTGACACACCAAAGTAAGCACAAAGTCCTAAAAATTGGGACAGTATAACGTTATTTGTTATCATAACTGCTATAAAGATAGCAAGTAAATTTGCCTTTTCCACTATACTTTCCTCCCCAATAAATTACCCATATACTTAAAAAAACACAAAATAAGCCCCATCGTAATAAAAGCCCCAGGCGGTAAAATCATAATAACTGCAGGGCTATAACCACTAAACATAATCTCATACCCTAAAATAGTGCCACTACCGATAATCTCCCGTACCCCTGAAATGATGGAAACCGCCATAGTAAAACCAATCCCCATGCCAAGCCCATCGGCTACAGCTGGAAGCACCTGAGCCTTAGAAGCAAATGCCTCTGCCCTTCCCATTATTATGCAATTAACTACAATTAACGGTATAAATATACCCAGTGCTTCATGAATATCTGGCACATAAGCTGCCATTATCAGCTCTACAGTTGTTACAAAGGTTGATATTATAACTATAAATATGGGGATTCTTACCTTTTTTGGAACAATGTTTCTTACTATAGAGATAAACATATTTGAAAACACTAATACAAAAGTGGTAGCCACCCCCATACCTAAGCCATTATCAAGCGAGGTAGTAACGGCAAGGGTCGGACAAATCCCCAAAACCAACCGAAAGGTTGGATTTTCCTTTACAATGCCTTTAAAAAATTCATTAAATAACGTCATAATATTAAACGGTGCAACATGCACCCCTCTTCTTTTTGATTTATAAGCTATCCACTATTATAATTAACTATTGAACGATTTTTTATAATAAACCCCAGCCCCTCTTTTGCACATTTAACAACAGCCCTTGACGATACACTAGCACCGGTTACATGGTCTATATTACCACCATCTTTTTTTAATTTTATGGTTTCATCCCTTCCTGCAAATTGTCTCTGAAATACATCTTTTATAATGTTCGCCCCAAGCCCTGGCGTTTCACTGTGTTGTACCACTTTAAGCCCTGTTATTTTGTTATCCTCACCCACACCAACTATTACACTAACCCTACCACCATAGCCCTTAACAGTTACTTCAGTTGCTAAAGCAACTACCTTACTTTTTTCTTTAACTATATATATAATATTACATACTTTACAATCTTCCTTACATAATGGATAATTTATAATATCAACTTCCTTCGATAAATACTCAACAGGCAAAACAGCCTTTATAGCACGAACAAACTTCAGGCGCTGCTTTAACTCTATGTCATCCTTGGTCATCACAAATACCAGACATAACGCCACTGCCGCACATAAGCACGTCGTTATCAGCACAGTTAGCATCTTCCTAGCACTATCCATACCGCCTCACAATAAATAAACCGACATCCACTAATTATAACTTATAAGCTATATTATAACGTTCCTTCTAAGTTAATCTGTATCTAAAATAACAGGAAACTAAAAATAAAAAAACTGTTTTGACAACGGGGTACACCTTACCTCACAATAACAACAATAAAGTGTACTATTAAATCATTTTAACTACAATTTTATATACAATGCTCTTATCTTATTAATTAAACGTGTCCTAAGATTGTCTTTCATCTCAAAAACAGATGATTGTCTAGATTGCTCGTATAGCGATAACATTTCATCAACTTCCTTTTGAACTGAATCACGTAAATAACTTCTAAATTTCGTGATGAAATGATTCCTAACCTCTGGCTTTACATGCTTTTCTATTGCTAATATAATACATGCAGCAAGCCAAGTATTCTTAGTATCTACTAATTTCAATAATTGGTTAACTAAATCTGCATCATATTTAATATAGAATGCTTTTATTATATTGGATATTATATCTTTTTTTGGTATAGCTATACATTTTAAAAGCTTTGCTCCATAATATATAGCCCTATCTAAATCCAACTCTATCATAGCTAAGAAAGCACAGTAAGCTCTATACATAATTGCGTTGACACCATAACTATCGTAATAAAAAATATTACAATATCCAAGCAAATTTTTAACCTCCCTCTCAATATAAGGTAATAAACTTAATATTCTAAATTTTGCTATTACTTCATATAACTCATCAAACCTGACGTTTTCCGAGTTGAAGTTATCATAATAAAACTGCTCAACATTTGGAATAACTTCAACCAAACCTATCTCTGAACATACATACATAATTTGCACAGTCGTTGTTTTAGCTATATAATGGATAAGCATAAGTATATTATAATATGCTGCATTCCATAGAAAGTGCCCACTCTCAATCATTTCAAGCCGTATTACGTTTCTAAGAAACTTCTTATCGTTAATCATTTTAAGCAATATTTTATTTACAATTATTCTATCTTCTTGATTAAGATTATCATAAAATTTTGCTTTATAATCTTTATCTTTATAGTCATCACCTATAGTTCTTCTTTCCTTAGAATATACAATCTCATCTATTCCTTTAATTATTCCAATCCCCCAACTATTATATTTTTCATCATTTATTCCATCTACATTATCATTGTCGTACATAAAAGTTCTCCGTTATGTTTATATGTTTTTTTCTTATAGCACATTTAGGCCTGCAATAACACCACAGCATCCCCATTTATTATTGCAAACATAGCATGACAATCTCTCGTTGGTAAAAACAAACTGAATAGAAATGCCTCTGCATCTTCCATAGCTATTATTCCTCGCAATAACAAATGGGTTCGAAATTAGTCATTTATATAGTATTTCCATATATAAATACTATTTACAGTATTCATAATGATAATTTGGTGCAAATGCCTGATAGTAATCTAATCTAAGAGCATAAAATACAACTACAACAACTTCAATAACACCAGACTGAATCGGATTAACGTTTTGATAATAGAATACAAACATTCTACTTACGTTAACTTTGACATCTAAATATGTCTCAACTATCTTACCTTGTATATTAAACATCTGTGTAATTTCCACTTTATCATCAGGAAATTTTCTTCCATATAAGTCATGTGCAAGATATACCCCAGGACCAAAATCTCCT
This sequence comes from Candidatus Magnetomicrobium cryptolimnococcus, assembly GCA_018606805.1. Classification (GTDB taxonomy): domain Bacteria; phylum Nitrospirota; class Thermodesulfovibrionia; order Thermodesulfovibrionales; family Magnetobacteriaceae; genus Magnetomicrobium; species Magnetomicrobium cryptolimnococcus. The sequence continues at coordinate 83,342 of JAGYWI010000007.1, forward strand.
GGTTCTTTACCGGCACGAAGCATTTTAGATGATTCTATTTTCCCAAGACTATCACAAGTGGTTACATGAATAAAACTTTCCCATCTATCAGACCTCGTTCTTGATTTGGCTATATACCTTGCAATAACTCCAAATATAGCTAGAGACATGATTGAAAAGGTAGCAAGAACCATCATAGGTGTAATAGAAGCAGCGGGAACCAAGACCAGTGGACAGGCCTCAGCGTTTGCAACCATAAACTCACTTACTTTAGCTATTAATTGCCAAACGTAGTTAGATGCCATTTTTGTAGGTTCTTTTTGGTCTATACAGGCAGTACAATAGCCCTCCATAGAGGTTGCCTTTAAAACCTATTTATATGAAGAACCGTTACTGATAAGCCATTTATCAAGTGATTGCTGTAAATCAACAAGTAGTGGCTTTTGTAGCATTGGATAGGCACCGGGCATTCTCATCAACATGCGTCCACCAGCCGTACCGCCTGATATCATGTATGCACCATTGCCCTGTGAGTCAAGCACAATATAGCTATCGCCATTCCAGCCAGCGTATGTCATCGTTTTTTCTGGCATGATTACAACGCTGCCAGCATTAACAGCACTCTTTACGGCATTAATTACCGATGAATCAACCTGCAGTTTCGGAATTATCGCATCAATATTTGATTTATCTATTCCATATACCTTGATACCGCTTTGAAGTGCCACGGCAAGAAGCGCAATAGCTGAAACTCCCATGTCAGTGTCTTCAGTAAAGAGCTGGTCAAAAACCGCCCCTTCCAAAACAGAACTAATCATACCCGTAACAATGTTGTACTTTATTTTTTTATCAGCATCTCCATCTAAGGCCTTAATAAGCCATAGGTCTTCTTTTATATCAAATGCCATTGCCGTATAGCTGCCACTTACTGGAACACCAAATAGGTACTCTAAATCTAACGGTGTAGAAACTATGCCCTCCGATGGCACTCTCACAGCATTTATATCAAATGCACTATTGTAGCTACTGGATATTGCATCGTTTTCCATCCAGTATCCAAGTATTGATTGATACAACATCTCAGACATGGCATCATCAGTGCTTGATACATTTACAGAATTAATCTTTTCATTAATATCAAGCCCCAACGTGCCAGTATTTATTCCAATTACTGTGTAATAACCAGCCTTAATTGCATAAAGAGCATGATTTATAGATGACGTATTTATTAATTCGACCTTTAGCTCTTGTGCTGTTCCCATTGAAACGGGAGAACCAGTAAATAAAACAGTATTATCAAGCTTCAGTTCAGCCTTTACATTAACAAGATATGCAGGAAAAGATGTTTCCGCTCCGTAGCTTTCCCTTACAGTTTCATCATCAGTGCTTGCAGCTACATACGATAGGTACAATTTTTTCCCTACCGATTCCGGCAGTGAAACAGTAACACTGACAGGGTCGCTTAGTGATAGGTTATCATCACTTGATACCGTTATCCTTACCTTGTGCCTAAGACTATCGGGAAGCTCCCTATATCTTGCATGTACCTTATCGGTTTTATACGGCAGCGTTCCTAGTAAGATAGTAAATTGATGTTTGATTATGTCTTTGCCACCGTATATGTCATTCATCGAGGCATTACTATTTGTTTGATTAATGAAGGCAAGAGTTTGAGATTGATGGTTTTCAAGTGTACTATTTATAGCGGAGTTATCAAGATTATAAATATAGCTATCTGTTGCATTATACGCCCCTGTGTTTTTAATACTGTCTATGAAGTCTGAGCCATTAAAGGCAACATCGCTGGATATGTCTAATCCTTCTGTATATTTGTAATTTTTAAAACTTGGGTCAAAGCGAATCCAGTGGTCTCCTTTTATGTGCTTAGCCCCCATGGAGGGAAACATGTCCACCCAGCCTTCTACTATTACTTGCTCAAAGCGTACATGCGTAATCTTACTACCTTACACCAAGGCGGTTACAGGAATTCCAGCAGTAGCTGCAAAGCCAAGGGCTGCCGTGGCTGTTTTAAAACCACCCATCCAATTCATAAAGCGCTCTATATCCATTATGCCAGTAACAGTCGGAGGCATTTTCAATTTCCTTCAACTTTCCCTTAAATTCAGTAAACTTTGTCTTGTAATCATTTACGAATCCTTCGTGCCGTTTTAAAATATCATCGGAGAGCTTTTCATCTTTTATATGCTTTTGTGTCTTTTCAAATTCTATTTGAAACCCCGAGTCTATATCGCCAAGCTCCGAGATTCTTTTTGTTACCTTAGACTTCTTTTCCTTCTTTGATAATGACGTGTCATTTAGGTCTGTTTCCAGACTATTAATTGTGTTATTAAGTTTTTTAGCTGAACTATTTGCTTTGCTAATACTTCTACTGCTGACTCTGTTAGATGCAGTATCATGTGGACTTACAGCCTGAGCGATGTCTACACCTCCAGCAAACACCCAACTAAAACATACAAGCACGAATATAGAAACTACTTTCATAATAAAAGATTTACTATACATATTCTCCTCCAAAGTTGGTAAATTATCTGTCTTATGCAATGAAATTAAATACCAAGCAACCTCACAAAAAATATATCATGATAAAAATAAATATGTCAATAACAAGTATATAATTGAAGTTTAAAATAGGTTTGCTATAAATTAACTAAATATAGGGAAAGACTAAATTTCATTAGACTTTTGAATCTTTATTTTAAAAATATAAAAATTTTACTCTGTTTAGAATAACAAATTTGTTGACTATAAATTTATAATTATACAAAAAAACTGAGGGCGAACACACAGGTTCGCCCCTACAAAGGATACGCATGGATTAAGACCTGTATAAGTTTAATCAACAGATGTGCACTTAATGGGTCTAATACCAATTCGCTTTCATAAATACAAGTAAAAGTAGCAATTAACTTTAGTTGACCTACAAACTATGCTTACCTTAACTTAATGGCATTGGGACAGCGCCCTCATTCTTTAATACTTTTATATTTGAACACAAGGTATTGCAGGTGTTTCATTTATTATTCTGTTATTTACTAAATCACAGGATATATGCTAAAATTATCTCCTAATATTAGGGTACTTGGCCTGATTGTTTATATCAAAAATCAGTATATAAGTGCATATTTCAAAAAAGGAGGGAATGTGGAAGTACGAGATATTTTCATGAGAAGGATGGTTGTTTTTTTTGTGCTTACTTTGGTGTGTTTATCAGTATTTTCGGGCGATGTGTTTGCATCATCTGAGGAGGCTAAAGAGGTAGTAGCAACCCAACCCGCATCAACAACTCCATGGTGGGTATGGCCAGTATCTTTATTTGTATTAACTTTTGTACTTGGTGTAGTGGCAGTGTTAGGTGGGGTTGGTGGTGGGGTTTTATTTGTCCCGATAGTAAGCGGTTTTTTTCCATTTCATTTGGATTTTGTTAGAGGGGCTGGTTTATTGGTTGCACTTGCAGGTGCTTTGGCAGCTGGTCCTGATCTTTTACGAAAGGGTATGGCTAATCTACGATTAGTTTTGCCTGTGGGTCTGATAGCATCGGCATGTGCTATAGTGGGTGCTATGATGGGCTTAGCGCTTCCAACAAATGTAGTACAAACTTCTTTAGGTATTACCATACTTGCGATAGTAGTTATAATTATTAAGGCCAAAAAATCTGAATTTCCGGAGGTTAAACAAGCAGATTATCTTTCAACTGCTTTACGTATCAATGGCATATATTATGAACCTGCTACTGGTAAGGAGATTAATTGGCAAATCCACAGAACACTGCATGGTTTTATCTTGTTTATTATTATAGGTGTTATGGCTGGTATGTTTGGGCTTGGTGCTGGATGGGCTAACGTACCGGTTTTAAATTTGTTAATGGGGGCTCCGTTAAAGGTTTCTGTTGCATCAAGTAAGTTTCTTTTGTCAATAACAGATACGTCGGCAGCTTGGATTTACGTTAACAATGGTGCTGTGCTGCCTATGATGGTAGTGCCGTCCATGATAGGTATTATGTTGGGGTCTGTTGTTGGTGTAAGGATACTTGCAAAGACGAAACCTGCTGCTATTAGGTATATTGTTATATTTTTATTGTTGTTTTCAGGGTTAAGGTCTTTGCTTAAAGGGCTTGAGATTTGGAAATAGGGGAAAGGAGTGCAAAATGGAAAGTAAAGTTAAAGCTACTGAGGAACAGTTAGTATATGCAAATTTGTTGTCTATAGGTATGAAGATTGGTATGCTGATGTTGATAGTATCCTTTTTAGTATATGTATCAGGAATTTTAACGCCCCATGTACCAGTTGATGATTTGCCGAAATTGTGGAGTATGAGTGTTCATGATTATCTTGAAAAGACTAATGTGCATTCAGGATGGGGATGGTTTACTATGCTTAATAAAGGGGACTTTCTAAATTTTTTTGGCATAGCATTTTTATCTGCTGTTACAATGGTGTGTTTTATTAGAATTATACCAATATTATTTAGAAAGAATGACAGAGTATATGGGGTTATAGCAATAATAGAGGTAGTTGTTTTGGTTTTAGCTGCCTCTGGTATATTAAAAGGTGGAGGACACTAATAATGTTGACAGACAAATATAGAATGAACTTGATGGGTGATCTGAAATCCATAATACTTGCAACGGATGGTTCACCATTTAGTGATGGGGCTATAAATGAGGCTCTTAATTTTGCCAGGGCGTGTCAAACGGTGTTAACAGTGCTGCGTGTCCTTGAGTTTAACCCGGAGTTTGAAACCATTGGGCATAAGTATGTTGAACAACTGGAAGAGGCAGCAGCTAAGCATTTTGAAGACGTGAGGGCAAGGGCTGCTGATATGAATGTCGAGTGCGACATAGTTATAAGGCGTTCAGAGCAGGCTTATGAGGCTATTGTAGAGGAAGCAAAAAAAAGAAGGACTGATATAATAATAATGGGAAGGCGTGGACGTACTGGGCTTTCAAGGCTTGTTATAGGAAGTCAGACGGCTAAAACCATAGCTTATGCACCTTGCAAGATTTTAGTTGTTCCAAAGGACACGGAAATTAAGGGTGAGGCAATACTGTTGGCTACGGATGGCTCTAAGTATAGCGAATATGCAGAGATGGAGGCCGTCAATATGGCCAATAGGTGTCCTTTTGTTAAGCAGTTTGTAGCCATGTCGGTTGCCTCTACTCAAGAGAAAAAGTCAGAGGCTGAGAAAAATCTTCTACGAGTTAAGGCTAATGCTGAAAAACGTGGTGTAAAGTTGGAAACCCTTACGCTAATCGGCGAACCATATAAGGTTATCGTAAATGCCTCGTTAGAGTCTGGTGCTGATATTGTTATTATGGGCACTCATGGACGTACTGGCATACAGCGCTTGATTATGGGTAGTGTGGCAGAGCGGGTCGTGGCACTATCAAAATGTTCTGTACTTGTTACAAAGGAAATAGCTGCATAGAAACTATATATATTATTAAGGTGGGGAGGTTCTCAGTATTCTCCCCACTTTTTAGTATTATCACTTTGTGTTTTTAAGTAAAAAAAACTATCATAATATTTATTAGATAACGTTATATGTTCATCCTGTCAAGTTATCATATTCCAAAATATCAATATTAATACTATTACTTATGTATCAGTTGAATAAATTATACCAGTGAATATAGCAGTGAGTGTTAAAGCTAAGGATGCTAATAGGCTTGCAAAATCACTATGGTGGTTTTTTTTGTTACTTTTAACAGGTACAAGTGGTTATTATTATTTTGGTGAGGGTAAGTATGCCTTAATAGATTGTCTTTATATGACAGTAATAACGATTACAACGATAGGCTACGGTGAAATAGTTGATCTGTCAAAATCACCAACAGGAAGGGTTTTTAATATTATGGTGGCATTTTCCGGTATGGGTATATTAACATACACACTTTCTACACTGACAGCATATGTTATAGAAGGAGACCTTAAGAATGAATTTGTAAGGGGTAAGATGGAAAAAAAGATTAAACAATTAAAAGGGCATTATATAGTATGCGGATATGGCCGTGTAGGACGAAAGATTAGCAGGGAGTTAAGCAGCAAGAACATTACGTTTGTAGTTATTGAGTTAGAGGAAAAGATAAAGGGCTATTTTGGAGACCCAATACTTAAATACTATATCATGGGAGATGCTACGGAGGAGATAGTTCTTGAGAAGGCATCAATAAAGACAGCTATAGGCATCTTTGTGGCTACTGGTGATGATAACAAAAATTTGGTAACAACGCTAACAGCAAAACTACTCAATACATCTGTTAAGGTGATTTCCCGCTGCGAGGAAACCATACATTTAAACAAGATGTTGCGAGCTGGCGCTGATTCAGTAATATCACCTGCCCATATTGGCGGCTTACGAATGCTTACTGAAATGATTAAACCACATATTAATTCTTTTATTGATCATATATTTAAACAAACAGACGACCAACACATAATAGAAAGTTTTGAGGTTAAAGATAGATTTGACAATAAAAAATTGTCAGATATTAAGCTCTACAATTTCCCTGAAACAATAGTGCTTGCATTAAAAAAAATGGATACTGGCAACATTATTTTTAATCCCGGCAGGGATATGCTTATGAAAAAAGGGGATATACTGATAGTGATTACCTCTTTGGATGAACAAACTGAACTTGGACGAATTTTACAAAGTTAAAAAATAAACTAATCGGTAATAGTTCACCCTACTTTGTCATTGCGAGCGTAGCGAAGCAATCTCTATTAAGTAATAAATTCCGTATTATTGACTATAATGTTTTGCAAACCTAATTTATTGTGGTATATATTATAGGTTATAATGCTATAATAAAATTTATACTTTACTTATGACAAAGAAGGTCCTACATGTACAGTTTCACGAAGACGTACACAGCATCTATAGAAGTAGTGTAGATACTGTGATTTTAACTCTTATGCCTGAGTTCAAGAGTTACATTCCAGTTGTGGCGAGTGTATCGTATAATAATAGAGTTGAAAGAGATGACCTACAAGTTACATTTTACACATTCACTGAAGATAAATTGATCAATAGAGTGTTTAATAAGATTTTAAACATAGGTGTTTTTACCTTTTCTAGATTGCCAAGTATAATCAATAATGAAAGACCAAACATAGTACACTTTCATAACAGACACAACCTCGTTGATAGAACTATAGGACGCCTTAAATATCTGCCAAAGGTTGTTTGTCATTATCACAGACATTTTAAAGAGCTTAATATTCCTAATAGTTGTAATATAATTTTAACTGTAAGTGAGAATATGAAGAACTATATCCTAACAAAGACTAACTCACAGATTCCTATCAGGGTCTCATATAATCCTATACCATTTGACCTTCTTTCTATGCAAGTTAGAGAAAAAATGGAAGTTTCCTATAACGAGCCAACGATAATTTACGTTGGAGGTAGCGCCCATCATAAGGGCTTTCAGGACTTAATGTCTACCGTAGAGTTGTTGGATATAGAAAATATCCCATATAAATTACTTCTTGCAGGAACTGGTCTAAATAAAGAGAACTTCACATCACCCAAAATTGAAGTACTAGGACTTTTGCCCCATAATAAGGTGCTTGAGCATATCATGGGTGCTGATATATTTGTACACCCAGCCCACATAGAGCCTTTCGGTATTGCAGTGCTTGAAGCTATGTATTTAAAGAAACTTATTGTAGCAACTCATGTTGATGGCCTCAAGGAGTTTCTAAATAATGATAACTCTATTAAAGTAAACCCGAAAGACCCAAAAAACCTTTACAAAGGTATGATAAAGGCCTTTACACTTTTGAGCAAACATAGGGATAGTGCAAATGAATTACAGCAAAAAGCCTTTGAGGACAGTAAAATGTTTCATCCCTCACTTATATCAAGAAATCTTGAGAATCTATATGATGAGCTTCTTTAATACTCAATAATTAAGTTTTTTAGTTGACAAATAATCATGTGTTGTAATTGCAAGCAAAACAAGGGCGAAGATGCTAAGGCGCATCTCCATGCAATCTCTCTGTTAAGGGGCTGCACTATTACGTTTTTTCTTCTTGATTATCGAGTTATTAATTAATCACGAAAGTTTTTAATTGTATGTTTTATTTTATTTAAATAGTCTTTTATCTGAGATTTAGCGGAAGCCCGTAATTGACTATTTTGCAAGCTAAGAGAGATTTTTTCCTCTGTTAATTTTTTAATTTCTTTTGCTCTATCAACGTCAAGACAGTGAAGGGTCAGTATATTTTTAAAAAAATCATAGGGAGCTTTTACCTCTTTTAAGTCAAACTTAACGTCAACCCCTATATGAAAAAGCTCAACGTACCCATTTGCATCAACCCTTAGGGCCTTATAGGGGGCAACGTAGTAAATTTCTCGCAAACGCTGGTCTTTTATTGCGCGATAAAATTTGTCATACTCGGTCTCTTCTGTATAAAACGTTGTCCATTTATGCGGTAGCTGCGGATAATAGGATTCCCACTTGTAGGGCATCTTAGATAAAGTATCCCTTAACCTTAGGTACTCTTCGTACGTTATAGAGTTTTCACTAACCCATGCCTTATTCATATGCTCATGTACTGAAAACGTCCTTACTTCATTTAATGCAGCAAGATATTCAGTGGCACATTTTTCAACAATAATAGGTACTTCCTTTAGGTTATTTTTTGAAATGACAGTTATATAGTGAATGGGTGGAGAGTGCGGGATTTTTCTAAATGTATTTGTTAGGCGTTTTAAATTATCAATAAATATATGAAAATTAGCCCCCTTTCTTAGCGTTTTAAATACCTGCGGGTCAAGGGAATCTAATGATATATTTATATGGTGTATATCTAAGTTTGCAAGCTCTCCGATGAGTTCATCAGGTAGGGGAAAGGTCAAGTTCGTTGTAAAAAATACCTTTTTACGATGGGCTAATGGAACCATTTTTATCAAACTAATCATATTTGGATGAATTGTAGGCTCAAAAAGGCATGAGAAATAAAAACTAGCATCTGAGTCTAATAGAGGCAACAAAGAGGTAACTTTAAGAAATGTTATTTCATCCATTAGCTTTGGAGCCCCAACCTTTGTCCAGTCGTTCAGACAGTAAGGACATCTGAGGTTACAGATGTTAGTTATATCGGCTGCTATAAAGTCGTAATATTTTATGTTTGACATATAATAGTTACTAATTAACTTTGCCCTGGTGAATGCATGTATACTACTTTTTTTGCATCATATTCAAGGGGCACAAATATATCTAAAAATCCATCACCGTCCCAATCTGTGGTTACACTATATAGCGGGTGGCCAACTACACTAAATACATCTGGGCACTGGAAATCAGGGGCGTAACATACGGCTATATTAGCCTTATCTCCGGCAGTAGTGTCCGGGTGGTGGCTTACAACTATATCGTCTATCTTATCATTATTCATATCAGCAATATTTAATAAAAACGGAGATGATAGAACCTTTATCCTTTTAAGCTCCTTAAACTGTAAATCGGCTCCAGTTTTTTCAATAAAGACAAGCTCATCTGCCCCATCTATAGTATATACTATTACAGGATTATTTTTACCATCTAATAAGTTAATTGGCACTGCGGCCCCCATTGAAGAATCTTCTGCATAAAATATTGGCACTGGCTTTTCAAAGCTGTTATTGCCCTTATTCCAGATTACGTATAAAACACGTTGACCAAAATCAGGCAGCAATATATCCATATTGCCATCGGCATCAATATCTGCAACAGAAACAAGCTTATTTATAAACATATTATTTATTTTAAAGTAAATACGCTCAAAAGCCATATGCCCCTGATTTATATAGATATTTACAGTACCATAACCAGTGGCAATTATGTCTTGCAAATTATCCTTATTAATATCAACACAAATCATGTGCCTAGCACGTCCTATAAACGTTAGCGTTTCATTTGCACTTGCAAAGCCACCACTACCATCACCAAGTAAAAACTGGCCAACACCGGCTTCCATCATCGGTATTATATCAATGTTACCATCATTATTTATATCAGAAGAACACATCGAGACGTTTGGTTTTGAAATATCATACTCCTTAAAATCAGCAAACTCGGTACTTCCAGTTATATTATTAAATATAACCATATGCGCTTGTTTGGATATAACGGCAACATCTTGAAACCCATTACGGTTAAAATCCCCCGCTATAACCTGCGTTACGTGTACAAACCCAACAGGGATGTCAATGTTTTGTTGTACGACGTCATTATTTTCAGGCGTCTTTTCAACAGCCTTATCCTCAGATGAATCAGAACATGAAAATAGCCACACTACAGAAAAAAACAGCGCTATATGGAAAACAATATTTCTCATTATTTCTCATTTTAAAAAATTCGGGTTAATAGTTATATTGACGCCTTTTTTGAGATTATCAATATACTGTTTAAGGTGCTCTTCATATTTTTTCATTTTTAACTTACCGCTAATAGCCACATCCGCCTGCGCGTCAAAGGGTAATGGTTGTCCTTCTATTAACTTTTGCATATGTATAACCAATGCCCCTGTCTTTTGTTTAATAATAAAATTATCACCCTCTTTATGCTGAAAAACCACACTCTCCACATCCGGCAAAAGCCCACCGTTTGCTATCTTTACGTTAGGGGTAAAATATATCAAATCCTTAAAAGCCCCTGTCTTATACTTTTCAAGAATCTTATCATAGGTAACGCCTTTTGATATGCCTACCTTAATGCCTTCTGCCGTTTCATGGACTTCCTCAACCGTTGGCGCTCCGTCTTTATTTTGCACTACCACCTTAAACACATCAATAATGCTCTGGTTTGGCATTTTAAAACTTTCTTTGTTTTTATCATAATAATCCTTAATCTCATCTTTTGAAACAGTTATTTTTTTATCTATCTCCTGTTCCACTATATATTTAACAAGTGTATCCTTCTTAGCGCGTTCAAGTTTTTCTATTACTTCAGGATTTTTCTCAATACCCTTTTTAATAGCATCACTATATAAAAGCTCATTATCAACTAATCCATCTATAAGTTTTTTCCTTTGCTCTACAGTTAAATCGGCATATCCTTTAGAATATGTCTTCTTAGCAGCCTCCTCCAGCTCCTTATCAGTAATCTTCACCGCTCCAACAGTAACAACCACCGTGTTGTCATCAAAAGGAGTAGCCATTATGCTACCCGTATTACAAAACATAACAATAAAAATCATCCCACTTAGCCATGCAAACCTTCTAAAAAACATCTTAAACACTTCCATGCCTCCTTTTTAAACTTAAAACACTAAACCTATATTATACCAACAGAAATATGGTTTGCAAAACTTTATATCAAAGAGAAGGACTAAAAAATGAGGGCGCTGCCCTCAAACTCCCGCCAAAGATGCGGAGGCGCACCTCCCTGGGACTTGCCCTTTTGGAATCCCCTATCTGGCAATCCATACTATATTTGTTATTTCTTTGCAAACCTAGTTTATTTGAGTATACATATTCTTCAAGTAATTGTAAAGCAACAATCGTCTATCTTCAAAAAAATACTGCCACGTGTTCGTCTCATAAACTTCCCATATACCACGTTTATTTAGTCTTGCTCGTCTTTCAATGCTTAAGTACTTATCATATATAAACGCACTTATATGTCTTTCTATGTAAGCTCTTTGGACAATCACAAGACCTTCAAGCAAAAGAGACTCATTAACATCCACATCTGGTGTTTTAATAATACACGTTTCACTACTATCCACCCTAAAACCTGTAACATACACTGCAACTTGTTTACCTTTAACAACATTTTTAATTGTTTTTACCGATTCTCCATAAATTGGTTCCATATACTGTTTATCTAAAAACTCCGGCAATCTAATACCAAAAAGCACACACATTAGCTCATCACCAGTATTATTTTCTCTAACTACTATATTCACCCCCTTATATACTTTAACCACCACGGCATTAAAGCCTCTTTCTACTGCCTTTACCCTTCTATCGGTTTTTATTAAGGTATCACCGTAATGAAATATATACATAAAAAACATCAATAAAATCAATACCTTCACATAAGGGTTATCATTAGCTTTAGTTTTCCTTTTAGTTATAGTTTTTTTCATAAAAACTACCAACAAATAAAGATAAGTACCTAAGCAAAAGTAATCATAGGTACTAGCCTGTGGTTCAAAAATTGAAGAGGTGCACCCTTGCACTTTGGAGGGAGGCTTGAGGGGGAATATGTAGTATGTGCATATAAAAAGTTTCCCACTCAAAAGTCCTCTCCTTACTTATATACTATAGAAGTACAAAGTGTGGACAGCACTATTACTGTGTTTTCAATAATAACCACCTGCTAACTGTCGAATATGATACCAACGTCCATCTTTTTGCTTAACCCACAAATCAACCAATTGCATCTGCATAGTTTTAGGCACTGGAAATGGTGCTGTCGGATAAGAATAGCTGTATTTAACTGTTGCAGGTGTAAACCCCAGCGTACCTGAGCCTTCTTCCCCAATTTTAACAATTTCAAAATCATTTATATAAAGAGTATCGCCGCCAAAGCCACTTAGATATTTTTCTTTTGTAGCAATTTTTTTATAATAGATATTTTCATATAAATATGCTAATTCCATCTTATTTTCTTTTTTATATTGCCAATACTTTTTGACAGCTTCTTCAAGGGTTTCCTTTTTTAGTCTTCCATCTGATGACACACTAGTACACGAAACAGCAAAGGTTAAAACCCAAACAATATATACTAATAATATAGCAATTTTTATAGGTATAGAAAAGACTTTTAAATTCATACATTCACCTCATAAAAAAAAGAAGACCTCCCTAAAGAGGCCTTCCCTTCCTTTATTAACAAAACTCCTTGAATCTCAATTAGAAACCAATCTGGCGTACGTCATCAGCAATCCACTGACCGCTTATCTGAGTTATACCGTCTATATCGAGCGGTCCGGTAAATGCGGTTGCGCCATAGAGGTTAAACACGTTGATGTTGATACGGTTTCTTACGATAGGATACATATCCTGTCTTACACCCTGGTCAATTATATAGGAAAAACCAAACATCGGTGCAGCAGTAGCCAATCTTACAGTACCGTTATATATACCCTTATGCTCAATTTCACCATCAAAGATAGTTGAAGCATTGGTACCTTCTAATATTATACGACCAACTTCACCCGCTGTAACGCGCTTTGTTGAAACCGTTGATTCGTTATCATCGAAGGCATATACTTCCATAGACCTTGCAGTGCTGCCAAAGAAGGTGCTATAAGTGTATGGGTTTTCATATGTTGAGTTACTTGCAGGTGCTACAGTAACGATTGTTGTTGTGGTGTTAGCACCAGTGCTTCTGTCATCAGCAGCAAATCTTGCCCAATAATAACCTTCCTGATTAACAGCATCAGGCTCAACAGCAGCACCGAGGGCACGATAAGGTATACCATTTGTACAAGTAGTTGACCTACCCTGCGCAACATTTGACGGTGTTTCTGGGTCTAAGCCGATAGCAATACCACCCAATACTACGTTATCAGTAATAAGGAGCTCTGGAGCCTGTATAAGGATACCACCCGGATTATCGTCTCTAAGCGTGGTTGTCCCACCAAAGCCGGACGGAGTACTTGAACAGAAGCCATCAGGACCGGTTATTGAAACAAAGCCTACACCATTACTTGTGGTTGCAGCAACAGCCTGACCGGTCTGAATCTTATTAATGTTCATAAAGCCCTGAAGCATTGCACCGTTCATAGCATAAGCTGACTCTGTGTTTAACATAGCACTGCTGATGTAAATAAGGTCTGGTAATACGGTAGCAGTATTAGCATATGAGCTTGTCTGCTTTGCTGTCATAGAAGAATTATCTTCTTTTGTAGCATTAGCCCATAATGCCTGAATAGGTGCTGCAGCACCTGCACCGCTGTTAGCCTGTGCTCTGTAAAGCTCTACAGCGTTAGCATCTGTAGTAGCAGATGATACGTTAGTAACAGCAACTGTACCATAACCATAGTTAAGAGAGCTGCCACTTACCATATTAAACTGAAGCCTATCAGCAGTGTAACAAATCCCATCACCTGTTTCGCCAGGTACAAGCTTAATTAAAGCATTGTCAGTAGTATCTGCTGTAACGTTTATACCATAGTGATCAAGCTCTGTAAGTGAGCAAACATAGTCAAAAAGGTGATTACTGTCTTTGTCATAAAAAACAATATGCACATCAAGTGCGCCACTTACATTCAAGTTGCTTGCAACATTATGAATATCCACATAAGTATGCTGGCCACCACTACCTGCTTCCCAGTAGAATATTCCAGCGCCACCAGGTAAATTTTCAAGCGCTGATGTCGCTGCCTGAGCCATCCCCTGACCCATTACAGCGATCATAAGCATTAGTAAAAAAACAAGAAGTTTACTCTTCATTCCTAATCCTCCTTAGTTGTTTTCGCATAGCTATGCCATGCTTTTTAAACATTTTTATAACAGCTAAAAGCCTTTAATTACCTTGAGCTTATCACCCCCTTAACGTTAAGATGGACACTTCCCCATCCTTTGTTTTTCATGCCTTTCAGTCTAATGTATAAATACATTTCACCCATACAAATATGATTTGTTTAATTCGCATAACCTTAACATTATATCACAACACAACTATAAGTTAAGTTTATAACAAATCTTCTCCTCAAATGTCAAGCTATTTTTAGCTCCATTGAAGTCCAACTCCCTCACTATCATGCCCGTTTTCTACCATCCTTTCCATACACATATCAAATGCAGTCAAGATATTTATAGCAATTAACATGCCAACTCTTTTACATTGCTAAGTTACTGTTATTAAAGAACTTTTTTGCCATCACTGTGTTTTTTTAGACACACTCAGTTGTTATTTTTCAATACCATTTAAACATCATAGTATACATCTTGGTTATTGATTAAACTCCTTTTTATAGGATAACCACTCTGGCAGCATTTCCTGTTCCTTTTCCCTTACCTCTATGAAAGCCTCGGCATATTTACAGGATTTACCTAATGTCAAAGTTCTGAATCGGTTTAGAGACATCACAATATCAAGATAATTTCCAACCCTCAACTGGCTCTTATAAGCCTTCATGGCCTTCCACTTGGTCTTTGCCACTGCTGTAATGTCCACTAAGCAGTTCGGTCTAAAAGGCACTGTTACTTCATAAAAAAACAGGCTAAACCCATATTCTTTTTGTAACTTCATGGCTATCATTGCCGTTACACGATGGTCCGGATTAAGCTCTATACAAGATGGACAATACAAAACATCGAAGGCACCTATTATAAGGCTCAAATCATCAAAAATAGCCTCTTTGTGGCCTAAAAGCCCTCTATCTGGATACCTCAAAAACCGGTATTTATCTATACCTAATACCTTCATAGCCATAATCGCCTCTTTTTCCCTCAAATACGAATAAGCACTTACATGCGAATCATCATATGTAATGGAAGAAAGCTCGTGTTTAGGTTCAGCCTTGTCCCCGCTTGTCAAAAATATGACAGTAACTTCACTACCTTGACTTTTTAACATATTAATAGTTGCCCCACAACCAAGTGTTTCATCATCCGGATGGGGCGACAGTACAAGTACAGTCTTTCCTGCCGGCTTTTCAGCATAAAAAGGCACTATTCTACCTTCTTCTATTGCCTCGTACATATCACTTTACCTTACACACCTTTTAGCCCACTCCTCACTTTTTTGCCTATATAGTGCTTCCGATAAAACCGATACAGCCCTTTATAAAACTCTATCTTCTTACGAAAGCCCAGCCTGTTAACACTTGCCCCCTCATGGTGCATAGCCCGCGCCCACGTACAAAGATATATTTTATAGTTAGTAGCCGTGTATAATCTGTAACACCAGTCAACATCATTAAAAAAAATTGGAAAACTCTCATCCATAGGCCCAACTTGAAACCAGCAATGACGCCTAATCAACAAAGCTGACGCCATCGGCTGCATAACAACCCTACTGCCAGAAAGATGCTCCATCGGTGTTAGTTTCCATTTTTTATATGGTCCACACCTGCCAATATTAAACTGTTGCAAAAGTAACGCAGACGGTGTTGGAAAACGGCGACACGAAATCTGTAGCTCCCCGTTTGGATAATATAATAGCGGCGATACAGCCCCTGCCTGACTCCTGCCCTCCAAATACAACACAAGGTTTCTCACCGTATCTGTATAGAGCTTAACATCGTTGTTTAATAAAAATATCAACTCACCACTTGCAAGCGCTACACCCTTATTTACAGCCCTTGCATAACCTTCGTTTTTTTTATTTTGAATCCACTCAACCCTATTACCAAATATCTGTTTAACATACGCATAGCTGCCATCGCTTGAGGCATTATCCACCACAATGACTTGCTTATTAAGCGCCCCTTTTGATGATAAAATTGAACTAAGACACTCACCTAAGAGTACCTTATGATTCCAGTTCGGTATTACAAAAGATATAAGTTTTTCCATACGAACACTCTTTGTTAAAGATTAAGGCTTAAGTCCTCCCTGTCTTTTGTTAGATTTGGATTATAAAAAGGGTCTCCTTCTTCAAAAAAAACCTTCCATTTGCTCTTAAAATATTGGGATTCTTTAATCAATCGCTGCCTCTTTGCTCCCCAAAGGTCATAGCCCCTGCTTTTCGACTCATAATGTATAAATTGCCCATAAGGTGTCCACACGTTAATAAGCTCGTTACCTATAAACTTAAGACAAATATCCACATCATTGTATGAAAGGGCAAGCCTACTATCAAAACCACCAACACTTAAAAATACCTTACGCCTCACCATCAAGCATGCCCCTGTAACAGCCGACACATTGCAAACCACCTTAAGACCCAAAGCCCCCTTATCACCTTCCCTCATACCTTTATACAAATGCCCGGCTACAGAACAAATCCCAACAGCAATACCTCCATGCTGCACAGTGCCATCAGGATAATAAAGCTTACAACCAACCGCCCCCACGTCCTCACGCACTGCATAGGTAAGCATCTCACCAAGCGAACCACTCTCTATAAGTTGCGTATCGTTATTTAAAAATAAAATAACATCCCCGTTAGCATATCCCACAGCATAATTATTAATATCTGAAAAATTAAATTTTCCTTTATACTCTAATAGCCTCACAACTGATATTTTTCTTAATTTATCATATAACCTAAAAGTATCATCCAACCGACTACCGTTTTCAATAATCAAAAATTCGATATTTTTATAGGTTGAACCTTGCAAAATAGACTCAACACAGCGTTTTAACATTTGCCCATTATCCCTATTTGGTATTATGATAGAAATAAGTGGCAATACATTTAATTTATAAGAAATCCTATACTTACCAGCACTAACATGGCTTACCTCGCCATCAAGGGCAACACGCCTCAGGTGCTCCTTTAAGTATATGACACCATCATCGTAGCTACACATATCAGCCGTCTTTAAATGGTATAAAATTTTTGGAATACGTATAATTTTTCTTGCATTTTCAGTTGCATAAAGTATAAATCCATAATTTATTTTACTACCTAAAAAAGAGATAGACTTCTCAAACACACCCCTTTCCATAACCACAAAATTTGAAATATAGTTGTAGCTCCTAAGCATATCTACTGACCAGCATGGTTTAAAGTGTGGGTTTAACCGCTTTCCACAACTATCAAGAAAATCACTATCACTATATAAAAAGTCAACCACACTGTCTTTCTTAACTACAATAGCAAGCTCATACAGGGCAAAAGGCGCTAAAACCATATTCTCATCAAAAACTATTATATACCGCCCATTTGCAACTAAAAACAACTCTTTATACACATCACCATGTCTAACATTCGTTAAAACTTTTAAACGCTCTATCCCACCCAACACATCTTCATACCCTGTGCAAAAGACACACAACTCCCATTCATCATAAGTTTGCTTAATAATTGATTTAATTAGTTCCGTAACTTGTTGCCTATCCATTAAATTATTCAAGTTCAATAAAATACTGAAAAACGGTTTTTCAACCATTAACTGAACAATTTCTCTTTGCTGTATGAGGACATTGTCATCAGGCTCATTAAGCTCAGTCCACTTGGTATAAGGCTCACTACCATAATAGAAAAAATAACTTATCTTCCGATATAAAAACCGAAGTACACGAAATAATCCTCTAATAAATACTATCATATTGTACATTATATTGGATTAAAAATAAGGAAACAAATAAATAGTGAGGGGCGCTGCCCCAATGCTATTAAGCTAAGGAAAGGAAAGAACATGTAGAAACCTTTTTGAAAAGGGTTCTCCCAACTCTTCCTTCAGTTTTATAAAAACAATCAGGAAAGAGCCAACAGTTCTTTAAATACTAGCTCTGTATTAAAAGCCTCCTCTTCTATACGAATAGGATAGCGGATATTTTTTCTAAAATGTTCTATTAAGTCCGGGTTTTCAGCTATCTTGTTTAATTTTATAGAAAGCTCATAGGGGTTACCAACTTCAAACGTTAAACCGTTAAAACCATCCTGAACCATTTCCCCCATGCCACCAATATTAGTTGTAATTACAGGTATACCAAAGGCAAAACTTGTTGAAATAGTTAATGGTGCATTTTCATACCATATGGAAGGCACAATGACAACATCCATAGAGGAAATTATCCGTTCCACATCGTTAAATTCATACTGACCAAGAAAGGTAATCCGAGGATCGGCACTTGCAATTTCAACCAATTTATCCCTATACTCTGTCTCCCCAAAACACCCGCCCCAGACTTGAAGCCTTATCGTCGGGTTATTTGTTTTCTTAAAAGCCTCCACCATAACATGCACACCCTTATGGTACTGTACCGTACCAATGTATCCAAACGTTATAGTATCACTAACTTGTCTTTTAGCAATAGCCTTTTTCTTTGTATAATCAAATCCGTGCCTTGACAGTATAAACCGCCCCTCAGAGATTAAACCAGTATGGTTAAAAAGCTCTATTAAAAACCCTGAAGGCGACAGTATTCTATCGGCACAGTCAATAAGCTCCCTACTTTGGTTAAGCCTACGCACTAACACATCCTGCCCAAGATGCGGATAACAATATTTAACACAATTGCGCCCATCATCGGAATCATCACAGATGGAATTATTCAAGCGAAGCATTATACCAAGGGGACAATAGAGTAAATAATCAGTAAGCATCAGTACAGTTTTAACCTTAGTATCCCTTGCAGCTTTTAACGAATAGGCTATACGAAATGGATGGGCACAGTGATATATATTAAAATTACCCTTCATCAATATTCTTTTGGTTTCAAGGTAGATATCCTCATCTGCATAGTTAAACGCCATCGTATGATTATCAACAAAACGCTTATGTCTTAAGCCAATAACAGGAACCCCTTCATAGTAATATTCCTTTATATAAAGCCGAGCCAACGGACTTTCATCAAAACGCCCATCCTCCGACAGTATATACGTAAGTATTTGCACGTAATGCCCCATCTTTTGCAACTGCTTAGCAAGCTGTAAGGCATATCGCTCTGTCCCAGAGTAGTGGGAAGGAAAAAATTGATGCACACCTATTAATATATTCAAAATTAAATCCCCCCTACAAACCCCTCTATACGCTGCATTGTATGAGTTGCCAAATAGGAACCTGCCGTGTTTGCAAATAACTTATAAACATTATCAGCAAAGACATCGCGTACTTCCGACAGTTTTTTATGCTTACTTACAAAGTCTGCAAATCGCTTAAGGTTAAAGAGCAAATCGTTATTTAACTCTTTAACAATGTTTTGATGACTTACCGGCTTATAATCGACAAAGAAATCGTCAAATTCCTTATCCCCCTCAATAAGCTGCCACGACGTATCAAATAAAATCATCTTCCCAACAATATACTCCATAAAACTCTGCATAACCTCACCAACTTCATTATAAGCACGCGACTTCAAATCCAAGGCTGAAAGCGACATCTTTAACACACAGTACAAATAATGGATGGATTCAACAACAGCCTGCACATCATAGGATAACCTCTGTACCTTCAATAGCTCAGAAAGGGAATACCCATCCACATAACTCCTCTTAAAGAAATACAAAGGAGGCCTGTTATGTGAGTGAATCACAGCATTAGATGCTTGGAACATCAAAGAATGCCCATCGTTTATAAGCTTAATACCAAGGTCTAAGTCCTCAGCATAACCGGGTGCAAACTTATACTTATCAAAAACCTCTTTCTTTATAGCCATACACACGTTATCAAGGCCAGCAATAATTCGTTTCGACTGCACATCCAGCTCCGCAAAGCTTTTAAACATCTTACTGTTAGAAACCCTGTCGCGTTCAAACTGCATAAAAAAATTATGTGTAAAATTCGCCCACGTTGCAAAAAGGTCTGCATCTGAGCGGATTATCTGCTTAACTGAAACAGCCGAAACCTCATCTTTATACACAGGCATAATAAGCTTATAAAGCCACTGGTTGCCAACTGGGATAGAGTCCTGAGTTATAAACACAAGGTAATCACCCGATGCCTTCTCGCCACCCAAAGTACGGGTATTTGCATGATGAAACTCCTCTGGTGCAATCTGAAACACATTACTGGTGTAACTTTTACATATCTCAACCGTATCATCCGTAGAACCAGAATCAATCGTAATTAACTCTATATCCTTAATACCTTCTTGCTGCACAACCCTTCTTAATACATAATCAAGCTCAACTCCAGCGTTTTTCGTTGGCACTATAACAGATACCTTAATATCCAACGGCTCTTCTATGACGGATTTGTAAGCATTAATTGAAACCCGAAAGCTACTAGAGGCATCCAGCGTTTTAAACATATTAATAGTACTACGATTTTTATAAAAATGAAACCGCTTTCCAACCTTACCAATAAGAGACCGCGGTCCTTCATCCCTAAGCAAATTTATAGAGCGAGCAACATTAACCTTCTGCATAATCGTCTCACTAACTAAGCGCTTTCTAATACGCCTTGCCTTATCAAGCACCCGATAGCCCTTTGTATTGGTAAGGGCATGCAAAAAGACATCTTTTTTACGTATTTCACTTTCAAGCTCTAAAATCCGTACATCTCTATCATTGATTATTCGATTTAAAACAAGTATGTGCTTTTCCTTAGCAAGAAGCTGCTCATTATAGTCAGTCCCTAATTGATTTATATACCGCTCCTTCTTGCGTCCCTCTTCATCAAGCTCCATAATCCTATGATTTAACTTATCTATAGATTCATTAAGCCCCTCTATAGCATTTACAGCAGTGGTATAAAGCCGCCTAACATTAGAATAATCCGCAACATATCGGTTGATAATCTCCGGTGTTATTTTATTGATATGGGCTGACACTACCTTTAGATACGCACTTTTTAAAAAGCGCGCATCTTTATTAGCTTGAGAAATCTGACAATCCGGATTCCACTGATTATAATTTGCCGTTATCTTCTTTATGTGCTGAAAAGGATACTTCTCACCTACACGTATTAATAAATCCCAATCCTCGTAAAGTTCCAACTTCGGATTAAACCTCTCCAAAACCTCCCGATTAAACAAAAGACACATAAACGGTATATAATTATCAAAAAGGAGCCTATAATAATTAAATTCCTCAGAAAACACTAACTCACTCTTAGCATCAACAATCTCCCTATCAACCGCATCATATTCTTTATAAATCATCAAAGAATCAGTATACGCAACTTTAACATCACTTTTTTCCAAAAATCCAACAAGCGTTGTAATATGCTCCGGATATAACTCATCGTCATCATCCAAAAAACCAATATACTTACCAGTAGCCTTCTCTATACCGTGATTGGCAGCATTAGCCCTCCCCACATTTTGCTCAAGGTGATAGTAATGAAGAACTATATCTTGTAAATCTCCCCTTATCTCTTCTTCATCAAGCACACAGCCGCCATCATTTACTAATATAACTTCTATGGGACGATAATCCTGTAAAACTATGCTTTCAAGCGCCTTCTTTAAAAGCTTAGGCCTATCCTTTGTCCTAACAACTATTGAAACAAGCGATTCATCATTCATAATCGAAGTTATTATAAAACATAAACGAAAAAAAAGAAAGCAAAAAAGTAATACTCCCCCACCCATCTTTTGTCATTAACAGCGGGGGGAGAAAGAATAAGGGCGCTGCCCTCAAACTCCCGCCAAAGGGACTCGTCCCTTTGGAATCCCATATCTGGAACCCCATACTTTACTCGCTATTTTTTTGCAAACCTAATTTATTTGAGTGTTACATTTATTTTTCAAATAGTCCAGCCAATAGGCACAATTGACACCTTAACTTGCCCTATTAACTGCTCACCGGCTAATTGCTCATGAACCTTTTCATCTTGAGAAGGCACAAATAATGCCACAGTTACCAAATCTTTACCAAGACTGTCTGCATATTTAGCAGCTTGTTTTCTGTTATCCATTAATTCAGCAATATTTGTAAAACTCTTCACCTCTATAATACCCTCCATATCCCCACACTTTATGTGTATATCCACCTTTCCATTGCCAGTGGGAAACTCAGGGCTAATAATACACACACGTCCAATAGCCGCCTGCAACCACGCATAAAGATGAAAATGCCCAACGGCCTCTGTGTAATTTAAATCAGCACGCCTTGGCTGTTCCTTCCATGGGTTAAGCCCCTTTGCCTTTAAGCGGGTTAAGTAGTCTTTGTATCTTTGCAAAAGTGCTGGTAGATTCAGCTGTTTGGCTTCAAACACGTCTTCAAGTGCATCTAACAGGTCTAATGCCGGAATTGGCAGGCTATCCCCCACAAGTGTATCACTAAGGGCATTATACAGACGTTCCTGAACAAAAGGAGAGGCAAAACGACAAACAGTAACCATTTTACCTTTGCTATCTATTATAACTTCATTATCTATAACCCCGTTCATATATAGATAATTACACCAATCTTTATCCATACTAAAAACAATATCTGATTTGGCAAATAAATTTACCACATACTCCTGATACTCTTTTTTTACCTTCTTTATAAGATTTAGCATAGTATTATTCCATTCTACGGTCAAGGCATTGTTATAAATTAGCTCCCACAATTTACAATCAATAGGGTTGCCTTTATCTTCATTATATTTTTCCGTAAGAAGCTCTCCAAACCAAGAGACTAACCCCGGCTGCCCCTTTGTTACGTCATAAACCTTGTCAATAACCATAGGTTCAACTACCTGCCCACTTTCCTCTATGTACTGTTGGAATAGCTCAGATACATCCTCTTTAGTAAAATTAGGTATGTGCATTGAACGCTGGATATTAAAGGGAGAACCTCGACCACTTTCTACACCAAGCACTGCCCTTACGCCAATTAGTGCAAGACCGTGTAATAGATATGAGTCTCTGTCTAGGTACATGCCTCTAAATAAATTTACTAACTTATCAATTACCGTTGGCGGTAGTTTATCAAATTCGTCAATAAAAAGTACTACTGGTTTATTAAATATACCAGTAGTTTTCTTAAATAGGGTAAGCCAATCCTTCCAGCCTTTTAAGGGTTCTATCTTTATCTTAAATGTATCATCTATTAAAAGTGGAATCCACTCCAATATATCTGACGGCTTGTCCTCATCATCTAATACAGTAGTCTGCATAGACATAGTGCCAACTATAAATTTATCACTATAGCGAGCAGCTATTTCTTTTTTAACCTGTCTCATAATCCACGTCTTACCTGTCTGTCTTGGTGCCCATATTGTAAAATAGTGCCCACCTTTGTTGGGGTCATCTATAATATGCCTTAGACAGCTTTCTACAAGGCTTTGCCTACTAACACAAAAGTGCCTTTCTTTGTCAACAGGTCCGTATGAATAAAATGTTCTCATAGCTATTTCTTAAAAATGAAAAAAACTGCCCCTATAATCATAAAAAATGCCACAACATAATTCCACCTAATACCTTCTTTTAAATATACAATAGAAAACACTACAAAAACAATTAAGCTGATGACCTCTTGGATTATTTTCAGTTGAGCCGCTGAAAAGTGCCCATGCCCTATTCTATTTGCAGGCACTTGAAAACAATATTCAACAAAAGCAATTAACCAACTTATAAGAATAACCTTCCACAAGGTAGAATCCTTATGCTTCAAGTGCCCATACCAAGCAATTGTCATAAATATATTTGAGACAGTTAATAACAATACGGTTTTCATTTTTCTACAATATTATATCTTAGCACTTTTTAGTTAAAATTTCCTAATAATCGGAGCAAACAGCTAGCAATTCTAAATAAGTTAAGGGAAAAAGATGGCGGGGGAAAACCCTTTTCGAAAAAAAGGGTTCTTCCCCCACACCCCTTTTCCTAAAACTTTTAGCCTGTAATCTATACAGTTACCCATCTTATCTTTTACTACATTTATTTTTTTTATTTTTCTTTTTTGCATACTTGACTTATTTAGAATATTTTATTTTAAATAATAATCTGCCATGAAGGTAAAACTAGCCAGAAGGCTACTGTTGTTTTTTTAAAACAATATAATTCTATTAACCAAGGGAAGTGTTATGCATATTTCAGAGGGAGTGTTATCGGTACCGGTATTGGTATCTGGGGCTATTTTATCGGCAGGCGGGGTTTTTTATGGTCTTAAAAAGATGGACAATGAAAATGTACCGAAGGCTGCTTTGTTAACAGCGGCGTTTTTTGTTGCAGCGTTAGTGCATGTGCCGCTTGGGCCATCTTCAGTGCATTTAACATTAAATGGCATACTTGGTTTAGTGCTTGGTTGGATGGTATTTCCGTCGGTGTTTGTTGCTTTGTTTTTACAGGCGCTATTGTTTCAATTTGGTGGCTTCACAACTATTGGTGTAAACACTCTAATTATGGCTTCACCTGGATTGATTGTTTATTATTTATTGCGAGGATATATTAAGAGTAAGAATTTTTATGTTGTATTTACATCAGGGCTTATAGCGGGATTTTTATCAATATTATTAAGCACTTTATTATTGTCGCTTTCTTTAGCTATAAGCGCTCCGGAGCATTTGGGGATAGCTAAGGTAATTATGTTATCTCACGTACCGGTAATGTTTACTGAAGGTATTATTAGTGCATTTTGTATAACATTTATTAAAAAAGTTAAGCCAGAAATTTTTGAGATTTGTCAAGATAGCGTGTTATGAAGAAAATCATTATATATATGTTATTACTGTTATTGACTGTATTAAGGGTAAATGCGTATGGGCATAAGATTATAGTATTTGCATATAAGGTATCAGATAAGGTATTTGTTGAATGTACGTTTGCAGACGGGAAGGTGTGTAAGAGGTCGCCGGTTACAGTTTATGAAGACAAAACTGGGACTAAATTATTTGACGGTATAACTGACGATGGGGGGCAGTATAGTGTTACGATAATAAATACTGAGCAATTAAGAATAGTTGTGGATGTTGGAGAGGGGCATCGTGGTGAGTTTATTCTTGAGGCACTACAAGAAAGTTATGAAGGGCATGAGGAGCATGAACAGGCAGAGCTTAACGAAATAACGCAGGCACTTTGTATAAGCGGGCCGGATGTAGAAAACATTGTAAATGACATTATGGATAAAAAGTTAGCAACAGTTAACATGGCAGTAGCTAAGATGCAACATTATAGTTCTACAACCCGAGTATCGGACATAATTGGTGGCATTGGTTATGTTTTTGGCATATTTGGGATAATTATGTATTTTAAGAGTAAAAAACATGCACCTTGAGATATTTTCCGAGGGTAATTCGCTTTTACATAAAGTGGACCCTCGGATAAAGCTTGTTACGTTTATACCTATTGTTTTTATCATAGCAACAACGAAAGATTTAATAACGTGCACTTTGGCACTTGCTGTAGCAGGTATTTTTGTAGCAATAGCAAAACTAAACATACGTAAGATAGCTGAAAGAATAGTTATGGTTAATTTGTTTATACTGCTACTTTGGTTATTTATACCGTTTAGCTACACAGGACATGAAATAGCACGTATTGGGGCACTAAGCATATCAAAAGAAGGCGTGTACAGCACAACATTAATAACATTTAAGGCAAATGCCATATTCATATTTACAATAACAATGCTTGGCACATCCCGAGTGTTTTCTTTGGCTCACGCCCTTTTACATTTAAAAGTACCGGTTAAACTTGTATACATGTTTTTCTTTTGTTACAGATATATAACCCTATTGCACGAGGAATATGAAAGACTAATAAGGGCAGCGTTAATAAGAGGGTTTAAACCAAAGACTAACATTCATACATACAAGACCTATGCTTATTTAGCAGGCATGCTTATAGTAAGGAGTTATGAACGTGCAGAGAGGATTTATAAGGCAATGCTTTGCCGTGGGTTTACTGGTAAATTTCCTATAATGATACACTTTCAGCTTAAAAATCTTGACTACATGTTCGTATTTTCTATGATGGCTGTAATAATTATGCTTATAATGAGTGAGATTCTATTATATACCTAAATAAAAATGGTTTGCAAGCATAATAATTGTATTTTTATCATATTCATCCAAAATAATGTTTTTGGGGTTCAAGGGGCAAAGCCCCTTTTGTGGTAGGCCAAAGGGACGAGTCCCAGGGAGGTGCGCCTACGCATCTTTGGCGGGAGTGTGAGGGCAGAGCCCTCATTCTGTATTTGTTTCCTTATCATTTTTAAAAATGGTTTGCAAGCATAATTTGTTTTGGTATAGTTTAGCTTTCATGGCTTTCCCCCACAATTTAATCTATCCAATCAATTTTATTAACGGCATCTTTTAGTTCTGAAACCCTCAGCCTATCAGCAGCCCGACACAACATATTATTAACCATATCTTGAGCAGGGCTAAACTTGGTAAGACGAAGCGTCGTAAAGCTTGTGGCAGAAGGTAGTGATTCAAAGCTATAGGGGAAGCCACCCTCAAGGAGACGATACAAAAGCAATCCTAATAAATAAACTATATTGTGTTCCATAGCATGTTTATCAGAAAGAGTACCAGCCACATCTGGATTAGCATAAAATTCCGGAGACATAAAAAAATCAAGCCTAAAATTCTCCCAAAACTTATGATAATTTAACACAATATGGCGGTCTATAGCGAGCTTATTTAAGCCAGTAGCGGTGAGATAAACACTCTTACCGTCCCAAAACAAGTGTGCTGGATGAAAACTTGGTATAAACCAAATGGGTATGTTTTTTTCAAGTATAGAGATAAGGCTTAGCATGATTTTTTTAATTTCTGCCGTTTTGAGTCCTTCTCGTAAAAGCTGTTTTAATGATTTATGGGTTATAAATGCCTCAACTTGTATGTTCCAGATTTTATTTCTATGGTTATTATATATTCTAGCAATAGTAGGATTATTATTATATAGTGTAGTTAATTTGCGTTCATTGGCAAGATTAATGAATTTATTTTTATCCGGTATACATCTCATGACTATCTGTACGCCTTTCAGTCTATTATAGGCATGAAGCGTATAGTACAACCTTTGGTCTATAAGAGGACTACTTGGCAGGTAATGGTTTATAACAACTATAGGTAAACCAAAGATGCGTGTAGTTTCCTTTAAGACTGCGTTGATACTTTCATTAACCCTTGGTTTTAGCTCCATACATTTATAAGCATAAAGTATGGAAAATCGATCATCAGTATTTTTAACTATTCTAAAAAAATCTCTATTATATTTAAAAAAGTATTTTTCTATTTTGCCTTGAGGTATATCATTGAGCACACTTAGTGGCTGCATAACCGGTACAGATGAGTCAGTTTTATCAAAACCCAAGAGCTTTATCTCCATATACAGTTTATGAAGACAATTAAATGCCCGTCGAACATCATTTAAATTAAACAGCGTCTTTATAACCTCATATCTAATACTAAGCAGTGTAATATCTTTGGTATGAAAATTATTAATATCTTCCATAAAAAGGTATTGAATTTTAAAAGCTATCCAACGGAAAAAATGCACCATACGAGCCCTTTTTCTAAAGAGCATTATATAATTTCTAAGCAAAAATTTATAAAGCCGTTTTTCCATCCGTTCTGATTTATTATTTATGATACTTAGCATATTTTTCTTATATGAAGTAAGCACATTACTCCACTCATTGCTATTGCGTTTTAAGAGCATCAAAAGAAGTACTTTCAGCTTATACTCAAACAACTGTGTAACCGGTTTAGAGAGGAAACCTTTTTTATTTAAATAGTCAGTAATACCGCCTTCTTCCGGATAGGCATCTATTACCTTTTTCCATTTACGGTGTATACCAAAATAAAAGAGCACAATAATTAAAGCCTGCACAATGTTTCTAAAATTCAGAATGAAAAGTACAAGCACAGTAAATGTGCCAAGGACAAGGGCAAAGATCATGACCATACGTAGGAGGTCTTTCGTTGATACAAGTTTGTGATAAAACTCACCGATGTCTTTTTCTTCAAGAAATTCATGGTCCATATCAGAAATCTTTTTTATACTTTCCTCAATTTCGCCATACCAGCTCCATTTAACTAACGTAATGTAATCGTACTTAGATGTAGCCTTTTGCCTAATAGAAGCCTTTATGGCCATTATATCAGTAAAAATCTCTTGATTTTTCTTTTTTTCCATTTCAAGGGTTTTGACTTTTTCAGTAAAATTCTTATCATCAGGATATAACTGCTTGGCAAGAGAAAGAAAAACATCCATACCACTTAAATTACGCCACTCCGCAGAGCTTGCCATAGCCTCTATTAGCTCATCTATTTCATTTAGCGGATAAGCGCCTTGATTAAGGTAACCATACTCATTTGGGTCTTTTAGTGAAATATCTTTTATTATATCCTTACCATTATAGTAGACGGTATTATCCTTAGTAATACCAGTAATGGCATAACCCTGACCGCTTTTACCTTTATATGGCATAAGGTAGACCTTCTTTAAAGAAGGCAGCACTGATGGAACCTTCATCAACTCAAGCACTTCATTACCTTCAACGTTAACCTTGTAAAGTATATTGTTAACAGCACTAATCAAGATGGTACTGGATTTACCATCGCCTTTTAGTTTTTCGGTATATACGGCAATATCTTCCTGCTCTGAGCCAATAGAAAGAGTGGAGAGGGTATTTGGTGCAAGTGTATCAAGGATAGCAAGCTCACCGGTTTCTTTAAAATAAACAGGTAAGACAGGGGTTCCATCGTTTTTAAGTAAAAATGGTACTGGATTATTATATACCTTATTGTACTTAATAAAACTATCAACGTAGTCAAGCGTAAGACTGTGAGTTGAAAGCTCCCAGATAAAATTATAAAAATCAATAGACTTACCCATACTTGGAACGCTAAGAAGCCATTTTTGCGGCATATCCTTTTTAAGTTTTACAATTGACGGTATGAGCTTGACTTCCTTTTTAAGATTAAACTTTAATTTTTGATAGTTAAAATAATTACTTGTTGAAAGAAATACATTGATATATGGTATGCCCTTAGAGCTAAATGGTATAAAAAAATCATAGATAGCATCATCGTTAAGGTCTGCAATAACAGGGGAAGAGTATGTAATGCCATCTATTTCATAATTATATGACGTTGTCTTTTTATTTTCGCTAAAAGACCCATCCACAATAAAAAGCCCTTTAGCTGGAACTAAAAAATCCACATTTCCGTCATTATTAAAATCTGCTGCTGCTGCCTTTGAAACAATACTACCGTTTAGTCCAATCTCAACTATTCTATTAGTAGTTTTTCCATCTATAACCACCATAACACTCTTATCAGCCGGGTCGTCATAGCCGGCATACCGGCCAAAGACAATAAGGTCAGTACATCCATCACGGTTTATGTCCACCAAAAGCGGATCGGTTTTAATAGAGTCTGCAATCTTAATCTCATGAGGGGCCTTACCACTTGTCTTTAAAGCAAAAATAGAACCTTTCTTTGTGCCAAAAATTATCTCCTTATTGCCATCACAGTCCATATCGGCAAAGGCTAGCGTAGTGGAAATCCCACCGTTTATGTTTTCCCACTGCTTTACATCCTTAGGATATACCCAATGCCCATCATATCCAGCACTATAAGCTGTTGATAACAAAAAGAATAATAAACCAAGCACAAGTAGCAAGCTTCCGATGAAGTGCTTTAAACTCAATTTCTTATTATTACTACAAAAATACATTTAGCAATAATACCAGCTTAGGCAGTTAAATTTCAACATTAATTAAAAATGAAGTTAGCAAAATGTTTTTGACATAGCAATAAAAAAAAATTATCACACACCAAATGGCATAGTTGACAGTATGAAGATAGTGTTTTTTGGGGTTCAAGGGGCAAAGCCCCTTGTGCGGGATTCCAAAGGGACGAGTCCCAGGGAGGTGCGCCTACGCACCTTTGGCGGGAGTGTGAGGGCAGAGCCCTCACTATGTATTTGTTTCCTTACCCCTTTTACCTAAAAGGGTTTCCCCCCGCTCTTCTATCTTCATATTCCTTTACAAAAGTTTTTTTCTTACAATATCATTCACCTTAACACCTTCATGGGCACTAATCCAAACTATTTTCTCATTTCTGGCACAATCCACTATGTTATTTTCTAAATCCTCAATACTTGTAATATTAACAAATCCACTATTATATCCATTAGATAGATATTCTACCCTATCGCCAGATTTCAAATTATTCCTTAAAAGTACCTGCGCTTTACCATGCTTCACATCACAAACGATACCAATAAGGGCATGCGTTTTTTTATACATATTGACTTCATCATGGTTAAAATCCTTATCCTCTTGCCTACCCAAGAACATACCTGTTGTAAACCCACGACTTGAAAACATGGCAAGCTCTTTTAGCCACTCATCTTTAACATTATATGTGGTGTTAGATGATAGACTATCTATCGCCTCACGGTATGTCTTAACAACACCAGCGATGTAATTTATACCTTTCATCCGTCCTTCTATCTTAAAACTATCCACACCGGCATCAAACAGTTTATCTAGATAACCTAACATACAAAGGTCCTTAGAACTCATCACATAGGTTCCCCTATCGTTTTCATAAACAGGAAAGTACTCATTTGGGCGTTTTTCTTCCATTAAAGTATAGTTCCACCTACAAGAGTTAGTACATTGCCCTTTATTAGCTGAACGATTAGTTAGAAAACTACTAATATAACATCGGCCTGAGTAGGAAATACAAATAGCACCGTGCACAAAACATTCAAGCTCTATAGATACGTTATCTCTAATTTGCTTAATCTCACCAATAGTAAGCTCACGACTTAAAATCAAACGTTTAGCCCCCTGCCTTTGCCAAAACATAGCCGTACGATAATTCGTTATGTTAGCTTGCGTACTAATATGAACAGGCAACTGAGAACCTATGACGTTAACAAGCATATCAAAAACCCCTAAATCTGATACAATAACGGCATCGGGTTTTAAATAATTTAAAAAAGCTATATGCTCAGATATTAACGATAAATCATAATTATGAGGGAATATATTTATTGTAACGTAGACCTTTTTACCTGCTGCTTTTACATATGAAAAGGCAAGTTCTAGCTCGTTCAGTGTGAAATTATCGGCTTTTGCCCGTAGGCTAAACTCCGACAACCCCACATAAACGGCATCAGCACCATAATGCAAGGCTATTTTTAATTTTTCCAAACTACCAGCCGGCGCCAAAAGTTCCGGTTTGTTCATAGAGTAAGCTTTATTCTTTTATCTGCGCCTTATCTGCAAGGATGTACACCCTGTCAGGACCTACTTCAACATAGCCGGCTGTAATATCTATATCTTTCTTTAAAGTACCCTTACGGTATGAAACCACACCATTATTAAGGGTTGTAATCAAAGGGATATGACCGGGGAAAACACCAAACTCACCTTCTGAGCCTGGTGCCACGACCTCATCAACTTCCTCGGTAAAATCAAACCCTTCTGGGGTAATTATTTTAAAAACAAGTTTTGTATCCATAATTATTTAACCATTTATTTTTTCTTATTTTATTTTTTTCTGCCAACCAAGTTTTTTAGCTTTTTCCTCTGCCTCTTCAATAGTACCAAGCATATAAAATGCCTGCTCTGGCATATCATCATATTCACCTTTTTCAATAGCCTCAAAACCACGTATAGTATCTTCAAGCTTCACATATTTACCAGCGATACCGGTGAAGGTTTCCGCAACAGAAAAAGGCTGGCTCAAAAATCTCTGCAATTTTCGCGCCCTTGCTACTATAATCTTATCTTCCTCCGAAAGCTCTTCTATACCCAAGATAGCTATAATATCACGCAGCTCCTTATATCGCTGCAATATCTTTTGTACTTGTCTTGCTACCCGATAATGCCTATGCCCAACAACCTTTGGCTCAAGTATCCTCGATGTGGAATCCAGTGGGTCCACTGCCGGGTATATACCAAGCTCTGCAATAGAGCGTGAAAGCACAACGGTAGCATCCAAATGAGTAAATGCAGCAGCAACGGCCGGGTCTGTAAGGTCATCGGCAGGCACATATATTGCTTGCATAGATGTTATAGATCCCTTTTTAGTTGTGGTTATTCTCTCTTGGAGTGAACCCATATCAGTAGCAAGGTTTGGCTGATAACCAACAGCCGACGGCATACGACCAAGCAAGGCAGAAACCTCAGCACCTGCTAATGTATATCTAAATATATTATCAATAAAGAGTAAAACATCCTGCCCTTGTTCTCTAAAATACTCTGCCGTAGTCAAGGCAGTCAAAGGCACTCGCAAGCGTGCACCTGGGGGCTCATTCATCTGACCGTATATTAATGCCGCCTTATTAATAACCCCTGATTCGGTCATTTCCCTATAAAGGTCATTCCCCTCTCTCGTCCTTTCACCAACACCAGCAAACACAGAAACACCACCGTGCACCATAGCAATGTTATGTATCATCTCCATAATAACAACGGTCTTACCAACACCTGCGCCACCAAACATACCAATCTTACCGCCCTTTACAAATGGCACTAATAAATCAAAGACCTTGATTCCGGTTTCAAATACCTTTGTGGAGGGTTCCTGTTCTACAAACGTAGGGGCATCTCTATGAATAGGCCAGTGTTCGGCCTCTTTTATAGGACCTAGCTTATCGCATGGGGCACCTGTCACATTAATAATCCTACCAAGCGTGTTGTTTCCAACTGGAATACTTATCGGTTGCCCTGTATCAGACACCTTCATACCCCTAACCAATCCATCCGTTGATGACATAGCTATGGTACGTACCGTATTGTCCCCAACATGTGCAGCAACTTCAAGCGTAAGGTCTACCTCTGGAGTTCCTTCTGCTTCATTTTTCCCCTGCTCTATCTTCAAGGCATTTAGTATTTCTGGCAATTTATCAGTAAACTCCACATCAACAACTGCCCCTATCACTTGCGTAACCTTGCCTACATTCATTGACCCCCTCCTCTATAAAATGAAACAAATAATGAGAGTTCTCCACTCCATGGTGTGAAGGCACACCTTAGTTTTTTATCTCTATTAATTAAAAGTCCAATCAAAAGCTAGCTAGTAATAGCCGCTGCACCACTAACTATATCTATTAACTCAATAGTTATGGAAGCCTGACGCGCCTTATTATATTGGAGCGTAAGGTCTGATGTCAGTTCCTTCGTGTTGCTAGTGGCATTTTGCATTGCCATCATACGAGCAGCCTCTTCAGAGGCACGAGATTCTAACATAGATAAATATATCCCGTTTTCTACATACTTCGGTAAAAGTTTATTAAGGATAACACCCTCAGAAGGTTCAAATATAAATGACGAGGCACTGCCTTGCCCACTTTCCGTAACCATGTTTTCTACAGAAGCTTCTATTGGAAGCAGCTTAACAGACTTTACTGCTTGTGTTGAAATTGAGACAAAGCGATTTGATATTATTAAGACTTCATCTATCAACCCGCTTACGTAATCATCAATAATATCCTTTGCCATATCTTGAACTTGTGAATATTGCATGCTTCTTGATACATCAACTAAACTATATCTCAACTCATGTCCTTGCCTTTTCAAAATATCCCTTGTCCGTCTACCAACAACGCTCAGACGATAACCACTCCCATTATTTTTAAGAAAAGAAATCTGCTTAGCAACCTCTTTAAATACATTTGAATTAAAAGCACCACACAACCCCTTATCACCAGCAACAACTATCATTTCTACCATTTTTACAGGCCTTATGGCCAAAAGCGGATATTCCTCCCTTTCAACACCAGTAAGGAGATACTTCAGCATTTTAGACAACATCTCGCTGTATGGCCTTGCGTTATCCATAGCAGCTTGAGCCTTTCTCAATTTGGCAGCAGCAACCATCTCCATAGCCCTTGTAATCTTACCGGTGCTCTTTATGGATGCTATTCTATTTCGTATTTCTCTTAAATTAGCCATCTCTATTATACTTTACTTAAAATCTATAAATAATCATCTTTATTACAACGATTTATAATTGACTATTAAAGTAACATTTATTTTAGTATTTTAACCATAAAATCTTTCATAAAACCATCTAAAATACTATTGAGGCTGCCTTTAATCTCCTCATCTATTGCCTTTTTATCCATAAGCTTCTTCTTAATATCCTGACGCTGCGATTTTAAAAAATCAATAAAGTCAACACTAAAATCCCCAATCTTCTCAACTGGCACCTGATCGAGATAGCCTTGCGTCCCAGCATATAACACAACCACCTGTTCATCTAGCGATATAGGCACATACTGATCTTGCTTAAGAAGCTCTGTCATCCGCTTACCTCTTTCTATTTGCGCTATAGTAGCCTTATCCATATCCGTACCAAACTGCGCAAATGCCGCAAGCTCTCTAAACTGCGCAAGGTCAAGCCTAAGCGTACCGGCTACTTGCTTCATAGCCTTAGTTTGTGCAGCCCCACCGACACGACTGACAGAAAGACCTACGTTAATAGCTGGCCTTATACCCTGATTAAAAAGGCTACCTTCCAAATAAATCTGTCCATCTGTTATAGATATTACATTAGTGGGAATATAAGCTGAAACGTCCCCAGCCTGTGTCTCTATTATAGGAAGGGCGGTCAAAGAACCACCTCCAAGCTCATCGCTTAGCTTAGCAGCACGTTCAAGCAGCCTTGAGTGCAAATAAAAAACGTCTCCGGGGTATGCCTCTCTGCCTGGTGGACGCCTAAGCAACAATGACATTTCTCTGTAGGCGGCTGCCTGTTTACTTAGATCATCATATATAACAAGTGCGTGCTTTCCGTTATCCCTAAAATACTCACCCATTGCACACCCAGTATAAGGGGCTAAGTATAGAAGCGGTGCTGGCTCACTGGCTGATGCACATACAATTATAGTATGCTCAAGTGCACCGTGCTCTTCAAGTGTCTTTACCACACGCACAACATTGGCCATCTTTTGTCCTATTGCAACATATATACAATAGACATCTCCACCCTTTTGATTTATTATAGAATCTATAACTATAGCACTTTTACCGGTTTGGCGGTCTCCAATGATTAACTCCCTCTGACCTCTGCCTATAGGTATCATCGCATCAATAGCCTTAATACCGGTTTGCATAGGCTCATATATAGGCCTTCTATCCACTATCCCAGGGGCCATAACTTCAACTTTCCTAGTACCCTTAGTTTCAATAGGTCCTTTACCATCTATTGGCTGCCCAATAGCATTTACCACCCGCCCAAGCAGTTCCGCACCAACCGGTACCTCCATAATCCTACGGGTCCTTTTAACAATATCCCCTTCATGGACATACTGTGTATCACCAAAGAGCACCACACCTACTTCATTTTCTTCAAGATTAAGAGCAAGCCCATATAAGTTATTGGGAAACTCTAGCAATTCACTGGACATTACGCTATCAAGACCATATACTCTGGCAATACCATCACCGACAGTAACGACCCGACCGATCTCACTAACATCCACCCGTTCTTCAAACCCGGCTATGCGGCTTTTCAAAAACTCGCTTATATCTCCCGCCTTTACACTAATCTCCATCTATATCACCCCCTTAAAAGAGAAGCCTTTAAAAGTCCTAACTCACCTTTTATAGTAGTATCCAACACCGTATTTTCCACTTGAACTTTTAACCCACCAATGACGGTAGTATCTATTCTATAATCCAAAACCACATCCCGACCAAGCCTCACCTTCAACGACTCCTTCAACCGCTCCTCTGCCTGCATATCCAGTTTTATTGGTGTTATCACTATAACTCTTGCTATGTTATTAGCCTCATAATATATCTTTATCAGGGCATCTATTATTTCAGGAAGTAGCGATAAATGCCGATTTTTAATCAAACCCCTCATAAACCGGCCGGTCTTTTCATAGAACTCCACCTGATCACAAATAGCCCCAAGCACGCTTACCCGTTCCTCATCTTTAAAAAACGGATTCGAAAACAAGGACTTCATCAAGCGATTGGTCTTTATAAACTCATAGAACTGACTTAGATCCCTAATGGCCCTACCAGTCTTCTCACCGGCTTCTTTGTACAATGCCCTTGCATATCTTTTAACGAGACGATAATCTTTTTTCAATTTTCTTTCGCCTTACTCTATTTTAATCTTAATTTCTTTGTCTTAACTTATCTATGGAATTATCAATAAGCTTATGCTGGTGCGATTCAGTAATAACCGACTTTATCTTTATTTCTGACATCTCGATAATGACACTTGCAGCCTCGCGCCTTAAATCATCTTTTGCCTTTTTTAATTCATAAGCAATATTTTTATCTGTCAATTCCTTAATCTTATCTGTTAAAGACTTAGCTTCTATCACTAGCTTTGCCTTTTCCCGCTCACCATACTCCGTTGCTGTGTTTATAATCCTCTTTATTTCTTCATCTTTAAGTTTAAGCCTTTCTTCTATTTCAACAAATGCCTTTTGCGAATATTCCCTTGCTAACTTAGCCTCTTCAAGGGATTTCTGAATTAATTCAGCTCTCTTAGCAAGATAATCACTTAACGGCTTTTTAAGAAAGTAAACCAAGACGAAAATCAATATAGAAAAATTAATGGTAACCCACATCCATGTTTTAGCACTAGCACCGTGCCCACCTTCTGATGAAGCTAAGGCTTCCGGCATCGCTACTATTAAGTTAAACAAGAAAGCAAACGCTAAAACGCACCCATACATCCCTGCTTTTTTAATCCTCAAGTTAAAATTAATGAAGAAATTTCTTTGCGATTTCATCGGAATACTTTTCTATCTCTCCCTTTATAGCTTCCTTCGCCCGCTGTGATTCAGACGATATTTCTCTTAAGGCATAATAAAGCGTTTTTAACGAGTTATCTTGAGCAGTTTTAATATAATCATTCTGCAAACTAAACCCCTCTTGTCTTAATCTAATAAAGGTATCATTTGCCTGCCTATTTGCTTCATATATTGCATCCTGCATCTCTTTTAGCGCCCTATCCTTCCTTTCATCTAGTAATTTAGCCTCTTTTAAAGACGTAGATATTATGTTTTCCCTTTTTTCAAAAAGAGACAATAACGGTTTAAATAGCAAGCGGTTTAATAAAAAAACCAGCATTATAAAATTTACAACTTGGACTAAAAACCAACCGTTTATTTCAACCATAATAAACCCTTCATCTTATAAGTACACTTATTAAAGTACACTTCAAAAACACGCTTATAATAACAAAAACCCTTAACCTTACAAAACGATGGAATGATATTATCATAGTTATAGTTTTTTGTCAAGAAAAGATAAGAAAATTTATATATAGCACATTTCGGTTTGATAGGTAACAAAAAATTAAGGGATACCCTCGGGGGCAAGCCCTTAATTTTTGTTACCTAATTGTCTTGGGTATATATTTGGTATAAAAATTTTTTTTGCTTTGATACTTAAAATTCACTTAGATACCCAAATATCTGTATCCATGTAGTAGGCGCATTGGAAAATGGGCTTGGCATATAATATACTGTGTTTTTAAGCTCACCAATACCATAACCATTAATCCCAATTAAATCTGCCTTGCCATCTCCATCCATATCACCTACTGTTAGGTCAGATAACTTTCCCTCTATTTGAATCCAGCCTCCATTTATAGATTGCGCTATATACCAGACTGAGCCTTCAAACTCCCCCTCTCCGTATCCATTTAAACCAATAAGGTCAAATCTCCCATCTCCATTTATGTCCCCCACTGATAGATATGATAGCTTACCCTCTACTCTATTCCACATTAGGTCTGTCTCTGTTGGATTTAATATATACCACACAGAGCCTTCATAATCATCTATACCATACTTGTTTATACCTACAATATCAACCTTACTATCTCCATTTATATCTCCCACACTTAAATCTGAAAGTGTTCCAAGTATCCTATTCCACTTTGGCATTAAAGCTGTTGGATTTAGTGTATACCATATCGAACCCTTTAACTCACCTTCACCATTTTCATTTATGCCAAAGACCTCCTTTTTACCATCATTATCCGTATCTGCTACCACCAGTTTCGTTAAATTACCAGACATATAATACCATATTGGCTCCGTATCCATGGCATTTAACGTATACCATACCTCTGCATTATTTGTACACCCTAAAATATCCAGCCGACTATCACCGTTTATATCTGCAACAGCTAGCGTTTTAAGCTGTCCACCTTCCCACTTCCAGTTTTGGCCAAGGTCTGTTGTCATATACACCCAACCGCTGCTATTAGCGCTTCCTACTATATCATCCCTACCATCTCCATCCATATCAGCTATCACTACTTGCGACAAATACCCCGGTATGTTATTCCATGTAGTTTGGTTATAAGTATAAGAATAAATCTCGCCCTTTTCATTAAGACCAACAACCTCGACTTTGCCATCGCCATTTAAATCCCCCATGTTTGGAGGGTAAAATTGCTTTTTGGGCGTTGGGGTTAAAGTTGGCGTTGTAGTTGGGGTTGTAGTTGGAGTCGGGGTTAACGTAGGGGTTGCTGTTGGCGTTGCTGTTGCTGTTGGAGTTGGGGTTAAAGTTGGCGTTGCTGTTGGAGTAACCGTCGGCGTTGTAGTGGGAGTAACGGTTGGAGCCGTAGTTGGAACCGTGGTTGCTACTGGTTCTACTACACTTACCCCACCTCCAGTTGTCCCACCTCCAGTTGATGTATCACTTAAATCATTCACCGTTATTGTAAATGCCTCATCATAGGTATTGGAGCTTCCATCGGTCGTGCGTATACATATTGTATAGCTACTTTTGGTTTCGTAGTCAAACTGAGCGGCTGTTTGCAATTGACTACCTACAATTTGGAAATTGGCATTATCAGAGGCATAACCTCCATTGGTACAGCCTGAATCTTGAAGACTATAAGTAAAGGCATGAACTGTATGCACTGGTAATAAAAAAAACATGCCTATAATAATTAATAAATTCACAATATATTTCATAAAAAATACCCCCGGCTATACGCCTACGCTGTATTCATAGTTTAATCATCTACATCTGTAGTACTTAAATTCCCTACTGCTGTACCTGAAGGCTGATTTTCATTAACGCTTGTATTATCTATGGTAATGTCCGTTGGTGCATCATTTATTGATGTTGATACCACAGTGGTCGTACTATTAGTTGTGGTGTCAGTGCCATCGTTAACTGCAATAGTAAGTGTAGTAGTCTCAGTTGAACCAGCAGATACTCGATTTTCAGTAGGTTCAAATACAAGTTGGCGAATTGCCGTTTGTGCAAGTGCTGCCGTTGTGCTTGAAAGGGTATAGACACCGCTACCAGAATCGGTAAAACCACTGCTTGTAAGAGACGCACTAGTAAAGCTGCCCTTGGCTGATGTGTCGAGTGATACTGTTACTGTAACATTATCACCATCAGAATCAGTGATGGTAACAGCCGAAAAGGGGGAAATCGTCGAGTTATCGTCAACAGTTTGGCCTGCCGATGCACCTCCAATACTTGGAGCAGTGTTTGCACACGAATCTGTAATACCACTAGTGTCATGAGAACCATTAGCAGCACCGCTCCAGTATAAATCAGTTTGTCCCTCAGCCGCTATTCCACCGCTAAAACTCACATCACAAGAGTTAGTTTCATCAATTGTACCACTACACCCACCATTAGCACCTTTAGCAGTACTGTCGCTATCAAGATCACTAGTACAGATAAATATAGACCCGCCCAAACCTTGACCATTAGTATAACCAGTACCCTTAACAGCCCTATTATTAGTAAATGTAACGTTTTTCAATGTTAACGTGCCTTGTTTAACAAAGATAGCGCCGCCCAAACCAGCACCGCCACCACCTTTTGTACATGATGATGCCGCTTGACCGTTGCCAGCGCCAAAACCACCAACCCCAGCAATTCTACTAGTAGCTCTACAACCATTACCACCAGCACCGCCAAAACCACCGTCACCACCTTTTGCAGTGGTTACCGTGCAGTAACCTTGTCCACCACCACCGCCAAAGCCACCATCTCCAGCATAGCATTTGGCACCATAGCTTGCATAACCGCCGCCAGCGCCAAAACCACCATCTCCACCATAAGAAATACCGGTTGTGTTCGTAGCGCCTCTATTACCACGTCCACCACCACCACCAAAGCCCCCTGCTCCTCCGATAGCAGTCCCTGAAAATGAAGTATTTCCGGCCCCAGCATAGCCGCCGTAATCACCTGTACCACCATAGCCACCGTTATCACTACTAGAACGCCCAAACAATCCACCACCACCTTTACCCCCTGCTCCACCAAACATACCGCCACCACCAAAACTACTCGTTGTAACATAACTATTACCACCAATAGCATTATTAGCAGAAAAGGTAACATCTTGCACAGTCACGTTATCACTATAAATAAACATAGCTCCTCCTAAACCGGCTCCTCCTCCTCCACGCCTACTGCTACCACCCATAACTTGGCACGAACTAACATTAAGATCATCAATAACCACAGGCCCTGACTTAATAAAAAATGGATGAAAAGAGTTCCCTGCCCCACAAGTAATCGTGCGCGTAGTACCGTCACTTTGTACGGTTACTTCACTATTAATAAGCCGTCTCATAACACCGCTCATAGTAATATCAGTAGTCAAGGTGATATTATCAGCCCCGGAGTTATTGTTAGCCTGTAAAATTGCCCAACTTAGCGTATTGGCTGTGTTACCAGTACCGTCATCAGAAGAAACCGTTACGCTATAATCAGTTAAAATACCGTTAAAATTCTTAGCAGATATAATATTAGTCTCAATTGAACCAACCTTCACCTCTAAGTTCCAATCCCCTCCTTTGTTAATAACCCCAGTAACGTTATTCGAGGCAGCCACATCCGCCCCAGTAACTGAAGCTATTACATCCAAAAACTGTCTACCCTCTCCCTGTGCTACTTTACAGCCATAAAGCAATAGATCGCCTCCTTTAGATAAGGAATGCCCAATAGCCTTTAAAACATCGTAATACTGCCAAATGGTATCACTTGCAAGTGTGGCTGAACCAAGGTAGAGCTTACCCACATCTCCATGGCTTACAATATGAATGGCATCATAACGATTGCTACTATGCTTAGCTAAATAATCAGCAACCTGCATCAAACCATCCCTACCTGCTTCAAGTTTAACCACTTCAATTGTTGGATTTACACTAAATAAGAGTGTTTCATAGTGTTCTATGGATTCATCTACAAAAATAACCTCACTTTGAGTTCTTAGCCGTAAGCCCATAGACATTACCGTCGGAGCAGCATAAAACTTATGAATTGAACCTTCCGTTAAAACCCCAGGCGCATTTGAGTATACCAACGAAACCTCAGAGCTTTTGCTTAATGTAACCCCACCTCCACGGCTACGGCTGCCAATATAACCGTAACCGGCAAAAGCCCCACCCCCTCCTAAATGAATCAACGGCAGCATCACCGATGTTAATAAAAAATCTCTACACACAGATTTAGCGGATTTCACCTTAATACCTCCTAAAGTTAAGACATAATATTTGTTTGGATAACTATTGATCTGGTTGAGCCGTAATTAAATGAGCACGACTGCCGGCCAAATCACGCCAAAAACTCATGTCGCTGTATTTTTGTACTAAATCAGGAGGCAGTACCGAGCGCCGTGGTTTGTACTGCACTTCTGTCTCTATGCGATGAAGCCCTTTAACCCCAAGCTGGGCATCAAACGCAGGGGCATCATATTGCACGTTACTAAAATCATGCTCGTAGTATGGCTCGCCTATGAATTGGTAGATTAAGGGCATAACCATATGGGGAGACTGGGCAAGATATTCATATTCTACAATTAAGAGGCGCTCTGCCTGCTCACTATAAAATGCCTCTTTCAAAGCAGTATAGGCAAAACCTACAAGCCCGTTTGGCTGGCTAAGCGCCTCTAAACGTGTGTATACAGTAGAGCGGCTATTAGCATCAAACAATCGTGTGTTTTCAAAGGCGTTATTTCTATACAAACGTTCAAGGGAGTCCATCACCCAAACTATATCACGCACTGTGCAGATGACCTTTGCATCAGGAAAAAGCTGCGTAATAGCAGGAAGCTTACTACTCCATAGCCGGTTAGTATCAAACACAACATCAACATCACACTCTGCATAATATAGTTCAAATATTCCACGCAGTAAACGCTTACGCTTAACCTCATCCACTACCGGGGCAAACTCACTGCCAGCACTAAATTGAGCCAACATACCCTGAAATAAACTTCCCACAGGACTAGTCATACCTCCTAAAAAGCGTGGATTTTGAAGCAAAATAGCCCCCAAAAGGGTTGAGCCAGAACGCGGTAACCCAGAAATAAAATGAAAACGTTTAGACATTCTTCAATACCAATCCTATTGTCTATAATAAACAGTTTATACAATAATTATAACTTTAGACATTATTTAATATCTAATTTCATTATATCTAATAAATAGTTTAATATAATATTATAATTTTAGACAATACTTTTTTATCTAACAAAAAAGT
Organism: Candidatus Magnetomicrobium cryptolimnococcus; assembly: GCA_018606805.1. Taxonomy (GTDB): domain Bacteria; phylum Nitrospirota; class Thermodesulfovibrionia; order Thermodesulfovibrionales; family Magnetobacteriaceae; genus Magnetomicrobium; species Magnetomicrobium cryptolimnococcus. Next base: position 126,246 of record JAGYWI010000007.1, read on the forward strand.
AAGGGGAAAATTCGGAATATCTTTTTTTATAAACAAAAAACCATTAAAATTTGATAAGTATACAAAGTGTAGATATACTAAAATAAAAATGGTTTGCCAAAAATAATAGTGGTGTTTTTTATACTTCACAAAAATAATGTTTTTTGGGGTTCAAGGGTGTGAAGACACACCTCCCTGGGCAAAGCCCCTTGTGCGGTAGGCCAAAGGGACGAGTCCCAGGGAGGTGCGCCTACGCATCTTTGGCGGGAGTGTGAGGGCAGAGCCCTCATTATGTATTTATTTCCTTATGTTTTTATATTAGCATCTTTGCTAAAAATTTTTTAAATAGTTCTATACTTGCATAATGTTTCTTATCTAGGTCATAAGAGATAGTACTCCAGTAATCAATCAGGGTTTCTTTTGAAAGCCCTACCTGTTCCGCACACAAATTGGCAAGATACTCAAAATTAGAACGTGCTTTCTCCCTTGCTATATCTAAAAGCCCCTTAAATTCAATAAGTGCATCTTCCACAAATATTTCACGCCTTCCAAACCACAAGGCAAATACAAATGGCAAACCTGTTTTTTCATACCACACACGCCCAAGGTCATAAACATATAAACTTGAGCCTATACTACATACTTCAGATAGTGCTTCATCACCAATCAACAAATAAGCCGGATATTTAGCCAGTCCTTCCCTTAAAGAACAGCTTGACACTACAGTCTTAACCTCAAGACCGTAGAAATCATTCAATACGATCTTTAAAAGTGCTACTGAGGTCTCAGACTTAGCAGTAACCAATACAGACGCACCTTTTAACCGCTTAATTTCAACAGTGCTAAAAAACATTATACTTTTAATAGCACCTATGCAGCTAATTGAATGGCCATCTATCAGCGTATAGTTTGGTGCATTTCTGATATACTCTACACAAGACGCCGGCCCCACATCCACTAAACCATCTCGAAACAATCTGTTGATTTCAGACGGCGTCCCTTCTATAAACTCATAGTCAGTTTTATTATTTAGGGCAAGCTCCTTTTCAAGATAATAAAATATAGGAAACAAGTTAGTAAAATTAATCTTTCCTATCTTCACACTATCCCTTAATAACTCCCAAAGGGCGCAGCTTAGCTACCTTCGTTGAAATGCCCGCCCTTTCAACTACATCTACAACACTTTCCACATCCTTATATGCCTCGGACATCTCCTCAGCCAACGTCTTCTTCCCAGCACTCATAACCGCTATCCCCTTATCTTCAAGTTCCCGCCATATAGCCCTGCCCTTTGCCTTTTTAATAGCCTGATGCCTTGAAAGCACCCTACCAGCACCATGACACGTAGAACCAAAGGTCTCATCCATAGCCTTTTTCGTACCTACAAGCACATACGAAGCCCTTCCCATATCACCCGGTATTAGCACTGGCTGCCCAACACTGCGATAAATCTCCGGTAACTCCATGTGTCCCGGCGGATATGCCCTCGTAGCACCCTTTCTGTGCACTATAAGCTCCATCGGCTTTCCATCAACCATATGCGTTTCCACCTTAGCAATATTATGAGCTATATCGTAAACAAGGTTAAAATCAAGACTCGACACCGGCACTTTAAACACTTGCGCAAAGGCATTTTTCACCCAGTGCATTATACACTGTCTATTTGCCCATGCGTAGTTTGCAGCAGCCTTCATGGCTGCAAAATAATCCTGCCCCTCCTCACTTTTAAAAGGTACGCAAGCAAGCTCTCTGTCTGTGATATTTAACCCATATTTTTTATATGCCTTTTCAATAATTGAGAGAAAATCTGTACATACTTGGTGTCCAAAGCCACGCGAGCCCGTGTGAATCATAACAGTTACCTGATCTTTAAAAAGCCCAAATACCGATGCCCTTTCTTCATCATACACCTTCTCCACATACTGCACCTCTATAAAATGGTTACCAGAGCCTAACGTCCCCTGTTGCCCTTTTCCCCGCTCATAAGCCTTTTTGCTTACCACCATCGGCTCAGCCCCCTCAAGGTAACCCCGCGACTCTATACGCTCCAAATCAGCTGCTTCACCAAACCCTTCTTCCACTGCCCACAAAGCACCTTTCCTTAAAACCCTTTTTTCGTCATCTACCGTTAACTTAATCCTGCCCTTAGACCCCACGCCCGATGGCACTTCAGTATAAATTTTGCCAACAAGTTCCTTCATCACCCCAGCCATCTCATGTCTCATAAGCCCAGTACCCAAAAGCCTGACACCACAGTTTATATCATACCCAACGCCACCTGGCGAAATTACACCATCTTGCAAGTCAAATGCAGCTACACCTCCAATAGGAAACCCATACCCTGTATGCACATCAGGCATAGCCAACACCCCACCTACAATACCAGGCAATGAGGCAACATTTGCAATTTGCGTAATAGCGTCCGCCTCAAGGTTTTCCTCAAGTGCCGCACTAACATAGATTATCCCACTGCTTTTCATTGTATCTAAATAAGAAACAGGTACCTCTATCCGACTGTCATCAAGCCTTTTTAACTTTTCACTCACTATTTATTATCTCCATTTTAAATATCCAAAACACACTCACACACCAAAAAATCCCCCTCCGCTTTCAAAACTAACCGATGATACGTCGCAGCCTTCACAAGTAACCGCCTTTCATGCCTGCGCTCATCAAATAACTCCCCCACCACCTGCGCACTAAACCTTCCTGATTCTATTTTAACATTTTTTACACTATAACCAATAAACCCATCAACATCAAAATGATAAATCAACTCATTAAGCCACGCAACCAATAAAATGTCCACAGGCTCACCCTCAACACTCACATCCATTGTACTGGTCGGCACAATCCCTTCCACATCAGTTATCAACGAATAAAGCCCCAAAGCAGCGTTAATAAACAGCTCCTCAAGGGTGTAACCTATGATTTTTAAACCAACATCACCGGAAATATCTAATATCTCATATTTTCCCATAACCCCTCCCCCCAAAAATAAAGAAAAAAAAGAAAAAAAAAAGAAAAGAAAGAAAAGAAAAGAAAAGAAAAGAAAAAAGATAGAGGAGCGGGGATAACCCTTTTAGGCAAAAGGGTTTCCCCCCGCACCCCTTACGGGAGTGCGCCTACGCACTTCCTAAAACTTTTGTACTGCTTAACACTACATACACAGTATACAATTGCCAACCAACACAATACAAAAATGGTATAATATAAAAAGTTTGCTTAAAAATCAAATAAAAAACAAAGAGGGTAAACGCAATGGAAGTAAAAAAGGTAACACACAAATGTAAAAAATGTAAAACCCTAAACACCGTACCTATTGACAAATTATCAAGAAACCCCATATGCGGTAAATGTAAAACCCCGCTTGAATATCCTAAAATGCCAGTAAACGCTACGGTTAGTACGTTTCATGAGGAAGTGGACAACTGGCCCGGTTTATTACTACTTGACTTTTGGGCGCTGTGGTGCGGTGCGTGCAGAATGCTAGAGCCTGCACTTCACAACATTGCCACTACAATGACTGGCATAGTGAAGATAGTTAAAATTAACGTAGATGAAGAGCCTCAACTTGCCCGCAAATTCGGCATCACAGCAACACCAACTATGGTTTTACTAAAAGGAGGCAAAAAAATTGATGAAATAGTGGGAGCTCCACAAAAAGAACAACTTGAAAAATGGCTTAGATATTATACTGAACAGTAGACGTTGTCTCTAAAATTTAAGGAGGTTTTTAATAACAGTATGGAAGAAAAGGGATATTTAATGCAACGGGAATACGATCCAATAGTTAGTTTAAAAGACGAATGGAATGACTTTATTGATGAAATAGGCTCTAAAGATAAAGAATTTGCAGGCTTCAAAACCGGCTTAGAAGACCTTGATAAAGCCCTAAATGGGCTTCAGGGACTTATAGTGCTTGGCGGCTTACCGGGAGTTGGCAAAACTACACTTGCACTACAAATGGCACTATCGGTGCTTTTAAAGCATAATACACCAATGATATATTATACATTAGATACGGAAAAAACTGAAATCATGGTCAAACTACTTTCTCACTTAAGTAAGATACCGTATCAAATATTTAAAACTAAAAACATGGATGCCCTCGATACAAATAAGTTCGACAGACAAGCATACCTTGATTACATCAAAGTAAAAGAAGACATAGTAAATATCTATGACAAGATTTTTATAATAAATGCCAAACGCTCACAAATATCTACAGTTAAGATACGTTCACAAGCAACTAAAATCAAACAACTAACAAACGCTAGTAGTGTATTTATTGTAGTAGACTATATAGAAAACTTTCCAGTAGAAGTGGAATCTCCGGATAGCTTAACCAAATACGACAACCTCTTAACAACCTTTAAAGAATTGCAAATAGAACTAAATGCTTGCATACTAATAGTAAGCCGCAAAAGTATAAGTTCTTACAAAGACTACCAAAGAGGCAACTTTAAAGGCGCACTACCAATAGAATATAAAGGGGATAGCGGTTTATTATTGGTTTGCCGCAATGAATCAGAAAAACCAACAGAACCAGACAAGATAAAGAAATGTCTCTTTAACGACTATACTCGACTTGAAAACTTTGACTTTAACCCTATATCAAAACAAGAAATGTCCCTTATGATAATTAAAAACAGATTCGGCATAACAGGCCAACTCTCACTGACATTCTACCCCGAACTGGCACGCTTTGAACAAAAGAAATAAAATGATAACACGGTTCATAGGTAACAAAAATCAAGGGCAGACCTACGTGTCTGCCCTATGCTTATTATCTACACTCGTGTTTTATCAAATCGCAATGCGCTATATTATTCAATGATTTTAGCCATACCAAACCCCATATTACATCTTTCACCAAAACCAGCCTCATAGCCAAGTTTAATTAACTCTGGATTGCCTGATATTACGAATGGTGCTTTATAGGCTATTATATTATTTTTTAAAAACTGAATCTTTTTTTGAATTTTACCCTCTCTACGTTCAATATATTTTCTATCAAACTCAAACCCAAATCCTGTGTCTCTTGGCTCATATCCATAAATTAGCCGATACTTATTAATAAGTCCTGTCTTTATTGCATCTGCAAAATCACTTTCATTGTATCTTATATAATGTATATAATTGTTCTCTACCCTTTTTGATACCGTTAATGGCGACAACGTTGTAAAGGCCATTATATTAGTAAATCTTGGGTCTTTTACATATGAAACTTCCTCTATGGACAGCTCCTCATTACCAATATGTATTATAGAATTATTTTTATGTAAAACTGCATCTACTAATACATCAAGTAACTCTCTCACTGGCGAGGATATATACCAAACAAGCCTTTCATGTTTAAATAAGATAACATCATTTTCTATTGAATAGGATTTAGCAATTAGGTTAGAAAAGGTGAAAATATCGCGCTTAATTTCACCACTACCTTTATGCGGTTTACATAACATAGAGGGAATATCTAATATTTTTCTTAAAATTCTATAGATAAATGTAGTTAAAGAGTAATTATAGTTTATTGGCAGTTTAGTAAGTGCCTTTTTTTGGCTTATAGATAGTTTTATTCTCATGATATTATTATTGCAATATACATGCCAAATATACAAGGCAATCAAAAATAATAATATTATTTAAAAACAATAACTTATAAATTAAGCGAATTCTACACATACTTAAAAAATATGAAATTTATGCCATACCCTATGGAGTATACACCATAGTGTTATTGATAGCCTGCGAGGAAGGTGCGCCTCCACAATACCATTAAGTTCAGGAATATTAAGTTAAAGCATAGTAAATATAGAAGGACAACTAAGAGATAACAAGCTAAAAGTTTTAGGAAGTGCGAAGGCGCACTCCCGTAAGGTGCGTAGGCGCACTCCCGTAAGGTGCGAAGGCGCACTCCCGTAAGGGGTGCGGGGTTTGGAAGTGCGCCTACGCACCTTTTTCGAAAAGAGTTTTCCCCCGCTCTTCTATTTCTTTACATAGCAAAACCGACGGTTAATCCGCCATAGACAACAGTAGCACCACCACCATCGTAGCTATTTGCACGAATGATATTCCTAAAAATTCTTCTGGCATCATCATCAAGAGGGAACGACACTGCCATCATAGGAGTGGCATAAATTGCCTTGTATACTGGAATTGTTGCTGATACTGACAGATTACTATGATAAAAACAATCTAAATCACTACCATCTTGCTCAGTACCCATAATTACGTTATCAACAACATAACTAGCAGTAGCGCCAAGGTTTAATGCAATATCATAGGGCAATGCAAATGAATGACCGAGTTTTAATTCAAAATATGAGCCTCTGCCCTCCCTAAAATCATAGTACCATGTAAAACTTGGTTTTAAAAGCACATCATAGCCAGCCGTCAGAAATACTTCTTGCGTATCTTCGATGCCATCTAATTGATAATATATCTGGCCAACGCCAAGACTTAATTTATCAAAGCCGTGGGTGTAGCTCACAGTATAATCAGTCTCTGTTGTTTTATTCTTATCAGAATCGTAGTTTGACCAATAATTAACAGCAAGACCATAATATGAAAACGTAACAGATGGCTCAATAACACCTTTATTGCTTAGAGTTTGTCCCCTCCACATATAATGAGAGCAATACCCAATGTTTGCATCCGCTGCAAAAGGACTTTCCTCCTCCACGGCTGGTTCGGAAAGTGGGCGGTCGTGCATTTGACCATAAGCATTACTCTGCCCCTCATCCTCCGTAGAAGTTCCAGTATCAGCGGCATAAGCACTTGAACACAAAAGCACCAGTAAGAACAACATCACCATTTTAGTTAAAAATTTCACAAAAGACCTCCTAAAAATTTTTATATTTTTATCGGTTATATTCAAATAAATAATAAAGCTATTTATCTAATTCATAACCATGTTCACCATGGATAGAAATATCAAGACCGGTAAATTCATCTTCCTCAGAAACCCTCAAGCCAATAACAACATCAAGCACCTTCAAGATTATAAAAGATACAACAAACACATAAACAATAGTTGCACACACGGCAAGCGCCTGCATTAAAAAAAGCTTCGGATTTCCAAAAAATAAACCATCCGTACCACCCCATGCCTTTGAAGCAAACAATCCTGTAGCCAAAGCACCCCATATACCACCAGCACCATGAATGCCTAACACATCTAAAGAATCATCATAACGAAACATTGGTTTCACTATACTGACGGCAAAGTAACAAATAATTCCAGCCGCACCACCTACGATAATTGATGACATCGGACTAATAAACCCAGCAGCTGGCGTTATTGCGACAAGACCGGCCACAGCACCACTGACTACACCAAGGGCTGTTGGCTTACCTCTGTGCACCCACTCAGTAAATAGCCATCCAAGCGCTGCTGCACCTGTTGCCGTATTTGTCGTTACAAAGGCCAAAGAGGCTAGCCCATCGGCAGCCAAAGCGCTTCCAGCATTAAACCCAAACCATCCAAACCACAAAAGGGCAGCACCTATTATTGTCATTGGCAGATTATGCGGCATCATAGGCTCAGTACCATAACCACGCCTTTTACCTATAACGATAATAGCTGCCGCTGCTGCCACTGCCGAGTTAATGTGAACAACCGTGCCACCGGCAAAATCAAGGGCACCCAGCTTTGTGCTTATCCAGCCACCACCCCATACCCAGTGACAAAGCGGTGAATATATTACAGTAACCCATATAACCGAAAATATCATTAATGCTGAAAACTTCATTCTCTCTGCAAATGCTCCAGTTATAAGTGCTGGGGTTATTATTGCAAACATGCCCTGAAACATCATAAATATAAGATGCGGATAGCCCTTGCCCTCTGGCGGCTCAAGCCCCACACCACTTAAAAACACATAGTCAAGCCCACCGATAAAACCACCTACATCAGAACCAAACGACAGGGAATAACCCCATAAAACCCAAACCACGCTTATAATACACAGTATAATAAAGCTGTGCATAATGGTTGCCAAGACATTTTTCTTTCTAACCATCCCACCATAGAAAAGCCCCAGTCCTGGCGTCATCAGCATAACAAGCGCCGTTGACATTAAAAGCCATGCCGTGGCACCAGTATCTATTTTCGGTCCTTCATCAGCACCATAGGCGCTTACTGCAAAACCAATCAACATCAAAAACACGTACAGTAACCTTTTCATAATAAATATACCTCCAATTTAGAACATGAGATAGCTTTTTATAATTTTTTTCTTGCTATGCCCATGTCTTTTATAACATAATTGTAGATAACTTAAAGTCTGACATTTACCCGGCAGGATAGGCGGCACCCAATCTCCGTTTAATCCTGCGGGGATTTTTTTTAAAAACAACCTGCTACTGTTTAAATATCATAGTACAGGTAAAACTCATATGGATGTGGTCTCATCCTAACGGCATCAACCTCTTTTTCCCTCTTATAGCCTATCCACGTCATAATGGCATCTTCCGTGAAGACATCGCCTTTTTTTAAGAACTCGTGGTCATCTTCGAGATTTTTGAGAGATTCTTCAAGGCTACCGGGCATTTGCGGGACTTGTGCCAACTCCTCAGGGTCTAAATCGTATAGGTCCTTATCAAGAGGCTGCCCCGGATCTATCTTATTTTCAATACCATCAATACCAGCCATCAGCATAGCTGCAAACGCTAGATACGGATTACAGGATGGGTCTGGATAACGCACTTCACAACGTTTAGCCTTCGGACTTGCCGAGTACATCGGGATTCTTATGGAAGCCGAACGGTTTCTTGCCGAGTATGCAAGGTTTACTGGTGCTTCATAGCCGGGCACTAACCGTTTGTACGAATTAGTGGTTGGGTTTGTCAACGCAGCAAGAGACTTGGAATGGGCAAGTATACCACCAATATAGTGAAGAGCCATTTCACTTAATCCAGCATAGCCGCTGCCTGCAAAAAGGGGCTCACCGCCTTTCCAAATACTTTGGTGCGTGTGCATACCGGAGCCGTTATCACCAAATAATGGTTTTGGCATAAACGTAACGGTCTTATTGTGTTTATATGCTACATTTTTGATTACATACTTAAAGGTCATTAGCTTATCGGCCATGTTTACAAGCGGGGAAAACTTCATATCTATTTCGCCCTGCCCTGCCGTTGCCACTTCATGGTGTTGAGCCTCTACTTCTATACCATATTTTTGGAGCATAAGCACCATTTCAGTTCTTATGTCTTCTAACGAATCCGTCGGGGATACTGGGAAATAGCCTTCCTTGTATCTTGGCTTATAACCAAGGTTTGGTCCTTCATCTTTACCGCTATTCCAGATACCTTCCTTTGAGTCAATAAAATAATAACCACTGTTTGATGTCTGATCAAAGCGAATATCATCAAATATAAAAAATTCAGCCTCCGGTCCAAAGTAAGCAATATCGCCAAGACCAGTAGAAAGCAAATAATTAACCGCCTTTTGAGCAATAAACCGTGGGTCTCTCGAGTACGGTTCTTTTGTTATAGGGTCAAGTATGTTGCATATGAGGGACATCGTAGGATACTTTTTAAATGGATCAAGCGCAGCAGTGTTACCATCCGGTAACACAAGCATATCTGAGGCATTAATTGCCTGCCAACCTCTTATTGATGAGCCATCAAAACCAAAACCTTCTTCAAAAGAGCTTTCCTCTAATTGATCAATAGGCACTGAAAAATTCTGCCATACGCCCGGAAAATCAGTAAAAATCAGGTCTACCATTACAACGCTATTCTTCTTTGCAAACTCAAGTACTTCCTTAGGTGTCATCCATCCTCCTTAAAAACCGCTATTAAAATTAGTCTTATTTAAATCACGGAATACGCCGTATTCCTTCAAAAAAAACACGCTGCCTTTAACTACATCAACACTACAGCGCCACTTCACCTCTTTCACCCGTTCTTATACGTACGGTCTCTTCAACGTTATAAACAAAAATCTTACCGTCACCTATCTTACCCGTTCTAGCCGTGTTTTCTATCGTCTCGATAGCCTTATCTAAAATACTCTCGGCTACTACCAGCTCTATCTTTATCTTCGGGATAAAATCAATAACGTACTCCGCTCCTCTGTAAAGCTCCGTATGACCTTTCTGACGACCAAACCCTTTCACTTCAACCATAGTCATCCCCTGCACACCTATCTTATGGAGCGCATCCTTCACCTCATCCAGTTTAAAGGGCTTTATGATTGCTTCGATTTTTTTCATGTATCCTCCTTAGTTTAAATAATAAGCCTACTTTTATATATCATTATACTAAATACTTACATCACACTCCTTTTTAATATGATATTTTTTAATTCGATAAGTTATCATCCGCTCCGTTATCCCAAGACGCTTCGCTGCCTCCGACTTCTTCCAATTGCAATCATTCAACGCCTTCGTTATCTCTTCTTTTTCCATAACTATCACCTTATCCTTTAAAGAACTTATAATGATACTCATACATATTCCCCCAAAAGATTATATTATATATGCTATAATATTAGCAATAAGCATGCCAAAATACATACCCTTATTTATTTGTTTTTAATATATAAAAGTAATACAAATATGTAGATGGCTACGATTTTGTAAAAAATGACTTACAATTTTGTAATTAAGAGGAGTACATGAATGCTTATATACATTTTTTATGCTGTTTCAGTTGAAGCAACACACCTGCTAAGTGCCATTGAAGATAAAACCTTGCTATCTGAAACCCCAAAGACAGTTTCAGGCAAACTCTCAGGGCACAACATACTTGCTGTAGAAACAGGTATCGGCAAGGTAAACGCCGCTCACGCCATAACTGCCACAATAACTCAAAGAGAAAGACCCAATATAATTATAAATTTCGGCATTGCCGGTGCCTATCCAAATACAGGATTAGCCGTAGGAGACATCGCCATTTGTATAAAGGAAATCTACGCAGATGAAGGCCTACATACAGAAAACGGCATACTTGGCATGCAAGAAATCGGTATCCCTATATTAAAGACAAATAATACCAGCTATTATAATGAGTTTCCGTTAAATAAAAAACTTGCTCAAACCATCTTATCAACAAACAATATTAAAGCCCAAATCGGTACATTTATAACCCTCTCATCCTGCACAACTACCAATAGCCGAGCACTCTACCTACAAAACAAATATAACGCCCTCTGTGAAACTATGGAAGGCGCTGCCATTGCACACATTTGCACCATCTACAACATCCCCCTTATTGCAATCAGAGGGATAAGCAACATCGTGGAAAAACGCAATAAAAGTAAATGGAATATCCCTGCTGCTTCTAAAAACTGTACGGAAAGTGTTATACTATTCCTTAATAATTTGAAAAAAGAGGACATAGAATAATGACAAAAATTATAAATAAAGAAACCCTATGGAATGGCAAACACCTAAAAGCCGTATTATACGAATACGGCAACTCAAAAAGCCCTAAACTGCGCTGGGAGGCTTTTAGTAGGTTAAATTGCTATGGCATAGTGGCTATAGTACCAATTACAAAGGATGGAGAGGTCATCGTAATAAAACAGTTTAGACCACCTGTGGAAAAGTACGTAGTGGAGTTTCCAGCAGGGCTAAACGACCGCTCCGAATCCCTAATAGATGTTGCTAAACGTGAATTACTCGAAGAAACCGGTTATAAAGCACAAACCATTAAGGAAATAGCCATAGGACCACTATCAGCCGGCGCTTCCACAGAAGTACTCACCCTATATCTTGCAACCGGCCTCATACCTGTTAGTGAACAAAAACTAGATTTAGAAGAAGAAATAGAAATATTTAAGCTGCCATTTGACAAGTTTTATGACCATGTTTATAAACTTGAAAATGAAAATACGTATATTGATTTAAAATTGTATGGTCTTTTCGAACTAGCCAAAAAACATTTATAAAAAAAGATTTATGATGACACTGTTCCAATGCCATTAAGTTAAGTATATAGAAGAGCGGGGGAAAACCCTTTTAGGCAAAAGGTGCGTAGGCGCACTCCCAACCCCCGCACCCCCTTTCTTAAAACTTTTAGTCTGCCACTTATTTAGTTATTCCTCTTATCTTTTGCTACGTCAACTTAATAGCATTGTAGCTCTGTCCTTCCACTTGAGAAAAAACCCCCTCTGACTCTTTTTTCTACTGGTGCGCAAGCGCACCAGGTGTGCTACCACCGTGCAACACTGTCTCAACTCGATAATTATAAGCAGGGGGCAGACACATAGGTCTGCCCCTACACATCCATTTTCATTTGTAGGGGCGAACCTAGTGGCAAGCCCTTATGTACAACACATGGTTAGTTGTAAAGTTTCTGCGTGGCTCCAAAGTAGTGAGAGGGGGTTTTAAGGGGGAGATATTTTTCCTCCCCCTTTTTGCGCCAAATCGGCGAATGGAAAGACAACCCCCGTTCTTTTTGGGGGTTGTCTTTCCATTCGCCGATTTACTCGTTATGCCTGCACAAACTTTGGGAAAAAATGTCATCCTGCCACAGTGTACAACATTTAGCACCTATTGTCAGGACAAAAGTTTTAGGAAAGGGGTGCGGGGGAAGAACCCTTTTGCCTAAAAGGGTTTTCCCCCGCTCTTCTATCCTTTTTCTTCTGCCTAAAAGGGTTTTCCCCCGCTCTTCTATTTCCTTAACTTAATGGCACTGGAACAGTGTCCTTCCCCTGAGCGTTTACGATGATTTTCTCCAGCAACTTTTTTAATCTTTAAACATAGGCAATGACTTCCTCGCCAGGATTAGGTAACCCTGCTATCTTCCATGCTATTAATGGGTCAACGAACTCTTCTTTAACACAGTTTTTAGAGCGGTCTAAATTCTTACATACGACACCTAATATAGGAAAGGATTTAAACTCTAGATAATACTGTCTCATAACCTTTATAATATCCATCTTACCTTCTGTTAATTCTTCTACACCTAGCTTTTCTGCTAAAACACAAGCGATGTGTTCATTCCAAGGAAAAAGATTCCTTAAAAAACCGCCATCATCTATTTCAAATTTCTGTTTGCTATATTCCATTGTTTCCATATTTACCTCCATTTTTAAATAGCATAATTTATGCTGCTACAAAATTTCTACCTGTAAGCTCTCTTTCTATTTCTTTTACGTAAAATCCGATTAGTGTACCAAGATATATACATATATTACCGTCTATACAGTCATCTGCATCTTTTTTATCCAAAAAAGCGTAGCGACTTACTCCTCCTTTATCAAATCGTATTACCCAAGCATTTTTCTCATCATCAAAGGAAAACCTTGTAGTTATTCCGTATTTTTCTATCTCTGGGTATAATGATAAAATTTTATCTTCAAGTGCTATTAATGTGTATCCCATACGTACCTCCTTTGGCTTTTAGTATTATTGTACCCAATAAGGTGAAAGCCCCCTCTTTATAGATTGAAGACCTTCAAAAAGTTTTTTTTGCTTGTTTGTATCTTCTACATATGTTAATAAAAATCGCTGTAGTCCAAATCCCTTATCTTTTACATCATCAAAGAGCGTTTCGATACATTGAATTGCCTTTTCCTTGTATTCTATTTGTTTTCTTATTATGTCTGAAACCTTGGCAAAATCATCTAAACTTAGATGTAAAGCCTCTTTTTCCATACTATCTACTATTAATTTAGCCACTTTGCTATGCATAAAAGCATCCCTTCGCGCTATCTCCATAACCATGCAAACAAACGAGTTATCACAATTACCCATAGCGTCATCCAGTAATGAAGAAATCTGTCCTTCTTCCAAATAAAGGGTCTTTACATGTTTTACCATTGTGTCTGTTATTTCTTTCATGGTACACCTCTTTATAAAAAGTAATTTTATTATTTGTAATTTTTGTTTATCCCTTCTTTTGTTATATAAGCAATACTTATGCCACATTAGTTATAAATCAAGATAATAGACTTTTATACAGTGTACAAGGTAAAAGCTGCAAACGTTAAGGTACATCTTTAAAAAATATTACTGTCTCGTATGAGACATTATGATACATACATGATACTATTTTTTGTCTTAATCTCCTTAAAATTTTGTTGACAAAAATATTTTTATTTGTAATTATATACATATTATGGAAAAGGAATGTTACTTTAGTAAGATGAGGGGGTCAGCAAAGAGACCTCCAAGGGCTAGTTGGAAGGAAGTTATATGGTCATGGATAGGGGCTTTTCTTGGTATAGTTGCAGTCGCGTATTTAGATGCCAACGTTTTGTCGGGGACTGACTATATTATGCTCATAGGGTCATTTGGGGCGTCTGCGGTGTTGATATATGGCGCTGTAAAGAGCCCTTTAGCTCAACCAAGAAATCTGATTGGTGGGCATATAATATCTGCTATTGTGGGAGTTACATGTTATAAGTTTTTAAATACGCACATGTGTATTGCCTCTGCTATGGCTGTGGCTACGGCGATTGCCCTCATGCATATGGTAAACATGTTACACCCGCCAGGTGGTGCTACTTCGCTTATTGCTGTTATTGGTTCCAACAATATTCACGCGTTGGGTTATGAGTATGTGTTAATACCTGTTGGGGCTGGCGCTATTATTATGTTAATTATTGCGCTTATAATTAATAATATCCCTAGTAGTCGGAGATATCCGGAGTTTTGGTGGTAAAACAATATGAAGATAGAGTCAATAAATATAGGATTACCTACTGGTGTGAGCTTAGATGGTAAGATGGTAACTACTGGTATATATAAACAACCTGTGGCAGAGGCAATTCGTGTTGGAGTAAACGGCCTTGAAGGCGATGGTGTAGGGGATTTGAAACACCACGGAGGGCGTGATAAGGCTGTGTGTGTTTATAGTGCTGATTATTATTCCTATTGGGAAGAGGTTTTGTCAGTAAAATTACCAGTAGCTGCCTTTGGTGAAAATTTTACGTTATCCGATATGAAAGAGTCGGAGGTCTGCATAGGGGATGTTTTTGAGGTTAGCGGTGTGCTTTTGCAAGTTAGCCAACCCCGACAGCCGTGTAGAACGTTAGCTGCAAGGCATAATAGAAATGACCTTGTTAAACTTGTGGTAGATTCTGGGTATACGGGCTTTTATTTTAGAGTACTAAAAGAAGGTGTTGTTAAGACAGGTGATGTGTTAATTCTTAAAGAAAGACCACATGCAGAAATATCTGTAGCATTTGCTAACCACACCTTTCATCATGATAAACACAACCGCCAAGCTGTAGAAAAAGTATTATCTGCTAAAGAACTTTCTCTTTCATGGCAAGAGTCCTTTTCAAAGCTTCTTGAAAAATAGACAAAATAATTGTGTAAACATTCACAGAGGTGCTACAAAGACGCTATTAAAGTTGTTTTACACTTGAGGTTTAAAGTATTATTATGAAAATATCTGTGTTTCTTAGTTATCCAAAGCCGCATATAAAAAAACAAGAAGAATTTATTAATAGACTTGAATTGTATCTTAAACAGAGAGGCTTTTTACCAAGAACATTAGGTGTCACTGATTATAATATGGATGCTCCTTTGTCGGCAATACGTAGTCTAATGCTTGAATCAAATGGATTAATCACTATTGCATTAAGAAGAACGTTTGTATCTAATGCTGTGATGAGAAAATATACTGATATTGATGGTATAACTGAAATTGAAGTAAGCAATAGGTGGTTAACGAGTCCCTACTGTCAAATAGAACCTGCAATGGCCTTTCAACTTGGACTGCCAATTCTTATTATTAGAGAAAAAGGAGTAGTAGATGACGGCTTATTAGAAAAAGGTGTGATGGGTGTTTATATGCCTGAAGTTGACCTTGAGGATAGTCTGGATAACTACTTTAACTCTGTAGAATGGTACGATATTATTGGTAAGTGGGAGGGATATGTGCGTTCTGTGGTAAGTGCTAAGGGGAATCCGCCTAAACTGTGGTGAAACATCCTAATATAGAAGTTTTTTTTGTAAAAGTGTCATTTAGATTTGTGATATAATCCAAAAAAACATACCTTAACAAAAGCTGCTACAAAAAATACTACAAAAGATACCACAAAAGATATTTGATAAGTTATAATAAAATCTGTAAAATATACGTTTCTTAATAAAAACACAGGAGTCCTTAATGAAAATAAAAGTAGAAAACACGTCGGAGCTTGAAATAAGCACCGATGTACTCATATTGCCTGTCCTTGAAGGTGAAGATATTAGCCAGTATGCCGATGTGGATGAAAACATTGGTGGTATTATTGCAAAGCTTGTTGAATCAAAGGAATTTACTGGTAAACATAAGCAAACCGCTATAATTCACACCAATGGTATAGCCCCTAAGCGGATAATGCTTGCAGGGCTTGGTAAGGCCTCTGAGATTAGCCATGAAAAAATTAGAAGCTTAGGTGGTAAGGTTTTTAAACAGATTAGGACAATGTACTGCTTAGATGCTGCTATTTCAAATAGATTATTTAATACAATAGAAAAGGATATTAAGGGGGATTATCCGCCGGCCTTTTACTTTATAGAAGGTGGGCTTTTGGGGCTTTACAGGTTTACTAAGTATAAAACTGAAAAGATAGATACAAATGAGATAGATTCCATAACAGTTTTAAATGAACAGGATGATTTGCCTCTTAATTGGCTTCAAAAAACAATTGCGGCTGTTTATTATGCACGAGATATGGTTAACACGCCTCCAAAGGATATGACGCCAACTGTTATTACTGAGTATGCTAAGGCGCTTTATCCTAAAGTAGTAAAGGTGCAAGTGTTGGAGAAAGAGGCTGTTGAAAATGAAAACATGGGGGCGTATTTGTCTGTTTCAAGGGGTTCAGACCAACCACTTAAGTTTATCGTAATTGAGTATAATGCAGGGACTGGTTCTCCTATTGCCCTAGTGGGTAAATCCATAACCTTTGATAGTGGTGGGCTTTCTATAAAGCCTGCAAACTCTATGGAAGATATGAAATATGATATGTCTGGTGGGGCTGCTGTTTTGGGTACTTTAAAGGCGCTTATTGAGCTTGCATTGCCTTTAAATATAGTGGCTGTGCTGCCTGCTACGGAAAATCTTATTAACGGTTATGCCTCTAAGCCCGGTGATGTTGTTAGTGCTATTACTGGAAAAACTATAGAAATACTTAATACGGATGCAGAGGGAAGGCTTACGTTAGCTGATGGTATAGGGTATGCCATAAAGTATTATAAGCCGCGGGCTATCATAGATATTGCAACCTTAACTGGGGCTTGTTCCGTAGCCCTTGGGCATGAGGCTGTGGCTATAATGGGTACTGACAGGGAGCTTATAGATAGATTTAAAAAGGCCGGCAATGAAACCTACGAGCGGGTATGGGAGATGCCGCTTTTTGATGAATATAAAGAGTACATAAAAAGTGATGTTGCAGACTTAAAAAATGTTGGTGGT
Organism: Candidatus Magnetomicrobium cryptolimnococcus; assembly: GCA_018606805.1. Lineage (GTDB taxonomy): Bacteria > Nitrospirota > Thermodesulfovibrionia > Thermodesulfovibrionales > Magnetobacteriaceae > Magnetomicrobium > Magnetomicrobium cryptolimnococcus. The sequence goes on from JAGYWI010000007.1 coordinate 143,598, forward strand.
AGGGCTGGTGGGGTTGTTACGGCTGGGTATTTTTTAAAGGAATTCACCGGCAATACGCCATGGGTGCATCTTGACATTGCTTCTACTGCTTGGAAGGATAAGGAGAAGGATTATCTGCCTAAAGGTGGTACGGGAATTGGTGTAAGGCTGCTTTTGAATGTTTTAAAGGAATTTGTGTAATGATTAGGAAAAACTTCCTTATCTATGTCTTTGGAATACTTTTTATAGTGTTGCCAGGAGATTTGGATGCTGGGCAATTAAGGCAGATAACACTAAATGATGGCAGCGTTATTATGGGTGAGGTGCTTTCATATGTTAATGGACAATACAGGATAAAGACGGAGACAATTGGCGAGGTTACTATTAATGATTCGAATGTGGCGGAAATTTCAGCGCTAAAAACTGGGCACTCTACTAATAAGACGGACGAGGGTAATACTGAGACAGGCAATTATTCTAACCAGCTTAATTCAATACAAAATCAGTTATTAAGTAATGACAACATTATAGATATTATTATGTCTTTAAAGGATGACCCACAAATGCAGGAAATCCTAAAAGACCCGGAGATAGCTGAGGCTCTTAGCTCCGGTAATGTAACGGCTCTTTTATCAAATCAGAAGATATTAGCGCTATTGAACAATCCAAAAATTAGGGAAATAAATAAAAAAATAGGTACTAAATAACTTGCTATCTCTATACTTTGATGGTGCTTTAAGTGTTAAGAACATGGAAAAGCCGATAGTTTGTGAGAATGAGGCATTAATAAAGGTAAAAATGGCCGGTATTTGTGGCACTGATCATGGGATAGCGAAGGGCTATATTCCAAATTATAAAGGAGTGTTAGGTCATGAATTTATAGGGGATGTTACCGATTGTTGTATCCCGATGTGGGTTGGAAGGCGTGTGACGGCGGAAATTAATATTGGGTGTGGACACTGTGAGTTTTGTAAGGCTGGATTACAGAAACACTGTGTAGAGCGTAATGTGCTTGGTATTCGAAACAAAAACGGTGTCTTTAGTGAATATGTAACGGTACCAATAGAAAATATTGTTGAAATTCCGGAAGAGATTTCAGATAGAGAGGCGATTTTTATAGAGCCTTTAGCGGCAGCCTTAGAGGTGCTAAAAAGTGTTAGTATAGCTACTAATGATAAGGTGCTTATTGTTGGTGATGGACGACTTGCACTAATTATAGCTAAAGTGCTTATACGTGCTGTTGGTTGTAAACTTACGATAGTTGGCAAACACAGTGAGAAACTTGCCCTATTAAAAAAAACGAATGAAGTATCAACAATAAATACTCTACTTTTAGATGATTTTTCTAATTCTTTTGATAAATTTAATGTAGTGATTGAGGCAACAGGAAACCCACAGGGGTTAGCCCTTGCCCTTAAGCATGTTTATCCGCGAGGCACTATTATTTTAAAAAGTACTTATGGGCAGAGTGTATATTTTGAGCCATCATTTGTTGTTGTTAATGAGATACGTATTGTTGGCTCACGGTGTGGCAGTTTTATTAGTGCTATTGATTTTCTTAAAAAATATAAGACAGATTTTACATACTTAATAAGTGCTGAGTTTGCCTTATGTGATGCAATTAAAGCCTTTGAATATTCTTTAAGGCCAGATGTTATAAAAGTTCTATTGGTTTTTTAGATAGCTAACAAATTTACATTATGTGAATGAGAAAGCTTCTTTATAAAGTGTAAAATAAAATTACGAGCTTTATGGAGTAAGAAAAGGTGAGCCGCTTAGTTACGTTTGCAAATAGAAAAGGTGGGTGTGGTAAGACAACTACAGCAGTGAATGTTGCCCACGCATTGGCTATAAACGGTTATAATGTATTGTTTATAGATGTAGACCCACAGGCTCATTCAACAATGGTGTTTGGCTTTCAAAGCCATTTATTGGAAGTAAGTCTTTTTGATGTATTAACTAAATCTATAGAAATAGAAAAGGCTATTTTGCAAACACGGATAGATAAACTATTTTTAATTCCATCTGCTAGAAATTTGACTGTCTTTGAAATGGAGTATTCATCGCAAGGTGATAGTGAAATAATACTGCGCACTTTAGTGTCTCAAATTGAGAATAACTATGATTTCATAATATTTGATACCCCACCAACGCTTAATCTGTTGCTACTATCTACGCTTATTGCCACGGAGCAGGTGTTTATACCAGTGCAACTACACTTTTTGGCCATGGAGGGGCTTGCTGAGATGGTAAATGTCATTTCCAAAATTCGAGATTCATATAATCCCCGGCTATATTTAGCAGGGATAATCCCAACTTTTTATGATAAAAATAGATTTGATTTGAATTTAAATAATGAGATTAAACAGATTTTTGGTAAAACCAAGATACTGAATTATATTAGCTTTAATTACGCCCTACATGAATCTCCGGCTTATGGGCAATCTATCTTTGAATATGCGCCAAGAAGTAAGGGTGCCTATGATTATATGAAGTTAGCTAATTTGATAGAAATTACATAGGGGAATACAACAGAGGAGGGGGAGAATTATTATGCCAGATGAAAAAGAACCGGATAATAAATCAGATAAAGGGAAATTTAGGCTTAATACGCTTAAAGACCTGTTGTTTCAGAAAAAGATTGAGCATGGAGATATTAAACAAATAGACGATGAAATCTATGTTTTAAAAGAGGCTAATTTTTTATTAAAACAAAAAAACGAAGAATTAGCTAAAATTATTAATGACTATGAACATGAATTAGATATTGTTAAATCTACATTAAATATATTAAAAAAGGAAAATTCAAATTTTCAAGCCTATAGTAAGAAGATAAAGGTAAAGATAAAGGAAGTTGTAAAACGTAACAATGCGTATAAGATGGCTAATGCTACATTAGAAAAAGAGATGTCTATATTAAAGGAAAACTATACTATATTAGAGGATTATTCGATTGGATTAAAGAAAAACAATGATGAATATTTATCTAAATATAATGAATTAGAGGAAAAGTATAATATTATTAGTGCAAACTATAAAGAGACTTTAGACTCTATGGATAGTTTACAGGGTGAAAAAAAGACTTTACTTGCTGACATTTCTGAAAAGGAAAAGACATTAGGGCAATTAAAAGAGGAAAAGATGCCTCTTGAAGCCTATATGGAAACTCTTAGTGTTGGTGAAGATGTAACTATTGCAAAATTTGAAGCCTTAGAACAGGAGTTAAATATGTTTAAAGAAAGAGATTCGATAAATAATAAGGTAACTAACACCTTAGAAGGTGAAAAGGATATGTTGCTTTCAATCGTTGCCAAAAAGGAACAGGAATTATTGCAGCTTAAGGAAGAAAAGCAGGCGCTTGATGCTTTTGTAGAAAAATTAAAGGCTGAATATGAAACTGCTATTAAAAGGGTTGAGGTTTTGGAAGATGAGCTAAAAATGTTTAGACAACAGGAGGAGGTCGTAAGTGAAGTGAGTGAACCAATAGTTGTTGAGGCAGATGGTGAAGTTATGGATAGTGGTGTAGAAAATATAGAAGAAACCACAGCGCCGGTTGTGGCAGTGGAGGACGTTACAGTAAGCAGTGAAGAGACTGTTGCAGCTGAAGAAGCTACCGAGCCAGAAAAAGCAGAAGAGGCTTTATTAGAAGAAACAGCTGAACCGGTTGTAGCAGAGGAAGAGGCTGCGGTAAGCAGTGAAGAGGCTGTTGCAAGTGAAGAAGCAGCTGAGCCAGAA
>JAGYWI010000051.1 GCA_018606805.1 Candidatus Magnetomicrobium cryptolimnococcus
GTAGTTATATAGTTATAAAAAAATATTATAGTGGCTACTGTTTTTAGGCAAAAATTAACATAAGTCTATGTTTTTAAATGATTATCTTAAAATAACTATAAAATTGTTAGCCAACATCCGCTTCAAGGTTGTTTGAACGCCCTATTGAAACCTCTGAATCTTTGAACATTAAAGATAATGAAAGATATATTAAGGCTTTAAACAAAGGCGGATTAAACAAAATACTAAACGAAAAAGCCGTGCCGTTCACAAAAAGAGAGCTAACCCCTGAGAATTGGCAAGAAGATTTTGGTGAAGATTCAAGCGTTAATACGCCAGTTGGTAAATTGCATTTTGGTGAACATCAGTACAATAAAATGCAACGACCAGATAGAGTAGGTTTTTACGGTATGCTTAAACCTACTCTGGAAACCCCTGTGTTGATTGTAGAAAAAGAAGCTATTAAAGAAGGTAGTAATAGAAATACAAAATATATATTTATTAAATCATTCAAAAATGAGAAAGTAAGATTTTTTGAAGCGGTAACAATTCAAAAAGAAAATAAAGAAGTCGTCATTAGCAGTCATCGAGCAACCTTAAGAGAAATTGAAAAAGAAATCAAGGGGGGTAAAGTGCTATATCAGCGGTTTTTAGAAAACCATGCTGGCTTGTCAACATCCCAACCCGGCCGTTTCGGGTCTGTTGAAGCACCCTACCAAAGACAAGAACGGCAATCTCTCCCTGATGCTTCTAATATAACAGAACAACCCCAACAAACGCAAGAGGAAGAAGACACCGAGTCATACAGCGTTACCGAGGGGCCAAAGAAGAGGCAGACCAAAAAGGCTGTTGAAGCCCAGAGGAAGGCGATTTATGACTCGGTCAAGCCTAACGACGTAGACTCTTTAGTTAATGCTATACCTGAGCTGTTAAAAATTGACCTGAAGCATTACAACCGTACCGGCATCGGCAGCATCGTAGATAAAGAACCCGGTCTGGTTAATGAAAATACTCCGGTAATACCAGAGGGCAGACTAAATGAGTTAGTAGCCAGTATCAGTCAAATCGAGGGGCTGTCTGAAGACCTTAAAACGAGAGACTCAATAAACGAGCTTAGGTACGCCGTAAACCGCAGTTCGTACGAAAAACGGCAGCAGGCGCAGAAAGAAAAGCCGTCAAGCGCTCAAGAAGAAAGTACCGTATCAAAAGAGCAAGATAACACCGAGCGAGAGTACACAAGGCGATTCAGGCAGTTTTTTAAAGATACCGTAAGCGCCAAAGCTGCTCTGGAGTTTATAGCCGAGCATCACCCGGTTGCTGAGCAAAGAGAGATGGCTGCTATACTACTTAGCAACCCGGCTGTCAGTAAAGCGACAGAAGGTGTTGAGGTTATAAATCCCATCGTGCATAGGAAAAAAACCTATTCTTTACCGGAGGATTATAGAGAGTTTCACAGAAACAACGAAGACTATATAGAAGGCGTATATCTTGATTCAAACCGGATAGTGCTTAGCAGTAAAGATGAGGTTCGCAGCGGGGCTGTGTTAATCCACGAGGCTGTACATGCGTTGACAGTCAAGTGGATAGAAAATAATGAAGAATCCCCGCTGATACAGCAGCTGGACGATATTATTATCCGGGCAAAAAAGGAAGCCGATAAGCGTGGCTTGAAGTTCTACGGACTGGCTGACCTTGGCAGAGGAGTCGGCGCATGGGGAGGCAGGGCACGGAAAGAGTTTATAGCAGAGGTCTTTGCCAATAGAGAGTTTCAGGAGTTTTTAGCCTCCATCCCAAGCGAAAACCCAAATATTAGTCTTTGGGACAAACTGGTTGATTTTGTCAGGAAAGTACTCGGCATACCTAAAGACATGGATACGATGCTGCATGAAGCGCTTTCAATTGGGCAGCAGATAATACAAAAACAGACGCAGCAAAACTATAAGACAACGCGGCAAGAGCCGTTGTTTTCCAGAAGGCGCAGTGATAAAACCAAAGAAGAACACAAAGCCAAAAGGGCTGCCGCCGCCGAAAGAGACAGGATATTGGACATCATCCATGAGCACGATGCCGGGCTTACATTTGAGGATATGAAGAGCTTTTTTAGTAAGCTGCTAAGACACCCCGGATCCACGTTTCGGGATTATATCAAGAGCAGCAACAAGGACATGACGTGGTTTGAGCGCAACCTGACGCTGCCGTATTTCAAACAGAAAGCTGACCCGGGCGGTCAGGCAGTCTGGGAAGTGCAGGAAAAAAGGGAAGAAGACCGCAATACCATGCGTGTTGAGCTGCTGCAAAATGCAGAAGGTGCGGGGGCGCACCTCCCTGGCACGGGTACTCACGAATATTTGGAGTACATGAAGAAGGCCTCAAAGGAAGACAAAGAAGCCCTATGGGCGGCTCAGGTTGAGGCGGATGCTAAGAATATAAATTACACAGAGGCAGTACTCAAAAACGAATACGGGCTTAATGATGAGCAGATACACGCCTTTCGTAAGTGGCATGATACTATGGAGCATATGCTTGATATTCAGGTTGAGGAAAACATCAAGATGGTGCTGTTCCCTTATGAGGGGAAGCCCTTTTATGATGTGCTGCAAAAGATAGTCAAACTGCACAAAAACTCTGAGGAGCTGCAAAGGAAGGCGAAGGCGGCCATGAAACAGGAGGAAGGCGGAAGCAGCGGAGGCAAGGCAGAGTTTTTCAATGTGTACTACAAATTACTGGCGGCTGAGATGAGAAAGCTCTATGACGAAACGGCAAGCACCCTGACGAATGACCAAGATAAAGCAGAGTTTGGAGCGGCATTTAAAGATTTAACGGAAATATCCTTTGTCAAGACAATATATGACTACTTAAACGAGGTGCACAGACTGAACTATTATATACCGAGATTAAGAGATGACGGCAAATATGCCGTCAGGGTATATGAAAAGACAAAAGACAGCAGGAAGGTCATATGGCACGAAAGGGCGGGTAATGTGGTATCAAAGGCAGCCCTGAAGAACAAGCTGCAAAGGCAGTTTGCCGGGGACAAGTACGAGATAGTAGAAAGCGTAGAGGCTAAAATCCCTGAAAGCGTCTACCAAGAGTTAAGCAGCAGCACGATACAAAAGTTCATAGACAGGGCTACTGATAAAACCAGAGAGTTGAGCGACGAGGATAAGAAGGAGCTGCGGGACGGCATGTTGAAAGCGGCGACGGATGCCCTTAAAGAGCGTGGGTTTATGAAGCACCAAATCAAAAGAAATAGAGAACTTGTCGGTGGCTACATAGCCAAGAACCTTGACGAAATCTTTGTAAATCATATAATAAGTTTCAGCGGCATTATCACGAAACAGAAGGCGGCAAGGGAGTTCGGACAGGCTCTGTCTAATAGAGAGCTGTTTGACCTTGCAACTAAACCGATGACGTATGAGTACTGGGCAAACTACGTAAAAGATATGCTTAGGAACGATTCAGATATTGACAGACTGATGGCTAAAGGCAGGGCTTTTATGTATACGTGGTACATAGCCGGGAAACTGAGCCTTGCAGCTATGCAGATTACGCAAAACTATATAGTGGCAATCCCTGTGCTTTCAAACCATACGAAAGGAGCCGGCATCAAATACCATCAGGCGATGAAAGATGTCTTGGGCGTAAACTCGAAAATCACTGAGGAAGAAAGCAGAGTGCTGCAAGAGATGTTTGACGACGGCACGATACGTGCTCAGTTTATGAATGAGGTAACAGACTTTGCCGAGTACAAACGGCTTGGCAAGGTATCAAAGGCATTTAAGCAAGTAGTAGACTTTGTGTCAATCCCGTTTACCGCAACTGAAACGTTTAACCGCAAATCAGCCTTCCTTGCGATGTACCGAGTGCAGAGGAAGCAAGGCGCATCAGTAGATGAAGCCGTAGCGTCGGCAAAAGATTTTGTCTATGATACGCATTTTAAGATGGGCAAGGCTAACATAGCAGAGCCGCTACGTGGCGGTTCAGCCTCAGCGTCAATAGCGAGAACGCTTTTTACGTTTAAGAGTTTTCCCCATAACTTCATATTAACAGCGCTTTATAACATGCGGAGACCTGACGGCAAGATAGCAGTGAATGCAATACTGCGCTCATCAGCCGCCCTGCTGGCTTTCGGTGGGCTTACAGCCCTGCCCTTTCTTGAAGACTTGTTAGATGAAGGGGAAAAACTAACGGGTGAGCCGATACGGCAGGATATTAGAAAATTTCTCAAAGGTATTGGCGGTGAATACCTCGAAGCGGTAGGTATGAACGGGCTGCCTGCAATCTTCGGACTGGATATATCCGGGGCGATAAAGCCGACCCCTGAGCTAAGCCTTGATAAAGAAACCGTGCTGGGAGCGCCAGCAGGTATCGTTAAGAAAATGACGCAAGCCGTAGACCTAATAACAAAAGGGCAGTACCTGCGGGCAACGGAGGCGGCAGCACCCATGATGATTTCAAACGTGCTGAAGGGTGCTCGTATGTGGGTTGACGGGGCGACAACGCAGAAGGGCAGGATACTCTTTGAAGCGGGCAAGGACAAGCAGCTACGGTTATCAGCATTTGAAGCAGGTGCGCAAGGGCTGGGCTTTACGCCTGAGCGGCTTTCAAAGAGTTACTCGATACAACGGATGTTGGCTAACAATTTTATAGTTATTTTAAGATAATCATTTAAAAACATAGACTTATGTTAGTTTTTGCCTAAAAATAGTAGCCACTATAATATTTTTTATAACCATATAACTACTTG
>JAGYWI010000052.1 GCA_018606805.1 Candidatus Magnetomicrobium cryptolimnococcus
TGAAAAGTTAGCAATTCCTATAATCCTTACTCCTTCTCCTGTAGCAAATGACATACTTTCTGTATTAAACATACAATTACCTAAGCCTAAAAAAGCCGCTTAAATAGTTTTTGCCCACTACCACAATCATTTTAGTTACATAACCAATTGATTTATAATATTTATTTTAATTGATTATATTTTTGTTAGCCAACATCCGATACAAACCCATAACCACAAGGAGCGGTTACTTTTCATCAGGAAAGTTTGACCAGTTTCAAAGAAACATACCCTGTAGTGCTGTAGTGAGTGCCCTAAGGGGGCTTGTGCAACAGTTGTTGGCAGAAAGCGAGGTGGAGCTATCTAAGTGGCGGGAGAATTTTAAAAGGGCTTTGGGTACTACCGGTAGGATAATTACGGACGTTATACCTGAAATGGAGTTAATCATTGGCACTCAGCCTCAAGTACAGGAGCTTCCACCGATTGAGGCTCAAAATCGCTTTAATAATGTTTTTACTAATTTTTTGCATGAATTTGCTAAAGAAGAACACCCTTTAGTCATCTTTTTAGATGACCTACAGTGGGCAGATATGGCAACCTTTAAGCTAATCGAACTAATAATGCTTAATCAAGAAATCCGTTACTTATTTTTTCTAGGGGCATATCGAGATAATGAGGTTACCGCAACCCACCCTTTAATTATAACCATTGCTGGCTTAAAGGCAACCTCTGCCATTATAAATGAAGTAAACCTTGGTCCTTTAAATAATACCGACGTCTCACATTTAATTGAAGATACCTTGCATCGCTCAAATAAAGATGTAGCCCCTTTGGTTGAGCTAATTTTGCGTAAAACAGGCGGCAATCCTTTTTTTATAAATCAATCTCTAAAGCGACTGTACGACGATAGATTCATACAGTTTATACCTTACAGCTTGGCTACGGCTAAAGGGCTAGAGTCCTTTGGATGGGTTTGGGATATTAATGCCATTAAGCAGTTAAACATAACGGATAACGTAGTTGAGATACTTTTGCATAAACTAAAAAAACTCCCCCCATCAACACAAACCATATTAAGCATGGCAGCATGTATCGGTGATAAATTTGACTTAAATATAGTATCTATAATCACTGACAGGGCTATCATTGATAGCTATCAAGAATTAATGCCAGCTATAAGGGAAGAGCTTATCTTATCAAATTCAAGCCTTGAGATAACAAAAGAGGACATACTTACGGCAAAACCTATAATTATGAATTTTAAATTCCTCCACGACAGGGTACAACAGGCTGCATATGCACTATTAGATGAAGCTATGGTTGAAACTATACACTACAATATCGGTAGAACGCTTGTAAAACACTATAGCGCTGCCTTAAACGGTAATATTTTTATGGTGGTTGACCACTTAAATAAAGGAAGGAATTTAGTCAAAACAGCAGAGGAGTTGCACTTACTTGCTAAGTTGAATTTACAAGCGGCTAAGAAGGCTAAGGAATCTACTGCTTATATAGCAGCACTTAGTTACTTGCAAGTCGGTATGGACAAATTACCACAAGACATATGGGATATGGATTATGAATTAGCAAAGGAAATCTATAAAGAAAGGGCATCTATTGAGTACCTAAATGCAAATGATGCTAACTCCGAACACTTCATTTATGCGGCATTGGAGTATATGAAGACAGCCATAGAAAAGGCGGATTTTCTTCATATGCTAATAGTGCAGTACACAATGGGGGCTCGATATAAAGAGGCTATTCAAACCGCCCGCTATGCCCTTTCCCTTGTCAACATAGAACTACCGAAAGATGAGGCGGATTTAATTAAAGCTCGAGATAAATTCCTAAAGGAAGCCGTAGCTTTAATAAACGGTAACCTCTCAGCACTTAAAGACTTGCAACCAATGAGACAACCAAATATGGTAATGGCCATGAGGCTGCTAACGGCCCTAGGACCGCCTTGTTACCGCACTCATCAAAGACTGTGGGCTGTTATTATTCCAATAGAGGTAAGCCTTTGCCTTAAATACGGGGATGTCTCCTCTGCTACTTATACGTACCCGTCCTTTGGAGGGCTTTTAGGCTATGTCTTTAATGACTTTAAGTCAATACCATTATGTGTGGAGTTAACGGAAGGGCTTTGCAGAAAATACAATAACCCCTCCGACAGAAGTGTAGCATACCTAATGATAGGCAGCTCCCTAAGACCATGGCACAGACATCTAAAATATGCTGAAAAGGACTATAATGAGGCATATCAAGCAGGGCTTGAATCCGGCAATTTACAATACGCAGGCTACGCCTTTGGACACAATGCCTACTGTATGTACTACAGGGGGAAAACACTTGATGAACTTGAAGGGGAACTGCCTGGATTAATACAATTTAGTAAGACACGGCAAAACCAGTGGGCTATTGATTTAATCACTGGTATACAATTGGTAGTAGCTAATTTACAAGATAAAAGTAACGGTAAATTTTCATATGAAAAGATAAATGAAACTGACTACTTGCACAAGTGTACGGCTAACAATAACATACAGGTTTTGTGCATATACAATATAATGAAAATGCAGGTTTTATTTTTATATGGGAAATTTGATGAAGCCATAAACGCTTCTAAAGAAGCTAACGATAGAATAATTGCAATAGCTACACAGAGTCTCTTGCCAACGGCAGAGTATCGGTTTTATTATGCTTTGTTAATAGCAGCGCTATATGATGAGGCATCTGAAAAAGAGCGCACAATATACAAGGATGTGCTAATTGCAACTCAAAACCAGATGCGCATATGGGCAGAGAGTTGTCCTGAAAATTTCCTACATAAATATTACCTAATAGGTGCCGAAGTAGCCAGAATAACTGGCAAAGATATGGAGGCAATTAACCTATATAGGCAAGCAATAGAGTCATCTAAGGAGCAGGGGTTTATACAGGTGGAAGCCCTTGCAAATGAGCGTATGGCTATGTTTTGGCTACAAAAAAATAATAGTGTCATAGCTAAAATTTATATGGTTGAAGCAGTATATTGGTATTCTGTGTGGGGCGCTAAGTGCAAAGTTGCAGATTTAAAAATTAAAAAGTACCCTGCTTTATTTGAAACAATACAAAAAACTGAGCACTACCAGACATTCAGCTATACAACAACAGTTAACATTGCTGATTATGACCTAGTTTCGGTTATGAAATCTACACAAATTATTTCTAGCGAAATTTCTATGGATAAACTCCTTTCTAAAATGATGAAAATCATAATGGAGACCTCCGGTGCACACAGCGGGGCTATCTTATTCCTATCACAAGAGGGTAAACTCTTACTTGAAGCATACGCACACGTGGATGAGATACGTATACTTAACTCCATGGCTCTTGATAACAACAAGACGCAACACGTCATTTCTGAAGACATAGTCTACTACGTTGCCCGCACATGCGAAAGTCTTGTTATTAATGATGCTATGTCAGATACCATACCGGATAATATAATAACCGAGAGATTTCGCTTTGACTATTACATTAGGCAATATAAACCTAAATCTATCCTAGCGCTACCAATTCTTCATATGAAAAAACTCATAGGGGTTTTATATCTTGAAAATAACCTAACAGCCAGCGCATTTCCACTAAATCGCATTAATGTCTTAAATATCCTCGTGCCACAGATGGCTATATCTATAGAAAACGCCAAACTATACGAAAACTTAAAACAAATAATTGAAAAAGAAGTTAATAATAGCAGACAAAAAGACTATTTGCTCATAAGCCAAGCCAAACTGGCCTCACTTGGTGAACTATTAATAAACATAGCGCACCAGTGGAGACAGCCACTTATGGCAATCAAATCCACTGTTTTTGACATAAAAGATGCCTATGAATATGGAGAGCTTGATAAGGCGTATTTAAATGAAAAAATAGAGAAGGTCTCCGCATACATACAATACCTGTCCTTTGTTATTGATAATTTTAGGACACTATATAAACCATCCTCTAAAGATGAAATATACGATATTAGACAATGTATAGATGAAACCATCGCTTTAATTTATGAACGGTATAAGACAAGCAATATTATCTTTCAGTATAGCTGCTGTATTCATGGAGGTAGCTTTGACAAAGCTGCATCAATATTATGCTGTAGTGGATTAGAAGTAGGACGTTATAAAAATGAGCTGATTCAAGTACTTTTAAATTTGATAAATAACTCAGTAGACGCTATTGAGGAAAATAGAATTAAGAGGAAATTGAAAGAAACAGATAACGGCATTGTGGAAATTTCTTTCTGTAAAATAGATAATGTAATAAATATTAAAATAAAAGATAACGGAGGCGGAATCCAAAACGATATAGTTGATAAGGTGTTTGAGCCATACTTTACAACTAAGTTTAAAAAACAAGGCACAGGCTTAGGACTATACATGTCAAAGACAATAATAGAAAAACATATGGGTGGCACTCTCACGTTTAAAAATATAGATGATGGTGTTGAATTTAAAATAGAATTATACAATACCGTTCGGCATTAATTATGCTGATGGTATAGTTACAGTTAAAAACACTTTCACGGTGTATTTATTTTGAGTCTATTTGTCATTAGCGCATTTCGATTTAATAGGTAACAAAAATTA
>JAGYWI010000090.1 GCA_018606805.1 Candidatus Magnetomicrobium cryptolimnococcus
AGAAACAACATGTTTCCCACCATACGAAATATAAAGGGGGAGGAATGGTAGGTTACCCCCCATATTATTGAATGGGGGGCGGGCAAAATGCCGCCGCGTATTTTCACGCAGGCCTGCAGCCCCGTGTGTCACATGTGTCCCCCAGCGCTGCAGGCCTGCAAACAAAAAACGGTTTGGCATGGCGCGCGCACCTCATCAACCGATCAAGCAAAACGGCCGCACTCAAACAACCAGGCATTCAAACGCAGTGGTCTACATGGGCCCTGCGGCCCATACCCCGCTACTATTGTTGAAGGTAACTCAGAGAAGATTTAACGTGATAGTCACAGTAAATCTAAAGTGCTGCCACCCCCTTACGGTGGTGAGCAGGGGAGAAAGGGGAAAGGCTTCCCAAACCCATCGAAGGGCATCAGGCGCCGTTCCCCTGATCCTTACGGCGGAGCCGCAGTGTCGATCGGGGGCGTTGAAACGATTCACAGTTCAACGCTTATCAGTTCCTGGGTGTGTACCCAGCGCTCTCAGGTCTGAAGGCTTCTGTGGGGCTTTAGAGCGATTCCATTGTGACCCCTACCCACAGACCCCCCAACCGAGCTTTCGGACGCATAGAAGGCCATTTAAGGACGAAATGAGGGTATGATTGACACCGGGCGAATGCCGGCGCAGCCTGCTCCATTCAGATGCGTCCCTGACAAGGTGGTCGAAGACCTTGCCGGGCAACCCAATTATGGCATGAGATGTTGCATACATGAACATTTCAGGCAAAAAGATAATTTTATCTTTGGATAAAAAGATAAAATGATCTTCCGATAAAAAGATATCGGAACCCCAGCACGAGAAAGGGCAACATCGAAAGGTGTTGCCCTTTTTTCGTTAGTTGTCACGTCAATGCATAAGAAACAACATGTTTCCCACCATACGAAATATAAAGGGGGAGGAATGGTAGGTTACCCCCCATATTATTGAATGGGGGGCGGGCAAAATGCCGCCGCGTATTTTCACGCAGGCCTGCAGCC
>JAGYWI010000053.1 GCA_018606805.1 Candidatus Magnetomicrobium cryptolimnococcus
GCCATTTTCTCTATACGATTCACGCAATAAAATCCTCGTGTGCTTTTTACCACTAGACGTTTTAACAGTTGAATAGTCAAGATACATAGTGGCTACTATTATACATAAATTAAAGTTAAAAATAAAGTAGTTATATGGTTATAAAAAATATTATAGTGGCTACTATTTTTAGGCAAAAACTAACATAAGTCTATGTTTTTAAATGATTATCTTAAAATAACTATAAAATTGTTAGCCAACATCTGCTATAAGTAATATAGTTAAATCCAGCTTCAATGTCATTAACTTAAGCAACCAACGATATTGATTGAAAAAATGAGAAGAAGAGTATACAATAAAAATTATGAAATTATTAAAAATATTATAACAAAGGAAAAAAATATTATGAACGCTATTGTGTCTGGTATGGATTTTGCTCTTCAGAAAGTGTGCTACTTTAATTGGAAAAATAAAAGAAAAGATTTTTTCAGATGATTTTGCTAATAGGCATAAAGTTGAAGAAAAGGATTTTACTCGTAAGAGGAAATTACCATTTAGTCATTTAATACTCTTTACAATAAACCTTATAAAATGTTCTTTGCAAGATGAGCTTGATGGTTTCTTTAAGATACTCAAGAACAAACAGATATGTATAAGAGAGGTATCAAAAAGTGCATTATGTAAGGCTATAAAGAAATTAAAACATTCTGCTTTTGAGGAATTAAACAAGGAAGTGTCAACATATGGCTATGATAATATTTTCCATAAAATGTGGAACGGATTTCGCCTTTTAGCTATTGATGGAAGTACAGTAAGGTTGCCAAAGACTGACGAAATAATAGAACATTTTGGGGCATGGCATCCAGCAAAAGGAGGTATTTGTGCGATTGGAAGAGTATCATTTCTTGAAGATTTAAAAGAGTCAGTCAGTTAAAATAAGATTTAGAGCAGTTGGATGGAGCAAAAAGAAGGACTTGTTTGAAATTTGTTGGATTTAAAAATTGCTATTAAAAAATTAAGCAATTTCTTTTAGATAAAAGAAGCATAATTTCTTTTAGATAAAATTTAAATCTTTATGCGAGGTGTGCATTTGAGTAAATTTAATCCTAAAGATTTCTTAAAAGAACAAAGAATCGTCAAGGATATTAATTTTTTAAACCATATTGGTTATTTTTGTCATGATCCACAAAAAGCTAAAAATCTAACAGAGCCAATAAAGCATTGTGAAACAGTTACTATTCAGGAAGAACGTATAGAAATTAATTACGAAATTTTGCCCGTGACTAAGTTGGGTTATCCTTCTGTAACTGCATTTCAAATTTGTGACTTTATCGATCGTTTTCTCACTTATTATGGACGACCCGCTAAAAACCCAATTCCTTTTGAAATGAAGACCTTGCGAGAATTTTTAGGATTACAAAAATCTGGCCAAAATGATAGCACGATAAAAAATGCTTTGTATCAATTACGTTCTACCTTAATAAACACTACTTACTTTTTACTAGATCGTAAAAATAAAAAATGGTTTGCGGGTACCATGAATTATTTAAAGGATTTACAAGTTATTGGAGAAGGAGATGAATTACGAGCAGGTTTAATTTATTTAGACGATCGCTTTTTAGAAAGTTTTAACAATAAAAACCATCTACCTGTAAATTATGCTCGCTATGAAGACTTACCCACTCCTGCCAAAGTGTTGTTTTTAGATTTTTTCAGGGCTTTTTCTGCTCAAAGAAAACAAATGGAAAAAAAAGGAGAATTAAGTGCTACTCAAAAAATAGAAAAAGATTATAATGCTATAGTTAGTGTTTTAGGTTTTACTCCTAAGACTCATAAAAGTCAAGCTAAAAGACAATTAACTCCACATTTAGATTGTTTAAAAAATGAGAAATGTCAATTAATATATGATTATGACATAGAGAATCGAAAAGTTAAAAATGGGTTTAAAGTGGTAGCTACTGCAGGAAATGGGTTTAAAGAAGACTATGAAGAATTTAATAAAAATCCTCAACAATTGGAACTTCAATTTAAAGAGAGAGTGGATAAATTTCAAATAACTGCTATTGAAGTTGTAGCCTATTTTTATAAACAAAAAAGCGGATTGCAAGAATTAAATGCTGAAACAGGACATCTGTCTGAAAAAGAAATCATTTTAGCTAAAAATTTTTTGAAACAATTAGGTAGAAAATGGATCACTAATTTTATAGATTATGCTTTACTAGAAGCACAAAAAACTAATTTTGATATGAAAACTTTTTCTGCTACTCAAGGTTACTTTAATGAATTTTTAGCTAAAATCCAAGTCAAAAAAAAACAGGAAAAAGAAGAAAAACTAAGAATAGAAGTAATCAAAAAGAGAGAAAAATTGGAGCATCTTTGGGAAAAATTTATTAACGAAAAATATCAAAAACATATAAAAATCTTAAATAAAGAGAAAAAAGAACAACAGCAACAAGAAATTCACCGGCAAGCCTTAAAAAATCCTTTTGCCAGAAATAGCTATGAAAAATATGGTAAAGAAGGTGTCGCTTACCAAGCGATTATTAATACAGAAATCACTAATTTTACTAAAACTCAACTTATACAAGAAGAAGAATTTGAACATTATTTAGAAATAACAAATAATTACGATCTTATAGAAATTTTTCTAAAAAAATAAGTGGATAAAAATTAATTTATATTCATGGAAATAATTTTATAGTTAGCCCTTAAAATCAAAAAATTTTTCTTTTTAACAAGTTTATTAGTAATAATACATTAAAACTAATAGATATATTTTTTTGGAAATTGTTCTGAGAAGGGATAAAAAAAATTTTTCTTTTAAATTCAATAACTTAACAAATTTTTACTTCGTTTTTTCGGTAAATTTTTAAGTTATTGAATTTAAAAGTTTTTTTTGTTAGAGATTGAAAAGCTATTATTCTAAATCCTTAAAATAAAAGCTTTTTTAAATTTTTTTTAAATTTTTCAGGTGATATTTGCCGCAAATCTTTAAAAATAGCTATAAGTCATTGTAAATAAAACTTTTTTTGGTATTTTGCTTATTTTTCAGGTGATATTTGCCGCAAAAAAAGGTGATATTTGCCGCAAATTTTTTCACTAAAGAGTAGAAAGGGTTAACAGATTGAAAATAAATAATTTTTTCTGTTAGTAACTTTTTTTTCAGGTGATATTTGCCGCAAATTTTTAGCTAATTTTCAATATAGTAAAATGGCTATAAAATACTTAAAATAAAGGATTTTTTAAGGATCAATCCAATTTAATCCGGCCTCACTATACTCTTTATACTCTTTTTTTATACACTATTTACACAAAAAGAATTTAGTGTGTCAAAAAGTGTGTCAAAAGAAGAAAAAGAAAAACAGCAATGAGTACTCATGGCGCTTGAAATTAAAAATATAGGCTTATAAACAGGGTACAAAAATAATGTTTCCCCACAAAAACAGGTTTATCTAAAGTTTTTTAAACCTTAAAATAAAAACCAAACTGGTGTATGAAAAAACAATTTCTAAAACATATATGTTTAAATATCTTTCACTAAAAAGCTTTCAATTGATTTTTTAAAAAAACATAAAAAGTCAACAACTGCTTAATGTATCATAAAAAAACAGTGAGAACAGTTAGAGAAAGCTACTTAAAAAAGAATTTCTCATTATAGCCCCCTAAAAGGCCTTAAAAACAGTTTTTGAATAAAAAATGGTTAAAACCTTTACTTAGGTCAAAAAGAAGCTTAAAACGCATTTTAAACGGGTTTAGAGGGGAACGAAATGAAAAGAATTAAAGCAGGATGGGTTGAACTTGCTAACCCTTTTTTTTAAACTAAAGTGGATATGTAAAAAATAAAACAAAATTAAAGTAATAATAAAAAGTAAACTTAACAACTTAATTTGTGATTTATTAAAAATTTGTAATCAGGTTTATTTTCAAGCTAAAAATTATTACTAAAACAAAATACTTAATAGTTTAATAAAAAAAATGGAAAAGGCAAAATAAAGTAAATAATATTTTTAGAACTTAAAAATTAATATTTTTTAATCAAGAAAAAAATATAATGGACCAATAAATTTAGACAGTATGTTAAGTTACAGAAGGAAAGGAAGAGAGAAGAAAAATAAAGAGGTTAATACATATATAATGAGAGAAAGCTTAACGGTATTATTGAAGCAGATGTTGGCTAACAATTTTATAGTTATTTTAAGATAATCATTTAAAAACATAGACTTATGTTAGTTTTTGCCTAAAAATAGTAGCCACTATAATATTTTTTATAACCATATAACTACTTTATTTTTAACTTTAATTTATGTATAATAGTAGCCACTATGTATCTTGACTATTCAACTGTTAAAACGTCTAGTGGTAAAAAGCACACGAGGATTTTATTGCGTGAATCGTATAGAGAAAATGGC
>JAGYWI010000091.1 GCA_018606805.1 Candidatus Magnetomicrobium cryptolimnococcus
TGAAAAGTTAGCAATTCCTATAATCCTTACTCCTTCTCCTGTAGCAAATGACATACTTTCTGTATTAAACATACAATTACCTAAGCCTAAAAAAGCCGCTTAAATAGTTTTTGCCCACTACCACAATCATTTTAGTTACATAACCAATTGATTTATAATATTTATTTTAATTGCTTATATTTTGTTAGCCAACATCCGTTTTAACTATTAGATATTAAACATACGAAAAACACATAACACAAATTGTTTTTTCTGTCTGCCAAAATTAGAATTACTGTAATCCTAAAACTTTACTTGATTCCGATGGTACTCCTCTATGCTTAGCTGGCGATAAAATGCGACACCACCAATACAACACACGACGATAGCTTCATGTATTCTGTTGTCCGATTAAATGCAAAACGGTAAGTCTACTTATGTTCCTCATAGATAAATGTCCAAAACACCAAGACTGCTGTCCTGATAGCACACTTGGTCCTCTTTTATACGTTCACAAAGACAATGACCTCAGACTCTTGGATACAAGAAACCAATAGATGTGTATTTGAACGGGCTTAACTAAAAAATTGACAAAGGAGGAGTAATAAAAAGATATTAAAAATTGTCTTGATGAATGGGTACACCTTAAGGTTCTCCCTCCACATCTGTTAATAATCCTATAACTATTTGCTTTTTCCCCTTCTTGCCATCCCGATTGTAACCATAATCTGCCAATTCGTTGTGTTGTCCTTCAAAATAACATGATGTTACATCATAAAGAAAAACTTCTTCTACCCTACCTTTATGTAGCTTATTTTCTATTGCCGTTTGCCTTTTATATAACCAGTCAAGGGCGTCATACAGCCCTTGTTTATTTACGCTATCTATGCCTAAAACAGTTTTAATTGCATATTGTTTAGACATCCTTACTGCTTTAAGTCTAGAGCCTTGAAACAAAATCCTTGCACATATTAGCCACACTACCAGCATTGCTTCTCTACATAAACCAAGAGCTTCTAAGATGC
>JAGYWI010000054.1 GCA_018606805.1 Candidatus Magnetomicrobium cryptolimnococcus
ACGATACTGGAAAATAGGAATCCATTGGCTTACCACAGTTAGAAACTTATTTATGGACTTATTTAATCCTGATACTATTAAACTTATAGTGGGAATACACTAATTATGCCGAACGGTATTGTTATATTGGAAACTTTAGCACAAAATTATTAGCAGATTATAATGAAAAAAATGAGTATTCTCTTTATTGTTTTAATCTATCAATCAAACCAGAAGGGGTTTGGATAATAAACTGCTTTTTTAATGTTTAATTATTTTTGTACATTAAATAAATTTATAGATTTTTCAGAGGTTACGGCTGATAGTGAGTTATATTTTATAATAGAAGAGGCATATAATAATTCATAAAAAAAACAACTTAAAATTCCATATGAAGATATTAGAAAACCTTTTTCATATAATATACTATGGCAAAAGTTGTGATTTGAATAGTGAAAATATGGAGATTGAAGAAATAATGAAAGCAGACAAGGCTATTATATTAGAGCTGTTGAGAAAAATGTTATTAATTAGAAGGTTTGAAGAAAAGATAATAGATGTGTATAGCGTTCAAGATATGAAAACTCCGGTACATTTATATATAGGACAAGAGGCAATTGCCTGTGGTGTATGTGTTCATCTAAAGAATGATGATTATGTGTTTTCAACTCACAGAAGTCATGGTCATTGTCTGGCAAAAGGTACCCCACCCAGTATTCTTTATGCAGAATTTTATGGGAGAAAATCCGGGTGTGCTAAAGGAAAAGGTGGTTCTATGCACCTTGTAGACACGGAGAGGGGTATTTGGGGAACAACAGCAATTGTCGGAGGTGGTATACCATTAGGAATAGGTACAGCTTTGGCTTCTAAAATGAAGAGAGATAACAAAGTAACAGTGGTATTTTTTGGTGATGGTGCCGCTGATGAAGGGACTTTACAAGAAAGTTTAAATTTTGTCTCTTTAAAGAAATTGCCAGTAATATTTGTATGTGAAAATAATTTTTATGCTACAAATTCCCATTTACGAGCAAGACGAGCTACTGATGATATTATAAGACAGGCGCAGGCTTGTTCCATAAATAGCTTACAGGTTAATGGTAACAATGTTATGGATGTGTATAATGCTGCCAAAAATGCTGTGGATATGGCAAGGGATAGTGGCGAGGCTAGCTTCATAGAATGTAAAACCTATAGGTGGATGGAGCATGTTGGACCAAACTATGATTATATTAAGGGGTGTCGTCCACAAAGTGAACTCGATGAGTGGATAAAAAACTGTCCAATAGAACATCACAAGGATTTTACCAAAAGTATGGGTATAATAACGGAAGATGACTTTGTAGATATGATAAACATAATTGACGCTGAAATAGAGACAGCTATAGCCTTTGCTAAAGAAAGTGCATTTCCAGATACTAAAGAACTTTTTGAAGATGTACTATTTAATAATATATAAGAATAACTATGAATTCACAACACAAATACAGTATAGTTAATCCTTATACAAAAGAAATTGTAGACAATGTTTATATTAATACAGAAAATGAAATCAATAATTTATTAGAATTATCCTACAAAACTAAATGTAAGCTCTCTAGTATAGAGCGAGCAAATATCTTAAAAAAGACAGCCAAAACCCTTGAACAACAAAAAGATGACATAGCCATAATTATAACAAAAGAATCAGGATTATGTATTAAGCAATCCCTGTATGAAGTTAATAGAGCTATTAACTGTTTTAATCAATCGGCAATTCAGGCTGAGCTTATTGAAAAAATAGATTTATCTAAGGATTTTGCAAGCAGTGATAGTTACGGACTACCAAAATTAACGGTTATATCTGAACCATGGGACCTTATAATAGGTATAACCCCATTTAACCATCCTTTAAATATGGTGGCTCATAAAGTAGGTCCAGCAATAGCATCTTGCACCACTATGGTGATTAAACCATCAGAAAAAACACCGCTTACGGCGCTATATCTTATCGATATGCTTACTAAGAATGGTTTACCACCAAATATGGTAAATATTATTACGGGGATACCACCTCAAAAAATAGTTGAGCAATTGGTAACATTTCCAAAACTTGATATTGTAACTTTTACAGGCTCTGTAGAGGTTGGAAAGTATATCGCTAGGAAGATGGTAAACAACGGCAATGAATTAAAAAAATTTATACCTGAACTTGGAGATAATTCAGCATTTGTTGTATTAAATGACGCAGATATATCTATTGCTACAAGGATTGCTCTATCAGCATTTGATAATTCGGGGCAACGATGTACGTCTATAAAGAGGATATTGCTCCAAAACGATATTGCAGATGAGTTTATAGAACAATTTATAGAACTCACAAAAAGGTTAAAATATGGAGATCCTATGGATAAGGATATAGATATAGGGTGTGTTATTAACGAAAATGCTGCGGTTTTGATACAAGAAAGGGTTAATCGTGCTATTGAAGAAGGTGGAAGGCTTATTTATGGGAATATAAGAAATGGCGCCCTTTATTGTCCTACGATAATAGATAACGTTAGACCTTCAAGTGAACTTGTTGTTAAAGAGACCTTCGGACCTGTTGCCCCAATAATCAGAATAAAAGATGTTTATGAGGCTATAAAAATTATAAAATCAGATAATTTTAGGTTAGCAGGGGCAATTGCAACAAAAAACAGGCAAAAGGCTATGGAGCTACAAAATAGCATTTGTGTGGGGCAGTTTAGTTGGAATGGACCGCCAAGTTATAGGACAGAAGAGGCACCTTTTGGTGGATTCGCTGATTCTGGAAATGGTGAAAAAGAGGGGATAGTTATGTCTGTCAGAGCAATGAGACGTATAAGAACGTTTTATGAACACATCACCATTAAAGAATAAAAAAAGTATAATGGACCCATAAATTTAGACAGTATGTTAAGTTACAGGAGGAAGGGAAGAGAGAAGAAAAATAAGGAGGTTAATACATAGATAATAAGAGAAAGCTTAACGGCAGCATTGAAGGCAAAAATAGCAATAGAAGCATTAAAGGAGGAGAAAACAACAGCAGAATTAGCAAGTAAGTATGAGGTGCATCCTACTCAGATAAGGAAGTGGCGTAGTGTCTACAAGATGAAGCCAGCAGGTTATTTGAAAGGAAGGGTGATAAAAGTAAAGATGATAATCAAAAGCTTATAGAGGAACTGTACAGGCAGATAGGGCAACAGAAAGTTGAGCTAGACTGGTTGAAAAAAAATATAGGACTAACAGTTGCAGAATTATTAGGGTTATCAAGGGCTGCCATATATTATAAGCCTGCAGTAGATACCTATGAATTAGAGCTTATGAGACTGATAGATGAGCAATATACGATAACACCGTTTTATGGTTCAAGAAAGATGACGGAGGTATTAAGAGAGAAAAATCATACAGTAAATAGAAAAAGAGTACAAGGGTTGATGAGAAAGATGGGTATAGAGGCTATATATCCAAAACCACAATTAAGTAAAATGAACCCAGAACACAAAAAATATCCGTATCTACTAAGAGGTTTGGATATAACAAAAAGCAATCAAGTATGGGGGACAGATATAACATACATAAGGATTTTTAAGGGATGGGTATACTTAGTGGTAATTATGGATTGGTATAGTAGATATATAGTATCATGGGAATTGTCAACCAGTTTAGAAGTGGATTTTTGTATGAAAGCGTTAGCAAATGCTTTTATTATAGGGAAACCAGAGATTTTTAATACTGACCAAGGTTCACAGTTTACAAGTGATAGTTTTACAGCAACTTTAGATAAAAATGGTATCCAAATAAGTATGGACGGCAAGGGGCGCTGTATGGATAACATCTTCACTGAAAGATTGTGGAGGTCATTAAAATATGAGTAGGTGTATATAAAAGATTACCAGAGCGTCAAAGAGGCCAGAAATGGCATTAGTAACTATGTGGAATTATATAACAACAAAAGACATCACAAGGCTCTTGGATACAAGAAACCAATAGATGTATATTTGAACGGCTTTAACTAAAAAAATGATAAAGGAGGAGTAACAAAAAGATATTAAAAATTGTCTTGACAAAGGGGTCCACCATAATTTTTTGCAGTTCTTCTTTATTTGCAGCGGATGTTGGCTAACAAAAATATAAGCAATTAAAATAAATATTATAAATCAATTGGTTATGTAACTAAAATGATTGTGGTAGTGGGCAAAAACTATTTAAGCGGCTTTTTTAGGCTTAGGTAATTGTATGTTTAATACAGAAAGTATGTCATTTGCTACAGGAGAAGGAGTAAGGATTATAGGAATTGCTAACTTTTCA
>JAGYWI010000008.1 GCA_018606805.1 Candidatus Magnetomicrobium cryptolimnococcus
TCTTTGTCCATGTTGCGAGGTCTGAAGAGGTTAAGATAGTACCATAACCCGTTGAATCATCAGTAGCACCTACAGCAACATACAGTGTGTTACCTGAACCATCAGCACCTTTTGTAACCCCATACAAATTTGCAAATGAACCAGAGGTTGCCTTTGTCCATGAAGTACCGCTTGTTGAATAAAATATGGAACCACCATCACCCACTGCTACCATCGTTGTACCATCATCATATAAATCATTGAAAGTAGTTGCAGAAGGTGAAGGATTTGAGATTGTCCATAAATCTAAATCCGCCCTCGCCCCGCTTGGTACGATTAACATCAATAAAAATATCACAAAAAATCCCTTTACCAAATTCCTCATACTTACCCCCTAATTAGGACCACGTAAGATTTGTTGTTTTTAATTGTCTGTTTAGAAATGCAATATATATGCCTATTAGAAGGTAGTTGTTTTTATTATAAAAAAGGCAGGTTTCTAAAAATTTAATATTAATTTTATGCTAAATTCAGCATATGACATAATATTGAAATAGCTAAAAGCCTTTTAATGGTAGTTTTTTGATATGAGATATTTAACATATAAACATACGCATTATATCATATATAGCTCATTTAGATTTAATATAAGAAAATGTTATAATAATATAAAAATGAAGGAGGTTACTATTCTTAATTTTTAATTGACTTTATAGTATATAAATCATTAAGCTATAAAATTATGGAAAACAAGGCATTAAGTATTTCCGTAGTAGTTCCTGTGTATGGCTGCGATAGCTGCTTGGATGAGCTATGCAGGCGCCTAACGCATACTTTAGCTGATATTGCGATAGATTACGAAATCATACTTGTAAATGATTCAAGTCCGGATAACTCTTGGCAGGTGATACACAACCTCACTAAAACCGATAAACGTATTAAGGCGGTTTCACTTTCAAGAAATTTTGGCCAACACTATGCTATTACAGCTGGCTTAGACATTGCATCAGGCGATTACGTTGTTGTTATGGACTGCGATTTACAGGATAGACCGGAAGAAATTAAGAAACTCTACTATAAAGCCATCGAAGGATATGACGTCGTTTTTGGTAGACGGGTGGAGCGTCAGGATGGATTTTTTAAAAACCTTAGTTCTAAACTCTTTTATACGCTTTTTAACTACCTTTCAGACAATAAATTTGATAACACGGTTGCTAATTTTAGTATATCAAGAAGATACGTTATTGAAAATTTTAGGAAACTCAGGGAACATAACCGAGCCTTCCCGCTTTTTATACAATGGATGGGCTTTAATATAGCATTTGTTGATATTGTACATGATAAGCGCTTTGCTGGCCAAACGTCCTACGGTTTTTCTAAACTGATAAATCTTGCTATGGACATCATCGTTTCCCAATCAAATAAGCCGCTTAGGCTTTCCATCAAGTTTGGTTTTTTAATCTCCCTTTTATCTCTGGTCTATGGAATATACTTAATTATAAAATACTTTTTGTTTTCCATACACGTTACCGGCTGGACTAGCATAATGGTATCATTTTTCTTTCTCATAGGTTTACTCTTTGCCAATATGGGTATACTTGGCTTATACATTGGTAAGGTGTTTGATGAGACAAAGGGACGCCCACTTTATATTATTAAAGATACGATAAATTTAAAAGACAGTGAATAACTTAAAAATCGAAAAAGACAGTGAAAACTATCTATCTTACCGCTATACGCCGTGGGATACTAAAAATTTTGGCTTGAATACAAACGAAATATTGGATATAGTTTACAAAACGCCTGAAGCGCTTAAGGGTTTACTTATCAAGTTTGACGCCTTAAATGCAGCCAACGATGTTAGGTTTACATATACAAGGGTTGATGCCAATGATAAGGTAATAAAGGCTAGCCTTCAGGAGGCTGGGTTTTACTATGCTGAGACATCCTTTGTAATTTCTAAAAACGATATATTAACGTACGACTTTTTACAAAATATTAAAAACCCGCCCATTTTAACCCCGGCTGAGTCGGAGGACTTTGAGCAAATCAGGGAAATAGCGCGCTATGATTTTCATTATAGCCGTTTCCATGAGGATATACATATTGATATAGAAAAGGCAAGGTTTCGGTTTTATAATTGGATAGACTCATTAGTTGAGCAGAAGAAGGAGTTTAGCGTTTATAAACTAAAAGGTGAGGTTATGGCATTTCACTGCCAAGACGTAAATAGCGATACCGCTCACCTTATACTAAGCGGCACAAAGGGTAGGGCGGCTTTAATTGCTGTTAGCTTTTGGGCGGCTTTTTTACACAATCTAAAAACCCGTAACGTTAAACGCGCACACACAATTATCTCTGCATCAAATCTAAAAATTATCAACCTATATAATTATTTTGATTTTAAATATGAAAAGACACTTGTGGGATTTCACAAGATATATAAATGAGTTTATTAAATATTTTTGATAAATATAAAGAAAACACTGCCGTTATCACTAAAAGTGGTCAGCATGTAACATACAAAGAACTACACCTCTTATGTGAAGAAATATCAGCGTACATAGAAAAACGCAAATGCCTCATCTTTATTTTGTGTAAAAATACGCTGCAAACGGTGGCAGCATATCTTGCTAACATATACAGTAATAGTGCTGCCTTGCTTTTAGATAACAATATGGAGCACAGCTCTTTAGAAGAATTAATTAATATATATAAACCGGATTACCTGTGGCTTACTAATGAATACCAACACGCTGCTTACCATACAATTTACACAAACTCCGATTGCACCCTTATTAAATCTAACCTTCCACCTCAACGTGCCATACACCCAGCCCTTACATTAATGCTAACGACATCAGGCAGCACTGGTAGTTCTAAGTTAGTGCGCCTAACCCTTAAAAACCTAAACGCTAACGCCCATGCCATAGCCACTTACCTAAATCTTAACGAAACCGAGCGCCCCGTAACCACCCTTCCCATGCACTATTCTTACGGACTTTCTGTCATAAATAGCCACCTCATTTCAGGTGCTACTATACTTATGACGGATGACTCCATAGTTACACGTGAGTTTTGGAATTTCGTTAAAACCAACTCCTTGACCTCACTTGCCGGTGTTCCCTACACCTATGAGATACTTAAAAAACTACGATTTTTTACTATGAAACTGCCATCTTTAAAATATATAACCCAAGCAGGCGGCAGACTTGCCCCAGAATTAGTCCTTGAGTTTGCCAATCAGGCACGGCAGCGTGGGATTGATTTTTATGTAATGTACGGCCAAACTGAGGCAACCGCACGCATATCATATCTACCACCAAAGGATAACGTACGTAAACATAAAAGTATTGGGATACCGATACCCGGTGGCTCTTTAACGTTGATTACGGAAAATAACGAGAAAATAACCACCCCCTACACGGAGGGAGAGCTTATCTATAACGGGGATAACGTTATGATGGGCTATGCTACGGAGGCTCAGGACCTAAGCAAAGGGGATGAGCTTATGGGTAGGCTCTCAACAGGCGACATCGGATACTTTGATAAGGAAGGATATTTTTATATCACAGGTCGTAAGAAACGCTTTCTAAAGCTCTTTGGAAACCGCGTAAACCTCGAAGACATTGAAGGCTTTCTTAACGGGCTTGGCTTTGTCTGTGTGTGCGGCGGGCGTGATGATATGCTTTTAATAGCAAACACAAAGGCACGGGACTCTCAAAGTATAAAAAAGGCTGTAGTTGCTAAATATGGGTTTCATCATAGTGTAGTTGAGGTCTTTGAAATAGAGGTAATACCAAAGTCATCAGCCGGTAAAATCCTTTATGCTAATATATTTGAAGGCAGGAACTTTTAATTATGAACATAGAAGCTCTCTTTACACAGAAACCATACTCGCTATCTAAAGAAACAAAACATACTTTTTTAGCAGAAACGCTCAATCTTCTTATAAACCATCACAAAACCCACTGCCTTGCATATCACAAAATACTCTCAGCCACTGGCATTGAACATAGCTCATTTAGCACAATTGAAGACATGCCCTTTCTTTCTGTTAGACTCTTTAAAGACTTCGCCCTTTCAAGCGTACAACAAACACAAGTCATAAAGACGCTCACATCCAGTGGAACGACCTCCCAGCGCCTTTCACAAATTACGCTGGATAAGGAAACCGCCCTATATCAAACCCGCGCTCTTGTTAACATAGTGCAGGACTTTATCGGTAAAAAACGCCTCCCCATGTTGATTATAGATAGCGAAAGCATAATCCGCAACCGTCAAACCCACTCAGCACGTGGTGCTGGCATACTTGGCATTTCAAACTTCGGCAAGGACCACACATACCTCCTTGATGAACAAATGGTATTAAACGTGGACACCCTCGAACGCTTTCTAAGCGTACACAAAGACGAGGACATCTTAATCTTTGGCTTTACCTTTATGGTGTGGAGCTATCTATATAAACGCCTAAAAGAAATAGGCAAAAGCTATGACCTTGGACGTGCTACTTTAATACATAGTGGTGGATGGAAAAAGCTCTCGGAACAGGCGGTTGACAACATTACCTTTAAGGCAGAACTCAAACAGGTATGTAACCTTGGCCGTATATATAATTTTTATGGCATGGTAGAACAAGTGGGCTCTATCTTTATGGAATGTACGGAGGGGTTTTTGCATGCGCCGAATTTTGCTGATATTATAGTAAGGCAGCCTTACGATTGGTCATGTGCACCATTTAACACAAACGGTATCGTAGAAGTGCTCTCTATTTTACCACATAGTTATCCCGGACACATACTGTTAACAGAAGACCTTGGTATGATTTACGGTGAGGATACCTGCAAATGTGGTAGAATGGGGAAATATTTTCACATAGAAGGGCGACTCCCTAAGGCTGAACTTAGAGGGTGTAGCGACACCCATGCCTACAGCCCTTTACATTAACACATGGAGGAACACATTGAACTATAGCATTATATCACCACCGTC
This sequence comes from Candidatus Magnetomicrobium cryptolimnococcus, assembly GCA_018606805.1. GTDB lineage: Bacteria > Nitrospirota > Thermodesulfovibrionia > Thermodesulfovibrionales > Magnetobacteriaceae > Magnetomicrobium > Magnetomicrobium cryptolimnococcus. The sequence continues at coordinate 4,972 of JAGYWI010000008.1, forward strand.
AACCAATATAGAAAGCCTCCTATCAGAATGTCCCCTTACCCCCTTTGCTCCTGATGTTATTGAGTTTATAAGCGCACTTTCAGATACAATTTTTAAGGATAATACACTAAAAACCCTGCCAGAACTAGTAGCCCTTGCCTTTTGGCTGAGACCGGCAAATATCCTTAAACTTAGATCAGACTTTGAAACCAAATGGCGTAACCACTTTCTAATTGGCCGTGGTCTTGCCTTTCACATAGCACCAGCCAATGTTGATACTATTTTTATATATTCATGGTTTTTATCCATGCTTGCAGGAAATACTAATATCATACGGTTATCTACCCACACAGCCCCACAAGTTCAACTGCTAATCAATGCCATAAATAGTATAAAGGATGACCGTACCGCCCGCAGATTCATGCTGGTACACTACGGCCACAACGAAGACATAACCGCTTACTTTTCAGGGCTTTGTAACGTCCGCATAATCTGGGGAGGCGATAACACCATTAGTACAATAAGAAAAATCCCTTTGCGCCCAACAGCCGTTGAGTTGGCCTTTGCCGATAGATTTTCTCTTTGCATAATTAATGCCCATGCCTTTATCGAAATGGAAGATAAAACTCACACCATAGAAAAATTCTATAACGATGCCTACTGGTTTAATCAGATGGCTTGCTCATCTCCAAGGCTTGTCGTGTGGATAGGTAATTCGGATGACGCAGACCTAGCAAGGACAATCTTTTGGCAAATGCTTAAAGATATTATAATTAAAAAAAGTCCAGACTTCATAGCCTCAAAGGCAGTAGATAAACTTGCAACTATGCAAAGCCTGGCAATTAAATACGATAACATAAAAATCGAAAAAACAGACCTAAACCTGCTAAATCGAGTTCTCCTAAAAACCCCTGAAAGCATAGACCGCACCCTACACTGCGGAGGAGGTCTTTTCTATGAGTTGATATTATCCGACCTTGACGCACTACAATGCGTATTGACTGCTAAGGAGCAAACGGTAAGCGTTATAGGCTTTACAAGAGACGAAATACTATGTTTTCTTAATAAGACTAAACCACGTGGCATAGATAGGATTGTCTCAGTGGGTAAGTCCTTACAGTTTTCATCTGTGTGGGATGGTTTTGACTTATTAAGGGAATTTTCTAAGGAAGTGGATATTGAGCTCTAAGATATTAATAACTATGGGAGACCCAGCCGGTGTTGGTGCTGAAGTGGCGCTAAAGGCATATCTTGCAGGCATAAAAGATTTGGTATTTGTAGGCCACACCGGTGTTTTAGAGGAAGCGCTTTTACTTCTTAATGCCAAAGTTCAGCTAAACAAAATAAGTACGCCAAAAGATGCTATCCCTGATGCACTAAATATAATACCATTTAATGAAACCGAGCACTTTGTAAAGTGCAAACCAACGGCTGCCGCCGGTAGGGCATCTGTTGCGTACATAGAAAAGGCTGTAGAGTTCCTGCTAAAGCAAGAAGGCAAGGCATTAGTAACAGCTCCTATTTCAAAGGAATCTCTGAAGCTTGCAAATATAAATTTTCCAGGGCATACCGAACTCCTTGCCCACTTAACCGGTACTAAAGAATACGCTATGATGCTTTGCGGTGGTCCACTTAGGGTCATACTTGTAACCATACACACAGCCCTCAAAAAAGTGCCAGCCCTTATAACCCAATCATCGGTACTGAAAACTATAAAATTAGCACAAAAGGCAGCCCTAATGCTTGGTTTGCCAAATCCCCGCATAGCAGTAGCCGGTCTTAATCCCCATGCTGGTGAGGAAGGACTTTTTGGCGATGAAGAAATAACAGAAATTAAACCAGCTATTGCTATGGCTCAAAAGCTTGGCATACCAGTTGATGGTCCCTATCCACCTGATACTATATTTTACAAGGCATACAATGGTAAAGTAGATATAATTGTAGCTATGTATCATGATCAAGGTCTTATACCGTTAAAAATGATAGCCTTCGACCATGGCGTTAATATAACTATTGGATTACCATTTATAAGGGTATCCCCAGATCATGGAACTGCTTATGATATAGCATGGACAGGTAAGGCAAATCCTGATAGTATGATAGAGGCTATTAAGTTTTGCGAGGGATAAATAAAGGAAAAAGGATTAGAAGAGCGGGGAAAAACCCTTTTAGATAAAATGTGTGCCTACACACCTCCCTCACATAAGTTCGCCCCTACAAATAGATGTGTAGGGGCAGACCTATGAGGTTCCCCTATGTTTCTTGTAACGTTATTTGTTTAGGTATAGTATACATGAAGAGCATAACCGTTCGTCTCTGGTTGCTTTACAGTTACCGGAAATTCCATAATGACACAGGGCAAAATCATACTTTAGGGGGTCCGATGGGTCAAACTCCTTTAAACTTTCTGTGATTTCACTAGCTGTGCGCCATTCGTTTGTCTTTCTTTTTGTTAATCCAAGGCATTTTGAAATTCTTGCAATATGAACATCTAACGGTATTATTAAATCTGATGGTAAAAACAGCTGCCAAAGTCCAAAGTCTATATCTTTTTTTCGCACCATCCATCGTAAAAACATATTTAATCTCTTGCAAGGACTTCCCTTTGATGGACTTGGAAAAAACTGTTTAAGGCCACTTGGCAGCTCCGTATATTGATGGCCGTATACAGCAGACATATCCATACTTAGTATATAATTTGTAAAACTTATTAGAGTGTCATATACAGTAGTTGCATTAAAACTTTTAAAAAGATTTTCTACCGAATCGTATTTACTTAAAATAATATGTAGTATGTAAAGAAGGGCTACTATATCGTCGTTTGTATTAAACCTATAACGTATGCCTTGAAAGGTTTTTGCTTGTTTTTCTGGGTTAAATTCATACAAAAAATCCGCAGGTGTATTGCCCATCTTTGCCAAAATGGCATCTATAATAGTCTTAAAATTTCCAACCTTTCCATAGGCTAAAGCTGCTGCTATAAATCCAGCTATTTCAATATCATGTTGTGTTTTATATCTATGTGGAAACTCTATCGGGTCTTTATACAGTCTTTCGTTAAAATCAAACACCCCGTAAAAACGGTCAAGTATTTGTTTCACATTATATGTTTGTTCCATTATTGCTGCAAATTAAAAACACACCGTTGTATGTGGCAAAGGGCTAAAGCCAAGGCATCCCCGCTATCTTGTGTAAGACGGTCGGTTTTATTTAGTATTCGTTTAACCATCTCCATAACCTGCACCTTATCTGCCCTGCCGTAGCCTGTAACAGCCTTTTTAACCTCTAATGAGCTATATTCGATAACGGGAATACCAACTTTTGAAACACACAACATGGCAACCCCTCTAGCATGCCCAAGGTTTAAGGCTGATGTTACCCCTTTTGAATAAAATATCTTCTCTATAACTGCCTCATCCGGTTTATACATCTCCACTACCTCAGTTAGCCCTTCATATAGATGCTTAAGTCTTATTGGCAGCGGTGCGGTTTTAGGAAGCCTTATATCACCGGAGGTGATGTATATGATATTTCTACCGCGGCTTTGCAAAACACCATAACCACAAACAATACTGCCGGGGTCTATCCCAATTACTACCTTTTCAGACAATCGTATGTTTATTATAAATAAAGATATAACTTGAGATTTTTTCAGAAGGTTTATTTTTTTCTTCTTCTAACGTTGGTGCTCCCTTTTTACCGCATGATATTAAAAACAAGGATAGTATCAATAATAATGTTATTATGCTGTATAATAAAGGGTATTTTCTAATATTTTTATGTGTTGTTTTCATATAGTTCTGTTTTTTTTAATTTTTCAATTAATTTTTTTGTTTCCTCTGGAGCTGTACCGCCTATGGATTTCTTGCTATTTACGGAGTACTCAGGTTTAAGTATATCAAAAATATCATCCTCTATTAAATCACAAAAGGATACGTATTGTGAAAGAGAGAGGGTTTCAAGCCTTTTATCATTTTCTATACAAAACCTAACTATTTTTCCTACTGTTTCGTGGGCTATCCTAAAAGGCATCCCCTTTTTTACTAGATACTCTGCCACATCGGTTGCCATTGAAAAATTGTCAAAAGAGGCATTATAAAGGCGCTCTTTTTTAAATTCTATGTTCTTAAAAAACTCATTTATCGTTATAAGCGTATGCTTAACAGTATCAACAGCGTCAAAAAGGGATGGTTTATCTTCCTGCATGTCCCTATTATAAGAAAGAGGAAGTGCCTTCATAACAGTAAGTATGTTAATAAGGCAACCATAAATTCTGCCAGTCTTACCACGCATCAGCTCTAATACGTCAGGGTTTTTCTTTTGTGGCATTATGCTTGAGCCAGTTGTGCATGAATCTGAATAATCAACAAAGGCAAATTCCTTTGTAAACCATAAGATAAAATCCTCAGCCATTCTGCTTAAGTGCATAAATAGTATTGATGAATTAGCAATGAACTCAACGATAAAATCCCTATCAGAAACACTATCCATACTGTTTTGAGTTACCGCTTCAAAACCAAGAAGCTCTGCAACGTAAAGCCTGTCTATGTTAAGCGATGTCCCACTTAGTGCACAAGCCCCAAGCGGCATTACATTAACCCGCCTCAGCGTATCTTCCAAGCGTTGCCTATCCCGCCCAAACATCTCAACGTATGCCATCAGGTGGTGTGCTAGTGTTACTGGTTGTGCTATTTGCATATGTGTATAGCCGGGCATGACCGTTGTTAGGTTTTGTTCTGCAATAGTAACAAGTCTGTGTCTAAAGTCTTGAATCAGTTTTAAAATATCTGTAATTTCTTTTCTTAAGTAAAGTCTAACATCCAGTGCCACCTGATCGTTTCTTGAGCGTGCCGTATGAAGTTTTCGTCCTGCATCTCCTATACGTTTACTTAAGGCATTTTCTATATTCATATGAACATCTTCATCTTCTTTGCTAAAGGTAAACTTGCCATTTTCTATATCCTCAGCAATAGCCAAAAGACCGTTTATTATACTTTCCTTATCAGAGTCTGTTATAAGCCCTTGCCGTGCAAGCATAGTGGCATGAGCAATACTACCTTCTATATCATAAGGCCACAAACGGAAATCAAATGAAATAGACTCCGTAAAGCCCTCAACTATCTTTGATACCGGTTCACTAAACCTACCTGACCATAACTTTTTCATCCAAACAATATACTATTTCATTGCCATAGAAGTCAATAGATTATTTTTTTTTGAATGGAAAACTTTAGTTATACAAAAATAGGTGCTTGCCCCCTAGGTTCACCCCTACAAAAATACGTGTATCGTAGGGGCGAACCTATGAGGTTCCCTATTTTTATTAGCTATACTTTATGTCCTTATCAAATCGAAAGGTTGTTTAAATGAAGTCTGAAAAAACCGCCTTATCCTTACCGCTAACATTCCATATCCGTAGTGTCTTATCAAAAGAGCAAGAAAAGAGCATGTCATTATAAATGTCCACGTTATAGACACTATCGGTGTGGCCAGTTATTATCTTTAAAATCTCCCCGCTTTTAAAATCCCACACCCGTATCTTAGCATCCCACGAGCCAGTGTATATTATATTATTGTACACCTTTACACAGTAGAGGCGTCCTGAGTTTGTCTTAATTTTCAAAACTTGTTCACCTGTACGAATATCCCATATGCGCACCGTATCATCCCATGATGCTGATATTATCTTATCGCCAATAAAGCGCACATCCCATACATTATCCATATGTCCATCAAATGTGTGTATAAGTTCACCAGTTTTTAAGTTCCACAACCGTATGGTCTTATCCTCCGAACCTGACACTATCTTATCCCCTGATACGTCAACGCTCAGTACGCTTTCCGTGTGTCCTTCCAGTACGCTTAACGGTTTGCCTGTTTTTAAGTCCCAGATTCTGACAGTTTTATCGTATGAGCTTGAAACTATCTTATCTTGAGTTACCGCTATTGCAGATATCCAACCCTCGTGCCCTGTTATTTCCTTTTCTAAGGAAAGGTCGTCTATCGCCCATTTTTTAATTGTTTTATCCTCCGAGCCTGTCAAAAAACTATCCCCTGCTAACACCAGTGATGTTATATTGTCCTCATGAGCCTTAAAGGACAACACATAGGAGCCGGAAATTATATCCCACACTCGCACGGTTTTATCATCTGAGCCGGAGTACATTTTAGTCCCTTTAATAGCAAAACACGTAACAGCCCCCTCGTGCCCATCGAGTATATAGGTTGTCCTATAATCTACCGACTGGAGAAGCTTTTTAACTTTTTTTATCTTTGGATCGTCTATGTGTCTGCCAGTTGGATAGTTTTCTATATATGCCTTACAGCCGGATATGGAATCACTTGCCGCAAACAGGTGTTCTTCTAACTTATTTCTAACAAGTTTTACATACTTACCGTTTGGATAAAGTTGTAGGTACTCCCTACACTTATCTGCGCTATTGCATGCTTCATAGTGGATTTCCTCTATCTTGGCCCTTGCTTCCTTAGCAAAATAACCATCTTCGTAACGCTTTAGGTAATCCTCATAATCTTCTATTGTGTTACTGTCCTCGGCTTTCTGCCAATAGTACTTCTCCGTGTACTTTTTCTCTAAAGCGATATTTAACACCTTTTCAACACCATCATCAAGCCTTAACGAGCCTTCGTAATCGTAGTAGCTACCATCGTTTAAAATTTTCCGAATTATCACAGAATGCAACCCCGGCGTTAGCTTTGCCTCTACGGGGCTTTCACCGTAAAACTGCCCGTCTATAAATATCCTTGCATCGGGCTGATCTGCCGTGATTTTAAGTACTGCCCTTTTTTTCAAAACAACCAACAACTGAAAAAATATAACAAGCAGTCCACCTATTATAATCAGTATAGAAATTAGCTTTATTAGTTCAATCGGAGCCATGTGCTTTCCTTAAAACTACCATATTTTAAAAAGATATAATATCTTAAGGGGTTGTTTTTTTCAAGTTTTTTTTACTAAATCGTATTTTATTTTTTGCATCAAAGTTATACTTTTGATATAATATAGCACATTTCGATTTGATAAGGACACAAAGTGTAGATAATAAATAGGGCAGACACATAGGTCTGCCCCTACAATATATGTATTTTTGTAGGGGCGAACCTATGTGTTCGCCCTTAATTTTACCTATTAAATCGAAATGCGCTATATAACAAATTTAAGAGGTAATTTTTAATATTACGGTGTTTTTAGCTATGAAACATTATAAACCTGATGAATGTCAAGATAAAGAGCAGTCAAAGGAACAACGGGGACAATTGTTAAGGGACAATTATTATTTAGAAGGGTTGCCTGAAAACTCCAAGACACTCGTAGCTGAAATGTTATTAAGAGAGCCGGAGGTAAGGGCAAGTTTAGACTGTATTAGCGCTTACTTTGTCTCTGATTATAACTTGCATAAGCCAAGCTCCCTGATAGATTTTTTAGATGTTTACCATGGCGTCATAAAGACCGAGTGTGAGCTTTGCTCCCTTTTAGTCGAGGGGATAGATTTTTCAGTATATGAGCCAAAGGCGTTACGACCTGTACGTTATATTATAAAGATCATACATAATTGTGTTAAAGATATTGGGGGTTGTTTAGATAAACTCACAGGAACTATTAACGATGACCAAATGAGAGAGCTTCTCGTTGAATACATACACGCATATGCAGAGGTGTTTAGCGGACAACGTAGCGTTTTGTCAAAATTAGCAGCAGATTGTACCTTGGATTTATTTAAAAAGGCTATCAGAGAATATACCCCTAATAATGAGCTACCGTTATATTATGTAGCAAAGGTTTTAGGATACCAAAAAATACCACCAACTGTTGCTAAATTGAATAATTAAGACAAATTGTTATGGACTCATCATGTTTATAAAATATAGGATTTTTTTAAGTGTAGTGGTTTTAGAGCTTGTGGTTTTGTTTGCGCTTTTTGTTCATCACCACTATTCGTTAGTGGCAAGTGAGCAGATAATTAAAGCAAAACGGCAGGTGGTGCAAACCCTTACACTAACAGACCTGTCCATATGGACTGAGGCTCGCTATACGAGGCATCCATCGCAGGCTGATTTTTTTAGTGCATTTGGGGATTTCCCAGCCTCGTTTGAGCATTTCCCGGCTGGCTCTATTGTAGCTCCTACCAAAGTGCAATAGACGTTGCAATAACAAAATAGTTTTCGCTATTATATTTAACTATGTTTAATAAGCGCAAAAAGATTATAGAATTTGCCCTTTCATCGCTTTTAAGAAAAAAGTACAAAAACCTTGCCATTATTATTGTGTTTAGTGTAATAATTTCTATTATTTCGTCAATACTATTTCTTACTAATTCATTGAAAAAAGAGGCTTTCCAACTATTTGTGGATTCACCTGCCATTGTAGTTCAAAAACTATCTGGCGGTAGACATGAGCTTATTGATATAGCCTATATAGACGAAATAAAAAAAATAGCTGGGGTAGGGGAGGTGCAACCCCGTTTTTGGGGCTACTACTTTGACTCCTTAACTGATAGTAATTATACGTTGTTGGCTATTGATAGCAAAAAGGACAAACGCTTAGACCTAATTAAAGGCACGCTTCCTGAAAAAGACGGCCAATGTGCAATTGGGGCTGGCGTTGCAAGGGTGCGGCTAAGTGTCATTAATGATGATATGTTACTTCCACTAAGTGAAGACAATGAGCTTAATGTAAAGATTACAGGTGTGTTTTCTACTGATTCTAATATATTAACAAACGATCTTATTGTGCTAACAAAGGGCGACATTATAAGGTTTTTTGATATGCCAGAAGGCAAGGCAACAGACCTGACAGTTGAGGTGTTTAACGACGGGGAGGTTGCAACGGTGGCTAAGAAAATCAAGCGAATGTTTCCAGCAACAAGGCCTATTCAAAAAAGTGAGCTGGTACGCACATATGATACACTTTTTAATTGGCGAGGTGGTATGATGATAGTTATGTTTGTAGGAGCACTTGCCGCCTTTGCTATTTTTGCATGGGATAAGGCTACTGGGCTAAGTGCTGAGGAGAGGCGCGAAATTGGAATATTAAAGGCAATCGGGTGGGAAACGTCGGATGTGCTTGAGCTTAAGTTTTGGGAGGGGTTTGTTGTGTCCATACTTTCTTTTCTATCAGGCATAATACTTGCTTATGTACATGTTTATTTCTTTGGAGCTACGTTATTTGAGCCAGCGCTTAAGGGTTGGTCGGTGCTTTTTCCACAATTTACGCTCTTACCTTTTATAGATACCTATCATGTGTTTATCGTGTTTTTTTTAACAGTAGCACCATACGTTGCAAGTACAATTATACCATCGTGGAAGGCTGCAATAGCGGGTCCGGATTCGGTTATGAGGTCATAAGTATAATAAGATTATATGGAAGATATAATAAAAACAGAAGATGTGGTTTGCATATTTAATCGAGGTTTGCCGGATGAGATGGTAGCCCTTAGGGGGGTTAGTGTAGAGATAAAAAGGGGCGAAATATGCGTACTGCGTGGTGCTAGTGGTTGCGGTAAGACTACACTTTTAAGTCTAATTGGGTGTATGGCAAGGCCTACGTCTGGTAAGATTATGGTGCGAGGCCGTGATGTGGCAAAGCTTACGGAGCGTTTCCTTACGGAGATTAGGCGTTCCACGTTTGGTTTTATATTTCAGCAGTTTAATTTAATAAGGGAGCTGACAGTTTTTGAAAACGTGGCACTGCCGCTTTATCCACTTGATAGCACATTTTTACAGATAAAACACATGGCAGAAGAAGTACTTGGAAAGTTGCATATTATCCACAAGAAAAATGCCCCTATAAGACAACTTTCAGGTGGGGAGCAACAGAGGGTTGCTATAGCTCGGGCGCTTATAAATAATCCGGAGATAATATTAGCAGATGAGCCAACTGCTCATTTGGATTCTAAGTTATCGAATGACCTTATTGATATAATGGTAAATCTAAATAAAGAAGGTAAGACCATAATAATAGCAACTCATGACCCTGAGGTGTTTGAACATGCCTTTATAAATAGGACAATTTTTATGAAAGACGGCCTTGTGCGTGAGGTACGCACTCAGTGATACTGCACCCCGGCGTTATAGCGTTACTGGTTGGCATTTTAGTTGTTTTATCCATTATGGCCTATGGCAGTGTGGCTGCTTTAAGGATTTTGAAATATTGGAATATTTACAGCTCCGATGAACTACAGTTAAACCTTGAAAGGAAAACATACCTTATCTCCACTATAATGAACTATGTGCTGGGATTTGAGTTGATTTCGCTGTTTCTATTTGTATACACACTAGACGACATCCACAGGCTTTTTATTGGTGCAATGTGCGCAACAGGCTCACTTAATGCAAACCCTGTTGGGTGGTATGCCCTTTATGTAAAAATCATAGTGTTTTTTCTATCCTTTGCGTGGATTATAATTAACCACGTAGACCAAAAAGGGGAAGATTACCCGCTTATAAGAAAAAAATATAAACTCTTACTATTGATAACGCCAATGATTACGCTTGAGGGGTGGTTAACCTTTAGGTATTTTCTTGGGCTTAAGCCACGTATAATTTCTTCCTGCTGCGGCTCCCTATTTTCGGATGAGGGAAACTCGGTGGCTGCTACTCTTTCATCTATACCTGTTTATACCTCTATGGTGATTTTTTATACCGTGGTTACTATTTTTATACTTGTTGGTATTTGCAGTTATTTTTTTAGGCATGGTTTTTTTAAGTATGTATACGGTGTATTGTCCTTGGTGTTTTTTGTTGTATCAATAATATCAATAATATCATTTGTATCAATATATTATTATGAGCTGCCGACACACCACTGCCCCTTTGATTTACTTCAAGGTACTTATAATTTTATTGGTTATCCGCTTTATGCGGTACTTTTTGGTGCTGTGAGTTTTTCTTTAGCGGTTTTCTTGGTTGAAGGTTATAAGAAATGCTATAAATCAATTAGCTTACACATTGAAAAACTACAAAAAACATGGATTATACTCTCTTTGTGTTTTACCATAATGTTTATCGTAATAAGCATATGGCCAGTGCTGTTTTCTGATTTTACGCCTTTTTAAGTACCATAAACAAATCTTAAAAAGAATTTGTTGTATAGTCGTGTAATTTTTCAGGAAAAATATTTACAAAAGATAAAGCACTTTGGTAAAGCGAGTAAACTTCCTCTACTGTTTTTTCTAAATTAAATTCAGCAAAATTCTCATGAACTAACCTATTACGAAGTTGGCCAAGCTCTAAAAATGATTTAATAGATTCATCCATATTTGAATCTGATTTGATAATATCAACCATAAAATTCTTAAAATCCCTTCCAAATAGACCAAAGAAAGAATTGGCATTTTTTTCATTCCAATTAAAATATGTGTGATATTGACGAGTAATGGCTTTATTTTTTACAAACTCTGAGATTATTTTTCTACCTCCAGTGTGGATTCGTACTATTTGTAAGATATGCTCTGTAAGTGTTTTTTCAAAAAAACTTGCTGCTGATAAAAGTAAAAGTTTTGAAAAATATTTTCTTACAGCAATATTTAATTCATTATTTTTTATAAAAAAATCATCCATTTCTTTGTAATCTTTATATATAGCATCTATAATTGTCGTATTCATAATTACATATTATCATTATTTAATTTTAACAATATCCAATGCAATATGTAGACGTTTTTTTACATTTTGTGTATTAGTTGTTTTTCCAATAGAAACTTGTTTAAAGGTTTCATTATTTTTTAATTGTATAATCGAATCATTATCTATATTACCGGAAATTAGTTCTGTATTTAAGTATGGTTTATAACAGGCAGCATAAAACACTGACTCAAATAATGTTATACTGAAACGGTTGCTACTTACCAAGAAAATATTTTCTTGTAACAAACTACAGCTATCTAAAAAAGAGTAAAACAATGTTTCAAGGTAACTTATTTGTTCATGATTTTCAGTTTTTTTATCTTTAGCAAATCCATTAAGAAATTTTAACATTGAAGGAGTATAATTATCACCTTTTATTAACATTGCAAAAGCTCTAAGTAGTATTTCTATATCTTTCATGTGTATATCAGGCTCATCCAGTTTGATTAGTTTTCTCCATTTACTATTTGCGTTTACACGAGAAAGCATGTTCATAAAATCAGAATGGTGTAAACTCATCCTTATTTCTTGATCAGTTAAATTAACCCCCCCCGTATTTAGGCGATTAAAAATCTCATAGATTGATGAGTCATCATCTTTAGGTAACATTTGTTTGATAATGACATTTCTTATCGTGCGCAAGTCAAAAGAAACCTTATATTCATCTAATGTAGAATATGTTAAACCATGTAGCTTATTTTGTCGTTTAGGTAGTTTTGTTGGAAGATATAAACTGAAATCGCTGTAATATTTATTATCATTTAAAATCTCATCAGGTATTCTATTATGTTTTGCAAAGATTTTTCTTAGAGCTGCCCTTTTTTCCATTTTTGGGAATATTTCTTTAATAAAATAATATATGGACATCATTCTTTGTTGACCATCAATAATCAAAAATTTATTTCTTGATTGTTCGTATAAAAAAATCTGTGGCACTGGTAATCCAATTATAAGAGACTCTATCAATTTTGATGCCCTACCATGATCCCATACATAATTCCGTTGAAACCCTGGTATTGTTACAACCCCTGATTCAATAAAACTGAAGAGAGTTGCTATATTAAAATCACTAGGTGTTGCCGTTATTTCATATTCATCAAAACCGTAACCTTCTCGTGGTTCGTTTTGTGAGTCATCATCGAATATAGTATCAGTATTATTTTCGTATATTACCTTGTTTTCCATGAAGCCAATCATTATCCACTCCTTAAACTATTTTAACATAATTTAAGGTTGAGCAATTTGTCAAGATAATTTTTTTTCTATTTGTATCTCACTTAGACTCTGTCTTCATTGTTTGGTTTTTTATAATGCCATGAAATTTAAATAGGGTAGTAATTTTACCTATTTCCGTTTTTAATAATTAAAATTCCTGATTATCTATTTTAAAAGTTGAAAAAAAATAGGTAAATGTTTTACGTTAATTACGTATATAAAAAAATAAGGAGGAGTATCTATGGCTGCAAAAAACATCAATCTTGCACTTCAAGGGGGAAGTACGCATGGGTCATTTACATGGGGGGTGTTAGATAGACTACTTGAAGAGACTGATTTGGATATTGTCGGTGTATCAGCCACAAGTGCTGGGGCTGTAAATGGTTCATTATTGGTATATGGGCTTTTAAAGGGCGGCAAAGAAGAGGCTCGCAAGGTTTTATCTGAGTTTTGGGAAAAACTCGCCCAAAAGTCTCTGTTTTCTCCGCTAAACCAGCCAACGATTATAGACAGATTATATGCAGAGCATCCGGGTAATATGAACTTTAATCCGGTTTTTTGGTTTTTTAGCACAATAACTCGGCTTTACTCGCCTTACCAGCTTATGCCATTTGACATAAATCCGCTGCGAGACGTACTAAATGAAATCATTGACTTTAAAGTACTCCAAAGCTCTGATCATCCGAAACTATTTCTTTCTGCAACTAATGTTAAAACCGGGAAAATCAAAATCTTCAGTAAAGACGAGCTCTCCATTAAGGCAGTGCTTGCCTCTGCCTGTCTGCCTTTTACATTTAAGTCGGTTGAAATTAATAATGAATACTACTGGGATGGCGGTTATATGGGAAATCCGGCACTATATCCACTGTTTTATAATACTAACTGCCCAGACCTTTTACTTGTGCAAATAAATCCAATAAACATACCACATGTACCGACAACTGCCGGTGACATTGTAAATACGACAACGCGTATAGCCTTTAATTCAAGTTTGATGAGGGAAATGCGCGCCGTGTTATTTATTAATAGTCTTGTTGCAAAAGGGTTTGATGACGGTGGAAAACTTAAGCGTGCCCATATACATATGATAGAGGCAGAGGATGTTATGAATACGCTAAATGAAACAAGTAAGATGAACCTGAGCGGGGACTTTTTAAGCTACTTATTTAACATCGGGCGGCAGAGGGCGCATGCTTGGATTGAAGCAAACTATGATAAAATTGGCAAGGAATCTTCTTGTAGTGTAGAGGATATATTTTTAAGTTAAAAAATACCTGTGCTCTTTGGACCGAGGGGGATTAAGGCAATGGATAAGGCTGCTGTTTTTAATGAGCGGCTTAGAAATAAGATGCTTATGAGGATTCTTATTTCAACAGCGGTTTTGTTAATAGTAATAGGGATTGTCATTCTTATATTTACTAGAAAACTGTTCATCATAGAGCTTGAAAAGCAGGCACAATACAAAGTAGCTCAAGCCTCATCGCAGATAAATGGTTGGCTTATGGAAAAAAGCAGCTATCTTGATATGGTTGCAAGGCTGATAACAAAGGCGGCTGAAGCCGGCGAGGTACTTGATAAGGAAAAATTTAAGGCAATCTTTAATGAATCCTACGGTCTTTCTTATGTTTATATGGGTTTTGTAGATGGCTCCTTTATTACGGGCTCAGATTGGATACCTGATGCAAATTACGATCCGCGTCAACGCACGTGGTACTTGCAAGCCCTCATGGCAGAAAAAAACACCTTCACCGTGCCATACAAGGATGCTAAGACTGGTAAGATGATAGTTACTATAGCACAGCCTGTCATAGTAAACAAACGGCTCATTGGTGTTGTAGCAACAAATCTCTATATAAATGAAATTGTAAGTATCATAGACACATTAAAAATAGGGCAGGGTAGCTACTCTCACCTCGTTGACGATAGCGGCATATATATTACTCACGAAGATAATGAGTTAGCTCTTAAAAAGGATATACGTGCCACAGAGGATGGGTGTAGGTTTTCAACCTTTCAAGCTAATGGGGGAAACACCATGGGCTTTGAAGTTGATGGCTACTATAAGGTATTTAACCGTATACCAGTGTCAGGGTGGCATATTGTATTTAACCTTCCACTTTCTGAAGTAAATAAGCCGTTAAATAAACTCTATACAGTATTTGTTGGAGGTTTTGTTATAGCCGTAATCGCCCTGACTATAACAACAAACCGGACTAGTAAACTGATAACCCACCCCATACTAACCCTTGTTGATGGTGCAAAGCACATAACGGCAGGGCAGTACGGCTTTACAATTAATATACCAAGCAAGGATGAGATCGGTTATCTAACAGCATCTTTTAACGATATGTCTAAGGGATTAAAGGACAGGGAGTTTATTAAGTCAACCTTTGGGCGTTTCATCTCGGATGAGATTGTTAAAACACTGATAGAAACCCCTGAAGGACTAAAGCTTGGTGGTGTAAAACAACGAGTTACTATATTGATGGCAGATATTAGAGGATCCACGTCGCTTGCCGAAAGACTGCCGGCTGAATTATACGTCTCTATAGTAAACAACTTTCTTGGAACTATGACCGATATAATAATTAAATACGGCGGTACTATTGATGAGTTCATAGGGGATGCTATATTAGCAATATTTGGAGCACCAGTACTAAAAGAAGATGATGCGACAAGAGCCGTAGCTTGCGCTATTGAGATGCAAAATGCAATGGCTGCCGTAAACCTGTGGAATAGGGGACAAGAGTATCCGGAAATAGAGATGGGTATTGGTATGAATACCGGAATGGTTGTTGTGGGCAACATTGGCTCTTCTAAGCGTTCAAAGTATGGTGTTGTTGGAAAACACGTAAGCTTAGCATCAAGAATTGAATCATATACAACTGGCGGAGAGATTATTATATCTGAGGCAACTAAGGAAGGCATTGGAGAAATATTAAAAGTGAAAAAAAGCCTAAAAGTGCAACCAAAAGGATTGGTTGAGCCTGTTATTTTATATTACGTAACTGGGCTCGGTGGTGAGTATAATTTGGAATTAAAAGAGGAAATTGAAACGCTTGTAAAACTACAAAAGGTTGTAAACATAAAATTTGCACTTTTAGAAGGCAAACACATAGATGGAGCGTTTTATGAGGGATACATTGAGGAATTTTCGAAAAAAGAGGCTATTGTTTGTGTTGCTATAGATGATGTAAATGTTTTAGATAATATGAAAATAAGTGTCTCTGATACTAATGGTACTGAAATACCAGGAGACGTTTATGCAAAGGTAGTTGAGGTGGACAATATACCTAAAATAAAAATACGATTTACATTGATTGCACCACAAGTGATGAGCTACTTTAAAGAAAAAGAAAAAAAAGCATAAGAGCTGCGGAGGCGCACTCCCAAACCCAGCCCCCTACGGGAGTGAGCCTACGCACTTCCTAAAACTTTTGACTTGTTATTTTTTGGTTGTCCTTTTACATTAGCGCAAAGCTCCAGTAATTTAGAAAAAAGCACAAGTGGTACTTGACAAATATTGCACAGTATCGTAATATATAAAGCTTGGTTGGGTTTTGCCCATAAGTAAATAAAACTATTGAGAGGGTAAGGAATTGTATGCTTTAGGTAAGCATCTATTGATTGAATTAAGAGATTGTAATGAGGGAATTTTAAATGATCTGCAGAAAATTACCAATTTGATGGTAAATGCTGCTAAAAGGTCAAAGGCAACAATAGTAGATGTATCGTTTCATGAGTTTAACCCTTATGGCATAAGTGGTATGGTTATTATTGCAGAATCCCATCTGTCAATACATACCTGGCCAGAATACAATTATGCGGCGGTAGATATTTTTACCTGTGGCAATTTGATAGATCCTAAGGTGGCGGCCGATTATCTCATTGAGGGATTTGGCTGTAAGGATCCGTACATTACCTACTTAAAAAGAGGTTATGTAACGAACATGGTTGATTGCACTGTTGGTGCTACAGAAACTACATATATGTCAGATGTAGAGCTTGTCTCTTGAGACGTTTTTGTTTATTAACCATGATGAATACCTATTGTTATAATTTTCTATTAGAAAAGTTGCTTTATATTTATTACAAAGAGCTTATTTTATATGAGATGCGGTTGTTCTTTGCTACGTAGTTTGTGAATTTCATACTGAGTTAGAAATTTTTGTTAGTTTTATAATAAAAAAGTTGCAAAATATTAAAATTTGTTGTATACTATTTACAGAGTATGTATGAGAGTTTGAGTTCCTGGGTAGCTCAGTCGGCAGAGCGGGTGGCTGTTAACCACTTGGTCGGGGGTTCGAATCCCTCCTCAGGAGCCAATAATATATAGCCAATTAGGTTTCCCTCTTTGAAATGTGTTTGTGGATAAGCATTACAGTCAGTATAAAAGGATAATTGCATAGATAACAAGCTAAAAGTTTTAGGCAGTGCGTAGGCGCACTCCAGTAAGGGGTGTGAAGGTTTTCCCCCACGCCTTTTTTTTCTTTTCTTTCTAAAAAAAGCCGCCTTGCGGCCAATAGAAATAGTAATAGAGTTGTGGATAACCCAAGGCATCTATATTATTGACTAAAAATACTAATACGATAGCAACCCAAGTAAAAATATCGCCAACCGTTTGATGTAGGTGGGTTTTAATTTCATAAAGTAGTATGCCGCAAAGTAGATAAATAGCAGGGTATGCTGTGTATACAAAACGTGGGAGGGATGATAGAAAAACACCGCTCCAGAGCACCTTTCCATAAGTTAAAAATGCTATGTTTAAATAAGAAGCCAAAAGGATAATCATGATTGTGATTGCTGTTTCTTTTTGTCTAATAAAAAAAGCACCGGCTAAGGCTATTACAAATGGTAATATTAAAAATGCCTTATTGAGACTACTGAAAAATATAGATAATGTATAGGTTGTCAACTGGTAGAATTCTGGAAAGTTTGGATTATTCAAAAATTGGCTGATGTTTGCAATTGCCATTGCGATAAAGCCGCTATTTTCCTGTTTTAGTGTTAGATTTAAGACATGTTGTTGGAGTACTATAAAACCATAAAAAACGATCACGGCTATTATTATGCTAAAAATAACATTATGTATAGGTTTTTTTCTTACCAACAAAGGATAAATGAGAAAGTATATGTATATGGAGTATATGTCGTAAATGAGTGATAATAGTCCTAATAAAACTCCAAAGAGTATGTAGTGGGGGGTTTTGGTGTTTTCATTTTGGATAATAAGGGTTTCAAAGATATATAGGGAGAGTATGATAGCGGCATAGCCTGTTAAGTAGTTCATTGGTTGGGCAGCATACATAATAAACCCTGACCCACAGCCGGTTAAGAGTGCTGCATACTTGCCTATTTTTTTACCATCTTTCATAATAGCAGCGCAATAGCCATATATGGCTACACAGGCAAAAAACCATACAAGCATATTTAACGTTAAAAAGACATAGTAGGGGTTTATGAAATAACTGAATTGGCTTGAAATATAAAAAGTAAGGGGACGTCTTATGAGCATTGTATTAGTTACCTTGGGTACGCCCATGAAGTGTTCTTCTAAGTCTCGAAAGACAAAGTAGTCCTCATTCACTCTACCTTGTCCGTTTGGAAAGAGCGGTACTGTGTAGAAGTAATTCATCTGCGGAGGTCTTTCATAGTGGGGGACGTAGGAGTAAGGTGAGCGCATGGAAATATGCAGCCATGTTTGTAGCATAATTAGTAAAAAAAGCATAAACCATGGGGTTAATTTACGGATTAGGTCAGTCCTCTGGTTTTTAGCCTTTCGGTGGATATAGAAAAACAACATTGATGTTACAAGTAAGGTTATTAATGTAAAGAAAAGAATTTCAAATGGCATGGATTTAAGATTTAATAGTGCTCCGGGCAGCCAGTCAAGTGCTGCTGGATAGGCAACATCAGGGGTTTGGCTTTGCCAAAAGGCCGGTCTTTCTTTATGATAATAAAGGCTATCTATATATAACCATCTGTAGGGGATAGTGCATATAATAGCTGATGCTAACGTAATGTAGCGTGCAAGTTGCGTATTTTTTGTGTAATAGCAAATAATATAGTAAAGTGTAGGCATGAAAAAAATAAACATATACGCAGAACTTAAATACCCTCTTAATGAATATTCCCATAAGGGTTTTGACCAATCGTAGCGTCCAATAAGTAAAATTAGACAACTAATAAAAAAGATTGCCCACGCCTTTACATGGTTTATACTATATATTGTGGTAGATTTATTGTTTGTATTTAGCTTTACTTGGCGCATTAGCTTTTACACTATATTTATGATACTATATTTATGATAGCTTAAAAGTCAAGATAAAAATTATTCAATTTTATAAGCCTTGTTTGTACAGTAAGACATTATGTATAATGTAACAATAAGTGGTTAGGTCTGTTGTTTTGTCAGTGAAGAATTATGAAAGGAGTTTTTGCAGTTAGGTAGATTATAGTGTTATTTTGGTATCTGATAGTACTTATATTTTCTATATTAAACCAGTTATATGATTTACAGGTCTTTTCGCTAGTGCTGCCATTGATTTTATTGAGCATTCCTTTATGGTTAGTACAAAAAGTACCTATCAATATTGGTTTTAAAGATATATTGTTAACATTAGTAACAATATTGTTATCTATATTACCTTATTCGTTAGTTATTATTTTTGTCTTAAATGGTCTTGTAATAATACCGCCTTTGAGCTTTGCCCTCCATACGCTTATGGTATCTGCTATACCGGAGGAAATGTTTTTTAGAGCTTATATGCAAGAAAGATTAGGAAATAATTATAAGGCTATAATTATAGTAAGCGTTCTTTTTTCTTTATGTCATAGTGCCAGATTTTACACAACAGGCGATATAGAACCACTCTTAACCTTTTTCCCTTCGTTAATCATAGGATGGCTTTATATGAGGACGGCTAGCCTAACCGCCCCCATATTATTTCACTTTGTTGCAAACTTCGTGTATGCAGCCATTACTTAGTGTACTTACCTGTAGCACTTGGTATACCGATCAACTACAACACCGTGATCGTCAACGACCTTTACGTCTTCACATGGTGGACTGTAAGCAGGTGCCGGTACGTAAACGGGTGCAGGTGCATAGTAAACGGGTGGTCTTACATAGTATGGTGGTGGTGGACTTACATAGTATGGTCCCGGTGGCGGTGGTGGAAAAAACGGATAGGTTATAGCATTTATTATTGGAGGACCAAAAAGCACTATGCCGGCTGCCATTAAGGCTGCTGCTTCATTATTAATGGCACTTGCATTGTTTGGTACGCTTAAGGCCATCACTGATATTAGCACAACTATTGATACTATAATATTTACCTTTCCTCTCATGGCTTACTTAAACCTCCTTTCTTTGTAACTATTACCCCTCACTTATTTATTATTGTCATAAAATAGAGGCAGTTACACTTTTTGCCTATATATAGATTATAAAACATTTCTATTGTAAATTTGTAAAGCAGTTTTATAGTGGTTTTTGACGGCATTATCTTTCTGAGCTTTTTTCCCACAATTACAAATGACTACCAACTTGACAAGGTATATTTTTTTTGTTAACGTAATTTAGGGGTATTAAATGGAAGATAAAAATAACGCTAATGTTGCTATGTTGGATTTGCAGCAGTTAAATAAAAATTTAAAAGACACTGTTTATTTTTTATGTGAAGGCATAGGGCCGAGGCATTTTTCTAACACCTTGGCGCTTGATAATACAGCTATGTTCATTTCAGAAAAATTGAAGATGTTTGGATATGAAGTAAAATACCAGGAGTATGAATTTAATAAATCAGTTTATAAAAACGTATATGCTGTCCTAAATGGAACCAAATCGGCAGAGGATGTGCTTGTAATAGGCGCCCATTATGATACGATAAAAGATAGTCCGGGGGCAGATGATAATGCAAGTGCCGTAGCGGTGCTTTTAGAACTTGCAAGGATTTTTTCAAATATACCTCAGAAACGCACTATACACTTTGTGGCTTTTACCTTAGAAGAGCCGCCGGTCTTTGGTACGTCTTTTATGGGGAGCTATATGTATGCTCACTATTTAAAGAAACAGGGGGTTGCTGTTATGGGGATGATATGTCTTGAGATGTTAGGGTACTTTACGGAGGAGCCAGAAAGTCAGTTTTATCCATTATATTTTTTAAGATGGATATTTCCAAAGACAGGTAATTACATTGCATTTGTTGGTAACCGCAATTCTAAAGACCTTATAGAGTTAGCCAAGTCTGGTTTTAAAAAGGCTACCCCTCTACCTGTTGAGAGCATATGTATGGTAAAAAGTATACCCGGTGTAACTTTTTCGGACCACCGCTCTTTTTGGAAACTTGGGTATAAGGCAATCATGGTAACGGATACGGCTTTTTATAGAAATCCACACTATCACACCCACTCAGACACAGCCGACAAACTTGACTATGAACGTATGGCACACGTGGTAGCCGGTCTTGTTTCCTCTATTACAGAGTTGGCAAATAAGGAGTTGGCTGACTCATTAAGTAGCTAATGACAAGGCAGTTTCAAGTTAACAAAGAGGAAAAGGGTATAAGGCTTGATGCCTATCTTGCTAAGATAAGCGGTTGCACACGTTCAAAGATTGAGCACCTTATAAAAGAGGGACTGGTTAGGATTGAAAACGTAAGTGTAATAAAACCAGCTTACACGTTAAAGGGTATTGAGGTTATAGAGATTGAAGAAACCAAAGAAAGTGCTGTAGGGCTTATCCCCCAGCCTATAGAACTTGATGTAAAATATGAAGATGCACATTTAATTGTAATAGATAAAAAACCGGACATGGTTATGTATCCAGCAGCAGGACATGAAAGCGGTACATTGATGAACGCCATTGCCTATAGGATAAATAGACCACTAAATACCTGTGGAGCACCTCTGAGACCCGGTATTGTGCATAGAATAGATAAAGATACCTCCGGCCTTGTTGTAGTAGCCTTTGATGACCCATCATACTACAGCCTTGTAGAACAGTTTAAGGAAAGAGCCGTAAACAGAAAATATATAGCCATTGTGTATGGCCTTTTAAAAGAAAAATATGGGGAAATTTCAATGCCAATAGGAAGGGCTGAGGGGGATAGAAAAAAAATGTCTATCAAAACTAAACGTGGTAAACCAGCTAAAACCTCCTGGCAGCTTATAAACCATTTAGAAGGGGCATCATTAGTTGAAGTAAAGCTGTCAACCGGCCGTACCCACCAAATAAGGGTGCACTTTTCGGCATTGGGGCATCCAGTACTTGGCGATAGCACATACGGAAAAAAGACCAGCGTTTTAGATAGAAAGAAAAATAAGTTTACTATAAACCGCCAAATGCTCCATGCCAAAACCCTTGGCTTTATACACCCTATTCATAAAACATGGCTTGAATTTGAAAGCCCAATACCTGATGATATGGTTGAGGTAGTTAATAGGTTGGAAAAAATATAATATTATAAAATTAAAAAAAGACCACCGCCTTACTGCCCCCTTATTACATAATCAAAGTTCCCCTCTTTTAACCTTTTTATAAAACTCACACTCCTTGCAATTGCGGTCTTGGCCAGACACCTTACACCTAAACATACTGGATTCTACCGAGCCTGCCACAAGCCAACAGCGTCTGCCAGCAGATTTCAGAAAAGCTGGACAATGCACATAAACATTTGGATTACATTTCATAAACTCCCAACACTTGATTTTAGCATCTTTATTTATTTCAAGCCTTTGGAATCCATCCACGTAAGCCTCATAAGCCAGCCTTTCCTTTTCTGATACCTTTTTCTTGCCTTTCACTGCAATTCCATTTATTTTATTCCAAATCCGTCATATCATCAATATACTTACCAAATTATTCCCAACTGTTAATATCCTGATTTTCCTTACTCCCTCCTTCTTGACCATCGGCTCCATAACTTGATATGTCATAGTCGCCGTGTGTACCGGGGGATTTATAAGCGTATTCTTTGTTCCATGAGTCCTTCGGTACTGTGGGTTTCTTAAGATACGGACCTTCCCAGTCTTCAACACCGGGATTGGCCACAAGTGCTTGAAGACCTTCTGCTGTTGACGGGAAACGCCCTACATCAAGTCTAAACTGATCAAGCCCCTGACTCAGTAATTCTATCTGTGCCTTTGCTGCTTTGATTTTGGCTTTATCAACATTACCGATTAACTTTGGTCCAACAAGAGCTGCCAGTAATCCCAGTATTATCATTACAACTAATAGCTCTATTAACGTAAAGCCTCTCCTATCTTCCAACATTAGCAGTTTTTTTACTAACTTCATTTAAATTTCCTCCTCTGCTTGCTTTTTTTTATATAAACATTATAACAACAAATACGCTTATAAAAAAAGTAAAAATATTCTTCCCTCACTGATAAAAGTATAGATTTTATTTTTTTACATTTTTGTTTATAATTAATATTATAGACAAATCATAACTTCAGGGGGAATTTTTGAATATGGAAAAAAGACATGTACGTTTAAAAATTATGTTGCTTATCTTTGGTGTTTTTTATACATTAGCACTATTATTAACACCTGCGCAACTATTACAAGCTGAGCAAACAGCCAAATTTATGCCAGATGCTAACGAGCTTTCCTACATGGTTAAGGCTGTAAATAGGGGATTTTATGCTCAATGTAGCGCTGAGTTAAAGCCAGACCGCTCAGTCATTCGCGGACAACTCTACGCAGAAGATGCTAAGCCATCGGAGGCTGCAAGGCTTCTTGACCTAAAAATCGCTAAGATTAAAGAATATGTGGAATCCAAAGGTGGCACTATTGTTATGAACGAAAGGACACGGGCTATTGTTGGCAAAACACCTGTAGCACCTAATACAGATAAAATACCAAATGTATTTTTCACTGCTCAAAAACTTGAAATCTACTTTCAAACAACTTCATCAACGAACATAGATGAGGTTTTAGAAACATTAGGTAGCCTTGAACTTAGATACACTAACTTCCCATATAACTACGGTGGGTCATACACACAGCCTAAAATGGTGGTGGCTTTTCGTTTTTCAGACCTGCCTAAAGCCCTCGAACAGATACATAATGACTGCAAACTACAAGCGTGGAAAAACTGGTGCACTACTGGCACTGAGTCGCTTGAGGAGGATAAGTGTATGGCAGCTTTTAATAACCTAAGCCCACATTTAATAACTAGCTCCATGAACCTTACCTCACAGCCAGTCGTCAATGAAAGCGGCTACGAGGCCCCTTTGCAATTTTACTATCCATGGCAGGCTACAAACTTAAATAATATAACACTCTTTGGCGATATTACATTGCACCTATCTGGCAATATCAACACTCAATTATTACCACCCAAATAAGGTGATAATAGGGACAAAGGCATGGGAGACACACAGACATTTGAGTCGTTAACTAACTGGGACAAGATAACAGTCATTTTATATAGAGCAGGTATAGTGCTTACATGGCTTTTGTCATGTATAGCATGTATATTATGGTTTAGTAGCGGCATTACTTTTTCATTGATAATGTTATTTTATATATCCACCGGACTATCTGTTTTTTTTATTCATCTATATATTGGCTCACTTACAAGGTTTCTAAAAGTCATATACCTATTTGCACTTCTATGCCTGCTTATCTTAGTTACTGTTAAGGGAGAAACTATTACCGTACTCTTAGAAACCCCTTTTTATGCCTTATTACTTTTGCCCTTAGCTGGTGCTATTGGATTTATCACAGCAAAAGAGGCCTTTTGTTTTAGAATTTATGAAGGATATGTCATTGCTATCATTCTTCCACTATGTGTAATGGGCTATGCCGTTGGTATAGCTTTAAGTAATTGGTTATTAATTTGTATAGCTATAATTTACGGCATATTCATGTTTAAAAAGATATTTATGCCACTTCACTATGATATAGGCGATAAATCGGCATACATACCATAAAAATAAGGAGTTAAGTATTTATGAAAAAGATATGTATTTTGACTTTATTAGGTGTTTTTTTATTTTTTAATGTAAAACACTCAGAAGCTACAAACGGAACACAATTAATAGGCATTGGAGCGCTGGCACGCTCCGTTGGCGGCGTAAGCATAGCAGCACCACAGGAGGAAATCACAGCAGTATTTGCTAACCCTGCTGCTATGTGTGTACGGGGCAGGTGCTCAGCGGCTGGCTTTGAGCTTGGCAGTACGTTTTTTAGCCCAGATATTGAAACTAAAGTAGAGCTTGGCGGCAACACCTACAAAGCTTACAGTAAATCCAGAACATACATGATTCCATTTTTGGGGGCATCGGCACACGTTGGGGAAAGCTGGCGCTTTGGTTTTGCCGCATACGGAATTTCAGGTCTTGGTGTTGAATACGACAATACTGCCGTTGATAAACCATCTTACTATGATCTTTCAGCCATGTACGGTGCACCTTCAGGCAGCATAACATCCCCCTTAGCTGCTGGTACTGACACGCAACTTAGCATCATGAAGGTTGCCCCTGCGGTTACTTATCAACCTATCGAGGAGCTCTCTTTTGGTGCTAACCTTCAGGTTGATTATGGAAAGATGGATTTAAACTATGATACACAAGAAGAATACGGACTTGGTGTTCAGTTTGGTACACAATACCGGTTGAACTACTACTCTGTTATTGGCGCAACATATGTAACACGACAAGTCATGAAGTATGAAAACGCCGTAGACCTTGACGGCGATAGTCTAACCGATGACCTTGAACTATCAATGCCCCAACAAGCTGGCATTGGCATTGCTGTTGATGCCTTAAAGGACGAAAGTCTTGTAGTTGGTTCAGACCTTAAATGGATTAATTGGGAAGGCGCTGAAGGCTATGAGGATTTTGACTGGCAAGACCAATGGGTAATTTCATTAGGCGCACAATACAGGGCATTAAAAAACTTAAACCTCAGAGCTGGCTATAACTATGGCAATAATCCAGTCAAAACACACAATAATTTTAACGGCTCTGATACAATAACCGTACAAAATAAAACCCTGCCAAAGTACTATTACGAAACCTTCCGAGTAGTTGGCTTTCCAGCAATTACAACTCATCACTTAACACTTGGAGTGGAGTATGTATTCTCGGATTCCATGCAATTGCACTTAGGCTTCGTGCATGCCTTTGAGCAAACATTTACACAAGAGGGCTTTGATTTAATGGGAAACCCCGTAAAACTTGAATCATCGCTTAGCCAAAATTCGTTTGATTTTAGTTATAACTGGCGTTTTTAGCTATTAATTAAACAAAAATTAAGGAGTAAGGCGTATATGGTTAAAAATATCCTTTATTGGATTGCGCTTTTCACATTGGTGCTTTTGTTTATACCAGTAAGAGGCTATACATTTTCTGAAGATATTTGCAATAATTACAAAGACACAACAAGTCCAACTAATGATTTCAAGGAAATAATACATGGCTCTTTCAACTGCCACGACTTAAACTGTAATTTAGACGAGGATGAGGCAACTTCTAATCAAAGCGGCTCGTGTACCTTGAGGGAAGATTCCTCTGAACAAAATCCATACAGCGGTCTTTACGGTAGAAGCTCTATCCATTATGATGTTGTGTGGCTTTTGGCAAGACTACAAGGAATGTCTAAGACAGATGCCTCAAGATTAGCTGCCTACTCTCAATCAATAGACCCCGGTCAGTACACCCACTACGATTACAACGGTAAGGCTATCGAGCACTCTAAAACAGATAACCTCAATGGGATAATGAGAAGTAACACTCAAACCTATGGCTACTGGCTACACAATGTTCCATGGTACAAAGACGAAGGAGATAGCGATAAAAGTAAGTCGCTTACATATAATACTTCCCACGTTACAGGGGAATCCCCCTTTAGTTCATGTGAAAAACCGTTGAATCACCTCCGCCAGTGGGCTTTTGGACAACGAGATACGGTGTGTACTTTTGGTATAACAGACGATAGTGGCAATTGCTATAATAAACAAACCCATAAAACTATTTTTATGACCATAACAACTGGCTCTCAGGTATCCGTTGATTATAAAACTATACTTGGAAAACAAAAAATGAAAGCCTGCGATGACACTACCGATACAGATTGTTACGAAAGTAACTATGATGTTAACAATAAGGGAACACTTAAGGCATTTGGCATCTATCTTCATTCCCTTTCGGATAGGCTTTCTCATATACTTTGTAGCAACTACTCATTTTTAGAAAAAAACACCGATACTACAAAAAACTATGACTATCGTGGAAGATATTCTACATGTTGCAGCCAAACAGTGCTCGCCTCTATGCACCATCGGGAAACTGGTTATCCAACCTTACCCAAACGTAGCGTAGATGCCGTATATTATACAATGTATGAAATAGCTGATTGGATAAAATATACCGGCTACAGCGTTGAACAAACAGCCATAACAGACTCTCAAATCCTAGAGTCCATAGCCCAAAAAATAGTGGATGAATCACTAACAGAAAAGTGCGCCCCAAACCGAGTAAAGGCACTTTGCGAGATTTCAAAAAACTATGGTCTTGGTTGGCACGACGGTAAAGATGAATGCAAATATAAGGTTGTTAGTTGTGATTAAAAAGAAAGTAACCATTAAGTTAAGGAAAAAGATGCGTGGGGGAAAACCTTTTTTGGCAAAAAGGGTGCGGAGGCGCACCTCCCTATTTGATTGTTGAGTACTTAGCAAATGTAGGAGTGAAACTAAAGAGATAACAAGACAAAAGTTTTTGAAAAGGGGTGCGGGGGAAAACTTTTTGCCTAAAAAGTTTTCCCCCGCATCCTTTATTTTTTTTCTTTTTCTTTTCTTTCTTTTTCTTTTCTTTCTTTTCTTTTTCCCTATTTGTTAGGCTACACACATGAGACTTGACATACACATAACATATGGACCTGCTATTCAAAGTGCAGGTATTTTAGAGGAGTTATTAAGTGTAGGGATTAGTGCAGTTCGTTTTAATATGTCCCATACTGATTGTGAGAAGATTGCACCGATTATAAAAAGTATTCGTGATTTTAATCCAGAGATTAAAATTGGTGCTGATTTACGTGGCAGGAAGCTTCGTATAGGTCCTTTGCCTGGTGGTGTAGTGCATCTAAGAGATGGGGATTTTTTCAAATTTATTCCTATGGAGGGGGAGGCTTTAATTGGTGAGGGGGTAGCATCTGTAAATTATCCTTTGATGGGTGTATCGGTGAGTGTGGGGGATTTTGTACTGCTTGATGATGGCGCTTTAAGGTTGAGGGTAAGGGAGATTAAGAGTGGGGAGGTTTTGTGTATAGTGGAAAGGGGTGGTATGTTAACTGAGCGAAGTGGGTTAAATATACCTGGACATGCCCATAACATGTCGGCTTTGACTGAAAAGGATTATTGGGATATTGATGGCTTGAGGGATATTGACCACTTGTATTTATCTTATGTGGAAAGTGGAGATGATATAGATATGTTGCGGATGGAAGCTAAAAAGCGGGGGATAGTGGTTCCTATAATAGCTAAAGTGGAGTTGATACAGGCGGTTAATAATATTAGAGAGATAGCGGCAAAGTCGGATGGGGTTTGTATTGCGCGTGGTGATTTAGGGGTAGAGGTATCACATGTGAGGATATTGGATACGCAGCGGTATATAGTACGGCATTGTAGGTATGCAAAGACTCCGGTGCTTTTAGCTGGAGAGGTTTTGTTTTCTATGGTAAGCAGGGGGGTGCCGTACAGGGCTGAGGTTACGGATGTTGTTGTTGCGCTTGAGCAGGGGGTTGATGGGTTTATTCTTTCTGATGAGACGGCTATTGGGTGTGACCCGGTTAATGCAGTGAAGTATCTTAATACTTTAATAAGTGGATTTTATAGTAATTGCCTTGCCTTATCTATTGGTAAATAAAGCATCTTTTTTAGCTTAACGGTTATGCCTAAATAAAAATGGTTTGCAAGCATAATAATTGTATTTTTATCATATTCATCCAGAATAATGTTTTTGGGGTTCAAGGGGCAAAGCCCCTTTTGTGGTAGGCCAAAGGGACGAGTCCCAGGGAGGTGTGCCTACGCATCTTTGGCGGGAGTGTGAGGGCAGAGCCCTCATTATGTATTTGTTTCCTTATCATTTTTAAAAATGGTTTGCAAGCATAATTTATTTTGGTATAGCTTAACGGTTAATTGCCAAAATTTTGTCAAAAGCTGTAGTGTCTGAGCTTGACAAAAAATTGTCATATAGGTTAAATTTTTGACTATATAAGAGTAAAGTAGTCTTATTGGCAAAAGAGGTATATTGTGGGGGCTTCAATGCAAATAACGAGAGAGGCGGATTACGCAATAAGTTGTATTTTGTATATGTCGAGGGAGCCGGAGAAGGTCTTTGTTATTAGTGAGATAGCAAAGCCGCAGTTGATACCGGAGAGTTTTCTGGCGAAGATTTTACAAAAATTAGTAAGGGGGGGGCTTGTTAAGTCTATGAGGGGTATGAAGGGTGGGTTTTCGCTTGCAAGGAAGCCTAGCGAGATTAATATGTTGGATGTGATTGAGAGTGTAGAAGGTTCTGTGGCTATGAATATTTGCGTGAAGGATAAGACGAATTGTCGTATGAGCACGGGTTGTCCTATTTATATGGTATGGGTAGATATTAAAGATGAAGTGGAAAGAAAGTTGAAAGAGTGCAACTTTGAGCAGTTAATGAGTAGGCAGGTTACAACGACTGCGCTGGGCCGCCCATCGCCGCATTCTTTTTCTTCATAATGAGTTGTAGATAGTGCGTTTATATATAGAACACCGATGAGTGTTTTTTAAAATAATTTACGGAGGTTATGCGACATGGATAGTGCAATGGAGCATGGTGTGAGTGCGGCTCATGGTGACCATGGCCACCATCACGAAGTGGAATTGAGTATTTGGCCCTTGATTGTATCAGTTGGCGGATTTCTCATTCCTCTATCTTTTATTATGGCGTTTCCTTGGGGAATGTCTTCCATTGGTATGTTACTTTCAGGAGTGGCTGTTGTTGTGTTAATAGGTGGGCTTTTTGGCTGGACTAATGAAATTTATGCCAATAAGAAAGATGTAGGGTTAAGTAAGGTTGCTATTGTTATCTTTATTTTGTCGGAAGCAGCTTTATTTGGTGGATTATTTGGTGGTTATTTATATAGCATGTTACCGGCTGATAATTGGCCGCCACTAAATACACCAGAGGGGGTGCCGCCGCTTGGGCTTGCTATTATACTTAGTGTTTTTCTTATAACATCCAGTTTTACCATTCATATTGGTGAAGAGAAGCTTGAGCATGGAGATGCTGGTGGCTATAAGACTTGGTTGATTGTTACAATAATTTTAGGTGCCTTATTTGCTTTGTTAATGGCTTATGAGTGGTTTGAGCTTATTCACGAAAAGGGCTTTTATATTTCTCTAAACACGTATTCGACTTTCTTTTTTACAATAACTGGTTTTCATGCCTCACACGTTATTGTTGGGTTAGTTATGCAGATTTTTTGTGTGCTAATGACTAAAAGCTTTACAAAGGAAAAACACACCCTTGCAAAGACGACTGGTCTTTATTGGCATTTTGTTGATGGTATATGGCTTTTAGTTGTATCGTTAATATATATAATCCCATATTTCAAAGTAGGCCAATAAGTAATGAGGGTTTGGTTTAGGATATTATTGGTGGTTGTGCTTATGATGGCGGTGGAGGCTAGCGCTTTTCAGCCGCCTACGACTGAGTCTACCTTTGATCCTTCTATAATGAAGATAAATGAAGATAATTTTTTAGGTAAGACTGTACCTGAGATAAGCATGGTTGATTCAGAAGGTAGGGCGCTTAGTATGAGTGGTTTTTTAGGTAAACCGCTAGTTATATCCCTAATTTATTACAAATGTGTAGCCTCATGTCCTGTTTTAAACGAAGGATTAAGTGAGGCGCTTAGTGATATAAATCTTAGACTTGCTGAAGATTACAATGTGTTGACGTTAAGCTTTAGGGAGTCTGAGACAGTAGAGGATGCTTCTCAGTTTAAGAAAAAACTCCAGATTAAAATGAAGGATAAGATTCCTGCTAATTTTGATAAATGGGTTTTTGCAACTTCAACAAAGGATGACATTAAGAAGTTTACAGATGCCCTTGGCTACCGCTTTTTTTATTCAACTCAGGACAGTGTATACGTTCATCCGAATGTGTACATTTTTATTTCACCCAAAGGCAAGATAACTCGTTATCTCTTTGGATTATTTCCAATTTCTGATGATATAAAGATAGCTTTGATTGAAGCTGCTGATGGTAAGATAGGCAAGTCTGATATTATAAATGCCTTCACGCTTGCTTGTTTTAAGTATGATGCGCACTTGGGGGGGTATAAACTTAATCTGCCATTTATTGTCGGCATGATTAGCATAGCTATAGCTATGGTTACAGCGGTTATAGTGTTTTTATATGCCTTGAAACTGAAGAAGCAAAAAAAAGGCGTTGACAAAAAACATAATTTGGAGGTTACTAATGTATAAAAAGTTATTAACAACCATTATAATGTTAATGGCGCTTATAGTGCCAGCGACGATGGTTTTTGGTGGTGAACGGGTGGCAGACCCAGCTGCTGGCTGGGATAAGCATTACCATTTCTTTGGAGTTGTGGGGTTTTTGATATTTGTAATTGTGTTTGTACCGCTTCTGTACTTTGTTTTTAAATATAGAAGAACGAGTGAAAATCATACTGGTGCATACATTGAAGGTAACACTGGTTTGGAGATTATGTGGACGGCAATACCGGTTGTTATAATAGTGCTTTTGGGTGTGCAGACTTGGGCGCTTTTTAATGAGTATAGGTCGGTGCCTGCCAATGCGCATGAGGTTAAGGTGGAGGCATATCAGTACGGATTTAAGATGGTATCACCGGAGGGGATTGAAACAGATGGGGAGTTTACCGTGCCAGCTGGACCGGTTAAGTTAAATATGACAAGCAGGGATGTTATACATGACTTTGCAGTGCCGGCCTTTAGGGTGCGTGAAGATACTGTGCCCGGTAGGTGGACATATATGTGGTTTAATGCTAGTAAAGAAGGCACGTATCAGGTGTATTGTGCTGAGTTATGTGGGCCGGGGCATTCTTTAATGCTTGCAAAGTTAAATGTAGTTAGCAAGGCACAGTATGCTAAATGGGTTGAAGAAAATAAGATGAAGGCTCAGACGATGACACCTGTTGAGAGAGGCGAAAAATTGGCTAAGCAGTGTATTGGATGTCATTCTTTGGATGGCTCACCGGCAGCAGGACCTACCCTTAAGGGATTATTTAACAGTGATACTAAACTTGCAGATGGTAGTGTTGTTAAAACCGATGTAGCTTTTCTTAAAAAGAAGATAAAAGCTCCAAAAAACAACTTAGTTGATGGTTATCCACCGATGATGCCGCCCTATAGTTTTACTGATGATGAGTTAAATGCCGTAGTTGAGTATATAAAGTCATTAAAATAAAATATATAATAAAGTAAGGAGGTAAAATAATGGGTAAACCTGAACCAACAGGGATCAAGGCGTGGATATTTACGACTGATCACAAGAAAATAGCGGTACTTTATCTAGTAACATCTTTAGTATTTTTTGTCGTGGGGCTGCTACTTGCTATAATAATGAGGACAAAGCTTTTAGTACCGGATAGAGAGTTTTTAATATCAAATGAGCTATACAACGTATTTTTCACAATTCATGGTGCGGCTATGGTTTTGTTTTGGATGATACCAGTACTTTTAGGGTTTTTTGCTAACTACCTGATTCCTTTAATGATAGGGGCTCACGACGTAGCCTTTCCGAGGGTAAATGCCCTTAGTTATTGGATGTATGTTGGTGCTTGTTTGATTGCAGTATTGGGGTTGGTACTACCTGGTCGGCTTGATATTGGCTGGACTGGTTATCCGCCATATTCGGTAACTGGTCCTGCTAACACTGCTTTGTATGTCTTTGCTGTGCATCTTTTGGGTGCTTCCAGTATATCTGGTGCTGTTAATTTTATTACAACAATAATAACGTTAAGAGCCCCCGGCATGACATGGGGACGATTAAACCTGACAGTTTGGGGGATTTTTGGCTCTTTTATAATTCAGTTAATAGGTGTTCCTGTGCTTGCAGCGGCTGTTACGCTTTTGCTGTTTGACAAGTATTTAGGAACTCATTTTTATGACACCAACGGTGGTAATCCACTTCTTTACCAGCATTTATTCTGGTTTTATGCCCACCCGGCTGTTTATGTTGTTGCTCTACCTGTTTTTGGCATAGTGTCTGATATAGTTTCCACGTTTGCAAGAAAGAGGATATTTGGCTATACCAGTATGGTTATTGCTATGATGATAATAACCGTCCTTGGCTTTGAAGTATGGGTGCATCATCTGTATGTGGCAGGTACGCTTAACTGGTCTCGTATAGTGTTTATGTGGGGTACTATTTTAATAGGTGTTCCTACTGGTATAAAGGTATTCAACTGGCTTGCTACACTGCATAAGGGCTCTATTGATTTAAAAACCCCCATGCTTTACGCCCTTGGGTTTATAGCATTGTTTACAATTGGTGGTATCACTGGTATTGCAAACGGTCTGGTTGGTTTTGATATACATGTGCATGACACCCACTGGGTTGTTGCTCATTTCCACTATGTATTAGCGCTTAGTATGTCAATGTTAGTGCTTGGTGGTATTTACTACTGGTTTCCAAAGATGACTGGTAAGATGTATGATGAAAAATTAGGCCAGTTGGGATTTTGGTTAACCTTAGTTGGTGCATTAATTGCCTTCTTCCCACACTTTATGATGGGGGTAGACGGTATACCAAGAAGATATGCCATATTGCCGGCTGAGTATACTGGTATGATTCGCATATCAAGTCTATTTTCATATATAGCGATAGCTGGTTTTTTTATAACTATATGGAATTACATCAAATCTGCCAGAAGTGGTGCACCAGCTCCGGCTAATCCATGGAATTCACTATCACTTGAGTGGACTATTCCATCGCCACCGCCATTTTACAATTTTGAAAAGATACCTGTTATAACATCAGACCCTTATGAATATGGTAAACCGGAAGGGCATGGGGAAGAAAAAGGGGCTGTTGGTGGACATGCAGCTCATCACCATTAATATTAATATGTTGTTTAAAGTAGTAATGATTTGTTAATTTAATTAAGGATAAAATAGAGGGGGTTGCTTTAGAAGCGCGCAGCCCTCTCGTTTTTTAATTAAAATCTTGATTAAGGGATATATGGCATATAAACAAGCAAATAAAGGCGGGGTTGTTTTATGGCAATAGTAGATTATATTAAGGTAACCGGTCCAAGAATAAACCTCCTTGTGATAGTTACGGGTTTTGTTGGAATGTGGATAGGGGCAAAGGGAATGCCAGAAAGTGGCATTTTGTTTTGGGGGCTTTTAGGACTTTCACTGGCTTCTGCAGGGGCTTCGGTATTTAATAATTATTATGACAGGGATATTGATGCTCTTATGGGTAGAACTAAGAATCGCCCGCTTCCTTGCGGTCGGATTAGTAGAGTAGGGGTGTTTTTCTATGCCTTCATGCTTTCGGCTACAGCATTTTCTATATTAGCGGTTTTTGTAAACGGTATATCTGCTTTGCTTTCTTTGTTTGCTGTGGTGGTTTATTCTTTTTTGTACACGGTTATTATGAAACGGCATACGCCACTTGCTACGGAAATAGGCGGGATTGCCGGTGCTATGCCGCCTGTTATTGGTTGGGTGGCTGTGCAGGGGCATATAGGGATTGAGGCGGTTTTGTTATTTTTAATAATGTTATTGTGGCAGCCGCCGCATTTTTGGGCATTGGCTCTTAATTATAAGGATGATTATAAAAGGGCAGGGGTGCCGGTTATGCCTGTTGCTAAAACAGATGAGGAAACCATAAATCGTTCCTTTATCTATGTGATATTGCTTGTTATAGCAAGTCTCATTCCGTATATTATACATATGGCTGGTTTATTGTATTTTTATATTACATTAGCCTTGGGTATGTTTTATATTTATTTGTATTTAAAGGTAATCTTTACAAAAGTGGATTTAAATAGACAATTGTTTAGATATTCGATAGTTTATCTTTCGTTTAGTTTTGTAGTAATGGCAGTGGATATTTCTATTAAATAATTATATTTAGTTTTGAATATTTTGAGCATTCATGCTCATAATGAATATAAAGGGGTTTATTATTTATGTTAAGCAAATATGGTTTTAAGGTACCATCTGGGTCGGCTGGGCGTTTAGCCTTGGGGTGGTTTTTACTTGGGGTTTTGTCCCTTTTACTTGCAGGGTTACTGGCACTTTCTCTTGTGCTTTCAAGGATGCCTATGGTGCAGGAGTATGTGCCTTTTTTAAATGACTTTCATGTGTTGTTAGTTGTGCATGTGGATTTATCAGTACTAATATGGTTTATATCTTTTGCTGGTGTTTTTTGGTGTATTGCCTCAACTGATAAGATAATGTGGCTTGGCTGGACTGCTTTGTTTTTTTCTTCATTAGGTACAATACTGATAGCGTTGTGTCCTTTTGTTGGGGCTTCTAATCCATTGATGAATAATTACATACCTGTTTTAAATGATAGTCTATTTTTAACTGGGCTTTTTATATTTGCCTTTGGATTTACTTTACATATAACTTGGGCATTACTTACGATAAGACCCTTTGGTGGGCTTTTAACGGGTGAGGGGATTTTGCGTTATGGTAGTTATATGGGTGCTATCACGGCTGCTTTAAGCCTTGTGGCATTTATATGGTCATATCTGCAAGCTCCGCTTTCATATGAACCGCATCCGTATTATGAGGTACTTTTTTGGGGAAGTGGGCATATCTTGCAGTTTGTACACACTATAATGATGCTTGTAGCGTGGCTTTGGCTAGTTAGCCTTGCTAATATTAATGTTAAGCTTGGACCTAAACTTTTGATTGTACTTTTTACGTCCTTTCCTGTAGTATCTTTAGTAGGGCTTTTTACATACCCATTTTTTGATGTTACGACCTCCGCACATAGGGAGATTTTTACTATTGTTATGCAATACGGAATGGGTTTGCCTGTGGTTATAATTGCAGCCTATGTGGTTGCAGGGGTTTTTTATAGTAATGATTATGAAGATAAAGGTATAAAGTATTTAAAATCAGCTATTATAAGTTCACTTGGTCTGTTTATCGCTGGTGGTGTTATTGGTTATTTGATAAAGGGTGTAAATGTTACAATACCAGCCCACTATCATGGTGTGATTGTGGGTGTTACTATTGCTTTTATGGGGCTATCCTATTATTTGCTGCCAGCCCTTGGCTTTAGAACGCCAAAGGGGAAGATTGTTGAACTACAGCCATATATATACGGTGGTGGCCAATTATTGAGCATAATAGGGCTTACTATTGCAGGTGGTTACGGTGTGCAACGTAAGGTTGCAGGGGTTGTGCAGGGGTTAGATTCATTTAAAAAGATTTTCAGTATGGGTTTAATGGGTATTGGGGGGGTTATTGCAATTATTGGAGGTATATTATTTTTGGTAATTTTATTATATTCGATGAGGCCTTCAAAAAAACTAACCTAAAAAAACAATCCAAAATATTAATACGGAGGGGTAAATGATATTATCAGGGTTTACGTAAGGTGTTTAATATGTTTATAAGAAAGTAAAACTTTAGTATTGAAAATATTTTGTTTTTTAGTCTTTATAGGTGTTTGGTTATACGTTTCATTGAGTGTTTGATTTGGTGTTAACCTATCAATATGATTTATATGTTAATAATCTTTAACGAATTGACATGGTGTATGGCTGTTGATATAATAATTTTTGTCTTTTAGAGTCAAATATCAAAGTAATTAAGGAGAATGTAGATAATGAGTCATGCATGGAGACCGGTTGCTGTAGTTTTTGGTGTTATTCTTTGTATGATGTTTTTCAGGATGTTGTTTAAACCCAGTGATTTTAAGGCCGCAAACGGGGATTATAAGTATCAGTATCATCGCGTCAAAAGTGAGGACGATTGGAAGAGCTTTAAGGTTAAACATATGGGAACGGAGTTTTGCGCTGAGTGCCATCCTGACAAGATAGAAATAGTTAAAGGCTCAGGGCATTCAACCGTTAAGTGTGAAAACTGTCATGCGATGTTTGAGCCATCTAAGAAAGGGCATGAAAAAGTAGACCTTAAAGCTACTAAACAGTACTTGCTTGATATTGGCATAGATAGATCAAGAGAGCTATGTAAACGATGTCATGCTAAGATTTCCTATAGGCCTCAGGTTGTTAAAATGATAGACCCAAATACCCATAATCAGGGTATTGAGTGTGTAAACTGTCATGATGTTCATAGGACTTCATTTAAATAGCTAATTAGTATAATTTATATGATTGTTTTCAATTGTATTAGCGTATGAGTGTTATTGTTTGTGAGTTTATAAAAGAAGCAAGTATTTTAAGTATTAAGGAGAATTTGAGATGAGTTTATCCAGAAGAGATTTTCTCAGAATGGGTTTTCTTGCAGTGTGCGGGACAGTTATACCGTTAGGTAGTTTAGAAATATTAAAACCAGAGGCTATGGCTTCGTTAGTGCATCCTTATAGTAAAAGAAAAAGGTGGGCTTATGTAGTAGATACGACAAAGTGTGTAGGGTGCGGTATGTGTGTCAAGGCCTGTAAGCTTGAAAACGAGATACCCTTTAATGCTGATGTGCAAAGGACGTGGGTTGAACGTTATGTTCAGTTAAATAGCGGAGAGGTTATAATAGATTCACCAAGGGGCGCGCGGTATGGTTATACCTCTAATGACCCGCAGGGTAGGGCAGTTGAGCAAGATGAAATAGCAAAAGGTTTTTTTGTCCCAAAGCTGTGTAATCACTGTGAAAAACCCTCATGTGTTCAGGTGTGCCCTGTAGGGGCTACATATGCAACCCCTGATGGTGTTGTGCTTGTGGATAGGAAGTGGTGTATTGGGTGTGGTTATTGTATTACGAACTGTCCTTATTTTGCTAGGTTTTTCCATCCGGTAGTCAATACGGCTGATAAGTGTACTTTTTGTTACCATAGGATAACTAAGGGGCTAAATCCAGCGTGCGTACAAGCATGTCCATTTGGAGTACGGAAATTCGGGAAGTTAAATGACCCGGATAGTGAGGTTTTCAAGATAATCAATACAGAAAGGGTGGCGGTTTTGAAGCCTGAATTTGGAAACGAACCACATGTTTTTTACATTGGTTTAGATCATATAGTGAGGTGATAAACTTATGAGTGAACCCATAGAGGGACATCTAGTTCATGGGGCTATTTGGACTATTAAGGAATTATATACATATCCTAACGAGTATTTATACTGGACGGTACACATTGTTATTTATCCGTTTTTAACTGGTTTGGTGGCAGGGGCTTTTGTCCTTTCATCTTTATATCATGTCTTTGGTAAAAATGAGTTAAGGCCGGTGTCTAAGTTTGCATTGGTATTTTCTTTGGCTCTTTTGATTATGGCGCCAACTCCATTGTTATTTCATCTTACAAAACCATGGAGAGCTCTAAATACTATGCTGACGCCGCATTTTTATTCGGCTATTTCGGCATTTATTTTTGTATATTTAACATATATGAGTATCGTCGTGGCTGAGGTATGGTTTGTCTTTAGACCATTTATTGTACAGCAGGCACGTGAAAAGACCGGCTACCTTGGCTTGCTTTACAAGGTCTTAACTCTTGGTAGTTATGATGTAAGTGAAAGGGCACTTGCCTTAGACCATAAAATATCAAAAATCTTGGCAGCTGTTGGTATCCCTGCAGCAGCACTTCTTCATGGATATGTTGGTTTTATCTTTGGCTCTGTTAAGACAGTGCCACTGTGGAAGACACCATTAATGCCATTTATATTTTTAATGTCAGCCGTTATTTCCGGGCTTGCTATATGTATAGCTACCTATATAGCTGTTATGACATTTAAAAAGACTTACATATGCCTAACAACAGTTAGAAGTATGGGCAAAACCCTTACATTATTTTTAATTATAGCATTTTTGCTTGAATCCCTAGATATAGTGTTTCATGCGTATACGGCAGAGGAGTTTTGGGCAATACTTAGCGAGATTATCTTCCACAGATTTAGTGTTAACATCTTAGTATTGCAGTGGGGACTTGGTATGATAGTGCCTTTGGTATTGTTGCTTATTCCAAACGCAGGACTAATAAGGTCGTTCGTAGCGTCGTGTTTGGTTGTCTTTGGTGTGTTTATGATGCGGTGGGACGTTGTTATTGGAGGGCAGTCTATGTCAAGGAGTCTTGCTGGTTTTATGAAGTTTAAGATGCCCATATTACCAACGAGCATTGATGCCTTTAGGGAAGGTTTGATTGTTGTTATATTCTTGCTTGTTATGCCTTTTGTTCTACTTTATGTATTTAACAAGGTCCTTCCTGTCTTTAGGGATATATTTACCGAAGAGGAATGTGAGATACATACAAAGGAAATCAGCCGCAAAGAGGCTCATACATAGCATACATATATAGCAGAGTTAAAGTAGTATTATACTGTTTTTCTAAATTGAGATTCCTAAATAGTTAGGAATCTCAATTTAGTGTATTAATATGTTTAAAGGTGCTATATTAGTATGGTTATTAGGTTCTTTGTAATATTAATTTTTTATGGGGT
This sequence comes from Candidatus Magnetomicrobium cryptolimnococcus, assembly GCA_018606805.1. Classification (GTDB taxonomy): domain Bacteria; phylum Nitrospirota; class Thermodesulfovibrionia; order Thermodesulfovibrionales; family Magnetobacteriaceae; genus Magnetomicrobium; species Magnetomicrobium cryptolimnococcus. The sequence goes on from JAGYWI010000008.1 coordinate 44,423, forward strand.
GTGAAGATGTATATTAAAAGAAAGGCAATTGGTATTTTTTTTGTAAGTGTTTTATTGTTAGCAATTAGTGGAGGGCAGTTTTATATAAATGCGGAAGAGGGACGGCAAGGCGGGCATGGCAATGATGCTGGACATAAGGAACCACCTGTGCGCTCGGCTGAAAAGCTATCTGAGCATCCACTACCGGAGATAACAACGCCAAAGCCACCCTTTAGTGAAGGGATTTTTCCTTGTACTAGCTGTCATGCTGGTTTAGAGCCTAATGCGCAGCGGCGTGAGCTTGGCTTTCATACGGATATTGTCCTTGTGCATTCTACAAAACAGAGATGGTGTTTAGACTGTCATGATGCACAAGATCGGGATATGTTGCGCCTTGCAAATGGTGAGCATGTACCTTTTACAAAGTCGTATATGTTATGTGGTCAGTGTCATGGACCAACATTTAATGAATGGAAAGCCGGTGTGCATGGAAAGCGTACAGGTTCGTGGGAGGGCAAGAAGGAATATCGGTTGTGTGTACACTGCCATAATCCACACTCACCTAGATATAAGCCTCTCAAACCATCACCTATGCCTGCAAGACCACAGGATATAAACAAGGTGCTTGATACTGTTGGTGTGACAATTGAAAACCAAACCATTTACATACCTGTTTACAAAAAGTAATGTGGTTTTATCAATATTTTAAGGAAGAGGTTATTGTGTATGGATAGGAGAAAGTTTATAAAAAGTATGGCTGTTGGCGCTGCTGCTACAGCCGTTCCGTTGAATCAATCTGATGCTTCTTTCTTCGATACTTTTTTCCAAAAGTATTATAGAGAAATGACTAAGGAAGAAAAAGAAGAGGTTGTTCAGAGACTGGAGGCGGAGTACAAAGCCAAATATGGCAAAGATATAAAGGTTGGGACTGAGGAGCACATACCGGGTGTTTTATTTGGATATGCCTTAGACCTTTCACGTTGTATAGGGTGTCGCAGATGTGTGTATGCCTGTGTTACTGAAAACAATCAATCGAGAAATCCTCAGATACACTACATTCAGGTGTTGCGTTTCAGAAGGGGAACGTCAGAGGGTGAACACTGGATAGCCGGTGCCAGTGGTGTTAGTAATCTTGAAGAATCGGTTAAGTACTACGATCCTCCCTTAGTACCTCAAGAGGAGCATTTTTACATGCCTGTTCAGTGCCAGCAGTGTGAAAATCCACCCTGTGTGAAGGCTTGCCCCACACAGGCTACTTATAAAACACGTGATGGTATTGTGGTTGTGGATTATAACTGGTGTATTGGGTGTCGGTATTGTATGGCTGCTTGTCCTTACGATGCTAGAAAATTAAACTGGGCTGAGCCTTATATACCGAAAGAGCAGATTAACCCAGTAACGCACTATCTAGGCAACAGACCTCGTATGAAAGGGTGTGTTGAAAAGTGTTTCTTTTGTATACAGCGGGTTAGAGCAAAGGAACGTAGATATCCGGCATGTGTTGAGATTTGCCCTGTTGGTGCTAGGAAATTTGGAAATCTTCTCGATCCTTCCAGTGAAATAAGGTACATTATGGCACATGAAAGGGTTTTCAGATTGAAGGAAGAACTTAATACAAGCCCTAAGTTTTTCTACTTCTTTTCTATATAATGTAATTAGGATAAAGTATTGAGGAGATTTAAAAATGTTTGATTTTATAAAAGATATGCTTAGACAGGCATTTATATCTAAGAAGAAAGAGTATTATTTATGGCTCGGTTTCTTGGTATTTCTTATCGGACTTGGCGCTATTTCTTACTTCAAACAGTATACAACCGGTCTGATTGTTACTAATTTACGAGACCAAGTGTCATGGGGATTTTATATAGCCAACTTTACCTTCTTAGTTGGTGTTGCCGCTGCTGCTGTTATGCTTGTTATACCGGCGTATATATACCATTTTAAGCCGATTAAGGAGATAGTGCTTTTTGGCGAAATGGTGGCTATTTCAGCTATTGTTATGTGTATTATGTTGGTTATGATAGACATGGGTAAGCCGCTCTATGCTTGGCACATTATGTGGACACCGAATTGGCCTCAATCTATGCTTGTGTGGGATGTTATTGTGCTCAATGGGTACTTGATGATTAATGTTGCAGCAGTAAGTTATGTGCTTTATAAGTTGGCTCATAATGAAGAATATAGTATGAAGGTTATGTGGCCTATTGTGTTATTATCAATCCCATGGGCTATCAGCATACATACGGTTACTGCATTTTTGTATAACGGCTTGGTGTCTAGACCATTTTGGAATGCTTCAATTATAGCCCCGCGTTTTATAGCATCTGCTTTGTGCTCAGGGCCTGCTTTAATGTTGCTTATATTTCAGATTGCTCGCAAGGTGTCAAGGGTTGATATTTCAGATGTAGCTATTTTTAAAATAGCGGAATTGGTAGCTTATACCATGGCTTTTAACTTATATCTCTATGCCGCTGAGCTATTTAAAGAATTTTATTCAGCAAGCTTACATATGGCACCTATGGAATATTTATTCTACGGCTTACATGGCCATGATAATCTTGTACCGTTTACTTGGATGGCTCTATTTTTTAACTTAACGGCATTTATAGTTTTCCTTATACCTAAAACCCGCCGGCATTTCCCTACTCTTAATCTGGCATGTATATTGGTAATCGTTGGTGTTTATATAGAAAAAGGTATGGGATTGATATTTCCGGGTTTTATACCTGGCTCGCTTGGTGAAATATATCCATATATGCCAAATGCTGAGGAGATTAAAATCACGATTGGGGTTTGGGCTTGTGGGGCTTTACTTTATACCTTGATGTTTAAAACAGCTATACCAATATACTTAGGAGATTTGAGGATGAAAACGCCCAAATTAGAACAAATACGTAAATAATCGTTTATGAAAAATGCCTTTAAATAAAATTTATTTGAAACGGAAGATAATCCTTCTTTGAAAAATGATGACCAAAAAGGTATAATCAAGCATCTTACACTGGTATTCAATGTAGGAGTTAACCTAGTTGTATCTACTATTGTTGGATTTTATATAGGTAAGGTGCTTGATGGTTTTTTGAATACTTCCCCTTATTTAACAATCTTATTTATTATTGCCGGTATATTGGCTGGATTTAGAGAGATATTCCGAATAGCTAAAAAACATATCACAGAAGATGATTAATCGTGTAATTAAAAAATCTGTCTTCCTGTCCTTGACAGTATGTCTGATAATATTTTTTTATGGATATGGTAAAACTGCCTTTGGTGTCCTAACAGGTTCTACTGCTGCACTGATTAGTTATCTGTCTTTATACTGGGCTCTTAATCTATTTATTAACGAAAAAGGCGCATTATTTATAATGCTTATTATAAGTTCTATTCGTCTATTAATCATTTTTTCTTGTACGTGCATACTGGTTTATTTTAAGTTGCTTACTATTGGTGGTTTATTTATAGGTTTTACGTTAATATATATAATTATTATTTATGAAGGTATTGTTGAGAAAAAATACAATTCACCTAACGATGTCATATTGAATGTTTAAAGGAAAACCTTTTTTAAATATATTTAAGAGGCTACAGGAAAAATAAAAATGAATGATGAAACTAAAATAATCAATAGGGTGTCTGATAAAAATAAAAAACGTACTAAGACTAAACCTAAAAAGAAAACCAGTATTATTAAAATATTAATAACGCTTGTTTTTATTTTATTTACAGCCCTGATTATTGGCGGTGGCGGTGGTTATATTTTTTGGACACTATCTGATTTGCCTAAAATTAAACTACTTGAAGAATACTCTCCCCTTGAGACCTCTTTCATATACTCTGCTGACAATGAATTGTTGGCAGAACTATATATAGAAAAGCGAACCTTCGTGCCATATTATAAAATCCCCCAACAAGTGAAAAACGCTTTTATAGCAGTTGAAGATACACGCTTTTATGAACATAAAGGAGTAGATTTCTTTAGAATAGGTGGCGCCCTAATTAAAGATATACAGGCCGGTTCCTTTGCCCAAGGTGGCAGTACCATTACTCAACAGCTTGCAAAAATGCTCTTTCTAAGACCAGATAGAAGTATTAGCCGAAAAATCAAAGAGGCTGTCCTTTCTATCCAAATAGAAAGATACTACACAAAGGACGAAATCATGGGACTTTATCTAAATCAAACATATTTTGGAACCCGCGCCTATGGTATAGAAGCAGCAGCCTCTACATATTTTAATAAAAAAACAGAAGACCTCACTATTGGTGAATCCGCTTTGCTTTCGGCACTGCCAAAGGCACCGTCTTCTTATTCACCACTAAAAAATCCATCAAAGGCCATAAAACGCCGTAACTATGCCCTAAAAAGAATGTATGAAAGCGGCTTTATTACAAAAGAGCAGTACGAGGTAGCCCTTACCGAACCTATACCAACAGAGGTTTTCAAAACCGAGTATAAAACCCCTTATTTTGTAGATTATGTTAAAAGCCAACTAGAGGCACAGTTTGGCGATAAAGTGTATACCTCTGGTATCAGAGTCTATACAACTATAGATACTAAACTACAAACAATAGCTGAAAAAGCCGTTGAACAAGGAGTTTTAGCATTACATAAAAGAGGAAGACGCGGCGTTCAAGCAGCCCTTATTGTTATTGATTTAAAAACCTGCGAAATAAAGGCAATGGTCGGTGGTACTGATTTTAAAAAGACTCAATACAACCGAGCTACACAGGCTTTAAGACAACCCGGCTCATCTTTTAAGCCAATCATCTACCTGACCGCACTAAATGAAGGACTAACACCAGACGACGTTATAAAGGATATGCCCTTGAGCTTTAAAGGAAGTGGCAGCTCTATATGGTCTCCACAAAACTACTCACGAAAATATTACGGTAACGTTACCTTAAAAATGGCATTAACTAAATCTCTAAACGCCGCAACCGTATATCTTGCTAATTTAGTCGGTATAAAGGATGTTGTGAAAACAGCCAAAATCCTCGGCATAAAAAGCGAAATCCACCCCTATCTATCTTCAGCACTGGGTGCAAGTGAAGTAACCCTGCTCGATTTAACATATGCCTATACAACCTTTGCCACTGGCGATAAACCAGAGGTTGTGTACTATAAACGCATTGAACAACGTAACGGTATGCTTATCGCTGAAGCCAATTATCAGAAGAAAAAGATTATTAACGAAAAAATAAGAGAATATATGAAAGAAATGCTGAGGTCTGTCGTCTTAAATGGTACAGCAATGAGAGCAAAGGTAATAGAAAGACCCGTTTATGGTAAAACAGGTACTACCGACGATTACTCAGATGCCTGGTTTATCGGATTTGATGATAACTACGCCGTTGGCGTTTGGGTGGGAAGAGATAACCATAAACCAATAGGACATGGCGAAACAGGTGGGGCCGCAGCCCTACCAATATGGATAGCTTTTATGAATAATATTTAAAAAAAAGTAATAGTTCAGCCCACACGTTGTCAATGGTACAAATTAAAAAAGAACAGTTAGATGCGGATGAGCGATTTATTGAGGTTTGCCGACAAATAGAGGAAAACCGAAATGCTCTATTGTCTATTTTAAATGAACTGAGGATAGGCACTGTTATGATAGACAGTGCAGGGAATGTGATTTTTTTAAGTCGTTTAGCTGGCAACATAATTGGTACGACTCCGGAGGATGCTAAAGGGGTTCATTGGGAAAAGCTGCTTCCATTAAAACATAGGGATAGGGCAAATATAAAGAACATGTTTTCCCTTCCTTTACTGGAAAGGGATAAGGTCACAGTGGCAATAGATGGCAGTGGGGGGCGGCGTTATGTAATGGAAGTAGAGGTGCATGATGACCCTATGGATATGCAAAGAAAGATTCTATTTTTATATGACATGTCTGAAGTGTATGATCTTAGGCGTTTTGTGGATGGTAGTAATCAGTTTCTTGATTTTATAGGAAAGAGTAGGGCTATGATACACGTATATAGACAAATAGAGGAGATTGCCCATCTTGACTGGACTGTGTTAATAGAGGGAGATACTGGAACGGGAAAGGAGCTTGTGGCACGTGCTATACACGCGATAAGCCACCGTAAGGATAAACCATTTATAGCTGTAAACTGTGCTGGTTTAACAGATTCGTTGCTTTCAAGTCAGCTATTTGGTCACAAGCGTGGGGCTTTTACTGGGGCGGTGTCTGACCACATTGGGGTGTTTGAAGCTGCTGATGGTGGGACTATTTTTCTGGATGAAATCGGTGATGTATCGCAAAATGTGCAAACTAGTTTACTACGGGTGCTTGAAAATAGAGAAATAACACGGCTTGGGGAGGCTGTTCCTATAAAAATCAACGTGCGGGTTGTAACTGCAACAAACCGCAGCCTAATTGAAGAGGTTAAAAATAATAAGTTTAGACAGGACCTCTTTTATAGAATACGGATTGCTAGGGTAGGGCTTCCACCTCTTATTGAGCGGCGAGAGGATATTCCTTTACTGGCAGCAGCTTTTCTTGCGAGGGCCAAAGAGGTTACCGGTAAGGCTGTAACCGATTTAAGCACTGATGCAATGCGTTTACTCCTTGAGTATGATTGGCCGGGTAATGTGAGGGAGTTAAAAAGTGCAATAGAGTTTTCAGTGATAAGTTGTAAAACTTCGGTTATACAGCCGTCTGATCTTCCACCGGAAATACGGGTTAGGGGTGGGACATTTAGCAGTATTACTGATATTGCAATTGATAAAGGTGAGCAAATTGTTATGGCTATAAAAAAAGCCAATGGCAATAAAACTGCTGCTGCTAAGCTTTTAGGTATGAGTAGAGCTACACTTTATCGTCATCTGGTGAACATTAAGCAAAAACAAGGCAAATGAAGTGTAGCATGTGCGACATAATGAGACATGTTAGACGTTTTAATTTTGCTGTTTATATATCAATAGTTTTTTAAAGCTTTGATTTTCCCTGTCTTTAGCTATTTGGCATGAAAATTGCTTTATTAATGTTAAATAAGATGAAATAGATTGAAGTAAATATAAAGACTATTTAACTATATGATGAACAGGAGGTAAATAATATGTCACTTATAAGAAGACACCCTTTAGGGCTTGAAGGTTTTAGTGATAGAATGGGAAGATTGTTGAGTGAGTTTTTTACATCATTCCCTTCTTTTGATACATGGAACTGGGTAAGTAATGAAGATACAACAGCGCTTATACCTAGTATTGAAATAAGTGAAAGGAAAGATGCCTATGTGGTAAGAGTAGAGTTGCCAGGTGTAAAAAGAGATGATATTGACATTAGTATATTAGATGATGTTTTAAAGGTAAAAGGGGAATTAAAGGTAGAAAAAATAACCGATGAAGAGTGTCATTGTTCAGAGAGAGGATATGGTGGTTACTTTAGGGCAATCCCGTTACCGTCTTCAGTGGATACTGCTAAGATAGAGGCAAAGTATACTGATGGGTTGTTGGAGATAGTGCTTTTTAAGAATGCAGCTTTGACTGTAAAAGAGGCAACAAAGATAAAGGTAGCATAATCTAAAAGATTGTGGGCAAGGGCTTGCTCTTTATAGAGTGAGCCTTTGGCTAGAAAATTAGGGAGGTGATTATCATGAAAGTATCTTGTTTAGATGAGACAAGTGGGGAGTATAAGGTAGATATTACATCAGCATGTGTATGTAATATGGAGTGGCGTGCCTTAAGAGAGGAGGATGGTTGGGGAGATTGTCAGTGTTCTGATTAGAGATAAAAAGATGTGTCATTGTAGGCGGAGTGAAAAATCTTTCTTTTAAAAAAGTGAGGTTCTTCACGACGTTTACAATGTGCTATAATTACCTATAAAATTATACACCTTTTATATTATCACCATAAATATACTTATGTAGTTGCAGATTCATGCGAACATTTAACTTGTCCCTTATAATCCAATTAGCCAGTTTTTCAGGATGTAATACGCCATAAGCTGGAGATAGTAATAATTTATATTTACCATAGAGCTCATAACTACTAATAATATTTTTAACCCATAAATAGTCCATTTCATCACTAATTACAAATTTTATTTCATCTTTTGGTTTTAAGTGTGCAATATTGTTAAAATTCATTTTGTAGGTCATCCCACTTGAAGGTGTTTTAATATCCATTATTATAACAGCATATTCATTTATATGCTCAATACTCAAAGACCCGTTAGTTTCAATTAAGACCGTTTTACCTTCATTTATAAGTCTTTCGATAAGTGTTGGTGTTTCCTCTTGTAAAAGTGGCTCACCTCCTGTTATTTCAACTAAATCTACATTAGATACCCTAACCATTTCAACCAATTCATCAATCAGTAAAATATTACCATCATAATAAGCATAATCTGTATCACAATATGTGCAACGTAAATTACATCCAGTAAGCCTTATAAAAAAACATAATAAGCCTGCATAAGAAGACTCACCTTGAATACTTGTAAATATCTCACAAACTTTAAGTCCCATATTTATCCTCCTTATTGTAGCACATTTTGATCTGTAAAAGACGGGATTGCTTCGTCGCTTATGCTCCTCTTAGCTGTTATGCAAGTATAGTGTGTAAAACCTCTAATCCACATATAAATATCTCTAAAGCAATGAAAGTAGCAACTAATATAAGTAATCGCCAGATAAGCACGTAATGGGTCAAGGGGTCATTGACCCATTGCAGGTAAGGGTTAAAGGGGAAGGACAGAGTCCTTCCCCTTTTCTTCTATTTTTGTTCTTTTTCTGCTTTTTTTTCTCATTTATACGCGGCAGACTTTATCGAGATCAAAACTAAAGGTACTCCATTTTTTGCACTTTGGACACCTGTGCATCAAGTCTTGGGATTTATGACCGCAGTACGAGCATGTGTAGGGTATGTGCATCATTCCTTTAATGTCATATATTTTTAATAATTCATTAGCGGCCTGTTCGAATTCTCCTCGTTTGTAGTAAATATTAGCTCGCAGCTTATGTATTTCTGGGAAGTATATAGCTGCATTATCAAATGAAGAGAAAATTTCCATGGCATCATCGAGCATTTCGAGCCGGAAGTATAGTTTACCTATAAAGAATCTTAGTACATCATTTTCAGGATTTCTGGCTAGGGCGTCTCTGTATATTCTTATAAGGTCTGCAGGGCGTCCCATGTTAATTAGCAGGTCTTCAAGTCTAACAAGTGGTATCATAGAGCCAGTTACTTCGTTTGCCTTATCCAGATACTCAACGGCTTCATTTTTATTACCTTCAAGGAGCATTATTTCAGCTGAAGTCATGTAGGCAGGGACGAATTTATCATTTTCCTTTAATATTGATTTCAGCAGTTTTTTAGCTACATCGTAATCTTCTTCTATGAAGGTTTTTTTAGCTTTTTCGTATTCATAGCCTATAAGGTCAGAGTATTCGTCTTGTTTTTGTTTACCATCTGGAAGGCTTTTAATGATTTCCTTTTCAAGTATGATGAGTTCATCCCAATTGGAAAGCCCTTCGAGGAGTTCTTTTTTTTGTGCGATACTGGCTGGATTTAGCGGGTCTTTTTGTAAGATTTTCTCGATATAATTAAGGGCTTCTTTTGGTTTGCCGACGGCATTTTTCAAAAGAGCCATTTTAAAAGTGCCTTCGACGTTATCGTTATCTAGTATAAGGGCTTGACTATAGTATGTCGCTGCGTTTTCAGTGTCGCCGTTTTGCATATAGGCATCTGCTAGTTTAATAAAAGCTGCGATATTTGTAGGATTTCCTAAGATAGCGCTTTTAAATTCCTCTATAGCGTCGTCAAAGCGTTTGCTGATGAAATAATTTTGGCCGCGCTCGAAGTGTTTGGCTGCATCATCGAGTTTTTTCTTTAGTTTAACGGCCTTTTTGTTTTTAAAGTAGCCGATGAGGTCCTTCATTGTGTATACGTAGAACACAAACAACATGCCAATGCCGGTAAATGCTAGCATAACAGTCATTTTCGGTAATTGATAAATGTACTCTTGCGCAAGGTTAATTGATACGTTGTCCATGTTGTACTTGGATAAATACGACAACCCTGCTATAACGAGCAGGATAAATAATACAACCATATAAGAGAGGTACTTTACCATAGGCCTTTCTCCCCGTTTAGTGATATTCTTGGTGCATCAAGCCAAAGCTTTTCAAGTTCGTAATACGCTCTTGTTTCGCCGTCAAATATGTGGATAATTATATCGTCATAATCTAAGAGCACCCATCGTCCATTGCTTAATCCTTCTATTCGTAATGGAGTTATGCCGGCTGCCTTTAGATTTTCTTCAACATTGTCCACTATTGCCTTTATCTGCGGTTGATTTTCACCACTACAGATTACAAAATAATCTGCTATTACTGATAAACCTTTTAATTCTAAACATTGTACATCTTTTGCAAATTTATCAACGAGACTTTTATAGATTATATTTAACTTTATATTATTAATATTACACCTCGGATTTTCCAAACTAAGAATCGCCTTTGTATAAAAGCTTCCGTATTATAAATAATTCTACAGATTCAGGCAAGAGATATTTTATGCTCTGGCCGTTTTTTAGTTTTTTTCTGATGTCTGTGGAGGATATGTTTAGTTGTGTAACGTTGACGAGATTTATGTAGTGGCCATTGATGAGGGGGATTTCATTTGTTTTGGTGTTTAAGTTGGTTTGATTTTTTATATATTTAGAGCGTTTAATGTCGTTATGGAGGTATGGGGGTCTTATTATAACAATAAACTCTACTTCTTTTAATAGGATGTCGGGTTGGTACCAAAGGTGGATGTCTAAGAAAGCATCTATGCCGATGGTAAAATATATTTTGGAATTTTGGTATAGTTTTTTAAATTGTTCAACTGTATGCAATGTGTATGATGGGCATTGGTTTTGGTGGTATTCTATGTCTGAGACTTCAAAGATGGGGTTATCGTGTATTGCAAGCTTTACCATCTCAAACCTATCAGATGGTGGTGCTATATCAGTTTTTTTTAAAGGAGGGGTGTAGGAGGGTATAAATATGATTTTATCAAGTGCAAAGGTTTCGGCTATTTCGGCAGCTGTGCGTAGGTGGCCGTAGTGGATTGGATTAAATGTGCCACCAAAAAGACCGATTTTTTTGTTTATATTATCTAATGGCATTATTGTTTTATATTGTAGTATAATAAAATTTAATATTTATTTAGTCTAAGATATAGGAGGCTCAAATTGCAATGCAGGGAGTGTAAAGGTAAGGTTGTTTTAGTATTTGCTTGACGCAGTGTCTCACTACGCTGCATGGCATGCGGCAAGGAATATGATGTTTATGATTATATTAATGAACTGGATGCCAGGGCATGGGATATGATTGCTGGCAGGCAGTGTGATAGGACATAATATTAATTGTTAATAGTATCTTGAAATTTTAGAAGGAGAATATTCATGGCACAAACAGCACCAAAGAGGAAGCCCTCTGTTTTGAAAAGGGCAAGGCAAAATGTTAAAAGGCGTTTACGTAACAAATCAGAAAAAAGTAAGGTTAAAACTTTAATAAAAACATATTTAGATGCTTTGGATTCAAAAGAAGTGCCTACTATTGAGCAGTCATTAAAGGACGTGATACGTGCACTAAGCAAACTGTCATCAAAGGGTATTATGCACAGAAACACGGTTTCAAGAAAGATTTCGCGCCTTGCGATAAAGGCAAATGAGTTTTTAAATAGTAAGGCTGCTTAAATAGCCTGCACGTTTTACTAAAGATATGACAAGTGCTGGTAGCTTCGTGGTGTTTTTAATTGCAGAGGTCAAGCAGAAGTCAAGCAGAAATCAATTAGAGGGGCAGCGCTCAGCAGTTTAGAAGTTGATTGTCTTACTTTAGTTTTAGGAGATGAAAATGAAAATAAGTGGTTCAGAAATTGTTCTTGAGTGTTTAAAAAAAGAGGGGGTTAAGCATATATTTGGGTATCCGGGGGGGGTTGTCCTCCATTTGTTTGACCATATTTATAAAGACAAGGACATACAGCTGATACTAACGAGACACGAACAGGGTGCTACTCATATGGCGGATGCTTACTCACGTTCGACGGGCGAGGTAGGGGTGGCTTTGGTTACCTCCGGCCCCGGAGCTACCAATACAGTGACAGGCCTTGCCACTGCTGCTATGGATTCCATACCGATGGTGGTTTTTTCCGGTCAAGTGCCTACTATGCTTATAGGTAATGATGCCTTTCAGGAGGCTGACATTGTTGGTATAACGAGACCTTGTACGAAATACAATTATCTGGTAAAGGACGTTCAGGAGCTGGCATATACGATTAAGGAGGCTTTTCATATAGCGCGCTCGGGTAGACCTGGTCCGGTTTTGATTGATTTGCCAAGGGATATTACTGCTGCTATGACCGAATTTGTTTGGCCTGCGGAGATAAACCTAAGAAGCTACAACCCAACGTTTGAAGGCAACAGGTGGATGATAGAAAAGGCAGCTCAGATGATAATCAAAGCCAAAAGGCCTGTCATAATAGCCGGTGGCGGTATCATTAGCTCCGGCGCTTCTGATGAACTGCGCGAGCTGGCGGAGCTTTCAGGTGTGCCTGTAACTACTACATTGATGGGTATAGGTGGTTTTCCGTCAACGCATTATTTGAATCTTGGTATGCCCGGTATGCACGGCACGTATTATGCCAATATGGCAATACAAAGTGCAGACTTGCTTGTGGCTGTTGGTATGCGTTTTGATGACCGTGTGACAGGTAAGGTGGATGCCTTTGCACCAAATGCTGAAATTATACATATAGATATAGACCCGACATCTATAAGGAAAAATGTGGATGTGGATGTGCCCATAGTTGGGGACTGTAAGCGAGTGATTACTGTATTAAATAGTGTTATTCGTGGGGAGGTTTCTAACCAGTGGGAGGAGATTAGACGGGCGTGGATGCGTCAAATAGATGAGTGGAAGCGCCTTAGACCCTTATCTTACAATTATTCGCCGGATGTTATAAAGCCGCAGTATGTTGTAGAGAAACTTTATGAAATAACAGCGGGTGAGGCCATAATAACTACGGAGGTTGGGCAAAACCAGATGTGGGCTGCTCAGTTTTTCAAATATGATAAGCCAAGGACATTTTTATCATCTGGTGGACTTGGTACGATGGGCTATGGCTTTCCGGCTGCCATTGGCGCACAGGTAGCAAACCCTGATAAGCTTGTTATTGATATAGCAGGCGATGGCTCTATTCAAATGAACATACAAGAGCTTGCCACAGCCGTTATTTATAAACTACCTGTGAAGGTTGCCATATTAAATAACCGTTACTTGGGTATGGTCAGGCAGTGGCAGGAGCTTTTTTATGGAGAGCGGTACTCGCACAGTAATTTGGATGTTGTACCGGATTTTGTAAAAGTAGCTGAGGCATACGGTGCTGTGGGGTTGAGAGCTGAAAAGCCATCAGAGGTTGAGCCAGTAATAAGGGAGGCTTTGAAGGTGAATCGTCCGGTTTTCATGGATTTTGTTGTTGATTGGAAGGAAAAGGTATACCCAATGGTACCGGCAGGGGCTCCTATAGACCAGATGTTATTTGATAAAGAAGCAGAAAAGGACGACAAGAAATTAAAACTTGTTAAATGACGGCTTACAGGGGTAAATGAATAATGATGAAAAAACATACAATATCTATATTAGTGGAAAATAAGTTTGGTGTGTTGTCGCGGGTATCTGGGCTTTTTAGCGGCAGGGGATATAATATTGAAAGTATATCTGTTGGAGAGACCCTTGATAAGAATATATCCGTCATGACAATCGTAACGCACGGCGATGATATAATTGTAGAGCAAATTACAAAGCAGTTGAATAAACTTATTGATGTAATAAAGGTACAGGATTTGTATGAAACCGACCATGTGGAACGGGAGATGGTGCTTATAAAGGTTTCACCTAAAATAGAGCAAAAATCCGAAGTGCTTCGTCTAACGGAGATATTTCGTGGTAAGGTTGTTGATTCAAGCCAAAAGACCTATACTATTGAGATAACCGGTGATGAAAAGAAGATAGATGCCTTTTTAGAGCTGATGAAACCAATGGGCGTTAAGGAGTTCATTTGTTCGGGTAAGATAGCAATAGCAAGAGAAAAGAAGTAAGGGGAGAGTTGGTTGATGGGCATAATGGGTTTAAATGTAAAACAGTTAGCCTCTCTTGTTACGGAAAGTCCTTTTTTTCTATACAATATGGCGCACGACAAACTAAAGGGGGCTCGGTATAATAAGTATCCTCGCTGTATAACCTTGTACCTAACTGAAAGGTGTAACTTCAAATGTCCCATGTGCCACGTCAAGGACTCACGCGCTGAAAAAGGTAAAGACCTTGACTTTACATTAGTTGAAAAGGTTATTAAAGAATCAAAGCGGTATACGCCGTGTATTCAGTTTTTAGGTGGTGAACCCACGCTGTATGAGCCGATTATTGATGCTATAAAACTTGTAAAGAGAAATGGTATGCTTACGACGATGACTACAAATGGGCTTTTACTGCAAAGGCATGCAGAGGGGATTGTAGATAGTGGGTTGAATTTTTTATCGGTCTCACTTGATGGCTGGGATGAAGAATCACAGAAAAAACGTGGCAACGTGTCGGGTTCTTTTAATAAAATTATTGATGGCATTAAATATTTAATAAAATACAGAGGCAGAAGGGTTTTTCCAATACTGAAAATCAGTACAATAGTTACAAAAAATAATTTTGAACACTTAGAAAACATCGTTGAGCTTACCAAAGTCCTTGGTATTACACGTTGGGCACTTTATCACTATGCGTTTGTTACTCAGGAGGCATCAGAGCAAAATAGTGAATTTTATAAAAAAACAGGCATTGGGGAGTTTATGCTTGGCGATAATATTGGTGAAACACCATATTTTAGTCCCTACGAAGTCAATATAATTGACTATAATCTAAAGAAAATCTTTACAGAGGTTGCCACTCAGGATGTTTATATAGAGTACAATTACGATAAAGGTCTTGACCTAAAAAGCTACTATTCATTTAAAAAACCGGGTAGCAGCTCATGGTGTACCCATCCGTTTACTGATATAGACATAAGGGGTAATGGAGACCTTACTATATGTATGGGCGGGTATAAGCTTGGCAATGTTGCGGAAGATTCCATAAAAGCCGTTTGGAATGGTCCAAAGATGGAGCATTTTAGGCAATATTTTGATAAACATAAGACACTGCCGATGTGTTTTAGGTGCTGTGCTTTAAATATTAGTTTTTAAGGAAAGAGAAAAACGGGGAGTAAAAGCAAGAATAAAAGAAAAAGGATGCGGGGGAAAACCCTTTTGTAAAAGGTGTGCGGCAGCACACCTCCCTGTTGTGTTCCCCCGCACACCTCCCTGTCTCCCTAAGCACCTTACGACGCACTCCTAAAACTTTTGGTCTGTAATACAATAGTTATTCCTATTATCTTTTGCTACATTCATATGTGTTATAATATTTACATGAATAGTCAGATAACTATAACGCATAATGATATAAGTACAGAAAAAACATTGTACAATACTGATTTTTATAAGTGGGCGCTTCATAATGCTAATCTAATAAGGCAGGGCAGGTTTGCAGAAATAGATGTAGAAAATGTAGCAGAGGAATTAGAGAGTATGGGTAGGAGTGAAAAGAAAGAATTATTTAACAGATTATCAGTCTTGATAATGCACCTACTGAAATTACAGTACCAACAAAAAAGGCGTTCTAATAGTTGGATTAAAACAATATACACTCAAAGAGTAGATATTAAAATATTGCTTGAAGAAAATCCTAGTTTAAAGTACGAGCTTGAATTAATTATAGCTAAGGCATATGAAAGGGCAGTTTTATTATTTACAAAAGAAACAGGTATAAGTAAATACACCTTACCTGCTATTTGCCCATATACATATGAGCAATTAAGCGATGATGAATTTTGGCCTAAAGAATTTTCTAAGGGGTAATCTTGGACTATTACTGAAGGTTTAATAGTAACGATTGTGTCATTTATTTATATTTATTTAATCAGTGTTTTTATCAAAGCTAAATGCGCTATATAGCAATAATCATGAAATCGTAAGGTTTTGTTATAGTTACTCAGCTACAACAACATAAGCACATAATATCGGTGAATTGAATGGCGGAGAAGGTGGGATTCGAACCCACGGTAGAGAGCTATCCCTACAACGATTTTCAAGACCGTCGCCTTCAACCACTCGGCCACCTCTCCTTGCAACAACGTAATTTCTTACTATAACATATTTATATTTTTTTTTGTACATTGACTTTTATTTTTTTACTTGATATTATACTTTGAATATTTAGTTATTGTGGATTTAATTTTATGAAACATGACAGCGTAATTGACATATTATGGCAGGCAGGACCTGTTGTTAAATTAGTCCTTTTGGTTTTGGTGTCCCTTTCTGTTTTTTCATGGGCTATCATTATATTCAAATGGAAATATTTTTCAAAGGCTAATAAACAATCAGATGAGTTCTACCGCATATTTAGAACAGGGCAGGAGCCTACTTATATCCTGAAATATACGAAGCACCTTACTTTAAGTCCGCTGGCTAATCTGTTTAGGTCCCTTTGTATGGATAAGCAGATTGGTAAAGGAGGGACGGAAGGGCTTATAAGGGTAATCAACAGGTATGTTATACAGGAGACTACTAAGTTTGAAAGGTATTTAAGCTTTCTGGCTACGACTGGCTCGACTGCACCATTTATAGGGCTTTTTGGTACGGTCTGGGGCATTATGGATTCTTTCCGTGGGATTGGGGCAAAGGGTAGTGCATCGTTGGCTGTTGTTGCGCCGGGTATTGCAGAGGCTTTGATTGCTACGGCTGTTGGACTTTTAGCGGCTATTCCAGCGGTTATTGGATACAACTATTATGTTAGTATAACCAGACGTATGAGTATTGAAATAGAGGATTTCGCCCAGGACTTGCATCACTATTTGGACAGGGTAATGGATGAAAATTCAAAAAGATAGGGCTGTACTTTCTGAGATAAACGTTACACCTTTTGTGGATGTAATGTTAGTGTTGCTTATAATATTTATGGTGACTGCCCCTTTGATGAAGCAGGGGCTTGATATTGATTTGCCAAAAACTGAAGGGACTGCTTTAGAAAGTGATCAGGACAGATTTACTATAACCGTTAAAAAAGATGGTTCCTTATATCTTAATGAAACTTTAATGTCTGATGAAGATTTAAAATCCAAATTAGAGGCAATAAGTAAAAAAAATCCCGAGGTTTATCTTGAAGCGGATGAAAATGTTCCATATGGTAAGGTGGCTGAAGTTATGGCTGAGATAAACTCTGTAGGAATCATAAAAGTTGGAATGGTTACCCATCCAAAGGAAAAATGAAGCGCCCTGCTATCTGCAATGCACTGGTGGTATCACTGGTGTTGCATTTATTAATTATCGTTGTAACGCTTATCTTTGCTAAAAGGCAGGTTAATATGCCAATACCGTCCTCATATAAAGTTAGTATTATTACAAAAGATTCCGGACAGGCGGTAAATAAAGAAAAAAACGCTGCTGATAAGGCTGAAAAAGCTGCACCTACTAAGGAGACAAGTTCTGCCTCTAAGGCTTCTGATAAAGTAGATGTTGCCAAAAAAGAGACTGCTACAGAGACTGCTACAATAGATAAACCGTTAGGGACTTCTGCTACTAAGAAGGCAAGTGCTCAAAAAAAGGATAATATTAAGGATAATATTATAGAGCAATCTGATGCTCAAAATGCACCACGTCTTATTAAGAAAGACGAAAAAAAGGAAGTTGCAGAGGCTAATGCAACTGCTACAGCAAGACCTACCGCCAAACCGACAGTAGTGCTGACTCCAAAGCCAACAGTAAAGGCAACCCCTAAACCAACACCGAAAAAGGAAGAAGAAGTGGTAGACAAGGCAACTGCTACAGCCAAACCAACATCCAAACCGACAGTAGCGCCGACTCCAAATCCAACAGTAAAGGCAACCCCTAAACCAACGCCAAAAAAGGAAGAAGAAGTGGTAGACAAGGCAACTGCTACAGCCAAACCAACATCCAAACCGACAGTAGCGCCGACTCCAAAGCCAACAGTAAAGGCAACCCCTAAACCAACGCCAAAAAAGGAAGAAGAAGTTGTAGAGCCCAAGGCAACTGCTACAGCCAAACCAACATCCAAACCGACAGTAGCGCCGACTCCAAAGCCAACGGTAAAGGTAACTCCAAAGCCAACACCTATTATAAATGAGAAGAAGGAAGAGGTAGTGGTAGAGGCCAAGGTAACGCCAAAAGCTACAGTAAAGCCAACGGTTGAACCAATATCGAAGGCAACCCCTAAGCCTACATCTAAAATAGACGATAAAAAAGAAGGACAGCAGTCTACTCCTGATAAGAAAGACGATACCGCCTTACTTGAGGCAAAGGCAGATATTACTAAAAATGCGAACAAAAAATTATCAAATGAGGCTGCTAAAAATGCGAACAAAAAATTATCAGATGAGGCTGCTAAAAATGCTAATAGTAGTAAAACCGCTAAATCGAGTGAAGGTAAAATAGAAAATAAAACTGATGATAAAAACATTAATGCTGCTAAAAATGCTAATAAAACCACTAATACTGATAAAGATGGGGCAGGTGGACAGAATGCTCAAAAAGTAGGAAAAGGGGCTGTTAGTGCCTCATCAAAAGGTGCTGAAAAAGGTACTGATGATAAGAGTGATAAAGATTTGGCTGGTGATATTGATAGTAAAATAGCCGCACTTAAAATAAAAAAGAGGATAGAGGAAGTATCGGCAAAGGCAGGAGGCGGGGCTGATGGTGGTGGTAAAGCTGCTGATGATAAATATGTGAAATCGGCTGATACAAATGCTGGGAGTGTATCTAATACATCCACTTCACCAGCTGGTAATAGTAGTAGTGCATCTAGTAGTGGGGGTTCGTTTCAAACTACTGTGAAAACATCAGCAGGAGAAGGGGGACCTCAACTTACTGTTTATGCAAATCTTTTACAAAGGCATGTGAAAAATAACTGGGTTTTACCGAGCTCATCCAAGAAAAATTTGGAGGTTATTGTAACTTTTATGGTTCAAGCTGATGGAAATATTACTGGACTTATTGTAAAGCAATCCTCAGGAGATAAGTTCTACGACCATAGCGCTCTGAAGGCTGTAACTAAATCAGCTCCTTTTAAAACCCCACCAGAGCCAAATCTTGATATAGAAATGAGGTTTACACCATGAAAAAGGGATTTTTAATAGTACTGTTAAGTGTTTTATTGTTAATGCAAGGAACTGCTTTTGGAAAGCTCTTTGTTGATATTAGCGCACCGGGAGGATTTAAGCTTCCCATAGCTGTAGTAGACTTTTTAGGTATGAATGAGGCATCGCTGGTTTCAGATGTTGTTAGGCAAGATTTAATAAGTTCTGGGTATTTTACAGTGCCTGATAAGAGCACCTACCTTGAGACATCAAATGATCCGTTTACGCTTGCTAACTGGAAACCTTTAGGTATAGAGGCTGTGGCGAAGGCTACTTTAAGTGGGTCGCGTGATAATATGGAATTAGTGTTTACGCTTTATGATGCTGTTGAGGATAAAGTAATATTGAAAAAAAAATATACCTCTACTGCTGATTTAGTAAGACCGCTTGGGCATAAGATAGCAAGTGATATTTTTAAGGCTATCACTGGGCAAGAGGGGATTTTTTCATCTAAGCTCGCTTTTGTTGTAAATGGTCAAAGCTCCGGTTCTATCTATATAATGGACTGGGATGGTGAAAGGACACAAAAGGTGTTGACTAGAAGTGGGGAAATCATGCGTCCTATTTGGATACCTAGTACTAACAAATTGGCCTATTCGTCTTTGAGGGATAAGAGATGGATTATTTATACATTTGATTTAGGAACTGCAACTGAAAAAGAAATTTATTCTTCCGATAGGACGGATTTAGCAGGGGATTTTTCACGTGATGGTTCAACGTTATATTTTTCTTCAACAAAGTCCGGTTCCCCAGATATATTGAGTTTGAACCTTATGAGTGGTGCTATAAAACAAATAGCAGCAAGTAGGTTTATTGAGGTGTCGCCGAAGCTTTCGCCAGATGGCAGGCGCATAGCATTTGTGTCGGATGCTAGTGGGTCGCCTCAAATATATGTAATGAGCGTTGATGGTTATAATAAACAGCGTTTAACGTTTCAAGGGTCGTACAATACGAGTCCTGATTGGTCTTATGCAGGAGATAAAATTGTGTATACGGGCATAAAGGGTGGACAGTTTCATATATTTACAATGAATGTTGATGGTTCAAACGTTACACAATTAACTACTGAGGGAGATAATGAAGAGCCGGCGTTTTCACCGGATGGACTCTTCATAGCCTTTGTTTCAAGTAGAGGCGGTGGGAAAGGGATTTACATAATGAACTCTGATGGTACTAATCAAAGACGGGTGTCACAAAAATCATTTGGGGCCTTGGGTCCTGCATGGTCAACTGAATAATGGAGGGTAGTTTTAAGTGAAAAAAAGTATTCTTTTGATTTTAGTAGTGTTTTTGTTAATGTCTTGTGCCGAAAAAAAAGGCATTGTACATGATGATCAAATGGGTGGTGGAGCGCTGGAAGGTGAGATGGATGGTAGCGGGGCAGATGGTGAATATGGCAGTGAAAGTGCTTTAGGTAAGGACCGTGTGGATGGTAGTGATTTAGAGGAAAATGGCTTTGGTGGTACGTTAAGCGAACAGGAGTGGAAGGCCAGAACTAGTGAAATTTTCACAGACGTACTTTTTGGCTTTAATAGATACGACGTTAGCAGTGAGTACCAACATGGTTTAAATGCAATGGCGGATTTTCTGGCAGCACAGTCTAAGGGTATGGTTAAGGTGGAGGGGCACTGTGATGAGCGTGGTACAAGGGAGTATAACATAGCATTAGGTGATCAGCGTGCTCAGTCAGTAAAGAATTATCTTGTGTCTCTTGGGGTTTCAGGGGCAAGGATTAGTACCGTTAGTTATGGCAAAGAACGCCCTATGTGCAAAGAACATAATGAGAGGTGTTGGGCATTAAATAGACGGGCGCACTTTGAAGTTACAAGATAGTGGAAGGGTTTTTGTCTTAGTTGTTAAGAAGGAGGAGATAAGGTGTCGTTTTCTATAATAAAAAAGATTCCGCTACTTTTGATTTTGCTTGTAAGTGCCTGTGCTACTACCAATGACCAAACAATGTATGAGATAATCAGGCTCAATAAGGCAATGATGAGTGTAAGGAACGATGTTAATGATATTCAAAAACGGCTATCCATTACGAAAGGCTCTGTGCCTGGTCAAGATGGTGCTGATATGTTGAATACTATAAAGGGTAGTCAAACGGATTTAAATAAGAAAATCGAAGACTTAGGTAATGGTGTGCAAGCTCTAACCGGCCGGTTTGAAGAACGGAGCTTTAACTCTGATAAGTTTTTTGAAGAAAGTAAAACAGACCGGGATGTTATGAGGGCTGAAATTGCTACAATAGAAAATAAATTAGTACTTATCGAAGATGCTCTAAAAAGGGGGGGCGTAGACCTATCTAAGCAAACGCATCCACCTGCAACTCCACCACAGCCAAGTGGTACGCCAGCTGTACCGCCTCCCACAACACCTTCTGATAATACCTCAGCCAAGGCGCAAAAACCCTCTACTCCTGCTATGTCGCCTCCGGCTGCAACAACAGCAACAGGTGTTACTGATACTGAGATTAAAACTCTCTATGATGAGGCTGTTAATGATATGAATAGTGGTGATTACAGTGTTGCAAGAAAGAAATTCACACGTATAACAAAGGAATTGCCGGCTAATAAGTATACGGATTCTTCACACTATTGGCTTGCTGAAAGTTATTATAAGGATGGTAGGTATGAAGATGCAATCGTGGGCTATCAGGCATTTGTTAAACTTTATCCAAAAAACCAGCAAGTGCCTGGTGCTAAGTTAAAACAGGCACTATCGTTTCTCGAGATTAAAGATAAGGATACGGCTGTTGCTATTTTTCGGCAGTTAGTGAATGAATACCCAAACTCTAAGGAAGCTGAAATTGCTGGTATAAAACTCAAAGGCTTAAATGAAGGTACGAAACCTAAGCCAAAGCCTACAGACGAGCCAGATGAATAACAACACATAATATGATAAAATATTTTAAGTAGTAGTTTAGTGTTTTTTGTTAAAATAAAGGGGACCTTTTAATAAGTATTGTGGGTCCCTTTTTTTTATGTCCCTTTTTTTATGGAGTGGTATGAAACTTGAGGATAAATATAACCGTGTAATTGACTACATGCGGATATCTATAACCGGCAGATGTAATCTGCGCTGTGTTTATTGTATCCCAGACAGGCACTCTGCAACTAACTGCTCAATTGATTACATGTCAGCCGAGGAGATACTTAAAGTTGTAGAATGTGCCGTTGAGCTTGGCGTTAAGAAAATAAGAATAACCGGTGGTGAACCTCTTATTAGAGGGGATATTGGTTATATAATAAAAAAAATCAAAGAACTTGGCGGCGTTGATGACTTAAGTGTTACCACCAATGGGATTAAGCTTGCCAAATACGCCTTTAGTCTTAAAGAGGCAGGGCTTGAGAGGGTGAATATAAGCCTTGACTCTCTTAATCCGCAGAGATTTGCAGAAATAACTAACGGTGGCCTGTTAAGTACAGTCTTTGACGGCATTAAGGCGGCTGAAAAGGCAGGTCTATTACCTATAAAGATAAATATGGTACCTATACGCGGTATTAACGATGATGAGATTGAAGATTTTGCCAAGCTTACCTTTGTAACCAACTACCATATACGCTTTATCGAACTTATGCCGTTTAATAAGGGCAAATGGTGGACAGCGGATAAGTTAATAAGTACTGAGGAGATTAAATCAAGGATTGAAAAAATAGCCCCACTTGAGCCTGTCAAAAAAAGACAGTCAGGGCCTGCTCGGTATTATAAATTTAGTGAGGCTTTAGGGGTTGTAGGCTTTATAAGCCCAATTACCCATCATTTCTGTAACCAATGTAATAGGTTACGGTTAACATCGGAAGGCAAGCTAAGGCCTTGTCTTTTTATGAATAGGGAAATAGATTTACTTAGTGAGATTCGCAAAGGGGCAGGCAAAGAGGAAATTAAAGCGATTTTGTTAAAGGCAGTAGAAGTGAAGCCCGAAGGACACCGTATTGTAGAGGAGAAAGACCCGGTTTCTCAAACTGAGATGTCTAAGATTGGTGGATAAGTAAAAGTGGAGGGAAAATATGATAGAGTGTTCAGATAAAGAATCTACAAATATTGGAAAAAATAACTCAGATGTTATTGATGAAAGGGATGTAATTAGATTAAATAGATATGATATTTCAGTAAATTTGATGCAACCTACAATTGAAACTTGGGTTTCATATATAGATAAAAAATATATATCTATACCACCATTTCAAAGAAATTTTCGGTGGAAGATTACAAAGGCAAGTAAATTAGTTGAAACCTTTCTATTAGGTTTACCGGTACCACCGATTTTTCTATATGATGTAACAGAAAAAAAGCCTAGTTTTAGGTTGATAGATGGACAGCAACGTTTATTGAGTTTATTCTTTTTCATTAAAAATATCTTTCCAAAAGAAGGGGTACCCATATTTGATGGAAATAAACCAATAATAGATGTTATAAGTTCACTAAAAAATGAAAATAGATTACAGGAATTTGTTTTAACGGGTGTTGATGACAGATGGAATGATTTAACATTTGGTGCTTTAGATGAAGATGATCAAATGTGGCTGCAAACAAGACCGTTATGGGCTATTGCCTTTAGACAAATAAAACCTGATCCTGATAATGAAAAATTAAATAGTATTTTCTATGTTTTTGAGCGTTTAAATACTGGTGGTGAGATACTTAATAGTATGGAAATGAGAAAGGCTTTATTTTTTGGCGATTTTGCCCTATTATTAGAAGAATTAAATAAAAACCAGTATTGGAGAAAGATATACGGTAAAACCACTGAACATGAAAAATTAATTGATATAGAACTAATATTAAGGTTTTTTGCATTACAAGAATGGACTATCTATAACGAACCTATGAAAGAATTTCTCAATAGTTTTATGCGTAATAAAATAAATGTTAGTTCAGAAGATATTGAACGCTCTAAAGATTTATTTTTAAAAACTTGTGAGTTGATTTATGATAGTGTTGGAGAGAAACCTTTCCATATATTTGGTCCTTTAAATACTGCAATGATGGACTCATTTATGGTGCTTACATCAAAACATGTTAGTAATCTTACACAAGATAAATTAAAAAATATTTATGAAAGCTCCAAAGGTAATGATGAGTTTAAGGAGCGTTTACAAGCAAGAGTCAATGTAGGGGAAGTTGTCTTGAAAGAACGTTTTACACTATTGTCATCAATTTTTGAAAAATATGTTTGAGCAAACTCAAAAAATAGTAGATTTAATAAATACCATTGATGATAATGTTGTTGGTATACGCTTTTTAAAAGAGTATGCAGTTATTGTCTTTCATGCAGAAGTAGAGTTAACTTTGCAAGAAATTTTTTTTCGTAAGACGATTTTTGACTGCACTAAAGATGGTTTTAAAAGAAATTTAAGTTCAACCTTAACAGGTAAGTTGTCTTTTCAGGATATTGGGGGAAAATTTAAGACGGATATATGGAGAAAAATAGAACGAGAAACGGAAACAGTACTAAAAAAAAACTTAAATGACCCAACTTTTCATATAGAACAACTTAAACGTGATTATAATGAGCTTATTACTGCAAGAAATGAGCTGGCTCATCGAACTACGACATTGTATTTAATTGATGTAAACAATATACAAAAATGTATTGATTTTATGAAAGCACTAATAGCAAATATGGAAAAATTTTCTCAAACTGCATAAGTTTTTTACTAAATTTAGTTCGGCCAATAGTTAGTATTATTCAACAAGAGTTTTTTTATTAATTCTACCAAAGGTTGTCAGTACCTCGTAAGAAATGGTATTTGCCCTTACTGCTAATTCATTAGCACTTATGCTATTGTCCATCTGCTTACCTATTAATACCACTTCATCGTTATAATCTACACCGCTTATATCTGTCAAATCAACCATTATCGTATCCATACAGATTCTACCTACAATCGAAGCCCTTTGTCCGCGCACAAGTACAAAGGCATTGTTTGACAGAATACGCTGATAGCCATCTGCATATCCCATCGGAAGCACGCCGATTACGCTATCCCGTTTCGTTATAAATGTGCGGCAGTAGCTTATGCTTCTACCTGCTGGCACGTTTCTGACTTCTATTAGGTTGGTTTTAACTGTCATTACAGGGCGTAAGTCAATATTGTTATATGCGCCATTTTTATAATTTAATGGGCTATAGCCATAAAGTGCAATACCCGGACGGATTGCATCAAGATAGGCTTCTTTTAATGTTAACGAGGCGGCACTATTAGACATATGCCACAAAACGGTACTCTGTTTTAGGTAATCCGACAGTTCTTTTTTTACTTCCATAAATCGTTCTAATTGATTATAAGCAAAGGCTCTGTCTATTAAATCTGCCTCACTAAAATGACTCATAAAGCCAACTACATTTATGTTATCCAACTGCAAGACCTTTTTTATGTTTTCAACGCCAAGGTCATACAAAAACCCCACGCGCCCCATCCCCGTATCTACGTTTATGTGAACATTTAGAGAAACATTATACTTGAGAGCCCATTTTGACGCCTCGCATGCTGATTTGACGTTATAAATAATAGGGGTCAACTTATATTTTATGATCTTTTCTATGTCTATTTCATCAAAAAAAACAATAACTTGCCCCTCTACACCTGCTTGCCGTAAACCTATTGCCTCCTCATTATATGCAACACCAAACATATTTGCCCCTTCAGCGGCAAACTCCCTCGCACATTCAACCATCCCGTGCCCATACGCATCCGCCTTTATAACACATATCACTGCGCGTTTACCCACCAAATCTTTTAATAACCGAAAATTGTGTCTCAACCTTGAAGCGCTTATCTCAAGCCTCGGTCCCCTTAGCACCTTTAATTAGTCCTTCTTTTCTTCCTTTTTAGTTGTTTTATCCTCTTCTTTTATCTTCTCCTTCGGCGTAACGTCTATTTCTTCGGGTTCATTTAGTCCCCTTTTTAGGTTTTTTACAAATGACCCCACACCCTTGCCAAGCTCCGGTAGCCTTGATGCCCCAAAAAGCACTATCACTATTATTAATATAATTGTTAACTCTTGTACCCCTAAGCCTAA
This sequence comes from Candidatus Magnetomicrobium cryptolimnococcus, assembly GCA_018606805.1. GTDB lineage: Bacteria > Nitrospirota > Thermodesulfovibrionia > Thermodesulfovibrionales > Magnetobacteriaceae > Magnetomicrobium > Magnetomicrobium cryptolimnococcus. Next base: position 70,653 of record JAGYWI010000008.1, read on the forward strand.
CATGCACACCTCCTTAAAAACATTTATATGCTTAAAGCCTCTCCACCACACTTCATATTAACACGTTTTAGCTCATCAACTGTGTTAATATTTATAAAACTGACGCCTTCTTTGTCAATTTTCAAAACTTCACTCTCATTAACATATTTAACATCAATCATATTGAGAAACTCTCTAACACTTCTTCTACCAGCTGCAATTTCTCTATATATAGTTGGTATTATTTTCTTATTATATAAAGCAAGGAGTGGCTCTGGCTTTCCATTATAAGTGGCAACTACGGCGCCAACTCCCGTCTCTATTGATGAGGCAATATGCTTAACCAGCTCAATGCTAATAAAAGGCATATCTGAGGCTGCTATAAAAATGTACTCATTCGTAGCATTTATCAAACCTGTCAAAATGCCAGCTAGCGGTCCACACGATTCAGTAACGTCGCCTACTAAGTTTATTCCCTTTTTAAAGTAAACCTCCGGTGCGTTTGTGCTTATTAATACTTCATTAAAGCACTCTTTAAATATTAAAATAGTCCTATCGAGTATGGATTGCCTCCCACACCGTATAAATCCCTTGAGTATGGGAAACCTCTTATTTTGCCCGCCAGCTAAGATTACGCCGGTTATGTCAAATTTCATTAGTATTTACTTTAACCCAAGTATATCTTGCATATCGTACATACCAGCCCCTTTCCCCCTTAACCACAGAGCTGCCCGTAAAGCCCCGTGTGCAAAGGTATCGCGGCTTGATGCCTTGTGGGTAATTTCTATCCGCTCACCAAGACCACCAAATAACACCGTATGCTCTCCTACAATATCCCCAGCTCGCACAGTCTGTATCCCTATCTCCTTTTGCTTACGCTCACCAATAAGCCCCTTTCTGCAAAAAACAGCGTTTTGGTCAAAATCCCGCAAAAGGGCATCTGCTATCACCTGAGCTAACTTAAGTGCCGTCCCGCTTGGGGCGTCTTTTTTTAATCTGTGGTGAGCCTCTACTACCTCGACATCGTAATCATCGCCTAAAACTGTTGCCACTTCTCCAAGTATTTTAAACAACAAATTTATCCCAACAGACATATTTGGTGAAAGTACCACCGGTATATTTTTACTTTTTTGTCTAATGACGTTTAACTCGTCTTCTTTAAAACCAGTTGTGCCTATAATAATGGGTTTTCTATAATCCTCACAAACGTTCAGATTTTCCATTGTTGACTGTATAGAGGTAAAATCAATAACGACCTCAGTTTGTTGTATGTGCGCTAAAATATTTTCACTTAAAATCACCCCAATTTTTGGATAGCCTAATACATCGCCAATATCCTTACCCATGTGCTCGTTGTCTTTTGCCTCGAAAGCGCCTGTTAAGTTTATCTCCGGGTGCTCTATCGCAAGTGATGCAATCCTCCTTCCCATTTTACCACAAGCCCCCGCCACTGAGACATTTACCATAAATTTAATACCTCCAATATGAAATTAATCGAAATTATAACACAAAATGATGGTGAGTATAAAAATTTTGAAAAAAAGGATAAAAGATGTCAGAGGTTTTTTTTTATGGTATAATATTATCCTAATATTATTTGTCTAAAGGATAAATGACATGTATATATACAAAGTAACCTTTATTTGCGTTGGTTTTATACTGATTCACAGCTTTATGGTATCAAAAATAGGTAAATGTTTTTTTAGACGGCTAACTAGCGACAGGTTCATGAAACTCTACTACAGATTAATCTTTGTGCTTATAAGTGCCGTATTGATGTTTTCCATATACTTTTATCTTAACTACATACCAGGCAGGGTTTTATATAGTGCCCCATTATGGTTAAAGTACATAATGCATAGTATACAAATAGGTGGTATGCTTTTTGGTATGGGGTCCCTTTTAACACTTGACTTTTTTGAGTTTTTTGGTATAAGGCAGTTTAATAGGAAAAATCTATCAAGTAGGGTGCTTACCGTATATTCAGTAGATGGCTGTGGTGGCTTTAGATTTGCAACTACTGGGGTTTACTCTATAATAAGGCATCCGATTTACTTTGCCGGTATTTTAATGATAACCTTTCAGTCTGTTATTACTGAAAATTGGTTGGTTGTTACTATTTTTGCAGATATTTACTTTATAATAGCAGCCTTTAAGGAAGAATACCTGCTTGCTAAAATGCTTGGTGTAAGGCATAAGCAATACCGCCAAAAAGTCCCTATGTTTAATATCTTTATGGGTTTGTACCGCAAATTTGCCGTATCCAAATAAATACAATAAGTCAAAATAATGACTTTTTTGTGTTTAATGTTTAATTACAACTTACTTGAGTAACGTTTAAAATCTATAAGCCGCATAAGGGGTTTTGATAAATCTATAATAATTGTTAATAAAAAAATTATGTTTAGCTGTTAATATATTGACATATAATGTTAATAACGGTAGAATATCTGCTATGAGTACATGTGTGAAGAGAAAGTCGTTTCATAAATTGATAGGTGAGTCGCAGGCAATGCAGGAGTTGTATAACATGATAGAAAAGGTGTCGGATTCGGATACCACTGTATTGTTAGATGGCGAAAGTGGGACAGGCAAGGAACTTGTAGCTAAGGCTATACACCATTATAGCCGCCGTAATACTAAAAATTTTGTACCTGTAAACTGTGGGGCAATACCGAAGGACCTTTTGGAGTCGGAGTTGTTTGGACATGAAAAGGGGGCATTTACGGGGGCTGTTACGACGCGTGTCGGACGCTTTGAGCTAGCAGATGGTGGGACTATTTTGTTGGATGAAATAGGGGAGCTGCATCCGTCGTTGCAAGTTAAGCTATTAAGGGTGCTGCAGGAAAAGGAGTTTGAGCGTGTTGGTGGTACGAAGACAATCAAAGTGGATGTTCGAATACTTGCTGCTACAAATAAAAACCTTGAGGTGGCTGCAAAGGATGGAGATTTTAGAGAAGACCTCTTTTATCGTTTAAATGTAATACCTCTTCATTTACCGCCTCTTAGAGCTAAGAAAGAGGATATTCCCGTTTTATTAGAACATTTTATGAATGTGTTTTGTCAGAAAAAAGGTGTAAAGCCATTGAAAGTAAGTGCTGAGACACTACAATACATATTAAATTACGACTGGCCTGGCAATGTCAGAGAACTTGAGGCTCTTGTAGAGCGCGTAGTTGTTTTATCTGATGGCGATGAGGTAGGTATTGCTAATCTTCCTGCACGATTTACCTCAAATGCTAATAAAACATCATCGCACAACATGCCAAAGGACATTGCAGCTTTAATTAAGCTACCGCCAGAAGGACTTGATTTGAATGCTATGCTTGAATCAGTAGAAAAAAATCTTATCTTGCAAGCTATGGAGTTAGCCGCAGGAGTTAAAAGCAAGGCAGCTGCACTTCTTGGACTTAACCGGACTACTTTTCTTGAAAAACTGAAAAAACGTGGCCTCGATGCTAAGGCTGCTGACCCTTCTCCTTTCCAATAAACATTCTATTGGCTATATTAATAAGTACTTTATAAACTTTATGATAACTATTTAGTCTTCCCTAAATGTATAGAAACTCCTTATCTTTTATTATATACTTGGTGTAGCGATGCTTCTGCTTTTGTTTCAATATTATTGGTAAAAGCTATTTTTTAACTTTAATATGTTATAATTCATAAAACTCAAAACGTAAAGAACCGGTATTCGATTAACAAAATAAACGAAATAGAAGGAGGTTATATGCATCGTAAAGTATTAGTGATGGTATTGGCTGGCGGTGAAGGAAGAAGGCTGTTTCCATTAACGGCAATTCGCTCAAAACCGTCAGTACCCTTTGGCGGGCGATACAGAATTATTGATTTTGCTTTAAGTAATATTGTTAACTCAGGGATGTACTCGATATACTTGCTTGTGCAGTATAAGTCGCAGTCTCTGATAAAACACGTACAAGAAAACTGGAGTCAAGCCTCCGTATCGCGTGATCAGTTTGTAACGATTGTGCCGCCGCAGATGCACAAAGGGCAGGAATGGTTCCAAGGTACGGCTGATGCAGTGCTCCAAAACATAACCCTTATTACACAACATAACCCGACCCATGTGGTTATCTTTGGTGCAGACCATATTTACAGAATGGACATTTCACAAATGCTTGATTTCCATATTGATAATAAAGCGCACGTATCCGTAGCAGCAAGACCAGTGCCCATAGAACAGGCCTCTGCCTTTGGTGTTATTAAGGCGGATAAATCAGGGAAAATTGAACGCTTTGAAGAAAAGCCCAAAAATCCTTCCCCTATGCCTGAAGACCCTAAGCAATCTTACATTTCCATGGGGAATTATATTTTCGATACAAATGTTCTCCTTGAATCCTTGTATGATGCTCAAAAGAAAAATGAACACGACTTTGGTAGTTATGTTTTACCCACACTCGTAGAAAAGGGTGCTAACTTGTATGCCTATGATTTTTCGTTAAATAAGGTTGCTGATGTTAAACCATATGAAGAAGTAGCTTATTGGAGAGACGTTGGAACTATTCAGGCCTACTGGCAATCCCATATGGATATGCTTGGGGAAAATCCACCGTTTGATGTTTATAACAGTAATTGGCCTATACATCCGGAGTTTACGCTTGTCCCACCAGCAAAGATAATCAGTGGCGACATATCTAACTGTCTCATTGCTGCTGGGGTTGTTATCAGGGGGGCTAAAATCAGAAACTCTATTATCAGAAGCGGTACTGTTATTGAAGATAATGTCGAAATTGCGGATTCCATTATATTTGACCATGTACATATCAAAAAAGGTGCACGTCTTAACAAAGTAATTATTGATAAAAATAATATCATAGAGGAAAATGAAACCTTTGGTTTTGATATAAATCAAGATAGATTTAAACTACATATGGACCCTTCCGGTATTGGCATACTACCAAAGACCTCAGCACGAGATAAAACCGTATGACTGTAATAAATGAAACATTGACTGTTCAAACAAAAGGTTATGGCCATTTAATTAATATAACCGATCAGTTGTCATCGGTACTAAAGGCCTCTGGTGTAAAAAAGGGTATTCTTACCGTGTTTGTTGTGGGGTCTACTGCTTCTATTACTACTTTTGAGTACGAACCTGGACTTATAAAAGATATGGGTGAGTTGTACGAAAAACTTGTGCCAAGCAATAAAACCTATCACCATGATGCAACATGGGGGGATGGCAACGGCTTTAGCCACGTGAGGGCAGCTTTGCAAGGCCCATCGCTTACAGTACCGTTTGAAGATAGCTCGCTATATCTTGGTACGTGGCAACAGGTGGTCATTGCTGATTTTGACAATAGACCACGTAATCGTTCTTTTGTTATTAACATAATTGGTGAGTAAAAGGAGGTATGTTTATATGGAAATCAAAGTAGATAAGCTCGATGAAAAAGAGATACAAAAAAGAGGCATACGCTCGTGGCCTATTTGGGAAAAAGAAATCTCTAAGTTTGATTGGAATTATGATAGTACGGAGGAATGTTTGATACTTGAAGGTGAAGTTACTGTGGAAACATCAGAAGGGAAAAAGGTACACTTTAGTAAAGGCGATTTTGTTACCTTCCCAGAAGGGCTTTCTTGTAATTGGGAAATACAAAAACCAGTAAGAAAACATTATAATTTCAAATAAAAGGTTGAAGGAAAGAGCGGGGGGAATCCTTTTAGGCAAAAGGGGTGCGGAGGCGCACCAGGGCAATGTCATTAAGTTAAGGAAGGAGAGGAGCGGGGGAAAACCCTTTTAGGCAAAAGGGTTTTCCCCCGTACCCCTTTTCCTAAAACTTTTGGCTTGTTATCTCTTTAGTTATCCTTCTATGTTTGCTATAGTCTAACTCAAATTTTCTTAATTTAATGGTATTGCGACGGTATTGATTGAGGATGTTAAAAATCTACAGTGAAATTTTTTGTGTAAACTATTTTATTTTTGTATAGCATTGTCTTTTCCCTTTCTCGTTATGTTAAAGTAGTCGAAAATCCTTAACGATGTTTTTCATACATAAACCAAAGAAAGGGAGATTCCACAAATGAATAGTAGGGATGCAATAATTTTTAATAAAAAAGGTGTCATATCTAAAAGACTTGTAATGGTAATTACCTCTGTTTTGGTTTTACTGACATTTGTATATTTTGGCTTGCAGTTGTACCTAATTTCTATAGCAAAGAAAAATGTTAATCAATTCATAAGCTATGCTAAACCCTATATGGATATAAAATATAAAAATGTACGGGTTGAGCTATTTAAGACCATGACATATATAGACAGCGTTGAGGTCAACTTTCCCGGGTCAAATGAACATTTGCAAATTCAAAACATAGCACTACATAGCTTTGACTATGCAAATAAGCCTCCACATTATATGAACATAGCATTTAATGGTATTGATTTGAATAAAACCGGTAGCATTCTAAATAATAAAGAAGTGAAAAAGCTTGGTTACAGTAATGTAAAAGGTCAATTAGCAATGAACTACAAGTATATGAAGGAAACGCAGGATTTGTCCTTGGAGCAATTTAATATAAAAATTCATGAAATGGGCAGCATTAATATTAATTTTCTTTTGAGCAATTTCAACATTGAACAGAATAATTACCTTACAGCACTTTTATCGCTTATGGCGACCAGTATAAATAGAGCTAATATTAGTTATACAGATGATTCGCTGATGCAAAGATTAATGGTAGCTGCAGCAAATGAAAAGGGTACCGATGTGGATAATTTGAAAAAAGAAATTATTAGTGAGCTAAACAATGTTGTTAAAGACAAGGATGCTGAGTTTGAAAGAAAAATAGTGACTCCAGTAAGGAATTTTATTGAAAAGCCCAATAGAATTGCAATTACTATAAAGCCAGCAAAACCAGTACAAATAAAAGATATAAATAATATAAACAATCCTGATGAATTAATAAAGATGCTTAATCTTACAGTAGAAAATTAAATAGTTGAAATTTGTATAGTGCTCAAATAAGCGGTTTTTGGTTGCAGTCATAACAATATAATTGAGTGGAAGGTAGGCTCTTTTAGACAAAAATGTACTGCGACACACCTCCCTACGCGTCTTCGCCCTTGTTTTGCTTGCAATAACAATACATGATGATTTGTCAACTAAAAAAACTTGATTATATAATTATCAAAATTTTTGAATAAAGTTGTTGCTTTTTTGCTTATTGTTGTGGCAAAATTGACACATATGGTTGATGTATTTATTTTTAACGTGGGGGTTGTGACTTGTTTAGAAATGTGAGCAAGGTTATCTTTTGTACGTTATTTACTCTTTTAATAAGCAGTGTAAATGTGGATGCTGTTTTATTAGATAGAATTGTTGCCGTAATAGATAAAGAGGTAATAACTTGGAGTGAGCTGTATCAAACGATGGAGTTTGATATGAAGGATAAAACAAGAGGGATGGATTCGAAGGGGAAGATCGAATTTCTGAAGGATTACGAGAAGGGTTTTCTTGAGAGAATGATTGAAATTAAGTTGATATTGTCATATGCAAAGCAGAGAAATGTTTCAGTTAGTGAGAAAGATATAGAAAATGCAATGCAAGATATACGGGCTAAATATAATCTAACAGAAGAGCAGTTTAGAAAGGCAATTAGTAGTGAAGGTTTTAATTATGATGTTTATAAGGAAAAACTTGGCGAGCAGATAGTGCTTGCTCGTGTTACAAATGATAAGGTCAATTCAAAGATAGTTGTAACTGATGATGAGGTGCATTCCTATGTTGCAAATCCATCTTCTGAAGGACACATGGAACAAATCAACAACCAAGCTAATAATAATAGTAATAATAATAGTATAGAAGAGCAGACCGTTAGTTATAGGATAAAACTATTACAGATAGACAAGACATCGGATGTTACAGATAAAGAAATGCAAAAAAGAGCAGAAGGAATATACAAGGAAATACAAAAAACTGGTAAATTCGATGAGATAGTTAAAAGATATTCCACTGGACCTAACCTAACAGATGGTGGAGACCTTGGGTATTTGTATATAACAGAAATGGCTCAGCCCTTTGGTGAAATTGTAAAAAAATTAAAGATAGGGGAAGTAAGTAAGCCGTTTTTGACAAAAGATAGTATAAATATTATAAAGCTTGTTGATATTAAAAAAGGTGATGTAAATAAATCTAAAAAAGACACAGTAAGAGATATTTCTTTTGATGAGGCTAAACAGGAGCTTTTGAAAAGAAAAGCTGATAAGGCTTATAAGGAATGGATTAACTCACTGAAAGAGAATAGTTTTATAAAAATAACATTATGATTTCTATATTTTATATTGAGGAGTGTTTTATAAAACGTTAAGATGACAAAAGCAGATATAATAATGACATTGTTTGAAAAAGTGGGGCTTCCCAAAAAAGAATCAGAAGAAGTGATTGAGATAATTTTGTCAATTATGAAGCAAACCTTTGCAGAAGGTGAATCTATAAAGGTATCAGGATTTGGTACGTTTAGTGTGAGACAAAAAAGGGCAAGACGTGGTAGAAATCCTAAAACAGGTGAAGATATAGAAATAACAGCAAGGAGTGTGGTAAGTTTTAGGCCAAGTAATTATCTAAAATCTAGACTTGAATAATCATTATGGGATATAGTTATAACAAATAGATATAGGAAGTACATATGGATAAATATATGATTAAACCAAACACAACACCGGTAAATAGGGTTATTGAAATGCCCCAAAAGCTCTTTTATAAGATAGGGGAAGTAAGCAGAATAACATCACTTGAACCATATGTATTGCGTTACTGGGAAACGGAGTTTCCATTTCTGAAACCTAAGAAGGGTAAGTCAAAACAGCGTTTATATCAGAAAAAAGATATAGAGGTTTTGTTAGAAATCAAGCGGTTGCTTTACGAGGAAAGACTTACAATAGAAGGAGTAAGGAAGAGATTAGCTAAAAACTATATAGACGTGATAAAAACTGAAAGCAAACATGTAGAAAATTCTTTACACAGTAATGATAATGATGATAATACCGCACCTACTACAGTAAAGGAAGGTTTAAAACAAGAGGTAATCAGTAATATAAGAATAAAGCTAAATACCCTGCTGCACACATTAAAATAATCGGGGCGTAGCGCAGTCTGGATAGCGCACTCGCTTGGGGTGCGAGAGGTCGGCCGTTCGAATCGGCTCGCCCCGACCAAATATAGCGGCTTTAGGGAGGTGTGCCTGTGCACCCTTTTGCCTAAAAGGGTTTTCCCTCGCTCTTCTATTTCTTTAAATCTTTTAAAACTACAGCCATGGTTCAGGTATGAATATCTTTTCATACTTCATAAGCGCGAACCTATCGGTCATACAGGCTATAAAGTCGCACACAAGCCGGTGCTTATTTTGACTATCCTCCATAGGAATATACATACTGATTTGTTTAGGATACTCGATGTAGTATTCATAAAGACTTTTAAGGATTCTCTTTGCCTTATTTGAGTCAGCTAAAACCCGTTCACTTTCGTATACCTTTTTAAATAGAAAGGTTCTAAGTGCATTTATTGCCTCAAGGACATTCTTAGTCATGGTCAGTTCACATAGGCAATTGTCAAGTGTAGTGTAGACTAAGTCCTTTACCATTGTATCTATTCTCTTTGCATGGGTTATGCCGACCACATCTAAAATCTCTGTTGGTATATCTTGTTCAGTAATAACGCCAGCTCGTAGGGCATCATCGAGGTCGTGATTTACGTATGCTATAATGTCTGATAAGCGCACAACTTGTCCTTCGAGTGTTTCAGCCTTTTCGCTATCCTTACCTGGTATTATGCGGCCCTTACCCTTTGAATGTTTAAAAATACCGTCTCTCACCTCATAGGTAAGATTAAGTCCTTTGCCGTCTTTTTCTAAAAAATCAACGACCCTTAGACTTTGATAATAATGATCAAAGCCTCCCGGATGGATTTCCCTTAAGATTTGTTCCCCGGCATGTCCAAATGGCGTATGTCCAAGGTCATGTCCAAGCGCTATAGCCTCCGTAAGGTCCTCGTTAAGCCCAAGGGCACGGGATATAGTGCGGGATATTTGCGAAACCTCAAGCACATGAGTAAGCCTCGTACGATAGTGATCGCCCATAGGGGAGAGGAACACCTGTGTTTTATGTTTAAGCCTACGGAATGCCTTTGAATGGATTATTCTGTCTCTATCGCGTTGAAAACATGTGCGCATTTCCCCTTCTTTTTCTTTATGTATGCGCCCTTTTGTGTTAACACTTAAACATGCCGCACGGTTTAGGATTTGTCGCTCTCTTTCTTCAATTTGTTGTCTTATTAACATAAGGGTAGTTTATTTTTAAAAAAAGTCATAACTTCATTTAAGTTTTTTGTTATCTTAGCAGGTGGAAGGGATTTTAAAAAGCTCTTACCGTACCGTTTATACAAGACCCTTGAATCAAGTACGGCAACTACTCCGTAGTCATTCTTAGTTCTTATTAGCCGACCAAAGCCCTGTTTAAATGTTATAACAGCCCTTGGAACTTGGTAATCGTTAAAAGGTTCACCGCCTTGTTTTTGTATAAACTCTATTTTGCCCTCCATAACTGGGTCTGTTGGTACATCAAATGGAAGCCGTGTAATTATAACGCAACTTAACTCATCGCCTGGAAAATCTACTCCTTGCCAAAAGGTCTTTGTTCCAAATAATAGTGCCCCGTTAGAGCGTCTGAATTGTTCAATAAGCGAATAACTATCCATATCCCCTTGTTTATATATTGTAAGGTGTTTAGAAAGTACCTCAAAGACGCCATTCATTAAGGCGTAGCTTGTAAACAACACTAAAGTTTTACCTTTATGTATAGAAGCAATATCGTGTATTTCTTCTACAATTATGTTAAAATATTCATTATCTGATGGAAGTTTTGTATTTGTAGATATGTATAACAGTGCCTGATGTTTGTAATCAAAAGGGGACTTTAACAGTAATTCATCACTATTATCAGCGCCAATGCGTTGTCTAAAATAGTTAAATTGTTCATCTGTTGATAATGTGGCAGAGGTCATAACACAAGTTTTATAAACATCAAACACTGTTGATTTTAACATATCGGCAATATTTATAGGGGTTGCAACAAGCCGTACTGTTTTGTTGGCTTTTTCAGCAAAATAAACAATATCAGTCATACTCATTTGTAAAATTACTTTAAGATTACTGACTATAGCGTTGCAGCGCTCTGCAATCGTATTTATTTCAAAGCTGTCGTCCTTATTGTCACACAACTTAGCAAACTTGTGTAGATGAGTAGTTAGTTCGTTAAGAAATGTAGATAGCGTATCATCTACAAAGCCACTTTCGCGTATTCTTAGTGGGGAGTTATCTGTAAGCCGGTTTAACACTTCGCGAAAAAAACTCTCTTCTCGCTGTCTTAAGTCATTAACGGCAAAAATGATATTTTTTCTATGAAACCCTAACTCATCCGTAACGCGTATTTTATTTAGTAACCCCTTGCCGCGCACTGTATAAATCGAGTCAAGAAGCCGTTTAACTTGGTAGTTGCTTACTTGGAAGCTTAGGTAGTCGCTAGCGACATCTTCGATAGCGTGAGCCTCATCAAGTATTACTGTACTAAATTGTGGAAGTGCCTTATATCCAGATGATATATTAGTAAAAAAAAGATGATGATTTGTTACTAAAATTTGCGCTTTATTGGCGCTGAATCGAGCCATTTGATAAAAGCAATCTTTAAAAAACCTGCAACGCTTACCATAACATAGGTCTGTTTCCCTACACACTTGTTGCCACAGCTCATTTTTAACGCTTATTTCAGAACGAATCCCCTTCTGTGTAGCTTTAGCCCACGATAGTACCATAGAGTATTCTGCAACATCAAAATCATCGAACAAATGCTCATGGTTAACAGCGTATAATTTTCTAAGGCAGACATAATTTTCACTACCAAGGCACAAAGCATACGAAAGCTCTGGAAACAGATTGTTTTTTAAAAAAGGCAAGTCCTTTTCATATAATTGGCTTTGCAGTGCCTTGGTATAAGTGGATATGGCTAGTTTTCTTTTTTTATCTTCCCAAAGCCAAAAAATAGCTCCCATTAAGTAAGCAAAGCTCTTCCCAACACCAGTGCCAGCTTCCACTATCAAATGCCTTTCATTTAGAAGGGCTAAGATAATAGCATGTACCATATCCTCTTGTTCTTTTCTATACTCATAACTTTTTAAAACCCCACCGAACAAGGCATTTAAGTCTATATTAAATTCTTCTTTGAGCTTTGACACTATATTAAATTCATAAAAATAAATTTACCTCAATAATTAATAATATATTAGCCTGCAAATGCAAGTGTTGTCTCACGTTCTTCTTCTATTATATAAACAAGTCTTTTAAATATTTCAATTAAAACTGATAATACACTTTCCTTAAACTCGGTCAATAAAAATTCTAAGCTATCGTTTATATGTTTAAAATCCATTCCCATATGGCGCTTAATAGTTAAAAGATTATCTATCTGCAAATACCGTTCATTTAAAAAATTAACAACCACCTTAGTTCTTGACTGAGTAATAGCGGCTATTTTTAGTTTCTTACAAAGGAGCTTAAGGCGCATAGCATCAAAGAACGTTTCAAGCGGCTCTGGCAGTCTGCCAAACCTATCCGATAGTTCATCTTTAAGGCTAAATAGGTCTTCCTCTTCCTTAGCGACGACGATACGTCTGTAAAAATTCAGTCTTAGCGAGACATCCTCTATGAAGGTATCAGGGATAAAGGCCTCTATTTTTAAATCAATCTGAGGTTCAGGCTCTGTCTCAATTGGTTTGCCGCGTGTTTCGGCTACTTCTAATTCAAGCATTTCCATATATGTATCAAGCCCTACTTCATGTATGTGCCCAGATTGCTCAGCACCAAGTAAATTGCCAGCTCCACGTATCTCCATATCCTTCATCGCTAGATGAAAGCCAGCCCCCAAGTAACTGAAATCACTAATGGCGGTCAGTCGTTTTCTCGCTGTTTCAGTTATAAAATCCTCCCCAGGTATGAAAAAATAGGCATAGCCACGTACATTACCGCGTCCCACTCGGCCGCGCAACTGGTGTAAATCGGCAAGCCCCATAAGCTCAGCCCTGTCCACTATTATTGTATTAGCCCGCGGAATGTCCATCCCAGACCCCACTATTGCTGTTGATACCAGTATATCTATATCGCCTTTTATAAAATTTATAATAATATCTTCTAATTCACTTTCCTTCATTTGACCGTGGGCTATTTCTACTTTGGTGCTAGGTGGTGCATTTTCCTTTACTTTAAAGGCTATTTTTTCAATATCTCTAATTCTATTGTGCACGAAATAAACCTGTCCACCACGCGTTAGCTCTCTGTGTATAGCTTCTTTTAATAAATTAGTGTCGAATTTGGATATAATTGTTCTAACTGCCTGCCTATCCACAGGTGGCGTTTCAATAGTAGAGAGGTTCCATATACCTGAAAGGGACATTTGCAGTGTACGTGGTATGGGAGTAGCGCTTAAACTTAAAAAATGGATATCCTTTTTAAGCTCCTTAATCTTTTCCTTTTGAGATACACCAAAGCGGTGTTCTTCATCTATAATTAAAAGCCCAAGGGCTGGCACCTCTACATCTTTTCTTAGGAGTGCGTGAGTGCCAATTATAATATCCACTTCACCGCGGGCAAGGCGTTTTAGGGTTTCATTTATATGTGGACGCGGTTTAAATCTGCTAACATAGTCAATTTTAACAGGAAAGGCATTAAATCTTTCTTTGAAAGTCATATAGTGCTGCTCACACAAAATAGTAGTAGGCACTAAAACCACCACCTGCTTAGAATCATAAAAAGCCTTAAATGCAGCCCTCATGGCAACTTCTGTTTTTCCATAGCCAACATCACCACAAAGGAGTCTATCCATAGGTTTTTCGGATTCCATATCCATTTTTATTTGCTCAATTGCCGTTAACTGGTCTGGGGTTTCATCATAAGGAAAGAAATTATCAAATTCTTTATGTACATGATTATCAGCACTAAAACTATAAGCCCTTGAAAGCTCCCGCTCAGCATAATGTCTTACGAGCTTTTCAGCTGCTATTTTCAGCTTCTTTCTAACCTTAGCCTTTACCTTCTGCCACGTCTTGCCACCCAAGCGGTCAAGCTTTGGTAGCACACCCTCTTGTGCTCGATACTTTTTGATTTTCCCAAGACTATACACGGGTAAGTACAGTCTAGCCCCGTCATCGTAATTAATAAGGAGCATGTCGGATTCAAAACCTTCGACCACTTCATGTCGTAATTGCTCAAAAATGCCTATGCCATGGTCTTCATGCACCACATAATCACTGGGCTTGAGGTCCTCCATTTGGCTTAAATAATCTGTAATAGTGGTGGTCTTTGGGCTTTGCTTTCGCCTTACCTTGATTTCACCAAAAAGCTCCTTTTCTGTGAGCACTACTAGGTTTTGCACAAAAAAACCTTCCATTAAGGCACCAGTTGTAATGAAAATCCCACCTGTCCATGTCCCAACCTCATCCAGTTTTAAAATAGGTACGAGCATGTCAGCTTCCATAAAAATATCTTTAACACGCTCTGCTTGTGCTGTAGTAGCACTGACAATCATGACACGGTTTTGGGCATAAAGCCGCCGTACACCTTCTACAAGCAGACTTAGCGACGTACGTTCGTTAAGTAAAATCCCATATCCATTTAAACTAAGATAACCAGCATCAACCCCTTCAGTGTCTACTATAGGGTCTTGTGAAAGTAATGTAAAAGACACTGTTTCTGTACACAATTTACGCAGCCTATCTATGCTGTCATCCCCTACGTTATCCATATATAATACGTGCGAAAGGTTAAAAATCTCATGTATATACCTTCTACCGCCAGTTTGCTTTATAGGAAACAACTCTATTTTATCTATGTGCTTTATGGTTCTTTGCGTATCAGGGGCAAAAAACCGTATTGAATCTATCTCATCGCCAAAAAACTCCACCCGTACCGGATTTTCCATATTAGGCAGAAACAGGTCTAACACATAATTCCTTATGCTAAACTCGCCCTTTTCTAATACCATAGAAACGCTCTTATAGCCAAACTCCGTAAGAAACTCAACAACGTCCTCACGCGAGACCTCCTCAGCCCTTGTTAGCGTAATGGATTCAGAGGAAAGCTCGGTAGGTGTCTTGATAGATGTAAGGGCAGTGTCAAGCGTGCACAGTAATGAATTATATTTTTTGGCATGTACGGTGATTTCCACCTGTTGGGCCTTTGCAACAATGTCATCGGCATCAGGGAAAAACACTAGTTCACCGGTAGGCACTATTTGTTTGAAAAAATCGTAATCTTCTTTGATTTTTTGGCACTCATCACTGTCTTTGCAAATGAGTAAGAAGTTTTTTCTAAAAAGTACCAAAAAAAGAGCTAATAGCGAACCCCTTAGATTAAATACCTTGTCTCCTTTATCTACCCCTGTAGAAATGGAGTTAAACCACAGCTTTATCAGTTCACTAAAAACCACTATTTTTAACTATCTTATTAATTATGTCTGTTGTTGAAATCCCCGGTATATACGATAAGCTGTAAACCTCTGGCACTATATCATTACCAACAATCTCATCCTTTTTCCAATCCCCCCCTTTAACTAAAACATGAGGGGCAAGTGCCTTGATTAGCTCATAAGGGGTATCTTCATTAAATATGGTTGTATAATCTACCATAAACAAAGACGCTACCATAAATGCCCTATCAGATTCATTTATTATAGGTCTGCCGGGCTTTAAACGACCAACTGAAATATCCGAATTAATACCTACGACAAGAATATCCCCAAAGCCCTTTGCCTCTACTAGATATTCAACATGACCTTTGTGGAGAATATCAAAGCATCCGTTTGTAAAGACAACTTTCCTTCCGGCTCTTTTTTCTCGTTCTAATCTGTTTTTTAATTCACTTAATGCTAATACTTGGCCAGTCATATGTTATGTAGGAAACCTAAAATTGCAGAAACAACTCTCCATATCTAAAATGCTAATATAAACACTTGGTAGCGGGGAGAGGATTTGAACCTCTGACCTTCGGGTTATGAGCCCGACGAGCTACCAGACTGCTCTACCCCGCGATGTTTACTAACTTAAAGTATGAGTATAACACGAGATTTATTGAAAGTCAACTAAAATTTTTTTAAATTAAAAAAAAATAAAAGGACGGGGGGAAACCCTTTTGAAAAAGGGTTCTTCCCCCGCACCCCCTTTCCTAAAACTTTTGTCCTGACAATAAGTGCTAAATGTTATACACTGTGGCAGGATGACACTTTTTTCCCAAAGCTTGTGCAGGCATAACGAGTAAATCGCCGACGGGCAAGAGTATCCCCATAAAAAAATGGTGATACTCTTGCCCGTCGGCGATTTGGTGCAAAAGGGGGAGGCAAAATATCTCCCCCTTAAACCCCCTCTCGCTACTTTGCAACCACGCAGAGACTTTACGGCCAACGTGTGTTGTACAATAAATGCGAACACATAGGTTTCCCCTATAAATGTGTGTGTCTGATATTGCCGACTTGGTATAGTGTTGGACGGTGGTAGCACCACCTGGTGCGCCTACGCACCTTTTTATCGAAAAGGGTTTTCCCCCGCTCTTCTATTCCCTTAGTATATTTGCTGTATATATTTGCAATTTTTTTTTGTATATATGCTTGATATAAATGGCAGAAATTATAGTATAATATTAAGCATGATGAATTTTAATAGAATAAAAAGATTGCCACCATATGTGTTTGCTGTTGTAAATCAAATGAAGATAGAGGCCAGACAAAAGGGGGAGGATATTATAGACCTTGGTATGGGAAATCCGGATTTACCAACTCCTCCACATATTGTCGGTAAGCTTAGGGAGGCCTCGAAAAACTCTAAAAACCACAGATATTCAGCCTCACGTGGAATTACTCAGCTTCGAATGGCTATTTGTGAGTGGTATGAACGCAGATATAATGTTAAATTAGACCATGAAAAAAACTCTGTGGTAACCATAGGCTCAAAGGAGGGCTTAAGCCATCTGATACTTGCAATGATTGAGCCGGGTGATGTTGTCTTAACGCCATCTCCTGCGTATCCGATTCATCCTTATAGTGCAATAATAGCAGGAGGGCAGGTATGCAGTATACCGATAGGGGCTGGTATTGATTTTTTTGAAGAAATGGAGAGGGCTTTTCGTGAGACGTGGCCAAGACCAAAGTTATTGTTGATAAACTTTCCCCACAATCCGACAACGGAAGTAGTTGATATTAGTTTTTTTGAAAAGGTGGTTAAATTTGCAAAGGAAAACGATATAATTGTTATTCATGATTTTGCGTATGCTGATTTAGTATTTGATAATTATAAGGCACCGAGCTTTTTGCAAGTGGAAGGGGCTATTGATGTTGGGGTGGAGTTTTTCTCAATGACCAAAAGCTATTCCATGGCAGGGTGGAGGGTTGGCTTTTGTTGTGGTAACAGTGAGATTGTTGGGGCTTTGACTAAAATAAAAAGTTATTTAGATTACGGGATGTTTCAGCCAATTCAAATAGCCTCTATTGTGGCTTTAAGGGGTGAGCAGGATTGTGTTGAACAAATAAGGCAGGCGTATGAAAGCCGTAGGGATGTGCTTATTGACAGTTTAAATAAGGCTGGATGGGATGTACCACCACCAAAGGCAACAATGTTTGTATGGGCTGAAATACCTGAACCGTTTAAACATATGAAATCGTTGGAGTTTTCAAAGTTATTGTTAAAAGAAGCTGGGGTTGCCGTTTCGCCGGGTATTGGCTTTGGTGAAAGTGGTGATGGGTTTGTGCGTTTTGCACTTGTTGAAAATGAGCAGAGGATCAGACAGGCTGCTAAGGGTATCAGGAGGTTTTTAAATAAATGATAAATGTGGCAGTTATTGGTTTTGGCACTGTTGGTAGTGGCACTGTTAAGGTGCTATTGCAAAACAGTGAATTAATCAAGGAAAGGACTGGCCTTGACATTAGGTTAAAGTGGATTGCTGATTTAGATATAGAAAAAGACAGAGGGGTAAAACTCCCGGAGGGGGTTTTAACAACTGATGCTTACAAGGCAATTGATGATCCGGAAGTGAACATTGTAGTTGAGCTGATAGGTGGCAAGACTAAGGCCAAAGAGCTTATACTGCGGGCTTTAAGGAATGGAAAAAACGTTGTTACTGCAAATAAGGCGTTACTTGCTGAGGATGGATATGAGCTATTTAAGGAAGCTTACATACAAAGTAGAGAACTCGGGTTTGAGGCGGCTGTGGCAGGTGGCATTCCTATAATAAAGGTATTAAAAGAAGGGCTTGTTGCAAATAATATTATTGCCGCATATGGAATCATTAATGGTACCTCTAATTATATTTTATCAAAGATGACGAAGGATAAGATTGACTTTAATACTGCCCTAGCTGAAGCCCAAGTGCTTGGTTACGCCGAGCAAGACCCTACTTACGACATTGAGGGCATAGATACTGCTCACAAGCTTACCCTGATGGCAACCCTTGTCTATGGCATTCCACTTTATTATAATGAAGTGTATAAAGAGGGGATTACTGGGATTACGCCAGAGGATATTACTTATGCGCATGAGTTAGGCTATAAGATTAAACTATTGGCTATCACTAAAATGATAGATGGGGAGATAGAGCTTCGTGTGCACCCGACAATGATTCCTGATAATTATCTTATATCTAGGGTAGAAGGGGTTTTTAACGCTATTTACATTAGAGGTGATGCCGTTGGTGATACGCTATATTATGGTAGAGGCGCTGGTGATTTACCCACAGGAAGCGCTGTTGTTAGTGATATTATAGATATAGCAAAGGTGTGTAGTAATGGTAAAAGCTACGCTGTTAGGATGGATAATAAGGCTTATAAAATTAAAAAAATAGAAGATATTTTAGCTATGTATTATTTTAGGTTTAGCGCCCTTGATAAGCCAGGGGTTTTATCTAAGATTTCCGGTATCCTTGGTGAACATGACATAAGTATATCGGCTGTTATACAGAAAGAAAGAAGGAAGGGCGAGGCAGTGCCTGTGATAGTGCTTACTCATTTAGCTAGAGAAAAAAATGTACTGGAAGCTATAGCAACAATAGATAAACTGCCTGTGATTACCACAAAGACCCATTTTATAAGGGTAGAAAACCAGTCAATTGGGTAACATTAAAAAAAATGGATGAGGCTATAATTCCCGATAAGAGACTTAATTTAAAAGGTTTTAGATGTCCGTATACCTTTGTTAAATCGAGGCTTACGATAGAGGCTATGACGCCTGGTGAGGTACTTGAGATAATCGTTGATTACGAGGGGGTGTCTGGCAGTATCCTTAAATCAATGGAAGACCACAGACACAGGGTGCTTAAGGCGCAAAAGACTAACGAGACGGATTGGATTTTACTTGTACGAAAGGAAATGGAGTAAGTTTTGCTCTTAAGGTGAAGCCCAAAGTTATGGATTTCCATTTAAGCGATTTGGTGCCTGAGTTGCAGGGAGGGTCTTTTGTAGGTTTTACAAATGAGCAATTGACTCGTTATAATCGCCACTTTGTGTTATCTGGAATTGGAGCAGTTGGGCAAAGAAGAATCTCTCAAGCAAAGGTTGCACTTATTGGTGCAGGCGGGTTGGGTTCTGTTATCGGGTACTATTTGTGTGCTGCTGGTATCGGTAAGTTAGCTATTGTTGATAATGATAAGGTGGAGCTATCAAACCTGCAAAGGCAAATTGCGCACAATATGGCACGGATTGATGTTAACAAGGCAGAGTCGGCGGCTCAAACGTATAGAGCACTTAACCCGGATGTAGATATAAAAGTATTTAAAGAGCGTTTAGTAAAAGGAAATATTAGGGGTCTTATTGCTGACTACGATGTAGTGATTGATGGAAGCGACAATTTTCAGACCCGTTTTTTGATAAATGATGCCTGTGTGTTGATGGGTAAGCCGTTAGTAAGTGGAGCGGTGTTGGGTTTTGAAGGGCAGTTGATGGTAGTAATGCCGCATGATGGACACTGTTACCGTTGTGTGTTTGAAGATGTGCCGCCAGACGGTGTCGTGCCCACGTGTAGGGAAGTTGGAGTACTTGGGGCTGTGCCGGGTGTTATTGGGTCTTTGCAGGCTATGGAGGCAATCAAGTTGATTGTTGGAAATGGTGAGGTTTTAAAAGGTTGTATCTTAATTTACAATGCCCTTAACGTTTCTTTTAGAAAGGTAGCTGTACAAAGGAATCCAAGTTGTAAGGTTTGTGGTACAACTCCTTCAATGTCAATATATGACTTCTAATTTATAATTCTATAAATATTTATTTATAAATTAACTGTAGCGTTCTAATTTAAACAATAAGTCATATTTTAATAATAATATACACACTGAGAATTTATATATAAGAGGAGCGGTTATGGGTAACTTAATAGGGAAACCTGCAAAGCACGGGGAGAAAATGATTGAAATTAGGGTGCGCTTTTGGACCAATGATATAGCTGACAATGAAGAACACGTGATTCCTAAACACTGTTGGACAAACGGAGTTGTCGTTATGGATAGAAACGAAACACATGAAATTATACCTCAAGCACCAAAACCATTTAATTCATTAATGGAGTTACTGGCAGTCGTTGAGGATGTATTGATTGAACATGGGATTACGTTACACGTAAGTGGAAAGGCTGAAAAATATATCAAGAATAGTTGTAATAATAATGAAAAAAGTCAGTAAATATTAATAGTGTTAATTGTAATAAGTAGCACAAAATATATTCTTGTATAGAGAAGTTGTTTTTAGGCATTTGGTTGACTTTTTGTTATATTTATGTCAATAATAAATTAAGTATATAAGAATTGGTTATTTTTATTTGATATAGGATGGGTTTCTGTAGACAAGTAAGAGGACAACAACTTATAGACTAAGTAATAGGGAACTGAGGGCATTGTCTATAATAGAAATATATTTATTATAGTCAAATGGAGGTAAACTTACGATGAGTTATAAACAATATACTGAAACATTTTTTGGTAATTATAACAAAAGGGAGAAGGATAAGGCTGTAAGTAACACCGAATCGCAATCTAATATTGAAATTCTTATGATGTTTGGTCACCCTATTTTGGATACGCTTAATAAGTCATCCAAACCAAAAGGGGTTCATGATATTGCGAAAGATACTAAGATAACTATTTGGAATATTTATAAGGCAATTCCAGTGATGAAAGAATTAGGTTTTATTAAGGTTGTTGAGTCTGATGATGTTACGGGGAATTATCTTTTGGAAATTACAGAAAAGGGCAGAAATATGATGGCAAGCAAATGAACAGCTCTTTAGTATTAATGGAATGGGGTGTTAAGTGGGATTATCAAAGGAATCAATAATGTTGTTGTCAGGGTTATTAGCTTTTATGCTTGGAAGTATTACTGCCGCTGCTGAGCTGCTATCAAAATATAGAGATGAGCCATGGAAGGCGTTGATAACAAGGGGCGCTATAGTATACTTATTTATTAATGGTCTTATTAGTATGTTTGCTTATGTGGTGGTTATTTATTTCAAAATTATTGTAGATAGTTTACAAGCTTCTTTGGTATCAGGAACTGGTGCTATGGCCATTTTGAGGTCTAAGTTATTTGTTTATGCCTCTGGTAGTGGGAAAGAGTACTCAATTGGACCGGACATTGTAATTAATGTATTTATGAAAGCAATAAGTGGTCAAATAGATAGAGAAAGAGCGTTTAAGAGGCAAAAACTTATAATATGCCATATGGCAGACCTGGAAGATGGAGATTTTGATTCACTGGTTAAGTTTTTTGATACTGTTATTCCTTCTTTTCAAGGTATTGATAAAGATGATATTGCTAATCATAATGACATGGTAAAAAACCTTATAAAGGATAATGAATTACCTAATAAACTAAAGATTTTTAAGTTTGGTTATCTCTTTGTTACGTTGGTTGGTGAAGATAATTTTGTTTTTTCTATGAAGAATTTTAAAGATTATTACGCCCACCATTTGAAAAGCACGCCATAGTACTTATACATAAATAAAAATGGCTTTAAAAGAGTAAGTAACGCCATTAGACTAAGAGAAATTATATTGGAATGTAGTAAAAGATAATGAGGAATAACTAACATAGATTACAAGTCAAAAGTTTTAGGAAAGGTTGGGGCGGGGTTTGGGAGTGCGCCTACGCACCTTTGCGGGAGTGCGCCTACGCACCTTTACGGGAGTGCGCCTACGCACCTTTACGGGAGTGCGCCTACGCACCTTTTTGTCGAAAAGGGTTTCCCCCATATCTTTTTCCTTAACTTAATGGAGGTATAATAATAGTGCCTGAAATTGGTATAATTGGAGGAAGTGGGGTGTATAGTACTCCGGGTGTTGAATTTTTACGGGAAGAGACCGTATCAACGCCCTACGGTGAGCCCTCTGATTCCTTTAGAATATGTAGGATAGAAGGTGTAGAGGTTGCCTTTCTTAATAGGCACGGTAGGGAGCATATAGTAGCGCCACACAAGGTAAACTATATGGCTAATATCTGGGCATTTAAAACCCTTGGAGTTCGGCATATACTTGCCACAGGGGCTGTCGGTGGTATTGATGAAAACCTGCATCCCGGAGACTTTGTTTTAGTTGAGCAAATTATAGATATGACCAAATCAAGGCCTTCTACGTTTTATGAGGAGGGGGCTGTCTATCATGTGGATTTTACAGAGCCATACTGTTGGCAAATGAGACAAAGTGTGTTAAAAGCCTCTAATGCTTTAAATATAGAAGTGTATAATGGTGGGACATATGTATGTACTGAAGGACCAAGGCTTGAGAGCAAAGGGGAGATACACTTTTTTAAAAAACTTGGAGCCTCCGTCGTTGGTATGACAACAATGCCTGAGGCAGCACTAGCAAGGGAGCTTGAGATTTGCTTTTGCACTTTATGTATTGTTACAAACTACGCAGCAGGCATAGCAGAAGGAAGACATTTAACTGCTAAAGAGGTTGTAGAGACAATGAACACTAGAGCAGAACTCTTAGGGCAGTTAATACGAAAATCCGTTATGTTTATACCGGAAAAACGCCTATGTCATTGCAAAGATGCCTTAAAAGAAGCTAAAATATAGCCATTTTTTTGACAAATATTAATAATGGAGGATAGTTGTGGACAGATTTTTAAGAATTAGCATAGCATCATTGCTTTTTTTGGTATTTGCTGGCACTATAGTATCTTATGCACAAGAGGTAAAAAATAAAACATATACGAAAAAGGAGATTGAGAAGATGTCTAAAGAGAGGGCTATTATAAAAACGTCTTTTGGGGAAATCAAATTGAAATTTTTTCCGGAGGTTGCACCAAACCACGTTAATAACTTTATAGAATTAGCCCAAAAAGGGTTTTATAATGGAACAACATTTCATCGTGTAATACCGGGCTTTGTTATTCAAGGAGGTGATCCAAACACAAAAAGCGCTGATAAGACTAAACACGGCACAGGTGGACCTGGTTATACGGTAAAGGCTGAGTTTAACGATAAACCACATAAGCGCGGTATTCTTTCTATGGCAAGGTCGCAGCAGCCGGATAGTGCAGGCTCTCAGTTTTTCATCTGTGTTGCTGATGCCCCGTTTCTGAATAATCAGTACACGGTGTTTGGTGAGGTGGAAAGCGGTATAGAGGTGGCTGATAAGATTGTTTCACAAAAAAGGGATGATATGGATAACCCTATAGATAGAGTTGAGATGACTGTTAGCATAGTGGAAGGAAAATAGCTATATAGATTTATTGTGGGTATTTTGAAAATGTTCCAACTATTTTGTAGAAAATAATAGGTAGATGAATCCCCGCTTGATTTTTTAGGCGATTTTTGAGTAAACTTACAATGAATACGGTTTGGATTTTAAGTATCAGGCGAATAAATTGGACTTTTGGACTTAAGGAATGGGGGTAAATATATAGTATTATGATAAAAAAGGCAGTGTTACCGGCAGCAGGGCTTGGAACAAGGTTTCTCCCTGCTACAAAGGCTTCACCGAAGGAAATGCTCCCTATCGTAGATAAACCGATGATTCAGTACTCGGTGGAGGAGGCTAAGGGTTGTGGTATTAATGATTTTATAGTAATAACAGGTAAAAATAAGCGCGCTATAGAGGACCATTTCGATTTTGCTCCGGAGCTTGTTGAGTATCTAAAGCAAAAGGGAAATGGAGACCTTTTAGATGAGATAGATAAAATGAAGGGGCTTAGCTTTGCATATATACGGCAGGGTAAACCGTTAGGTTTGGGGCATGCTATTTTGTGTGCAAAGCCATTTTTAAATAATGCCTCTTTTGCTGTACTTCTGGGGGATGATATTATAGACCCTGATGATAAACTTTTATATGAAATGATTCAGGTTCATAATGAAACGAAGGCACCTGTTGTTGCTTTACAGGAAGTTGCTCAGGCAGAGGTATCCAGATACGGTATTATTGATGGTAATCTGGTTAAGGGTAATACGTATGAAATAAAGAGCTTGGTTGAAAAACCTCCTACGGATAAAGCCCCGTCTAATTTGGCGGTTATTGGCAGGTATATATTAAGCCCTGATATAATGGACATATTGGCCGATATGCAGCCAGGGGCCGGAGGAGAGTATCAGTTAACGGATGCGCTTAACATACTGCTTTCAGAAAGAAAAATATACGGTTATTTGTTTAAAGGTAAGAGGTATGATGCCGGTGATAAATTAGGTTTTTTAAAGGCTACTATTGACCTTGCCCTTAAAAGACCGGAGTTTTCGGCTGGTTTACTTGAGTATATTCGTATGATTTCAAATAGGTTATGATTAATATGAAATATAAACTGAAAGAATGTTTGTTTTATAATACTGAGGGGTCTAATACGTTGCCGCTAATGGATGTTTATGAAACGACAGACTTTTTGGTATTTGAAATTGATTTACCTGGTGTTGACCTAAATGATGTGTCAATAAATGTGTACGATGATATTGTCGTCATAGAAGGTATTAAAAGTGCCGAAGTAAGACCGCAAGATTGTCGTTATTTATGTATGGAAAGGAGTTTTGATAGTTTTAGAAGAATGATTAAAATACCTGTAAAAGTGAATAATTCAGAAGGTAAAGCCAAGTACGTTGATGGGGTCATTAGGCTTACATTACCAAAGGTGAAGGACAGGGTTATTAATATTAAAATAGAAAAGGAGTTAGATTGACTGATATGGCTGACACAGATAAAAAGGATGAAAAAGAAATAGAGATACCTCAGACTTTACCTGTATTGCCTGTTAGAGATATAGTTGTTTTTCCCTACATGATACTTCCTCTTTTTGTTGGCAGGGAGAAATCTATTAATTCTATAGATTATGCGTTAAGTACTAACAGAATGATTATGCTTCTAACTCAGAAGGACCTTAACGTTGAAAATCCAGAAGGTGATGACCTATATTCAGTGGGAACTGTTGGGCTTATTATGAGAATGTTAAAGCTGCCTGATGGACGGGTTAAAATATTAGTGCAGGGATTGACAAAGGCTAGGTGTCTTTCTATATCTGAAAAGGATAATTACTATGTAGCCCAGATTGAAAAGATCGAAGAAAGTAAAATCGAACAGATGACGCTTGAATCAGAAGCGCTCATTAGGACGGTTAAGGAGCAGATAGATAAGACTGTTTCTTTGGGTAAAACAATATTGCCGGATATAATGGTTGTGCTTGAAAATCTCGATGATGCTGGTAGACTAGCTGATTTGGTTGCTTCAAATATTGGTCTTAAAACGGAGCAGGCACAACATATTTTAGAGATTACTGATGTGTTGGAGCGCCTTAAGAAGGTTAGTGAGATACTTAATAGAGAAATCGAATTGCTTTTGGTTCAACAGAAAATCCAGTCTGAGGCTAAAGGGGAAATAGATAAGACCCAGAGGGAGTATTTTTTAAGAGAGCAGCTGAAGGCTATTCAAAAGGAACTTGGCGATATTGATGAGCGGATGGAGGAGATAAAGGAGTTTCGTCGTAAGGTGGAAGAGGCTAAGATGCCTGAAAAGGTGCATCAGGAGGCAGAAAAGCAGTTGAAGCGGCTTGAAAAAATGCACCCAGATAGCGCTGAGGCGGCTACCGTTAGAACCTACCTTGATTGGCTTGTTGATGTGCCATGGTCTAAATCTACTAAAGATAATCTTAATATCAAGATGGCAAAAAAGGTTTTAAATCAAGACCATTATGACCTTGAAAAAATCAAAGAAAGGATTTTAGAGTATCTAAGTGTTAGGAAGCTTAATCCGAAGATGAAGGGACCGTTGCTTTGTTTTATAGGACCGCCGGGAGTTGGCAAGACTTCTTTGGGAAAATCAATAGCAAAGGCGCTTGGCCGCGAGTTTGTCCGCATGTCCTTGGGAGGGGTGCGAGATGAGGCGGAAATCAGAGGACATAGAAGAACCTATGTTGGAGCGCTTCCGGGTAGGATTATTCAGGGTGTTAAACAGGCTAGTACCAATAACCCGGTCTTTATGCTTGATGAAATTGATAAAATTGGCAAGGACTTTCGAGGCGACCCCTCTTCTGCTCTTTTAGAAGTATTAGACCCGGAGCAAAATAACTCCTTTATAGACCATTATTTGGCTGTACCTTTTGATTTATCAAGGGTTATGTTTATTACAACTGGCAATATGACCGACACCATACCTAGTCCTTTAAGAGATAGGATGGAGATTATTCGTCTTTCAGGTTATACGGCTGAAGAGAAAATGGGTATTGCCTATAATTATCTATTTCCAAAACAACTCAAAGAGCATGGGTTAGCCAAGGAATGGCTTAAGGTATCAGAGCATGCCTTGATGCTTATTATTTCTCAGTACACGAGGGAAGCTGGAGTGCGAAATCTAGAGCGGGAGCTTGCAAATCTTTGCCGTAAGGTAGCAAGGCAAATAGCTGAGGGAAAGAAGAAGACCTTTTTAATAACAAACAATAACGTGCATAAGTATCTAGGAGCGCCTAAGTTTTTACCAGAGGAGGAAATGAAAAAGGATGAGGTAGGCGTTGCTACTGGGCTTGCTTGGACTGAAACAGGCGGGGATATAATCTACGTTGAGGCTACAACTATGAAGGGTAAGGGCAGCCTTACAATTACTGGGCAGCTTGGTGATGTTATGAAGGAATCCGCTCAGGCTGCACTTTCATACGTGCGCTCAAGGGCTAAGGAACTTAATATTAACGAGGATATTTTTTCAAAAAAGGACATTCATATCCATATACCTGCTGGAGCTATCCCTAAAGATGGACCCTCTGCCGGTATTACCATGACTACAGCAATAGCCTCGACCTTAACAGGTAAGCCGATTAGTAGAAATCTCGCTATGACCGGTGAGGTTACGCTAAGAGGCAGCGTTTTGCCTATTGGTGGTTTAAAGGAAAAGGCATTGGCTGCTAAACGTATGGGGATTGGGACAATTATAATTCCTAAAAGAAACTCAAAGGATTTGGAAGAAATCCCTAAATATGTAAAAAAAGATATGGAGTTTATACTTGTTGAGACTATGGAAAACGTGCTTGATGTTGCGCTTGATAAAAAGAAACTCTCTTGATAAAAAGAAGCTCTAATGAATAGAAAGTGTATTAGTGCACATTACTTATACAAGTGGTGTCATTTCGGATTATGAAACTTGGAGATATAGGTGAACTTTCTATTGTTGATTATATAAACAATAAGTTTTTAACAAATGATGATGCCGTAGCTGTTTCAATAGGTGATGATGCTGCTGTTTTTAAGGCAAAAGATATGCCTATGCTTGTTACGACAGACACTATGGTTGAGGGGATTCATTTTGATTTATCTTATGCTACGTACTTTCAAGTAGGTTTTAAACTTATATCTATAAACGTAAGCGATATATATGCTATGAATGGTGAGCCGGCTTATCTTTTCCTCTCCCTATCATTTAACCCCGATACTGAGTATAAGGACATATGTAGTTTTTTGGATGGGGTAAAGAGTGCTGCTGATATGTATAAATTAAGCCTTTTAGGTGGCGATACCACAGCTGCTGTCAATGGGATGGTAATAACGGCTACAGTGTTGGGGTATGCCAAAAGACCAGTCACACGGGCTGGAGCTAAGGTAGGGGATAGGATGTACGTTACTGGTCCTTTGGGTAGTTCAGCCTGTGGGTTTGAACTTTTAAAGAGGGTCAAAAAACGTGTAGAGCCTGATAGACCTGAAAACTTAGGTATACCGCTTACGTGGGATAGGGTAAAATCGCTTTTTTTTAGCCATTTGATGCCTGTTGCCAGAAAACCTTTTTTTGAAAACAGCTCTATTAATTCACTGATGGACTTAAGTGATGGTTTAGCTATAGATTTGAGGAGGCTTTGTTATAAAAGTGGGGTTGGGGCTGTTGTTTATGAAAATCTGCTGCCAATGACTGATGAAATGATTGAGGCATGTAAATATTTGGATATTGAGCCATGGAAATTAGCGCTTTGTGGGGGTGAGGACTACGAGCTGCTTTTAACTTCAAAGGAAGTGTTACAAGGTGTATATCAAATAGGTGAAATAATTGAAACTGGTTGTTTTTGGGTAGATGCAAATAACTTCAAACACGAGTGGCCAGCTTGTGGCTATGAGCACTTTAAGTATTAAGAAAGTATTGAAAACTATTACAGGTATTAACGAACCTCCCGTTGAAGTGGCTTTTTCCTTTGCAGTTGGGACGTTTGTAGGATTTTCACCTTTTTTTGGTTTTCAGATAATCATTGCTATAGCGCTTGCTTGGTTATTTAAGGTGACTAAGTTTCCAGCCATAAGCGCTACCTTTATCTCAAATACATTTACATCTATACCGCTTTATACATTTAATCTGTGGGTGGGATTAAAATTAACCCACAGCAACATTGCCTTTAGCGATGTGCATTTTAATGATTTAACGTGGTCAACATTTATGCAAGAGCTGCGGGCAATGGTTGTGCCTCTTTTTGTAGGGTGCACTGTTGTTGGTATTTTAGCCGCCATTGCAGGTTTTTTTTTAGTACTATATGCTTTTAAAATAAAGGATAGGTTGAGTTTTCTAAAGTAAATGTCTAAGGTTTTTATTACTACGCTTGGGTGTCCTAAAAACGAGGCTGACTCAAATCATCTCTTGGATTTACTTGTAAAGGAGGGGATTTATCATACTGATAATCCTGCTGAGGCATCGCTTATCTTAGTCAATACATGTGGGTTTATTAATGATGCTAAGGAAGAGTCTATAGAGGAGATTTTACGTTTTATTGAGCTGCGGGCAAGTGGGCAGAGGATTTTGGTCTTTGGTTGTCTTGCTAAACGATACAAAGAAGAATTAATGAAGGAAATACCGGAAATTGATGCCTTATGGGGGATTGGTGATGAACAGCTCATAGTTCAGTACTGTAAGAATCACGTAAAGGCAATCAATAAAAAAAGCCCCCTAGTGCCCATGAGTTTTAATTCCCAGCCCTATGAGTACTTAAAAATTGCCGATGGCTGCAACAGGCATTGCACGTTTTGTATAATACCAAAGATTAAAGGCCACTTTAAAAGTGAACACCCCGACAATATATTAAAAAAGGCTCAAAATGCCATCATTGCAGGTAAAAAGGAACTTATACTGGTTGCACAGGATTTGACATCATATGGTAGCGATAATGGTTATAGTCTTGAACGACTAATTGACGATATTGCCTCTATAAGCGGGGACTTTTGGCTCCGGCTTATGTACTTATACCCGCTATCCGTGGATGAGTTATTGCTTCAAAAAATTAAAACTGAAGATAAGGTGTGTAAATATCTTGATATACCACTACAACACTCAAAAGACAAGATACTTAGGGCAATGGGTAGGGGAATAAACAATGATTATATAAATTTTTTGACGAATATCAGAAAAGAAATCCCTGATGTGGTTTTACGAACTGCATTTATTGTTGGTTTTCCCGGTGAAGAGGAAGATGATTTTATGGGACTTTTAGACTTTATCCAAGAAATTCAATTTGATAGATTGGGTGTCTTTGCCTACTCACGTGAAGAGGGCACAAAGGCTTTTAAAATGAAGCCAGTTTTGCCAAGGTATGTTATTAAACATAGAATAGACAGACTTATGGAACTGCAAGCCGACATTTCCTACAAAAAAAATATAGCCTATGTCAATAAATCATTCAAGGCGCTTATAGATGAAAAGGATAGCGCTGGCAATACATTTGCGAGACTCTATAGCCACGCCCCCGACGTGGATGGCTGTGTCTTTATAGAGAATGTATCTAACAATGTAACTGGTGAGTTTGTTAATGTTAAAATAACCAATGCCCATACATATGATTTAATTGGTGAGGTGTATACCAAAACGAATTAGTTTTACAAACCATTTTTATTTTGGTATAAATCAAAAAAAGATTGCTGTCCTTTCTTTTATAATCTTTCTTTTAACTTTTACACCAGCACCATTATATTCTAATAGTATAAGCAGCCGCCTTGATATGTACCACATGATGTTTGTACCCTTTGGTAATATACAGAGCCACTACAACTACACGGAGAGCCCTCACATGAGCTTGGTACACACGATGGTACCTTGTAACACCCATAAAGTGTTGTTAGTGCTAAAATTACTGCTATAAATAATAGTCTCATATCGTTTATTCCTCCAGTTTGTTTGATAATTATACAACTATGAAAAATGTTTTTACAATTGAAACTTGAAAAGGCAACGATTCAGCCGACATTCCGCACCCTCTTAAATTTGTTTTTATTTTCAATGAGTTAGTGTATTGACACAACCAGACTTAAGTTTTATAATTTATTGAAAAATAATGATTTTTAATAGGGGTTATGAAACTCTGTGAGCAAGTTTTTTCTGCTTGATTAAATTAGACCGTCCCTCTTTAAAATTGCCAAAACCATGCAGTTAAATTGTTATTATCAAGGGCTAAGAAGGCCATTTGCTTTTGATAAAGCAAGCCCTCGTATTCAAATTCGACATTACATGAAAAAAACTCGTAAGAACTTTGTAAAAAACCAGAATATGGTTTTAAAGTATTAGGCCACCATTTAGCCGACCTACGAGGATAACGTACCTGTGATTTTTTAATTTTCTTACAGGCATTATAAATAGAAGATAGGCTTGAAGGAGAATAGTTGAATTTAATAGTTATTTCGTTGGAATCAATGTTATGTCGTTCAAATATTTTGGTGGCATCAGGTGGGAAGAATGCTGGTATCCATCCTCTTTTTACAGCACCTTTTTCAATTGCTTCACTATAAGTTTGATAAAAATTCTCTTCAACGTCAAAATTATATGTGTCACAGTAAGTAAGCGTTAATATTATTAAAAATATAACTGTCTCCAGTATTTGTGTTATCAATATAAGTACCTTTGGCTAATGTATTATGCTGGTTGTTAATCTGCTCTACAACATTTATAACGTTGTCCACTTCTTTGTAACAGCCATATCACATATTATAACATCACTAAACTAATAAATAACAGTGTCTTCTTAAAATTTTAAAATTTCATGGTAGTTTCTCACAAAAATATTTTTATAAAATCATAAATGCTTATAAATCAAGGATTTTAAAAATAAAAAATGAGATTTTAAAATTTTACACTGAAATTTTAAGAAGGTACAATTACCACTTTTGAGCAAGTTTTTTTAGTTGACAACGGATGTTGGCTAACAATTTTATATGATTTTTAAAATAATATATATATCAATACTTTATACCATTTTTTTATGATTTTAGGTAGACACTACGAGTCGACTTTTTTGAATAGCTTTTTAAAAACTATTATCATGGTAAGTATCTAATTAATAAGGATAATTTTAATGTAGACACTACTATTTTTAAAAAATAATTAAAAATTAAGTGGTTATATTGTCTTTTTTTTGAAATTTAGCCAACATCCGTGACAAATAATCATTTATTGTAATTGCAAACAAAGTGAGGGCTTACCCTTAGGTTTGCCCTATGTTCCTTAAGAAAAAACTTTAACATCGAGTAACAGGTACAGATTAGAAATACAGTATTTTAATCACTATTTAGACGTTGATCCTTTTTGTCCTAATAATGGAGAGCATACTTCTTTACAATCTTTATTAGCATCACCCCTTCTCCCAATCTCATTAGCGACTAAGTCTTTAAATATGTCTGTTGTAGGGTCTAATGTGAAATAACCATAAACTTCTCGTCCAGTACTGATTACATAAGATGCAACTTTACCTCCTTTTTTATGTCTTGATGCTTCACAGTTAGCCTTGCAATGAAAGTATCTGTCTGAACCTATCATATTTGCATCCTTCATTTCTTGATAATTTCTTATCATATCCTTTATTCCAGCCGTAAATTGCTCAAAGAATATATTATTTTTTTCTGTATTAGCCTCGTTACTTTTTATTATTATTTTTTTCTTTGCGAATCTTTTTTCATTGCCTTTAAACTTTTCATTTTTAACATTTTTCCAATAACATTTTTTACTATCCATCTTACCTCCAAATAATGTTTAATTACAATTTTAATATAATAAGGAAATGTGCCAGTTAGTTTTTGAACCATTGTTTATCCTGTAAGATGCCCAAAAGTAGTTTTCTTTCTTCTTTCTTTTTTTTAAGAGTTATTTTTCACAATGTTTTTAATCTTTATCTTCTTTAGCCCTATGATTCTGATTTAATTATTGCCGATATAGCATTAAAACTATTAGCAGCACCTTTTGTAACCTCTCCCACGATTGTTGCTATTGCTTTAGCGGCTTCAGTCTTTGAATCGGTTTCTTTATTAAATTGCTGTAACTGTACTTCAATGTTCTTTGTATCTGTTTCCACCTTACGGTATTCTAAGTCTGCCTTTGTTTTGTATGCCTCAATGCCAAGTCTTGCTATTTCTGTACTTGCCCGTACTTGTTCTATGTATCGTTTTAACTCGGCATCGTATTTGTCTATAATTGTTTTATTATTACTTACAATGGCATTTATTTTTGATGTATGGGCATCAAGTTGTACTTTATACTGTTCAATGGTCAGTTGCTCGTTTCTGTACTTAGCCTCTGCTTGGTTTTTTGCTATTTCGGATTTTAGGCGGGCTGCCTCCATTTTAGTTTGAAATGCCTGCACCTTTGTTTCATATTCTTGTAACTGCATCTTACCCTTTTCAAGACTGGCTTTAAATGCCTCAAATTCAAGCCGCTTAAAATCCAGATGTGTTTGATACTCTTGAATTGTGTACTTAAGCTGTTCAAGGCTTGTCATATGTGCCTCAGCATAGGTCTTTTGTGCCTCAAGTTCGGTTTTATAAATATTCATCTTAATTTGTACAGCGTTGAGGCGTTCACGGTACAGCTCTATTAATATTTGCTTTGCTTGTAGCAAATTAGCATATGCTTCAACATCTATTCTATAGGTGTCTTGTTTAATTCGTTCGGCTTCTACTTGTATACCATACACTTGTGCTTGTGTCTGATACACTTGCACCTTTGCACCATAAAGCCTAATTTTAGAGTCAAAGAACTTATATGTTTCAGCCGCTGCCATTGTTTCTGCATCAAATGCCTGTATTTGTGCTCGATAAGCATCAACCTTTGCACTATAGAGTGCGACCCGTGCATTATAGTTTTTTAATAGTAGGTCAAAAACCGTATGGCTTGCTTCAATTGCGGTTTTGGCAGTTAAAAGAGCCCTATCTTGTACGGAGTTGTGCCATCTCCGTAGTATTTCATCTAACTTTATAGCAGAATCAATGGTATGTTGCCTTGCAGCAAAGTGTAACTCTGCTCGTTTGATG
Organism: Candidatus Magnetomicrobium cryptolimnococcus; assembly: GCA_018606805.1. Taxonomy (GTDB): domain Bacteria; phylum Nitrospirota; class Thermodesulfovibrionia; order Thermodesulfovibrionales; family Magnetobacteriaceae; genus Magnetomicrobium; species Magnetomicrobium cryptolimnococcus. The sequence goes on from JAGYWI010000008.1 coordinate 104,381, forward strand.
TAAATATCGCGCATAGACTCCAACAGTCTATCCCTTACCTCCTGTTGCGCACGACGAATGGCTGCATTTCTAGCCCCTGTCGGTATTGGAAAGCCAAAGGCTGCATGGGTCTTGTTAATATCCTCTATGGCTTTGTTGGCTGTGTAAATGGAGTTATCTTTAAGTCTCTGTGTTAACATAAGCTCGTCTGTGGATTCTATGCCGTAGGTACCGTTAGATAGGTCGCTTAAGAGTTTTGCTATTAATGTTATGTCTATTTCCTCGTTAAACGGCACTTCTTGGTAATCCAGCTCGCTGTTTAAGGACTCTGGCAGTTGGTCTTCCCACGAGCTTTCAGGCGTTAGTGTTGGCAAGGTAACGGTTTTAGCATATTCGTTGAACTGCTCCGTAAAGCTAGGTAGCGTGCTATTAAATGCCGGCCACTGAAGTGCTGGTTTTTCTGGCTGTTGTGGTAGTGAAAAATCCTCTTCTGAGGGCTCGGCAGGGTATGATATATCTGGTTTTTCTATTCGTTCAAGGTCAAAGGAAGGTACGTTTAAATTCAACTCTTCAAGTGCTATACTTGGCACATCTTTAGTGTCGAGATTTGGTTGCCCCACATCGTCATCAGGTATGGTAATATCTGAGACTAATATTTTTTCTAATGATATTGATGTTTGTAAGTCTGTTGGTAGGTTATCAATATCAGGGGCTTGTGGCACGTCATCTTTTAGAGCACTTAGGGCATTACTTATTGTATCGTAATCACCGTAATCTGTTACTGTTGGCAAGGTTATGTTAGTTATTGTATTTGCAACGGCTTGAAGATTATCTAAATATGGCATAAGCTCACTTTGCAAATTATCTGAATAATTTTGTATATATTCTATAATGCTTTCTGGAGTCATAGTAAAACCCCCTCCTAATTATTTTATATTATTTGGACATAATTTAAGTTTTATTTATTAAAATACCCCAATAGCTGCAATATTATCATGTGCAAATTCTTCCAATCTTTTATCATCATCATAAAACGTGAACTCTTTCTTATAGCCGTCGTTTTTTATGGCGATAAGGCCTATTATGCGTTTGGTAAAAGTAAATCGGATATACCCTCTATCATCGTCGTAAGCATCAGCCAAACAGTAGGTATACACCATAAAGTTAGTGTTTATCTGACATGAGGCGTTATAAATGTAAATGCCGCTGGCTGTGTAGTTGTCGCTAATAGGCTCGGCATAATCTGGCAGGAACTCTCCATTAACAACGTAGTGCCCCGTGCGGGTTTCATTGTAACTATCAATAAACTCAGTGATTGGGTCGTTGTCCGGTAATTTATAGGAAAGATAAAATTTGTGCGTACGGCTGACACTAATACTTCCAAAGGCTGTGCCTGTAACTGGCGGCACTACATTTTTATCATAGCTACTTGTATCGTTATATTCAGTGTACTTATAAAATATAATAAAACAATCATCCTCGTCTTTGTTGTCATACATCAAAACATTAATATCCCTGCCGCCAATATAACTATACTCATAGATACTGCCAATAGTCTGGTTAGTATCCCACACCATAGTATCTTTATTGCCATACAAAGTTTTGACGGTCTTAGTTTTTACTTGTATATCTGAGCCTGCCCCTGAAAGACTAAGTGAGCCTAATAACATAGCAGTGCTTGTAGTAAGACCAGAACCCATTCCGACGTTTGGGCAATTTTGAGCAAATTGATAATCACGACTTTCTGATGTTATCTTTATCCATGCTGGCATAATCCCGCTTAATGAAAAATTAAATTCTACGATACGACTCTTACTTTCTGAGGCTTTTACATTTAATATGACATAATCGCCAAGCCTTAATTCTTCTTGCCAGTTATCCAGTCCCTCTTCTTTATTAGTTTTAGTTGAGCCACTATATGTTGTGGTTACAGTGCTATATATGACTTCTTGATTTCTACTAGCGCACCAATAATAAGTAGTAAATATTTTAGTTCCAGTAAATGAGACTGTTTGGTCTTTGTTCATACCAAAAGGCGATTTAAGCTGTGTCCTTGCGGTAGAGCATATAAGCGCCTTACCGTGTCCTATGATGGCAATTATGCTATGATATTTCCAATTATATCCATCGTCTTTATAAAACCCCTCTTCAAATGTGCTGGCAATTACCGGGCTATCCACCATTTCATATTGATAGCCGCCGCTACTATCGGGGATTAGCTTACCATCTGTTCCTCTTAAATACTGCTTGCACCTAGTAAACCAGTCAATCAACGGCCTTTCATGAGGATTCCACGATATATAGAAATAACCTGAGCCTAGGTTATTGCCTTCTATCTGCAAATCCTCGTAAAGTATCAAACCATCTGCTCCGTATACGTAATTACACCTAGCATTTAGCGCCCCTGTTATCTTACCGGCTGTTGGCAGATAGGCTTGGTTTGAGCCGGTATAGTAGCTTTCCATATACGCATCCCCTGCCGTTACAGTTTCTCGAAAGCCCCAGTATTTGCTCCTTTCATAAAGCACAATGCCTGAATAATCCGGGGAATCAATATAGTTTTCAAGGACGAGGTTGTGTGCTAAAGTTACATAAAACGTGCTGCCGCTGCCCGGTTGTGCTACAAGATTAAACCCGTTAACAGTAACCGTTCCATTGTGATTAATATCCTCACTGCTAAGCTTGTCAACGTTACTGTCTTTATCTTTTTTTATCCTATAGGTTAATACCTGAGAGCCGGTATCATCAAAGAAGGAACTTACATGTTTTGAGTATACAAGGTACAGACAGGACAGGCTGCTTACCTCTATTTTTATAAAATTAGATAGCGGGTTTAGATGTATATAAATATCACCATAGCCGTCGTTTATAACGATAGTCTTTTTAGAAATGCCTGTTTCTTGCATCGTTTTATAACGTTTTTTAGCAAAGCCTACAAATACTATAGCCCTGGCAACGTCGTTTTCATTAGTAGCAATTATGGTAGTAGTTGGTATCATTTAGCCAAAATGCGTAGCGGTAGTGGTGTAACGTTTAAATCCATAGAGTGAAGTTCAAAATGTGCCCCATCTGCGTTTTCAAATATGACTTCCCAGTGGCATCCTCTTACACCTTTAGATAGCTTAATGTGCTTTGTGTGTATCTGTAAATCTTCATCCAAGACTGGGTATTCATGAGTACGGTTGTCGTGGCTAATTGTCTTAATAGTATAACTGCCGCAAGCTTTAATCATAAGGTATATATCTGCAATATTTTTTATCTCTTGTTGGCCAAAATCTAACCTTGCTGTCTTTATAGAGGCATTTATAGGCTGACCATTATCATCATCACCATTAAGCTCATAAATGCCAGTTGAGGAAACACCATAGTAATTATTATCGATTTTAAAAAATGAATTAAATGGGTATTTTGTATATTCTGATAAAGCATTTGTCTGTGTGTTTAGCACAAAAGTAGTTGATATAGGCAAAGGTTTATCCTCCTAATGTAGCAGTTTTATGTTGAATTAAAAAAATATGCGGTAAAGATAAAGATTACAGCAGTGGTATAATGTGCTTAAGTATTTCGTAGTGGTACGGGATAAACAGTATGTTTGGGGTCATACCACAATATATATAATATCTCGTTTTCTCGTATACCCCACAACCTTTCGCTACCAGTTAAACGCATGGAATATAAATCAGAGCAATCATCTAAATTTATTTCCTTCAGTATTTATATTGTATTCTTTGTATAGTATTAATATCCTCTATATTTGTCCATCCCCAATCTCCATTAAAATCCAATTTACTTAAACACCACACCGGTTGCATATCTATTATGGAACTACGACTGTTGTTTGAAGCAATGCGCGGTGTTTTTTCTGCTATTGGTTGTATTTTATTTATTGGTTTTTTCTTAGTCTTCTTCAAGACTGCCGTAATACTCCATCATATCAGCATGTGAAATAACACGACTTCCCCTTTCATTAGGAGATAAACCCTTTCTTGCTATTAACCATGGGTCCTCTTTATGAGTTAAGTCTGAAAGCCATTGAGCGCTTTTATCACCATAGTAATCTAACACACTATCAATAGTTTCTTTTTCAATACCCTGTACCTTAGAAGCATCTCCAAAACTCCATTGGTTAACACTGTATTGCCCTTTGTGATTTTCATAAAGTTTTCTTACCACAGGACCACTTAACCATGCTTCTATTTCATCATTAAAAAGTGGTTTCTCATCCCACACTAAAGACCATACTTGGCAGTAATAAATCAACTTTTGAAGTTTCATTGCAGTGATTGTCCCCATCTTTTTTACAATATAATCTGCTACATCATCTGCACTTAACATTGCTTATTACCTCCATTTTTTATATGCTCATATTATGCTTATAGTATAACAATAATAATACTTAAATATGGCAATAATATTTAGCAAGTTCTTAAAGAAAAATCCAATAATTATATTAAAACGTACCAATTATCCTTTATTGCCATTAAAATTGTTTCAAGCAAAGGTATCTCTACATTGCCAGTATATACAATATTTTCATAAATATTGCCGGCTAATTTAATCAAAACCGTATTATCTATACTAATATCAATAGTCCTGCCAACTAAACAACTATTATTAAAGCGTACTAAAGGCAATTCAATAGCTCCACTACTATACGAAACCGACCCAAAAGAGAAAAGCTCTTGCCGTAAGGTTTCCACATCAACTGCCCCAAAATTACCTGCTAAGGCTGCTCCACGAATAACCATCAAAGAAACATTACAGCTACCAGCAACAACTGGTGAGTGCAACACCCAAGCAGCCCCTTTGAGCAAATTTAGCTTGAAACCGGACAACCCAACACAGCCAACAAAACACGCACCATTTACAATAAGCTCCTCAAAAGACATAACTCCAATGTGCCCTGCCTCACTACTTGCAGTAAATAACGGAATCGCCCCAGCTACCTTACAAACATTACCTCTTAATAGCCCGCCGTTAATATAAAATACCGGCACCAGCCCCAACCCTCTAACCACCGGCACACTATAAGACGTGCTATCAACCTCAAACTCAGTCATTGTTATATCTGATGTTACTGTGGGCGGTGTTTTTGCTTGTAGTGAAATTGCTGACAAAGATATAGAAAGGTTACTAATTTCACCAGTTAGTTCATCTGCACTTACATTTATAATAGGAGGCGACAATTGTGCAAAATTGCCACTTTGTTCATGATAACCGACAACTGTTAATTTTGGCAGTGTTAAAATAGCCCCATCACTGCCAGTATCAACTATAATAGTTGGTAGCGTAATATTAGCACTACCATTATTATCTGATGTTAACAGATACTCTATATAATCAAACTTTAAGCCGGGTGCATTTGTTTGCTGTTCAGCATAGACCTCTATACTATCAATACTGCCACTATAGGTATTTGTAGCAGTAAACCATGATGACCATGTACCATCGTTTAACCTAACTCTACCGTTTTTATCACTACTTCTGAATTGACATTCAAGTTTATGATAAATATTATTACCAATACCGGCCCCAACTATATTAAAGGTAGAGCCACCATTAGTTATATAGCCATACTCACCGCCATTGTCGTGCCTGAGAAAAACAGCATGTGCAGTCGTAGCACCGCTTTTTAATCTAAACCGAAGACGACAACCACCATAGGCATTTGTATCAGTTCTTGCCCATATTGATATACTACCATCGGCAAAGGATGATATACTTTTTGAAATATAAACAGCATTACCAGCCACATCAATGTGTTTAACACCCTCATACGGAGTACCAGTAGTTACAACATTGAAAGTCGTACTACCGCTCCATCCACCTTGATTATTTAAATCACCGTTTGAGTAACTATTAAAATTATCTATTAATGCCATGTTATTATACTTCCACAATGATTATTTAATAGTGATTTTTGACAAAATAGGTTTGTAATAAATATTTTAAGTATCATATATTCCTCTTGAAATTTTTATAAAATAAAGGAAGGTTTATTAAAAAACTAGTATAAGAAATAACATAATATGGATTATTATTTAGGAAAAACTCGATGTTAATTTATTTTATTAATGGAGTTAATTTCTAAAGAGATACTTCAATACATATACAAATGCTACAAAAGATTGTACAAGCGTTGATTCAAATAATAAAGCAACAAGCCATTCTTCCAGCTTAAACCAACCTACCCCTGCAAACCCAACGAAGGCAAAAGCTAAACATATTTCTACCCCTAATCCACCTATTATCCACTTAGCATACATTTCCCTCAATTGTCTATCAGATTTTAAATCCTCAATTTCTTGATGCTCTCTTTCTAAAGGAATACTTGGTTTATTAAAATCAAAGTCCTGCCCCTCTGCTTCCTCACCCTCAGAGCGCTTCTCAGCTATTTCCACAAATGCTTTTCTTCCTTTAGATGCCAAGTCGCCTTCTTCTAATTTCTATTACTTTGAGACTAACATCAAAAACTCTTACCAACCTATCGTTTGAAGTTGTAACATTCTTTATAACATAACGCAACCAACCTTCCGGTACTAATAAATTGCCGGCAAACTCCTGTGCTTCAACCTCTTGTGTCTCACCTGAAGAAAATTTCCCCCTGCAGTCTATCTTCTCACCATGGTCTAACAACAAATGTCCAAGCTCATGAGCTATCGTAAATCGCATTCTTACATCAGCATCAAGTTTATTTACAAAAATATAATTCTTATTTTTAATATTTTTAATTATAGCACCAGCAAAATCATTCCTTGGACAATCAAAATCTTCCGGTAAGTCAGTAGGATACAACGATATAATCTCACATTTATGCACTCTAGCTATTTTTTCTATATCAACAGGAGTAACATTTATATGAGCTTTCGTCAAAGCTTCATTCGCTTTATCTTTTATCTCTTGCATTCTCTCTTTTGTTAATGTCATAAAATAGCACCTCCTTTTATTATTGTATTTCCTATTATATAACAATGTCAAGTAAAAAGCATTGGCATAGTAACATCACCATACACCATCCATTTATATGAATTATCTACCACATTTTCAGCACCAAACAGTGTGCAAATGTATTGTACTATGCCGTTTCTTTCTATAAGCGTTCCGACTCCTTGAGTAGATACATTAAAAGAATATCTCCCCTCTGTTACATTGACAATCCATCCATTATTAAACACAAAACAAACTCCCTTTTCAGACAAAAAATATATACCATTGCCATAATTATTGTCTTTATTAATAGAGGTGTTATTTGCCGATACTTTTACATCAGTACCGATAACAACACCATAACTGGCTATAAAACTGCGACTAAATTGCTCAGGCACTTGCCCATGAAGAAAGACTATTTCATTTTTAGTGCCAATCCAAAGCCCATCTTGTACACTTGCAACCATTGTTATTGGCTTTTCAAATTGAATATACTGCTCAAGGTCAAAAAGCTCATATCCATAAGGCTTAGAGTAATAAAGCACATCGTCAACCGCTATGAAAATATGACCACTATAGTACTCAATGATGCTTCCAGCAGGCGGTGGACTTAGATGTTGGGTATGAAGAGGGTAGGTAAGCTCTTGGCTATTACCACTATAAACAAACTCTGCTAATATATTTGGCACCTGCAACGCCAAATAAAAGGCCGTTCCATTTGAGTGAGTTATGTAAATACGGATATTTTTAACAGTAGAATCAGACGACGGATAAACTTTTATGCCAATACCAGCAGATTTTAAGTTGATACTCGATGGCTCACAAGCACCTGATTCCTGCCCGTCATCTCTAACATAAGTGCAAACTACTTGATAAGTAGCATAACTATCATGTTTGATTTCTGGCAAATTGCCACCAGATACACTTAACTGCGGAGGTGGTGGTACAGCAAGCCCCCAACTTCTACTTGATCCATTTTCAATAACACCACTGACAACACCATCCGTGTAATAGATTTTACCATTTAACGCAAGATAACGCATAGGTAGTTCCTCTATAATGCCATTCCTAATAGTACTAACTGTCATATCTTTGTTTAATTTTTTAAGCGACTGCCCTTCCCTAAAAACAGCTATATCACCCACACTAAAGCCTGAATAACATACACCACTATAGACCTGATAAAAACCACTCCGACGCCTTATGCTGCCTGTGTTATCTATGTCAACGTTTCTGGCTCCTTGCAGCTCTGTTGTATTAAGAGATTCTGGTGGTAGAACGTTGTTAAGACCTGTAAATTTGTTAAGTTTTATAAACATTAGCCCTCCTTATAACAAAAAGAAAGATTAGAGGATGCGGGGTAAAACCCTTTTCGAGAAAAAGGTGCGTAGGCGCACTCCCAAACCTTTGACTTGCTATCTACTTGGTTATCCTTTTACACTTTAAGTTCATAAACAAAATTAATCTAATTACGCGTGTACTGATATATTATGATAAACTAAAGCAGATATTGGACATCTTACATGAGAGGAACAACACTGTCTGAAAATAATTTTTCAAGTTTTTCTAAGCAAGAAAAACCATTATAAATAAATAATAATATCAGTCTTAAAATTTTGTCAAGTATTTTTTTAATACATTAATTTTAGTAATAAAAAAACGTTATAGGGTTATAATATAGTAAAGTTGTAGAGAGAGATGTTATTAATAGTCTGCGAGTTAAAAGTTTTTGGAAAAGGTGCGTAGGCGCACTCCCAAACCCCACACCCTCTAATCTTCTGTATTTTTTTTCTTTATTTTTCTTTTCTTTTAAAGTGGCCGCTTTTGCCACCTTTTTTTTCAACCAAGCAAATATCGCTAATAACAATTTCTTTATCAACGGCTTTACACATGTCATAAATAGTGAGGGCTGTTATAGAAACGGCTGTAAGGGCTTCCATTTCAACGCCGGTTTTACCGGTTATTTTGACAACAGCATCTATGTTAACACATGAGAGATTGTCGTCAATATTTAGCTCAACGGATATGGATGTAATGTTTAATGGATGACAGAGTGGAACGAGGGAAGATGTTTGTTTAGCACCCATAATACCTGCAATTTTAGCTACCTGTAGGGCATCGCCTTTTGTTAGTTGATTATCTTTTAAAAGCTGTAGGGTGCTTTTTTTCATATAAACGGAGCCTTTAGCGTGTGCCTCACGGCTGGTATCGTCTTTAGCAGTAACGTCTACCATATGGGCTTCACCTTTAGTATCAATATGTGTCAGTTTTTCCATAAAATATTTGTACCTTTGAAATTAAGTGTTCTTTTAATTGTTTAAAAAAGCCAGCTCTTAGCGCTGCAAGGCTTGATGGAGTGGCAGCTTCGGATAAGATTTCCTTGCGTTTTTTAGCATCTTTTATAAATGTTTTCACAGTCATGCGCAACCATTTTAAAAAAGCGAGGTATTCTTCAAATTCTGTACCGTAGGTGGATTCAAGTTCAATTCGCAAGGTTTTAGCAAGGGCGGGGCTGATACTGCTTGTGGATATGGCAATGCACAACTGTCCTCTTCTAATAACGGAGGGGACTGTAAAATTACAAAGTTCTGGGATATTAACCACATTTACTAAAAAAGGCGCATCCATTGCGATTTGGCGATTTAAAGAAACATTGTCTGTTGCGGCTATCACAATAAAGGCATCGTTGCAGTCACCACTTTCGTATTCTTTACAAACATGATTAATAGCTTGTATTTGATTAAGCCATTGGAGTTCAAGCGTTAATGTGGGGCTTATGATAGTAACATTAGCTTGGGCTTCAAGGAGTCCTTCTGTTTTTCGCTTGGCAACATTACCACCGCCAACAACAACACATTTTTTGCCACTAATATTTAAAAATACTGGATAATGGTTATCAATTGCTATTTTTTCTTCTTTAATAATACCTTAAGCCTCTCTTCGGCGGCACCTATAAGGTCTTTTCTTTGTGCCTTTAGTATTGTTTTATTGTAAAATTCCTCTGCCTTTTTAAAATCGTTGGTAGCTTCATAGGATTGTGCAAGGAGATAATAAACGTCGGCAATATCTTGGTAATCGCCATAGTCTTCGATAATTTTATTAAATCTGCCAATGGCGGCCTCGTATGAAGCCTTTTTAAAATAATGCTCGCCAACATAGTGCTCATGGGCGGCAAGAATATTTCTACTTTTTTCAATACGTAAAGGAATAACTTCCCTGTATGGGTTTCGAGGATATAGGGTCTTCAATTTTTCAAATTCTTCAATAGCATTTACGGCATACCGATAGCCTCTATCTCTGCCTTCTATTTGTTTAAAATATATAGAAGCTATCTGGTACTGGGCATAGGGTGCGTACCGGTTTTCAGGATAAAGATTTACAAAATCTTTGTACTGGGTAATAGCAAGGTCATGCTCTTGCTCTAAAAGGTAGGATTCAGCTATCTTTAATTTAGCAAGAGGTGCGTAATCGCCGGCATCGCTTCTGTTTTCAATTTCTGTTAGCAGCTCCCGAGCCTCTTCAAAGTCGCCATCATCTACTTGTTTAGAGGCATATTGAAAGACTTCCGCTGCATTTGAATAATCAGGTTTTTTAGCCTGCTTGGAACAGCCGACAATAAGAAAAGCTAATACAATAATTGTAATTATTTTCATAATATATGCTATGCCCTCATTATTAATGTTTTCATTATATTTTAAACCTGTATGGGTATAAATAGTCAAGGTTCTATTTAAAAATTATAAAAATAACTATTAATTACTTTTTAGAAAAAATTGATTTTATAATTTAGACAGCAATGACAAAAATGTGTGGGGGAAGAAGATACTAAGATAAGTGTTCGGGTAATATATTACCATTTTTTTGTAATTATGGTGTAAAATAATACCAGTAGTATAGATTTAGTGGAAGGAGGTGCTATTGGTCAACACACCAAAGCAATCAACATACCGTTCAACATACGACAATGGGCAAAAGAAAGGCAATCAGATGGAGATGTTGACTTTCTTTCTGACAGATAATCAGTTGTATGCAATTAATGTATTTAAGATTATAGAAATATTAGAATGTCCATCAAAGATAACGACCTTACCGCACGCTCACCCATCTATAAAGGGTACGATTAATTTCCGTGGCAAGTCCATTTCAATCATTGATGTTGCAGAGTTTTTGAAATTAGATGTGCTTGATTATAAAAATAAACTATGTTATGTGATAGTTTGTGAGTATCACAAGATGGTACAAGGGTTTTTAATAAGTGCCCCGGATACGTTATTGAGCAGAGGATGGGAAGATATTAAAAAACCGGGCGATATGGTAAGCTCTTGTGCATACTTGACGGCAGTTACGCATTCAGAAGATGGCAAAATGATACAGATACTTGATATTGAAAAAATGATTATTGAAATAATAGGTGTGTCCGAAGAGCTAGCCGAAGAATATATTGAAATGAGTAAAGATGAACGATATAAAAAACACCATATATTGCTAGTTGATGATTCAAAGGCAGCACGGACTATGATGAAAACAGTGTTGGATAAGATGGGGGTAACGTTTACGTTGATGGATTCAGCGGTGGGAGCTCTACAGCTTATGGAAGACCTCTCAGAAAGTGGAGACAATATACCGAAAATGTTTAGCATGGTTATTTCAGATATAGAAATGCCGGTTATGGATGGCTATACCTTTTGTCGAAAAATTAAATCAAATGCAAAACTATCTAATCTTTATGTAATGCTCCATAGCTCGTTAAGTGATAAAGCCAGTATTGTAAAAGCCGAACAATCCGGCTCGGATGATTTTACGCCAAAGTTTGATCCAAACGTTATTGCCGTAAAAATAATGCGGCGCATAGATGAACTTGAAAAAAAGCGCTCATAACGAAGGAGATAGGTTGTTTAAGCGTTTTATTGGTGTGGTAATTAAATTAACAGGTTTTGCCCTTGTAATATTAGGGATTATTGTAGCGTTTCATTTTTTCTATAAAAAAAACAGAGCGCTTTTTATAAACCCTGAAATGGCCACTGAAGTCTCATTGGAAAAACTCTTTGAAAGACCGGAGAAATATTACAATAAGATAGTAAGCGTAGAGGGAGAACTATGGCGTGCAGGTGTTACAACGGCAGTATTAGTGTCAAAAGGCTCAGGCAGCGAAACATTAACAGATAATGAATATGATAGGTTTTATCAGGAGCCTGCAAATAAAAGTAAACCCCTTTCACCAACAAGAGCACTACCAGAAGTCCACATAGAAGTCGTACATTTTGAAGAAGGCATTTTCCGCACCCTGTCTTTTATTGATATAGGCAATGAGACAGTGGTCATTGCTGGTAAATTTAGAAAACCAGATAAAGAGATAAACACACCGTACCTAGAGGCAATTGTAATGGTAAAACCATTTTTACAAATGTACTGGGCATCAATAGTTATTGCAGCTCTAATCCCATTATTTATGATATGTCTTGGTTTTAGTATAGTATATATTGGCTCACAGATGACCAGTAGATAGAAGAAAAGGGGAAGGACTCTGTCCCAATGCCATTAAGTTAAGGAAAATTGCGTTAAAGATGTAGTAAAAATAAGGTAGTCCTGAATGGGTAGTGGTCATATAATATTTATACATTTCTGTCATTGCGAGCGCACCTTCGCTGCGCTTGCAATGACAAATTTGTTATCTAACACTATCTATTCAGGACTACCCTTTATTTTTTTCTTTTTTTTCTTTATGGAAGTTTTATGATAAAACTACCGCCGCCATATTTACCGCCATTTTCTATTTTTACTGAGCCAATTTTATCTTTATTTTTATGAGCTTGTGCAATCATAGACGCAAAGAATATACCAAGCCCTGTACTTTTAGTTTGTGGATTTACTGGTTTTTGAGTCATAATATCTTCTATGATATTTTGTGGATAGCCTGGGCCATTATCATCTATTTGTATGTAGAGGTAATCTTTATCATAATTAATGGTTATGGCTATTTTACCGTTAGTATATTGGTATTTATTAGTCAAAACGCTATTCATAAGTATGATAAGCATATCTCTATCAAAAAACCAATAGAGGTCGTCTTCTGGGCAATCAATGTCAATGGAAATGCCTTTTATGTCGAGTATGTATTTATTTTGGAGGGCGAGGTCTTCCATAAATTCACGTATGTTATGATGAGCTATATTTAGCATGTAACGTGAAGTTTCCAAGCTATAGATGGTAAGTAGCTGTACGAGTTGGTTAATCACCTTCAAGGTATCGGCTCGCAGTAGGGAGAGAGTTTTATATGTTTTGGAGTCTGGGTGGGTTTCATCAATAGCAACAGCAATTAAATTAAGCAAAAGTGCAAGGGTGTTCTTAATATCGTGGGCTGATGAAGCAAAGATACTTGCCATGTCTATATTATTTTTTGAAAGCATAATGTACATACCCTCCTTTTATTTTTAGTGTTTATTTAGAAATATCTCTTTTCATTTTTTCATATACAGGTAATAGGTTTCTATATTTTTTATAGGATGGGTCAACGTTTTTGATATTATCAAGATAACGTTTGGCCTGAAAGAGGTATCTTTCGTTTATAGCCACTTTTTGCATGTACATAAGTAAAGCCTGTGCGGCATTTGCATTAATAATTTTATTATCAGGTAGTCCTCTAGCGGCTTTTTCAAAGAACTCGATAGCTTCTTTGAGTTTACCCTCTTGGACTAGGCGAACGCCCTCGTTATTTATATGTATAATTTCACGTCGAGATGAGGCTATGAACTCAGCTCCTTCGATTTTAAGATTAGCCTCATTAAATACTTCTTGTACGAGTTTGAGTACCTTTTCGTCATCGTGGTGGTTTTGGATTATGCCTTTCATGATAGTAACGCCTTGTTCTTTATCGCCAAGCATAAAAAAAGCCCTTGCCATATCCATAGCAATGTCGGCATCCACCTTACCTTCTATACCTGAAAAGATTATAGAGGCTTCTTCGATAGCCTTTTTAGATGCCTCACTCCTTCCTATTTCTTTATTAATGATGCCTTCCATAACCGCTGCCTGGAGCACAGCTTTATTATCATCAGAAAATGCAGTTTTGGCCTCTTTGAGCACAGCAAGTGCCTTATCATGTGAAAATTTATTAAGCAGTACTTTTGCAAGCCCGATATAGTCCGATTGGTTTTTAAAACACGAAAGTTTACCAAGCTCCACTGTTGATTTGTATGCCTTTTCCGCCATATCGTAGTCTTTATTTTTAAAAGCCACCTCTGCCAGTGCCTTTTGTCTGAGTATAGCGCGTGGTGAGTAATCTGTAGCCTTTATGAGGACATTTTGGGCTTCGCTGTAGAGAGCCATTTCCGAATAAGCCTTTGCAAGCCAGTCGTAGGCGTCTAAAAGCACGATATTTTCTTCTGTAAGGGACTTAAATATGTCCTTTGCAACCCTGTAATTGCCTTTATAAAACTGCACTTTACCTTTACCAAGCATAGCCCATGGTATACTTCTCATTTCGATAACTGTGTCAAAAACCTCCTCTGCCTTGTCATACTCGCCAATGAGTAGGCAAAGCTCACCTTTTAGGCGATAGAATTCGATTAAATTTTTGGGCTTATCGAGGATTTTTTTATTACAAAGTTGAATAGCTGTGATGTATTCGTCTCGTTGGATAGCCCTGTCAATTTCTTCAAAATCTTTCTTTTTTTCAGTAATTCTTTCAAGCCTGCTTTGTAGGATTTCTTTTGTAAAAGGCTTTGTAAGGTAATCATCTGGTTTATACTCTAAAACGCCCATAACCATAAACATGGCATTTTCCGCTGTTACCATTATGTAGATAGTAGAATACTTCATCAGACGCCTGTGCTTAACCTCTTCAAGTACCTGTTGACCGTCCTTTCTACCTTCACCTAAATTATAATCACAAAGTATTATGTCGTAGTGTTTCAAAGCTATACGATCTATAGCGGTATCACCGTCCCCCACGTCATCCACATCATCACAGTTTAGCGATTGAAGCATTTTTTTGAGTGTATACCTAAACTCTGCAAAATCATCTATTATGAGTACTTTTTTCTTAGATAAATCAAACATGTGCCTTTTAGACTATTCCATTATCCTTAATTGATAGAGCTAAAACTATAGCGAAGCGCTTTTATTCCTCTGCCTAAAAGAAAAGAGTTTACTTATATTATAGCAGTTTTCAATATGATAAATACGTTGTGTATTTATATACCTGCTAGTAGGCACTAAAAAATTAAAAAAACCAGTATTCCATTAAATTCCAATAAGCAATATAATCTCCTGTATACATTATAATCTCCAACAGACGTTATCCAACCTTAGACGTTTGAGTAATTCCTTTTTTTGACAAAACTCATCTTTTGAAAGCATCGCAAAGATGTTTTCCTTACCTTTTTCAATCCAAGGTTGATTAAAAGGATTAACGCCAAAAAGAAAGCCGATAACGACAGTGGATAATTCAAGAAACTGGAGTAACTGCCCCACATGGTAAGCATCAATTGTGGGCATATACAATGTCATATTTGGCTTTGATGCTTCAGAAAGTACAACCTCTGTAGCCTCTTCAGCAGCTTTTATGAGGTCGCTCAGGCTATTACCAGCCAAACATGAGCATCGTTCCTTTTCTTCAAAAATATTGGGTATTTTAATATCCACGGCGTAATCCCCTATATGGATAAAAATAACCACCTTATCTTCAGGCCCTTCAAGCCACAGTTGCAGTTGTGAATGCTGGTCTGTGGTACCTAATGATGGATATGGAGTAAGGCCAAAGCCGAGTTTCCCAAGACTTTCGGCCCACAACTGACAAAACCATTCAGCAGCAGCCTTAAGGCCATCGGCATATGGCATCATTACGTTAATGTTTCTACCTTCTTTGACACTCATTAGATATAAAAGTGCGGAAAAGACATAGGCCGGATTTTCCCATAACTCGCTAACTTGACATCTTTGTATAATGTCTCTAGCCCCGCTTAAAAGTTCAGTAGTGTTTATCCCAGCTATTTCAGAAATCAAAAGCCCAGCGGAGCTAAAAACCGAATACCTACCGACAATACCATCGGGAATGGGCAGACTTTTAAACCCATACTCATTAACAAGCTCTCTCATCATACCCTTTGCTGGACTTGTTGATATAATAAACCGTTTAGCAGCATCTTTACCGAGGGCTTTTTCCATCTTATTCCAAAGCACCATAAAAGACGCCAATGTTTCAGCAGTGGTACCGGATTTAGTTACAACGTTAACTGATGTTTTCGAGGCATCTATTATGGATAGTATGGCATTTAGGGTACGAGGGTCTATGTTATCATATATGAAAATTTTAGGCGAACTAATGTAGTTATGTAATGGTTTTAGTGCTTCAAGTATAACCCGTGGTCCCATGGCAGAGCCGCCAATGCCAAGAAGCAAAAAATAATCAGAGGTACTAATAACCTCTGCAGCTATTTCCTTTATAGAGCTAGTGTCGTAAGCCGCTAAATCTAAAAAAGCGAGCTCTTGCCACTTTCGTTTAATAATTTGCTCATGAGCCTTTTCTATATTGTCTCTAAGGGACTCTATCTGTAGTAGAGATAACCCCTTTTCACCGATTGCTTCTTCAAGCATGTTTGCAAAATACAGTTCCAGCATAAAATATACTCCAAACGAAATTATAACAAAAAACTTAACTTTTTTTGTACATAAAAAAAATAGCTTCCAATCTTTATACGTAAAACTTTAAAAATTGGAAGCATTAATTCTTTCTTCATTTGTGTGATTTCTATAGTTATTTGTCCAACAGTGCATTATTTTTATCGTTGTTCTTCCGGTGGTACATAGTTTGCTACTGTTCCCCGGCCTATAATTTTTTCTTTGTCTGAGTCATTCACCATAAGGAAATTACAGTAACCACCTGAGCTGGAGTTCTGTTCATATGTATTTTGGATAGTTGTAGTAGTGTTGTAATTACCTTGCGTATTTTCATCATCTTGAGTACTTTCACTCCAACTGTTTGGGGTAGCGACGAAAAATACTATAACTAAAACAGTACATACTATTTTTAGTATGGGCAACTTTTTTACCATAAAACTACCTCCTTTTATGTGATTAAGGATTAGTTCACACAAACTTATTTTATTATAACATATATTAATTAATTTTATCAAACAAGAAAAATTGTAATAGTTCACTCTTACTTTGTTAGTACTCCCCACTGTGTTATTACAGCTGTTGTAAAGCACTCTCCTTGTTAAAAGAGGGGATTTCTTAGCAACGCTTGTAATAACAGCATATAAGATATTATATGAGCACTATTTGTGCACAACTACACTTTGTTGAACTGTAGCATATTGGTTTTTTTTATACGGTACCTTTTTTTATTTTTTTGTAGAAGTCGCAGTTTTTGCAATTGTCAATATTGCCACTTGTAAGGAGTTGACACTGTGCCCTTTTACCGCTTAGTGTACCAGCTACAAGCCAACATCGTCGTCCTGCCGCCTGAGTGCGCACTGGACAATTAGTGTGTTTACAGTTTCTGTACTCCCAGCACTTCATCCGTTTGTGCGATAAATTATTTTCCGCATTTTTAAAATATTCTGTTACCTTATAAAGGTCCCCAAGGCCGCTTTTTAAAAGCTCCCTGTGGTCACACGGCTGAGCTGGTTTATTTAATTCGGCATTTGAATCAGAAGTGGTAATGCTGTGTTTTTTTACAATTTTGTCTGAAGACAAATCAACTCCCCCTTTTTTTTCTATGATAACACTTGGTTTTATAGTAACATATTGTTGTCGAAGTTGAATTTTTTTTTGCATTATATATATCACATTGCGATTTGATAAGCCAATACCGCAGAGTATTGTCTATAGAGGTTTAACTGTGCTTAGATACTTATTTTTAAACTCCAAAAATGTGCCATTTGTTATAGCTATTGCCATTTTATTAAAAAAATCAAAGTAAAAGTGTAGGTTATGTATTGAATTAAGCCTTGTTGATAGGATTTCACCAGTTTTATATAAATGATTTAAGTATGCCTTAGTATAGTTTTTACATGTATAACATGAGCAGTCAAGGTCAATAGGTGAAAAATCTTCCTTAAACTCTTGTTTTTTTATGCTAATGCGTCCTTGGCTTGTAAAAAGCGTACCGTGCCTTGCTGTCCTCGTAGGTATAACGCAGTCAAACATATCAAAGCCAGCCCCAACAGCCTCAAGAATATCTTCTGGAAATCCTACACCCATTAAATATCGTGGCTTATCGTGTGGAAGTTCGCAGGCTGTTTGGTTTATCATATCATGCATAAGCTCCTTTGGCTCTCCAACGCTAACGCCACCAACGGCATAGCCATCAAATCCAATATCCTTAATTTGTCTTGCGCTTTCTATTCGCAGTTCCTTATAAAACCCACCCTGTATGATGCCAAATAGGGTCTTTTGTGATGGTAACACTTCTTTGCAGATATTGGCCCACCTTGTTGTTAATTCAAGGGATTGAAGCGTGTATTCATAGGTACTGGGATAGGGCGGGCATTCATCAAATGCCATCACTATATCAGAATTAAGGGCATCTTGTATTGCCATAGATTCCTTTGGACCTATAAAGTGTGCTGAGCCATCGAGGTGGGATTTGAAGTATACGCCTTCTTCTTTAATCTTTCTTAAGGGGGATAGGCTAAATACTTGATAGCCGCCGCTATCGGTTAGTATTGGCTTTTGCCAGTTCATAAAACCATGAAGGCCGCCAGCTCGTTTAATTAGCTCGTGTCCCGGTCTTAAATACAAATGAAAGGTATTGCAAAGTATAATTTCAGCACCAACGGATAATACATCGCTGTTTGATAGAGCCTTGACCGTGCCCTGTGTGCCTACTGGCATAAACGCCGGTGTTTGTACGGCTCCTTTTTCAAATTCAAGTAAACCGAATCTAGCCTTTCCATCTTCTTTTAGTATTTTGAAATTCATAACACAAGTATAATAATAGCATATTGCTTGACCGCTTGCTATAATGGATTATTTTTTATTAATATACAATAAAAAAATAATAAAGGATGGGGCGCAGCCATGATAGTTACAGTGGTAACGGTATATGTAAAGCCTGAAAATGTGGCAGACTTTATAGCAGCTACAATAAAAAACCATGAAGGCTCGATTAAAGAGCCGGGGAATATGAGATTTGACGTACTTCAATGTACGGATGACCAGATGCGGTTTACCCTTTATGAGGCCTATGAATCAAAAGAGGCTGTGGCAGCACATAAACAGACAGAGCACTATCTTGCGTGGCGTAAGATGGTTGAGCCGTGGATGGCCAAGCCTCGCGAAGGGGTTGTCCATAGTGTAATAAGACCAGAGGGTAGGGGGCTTTGGTGAGTTTAACATTTGATTTTGCGAGGATTCCATATGTGCATTTTGGGGCCGGTAGGTTTGCTGATATAGGGAAGTTTGCTGCAAGGTTAGGGAAGGTGGTCTTACTTGTAACTGGAGTTAGCTCTTTTAAAAAAAGTGGTCGGTATGAGGTTTTAGTTAAGGATTTGAATGCAAATGGGGTGAGGTGCTTTAATTATACAATAAGTGGTGAGCCATCGCCTGAGATAATTGATAGTGCAGTTAGGGATTTGAAAGATAACGGTATAGAAGTAGTGGTTGCTGTTGGAGGTGGCAGTGTGATAGATGCCGGTAAGGCTATTTCTGCTATGCTTAAGGTTGAGGGGTCTGTTTTTAACTATCTTGAAGGTATTGGAGGGGCGTTATCTCATAGCGGGGTTAAGGTGCCATTTATAGCAGTGCCAACCACATCTGGTACTGGTAGTGAGGCTACTAAAAACGCTGTTATAAGTCGTGTTGCAAAAGAAGGGGGATTTAAGCGCTCTTTAAGACATGATAACTTTGTTCCAGATGTTGCCATCATAGACCCACAACTTACTGTAGATTGCCCAGCAGCTATAACTGCTGCCTGTGGGATGGATGCCTTTACACAGTTAATAGAATCTTATGTATCTACCAAGGCATCACCAATGACGGATGCCCTTTCGTTGAAAGCCATTGAACTTTTAGTGGAGTCTCTTGTACCATCTTGTACGTCTGAGGCTGGAAACGTTGAGGTACGAGCTAAGATGGCTTATGCGTCCTTTATATCTGGCGTTACACTTGCAAATGCAGGGCTTGGGGTTGTACATGGTTTTGCTTCTACTGTGGGAGGGGAGTTTGATATTCCCCATGGGGTGCTCTGTGGTACTTTAGTTAGTGCTGCAACGAGAAAGATTATTGAGTGCCTTAAATGTAGTGGAAATGATACATATCTTGAAAAATATGCAAATGTTGGCGCTGTTTTTATAAAAAAACATCTTGATAATTTAGGTAGTAGGGATTATTTATTAGATGTTCTCATTGATAGACTTGAGGAATGGACTCAGGTTTTAAAGCTGCCAAGACTTTCGGAATACGGGATAAGCAATGTGGATGTTGACAGGCTTTCTGAAAAGACAGGCAATAAAGAAAGCCCGGCAAAACTTACTAAAGATGCACTTAAAGAGATACTTGTTGCAAGGCTTTAAAGCCTTGCAGTATGCTCCCACACTGATGGAATTTTTGAAGTTTTAGGGGGTTCAAAATTAAAAAAATTAATAAACAATGCTTTACTAAAAGCATAATTTGGGCGATTCGATATTTTTTAATTGTTGTATTATTGTATATTTTGTGGTACGCATTATTGTAATGCAGAGTTCTTTCCCTCTTTTTTTTATATATTTTTTAAGTTTTTTTCTTGACTTATATTTAATAGAGTATTATAATATCCATTATGTCTAAAGATTACAAAGATACTTTAATGTTGCCTCATACTGAGTTTCCGATGAAGGCTAATCTTGTTAAGAAAGAGCCGGAGATTTTGGAATTTTGGAATGAGCATGCTATTTATGAAAAAATGGAGGGCAATAACCGTTTAAAAGGGCGGTATATACTTCATGATGGGCCGCCGTATGCAAATGGGCACATTCATCTGGGTACGGCTCTTAATAAGATATTGAAAGACATCATAATAAAGTATAGATTTATGAAGGGTGAGTATGCGCCTTATATACCTGGGTGGGATTGTCATGGTCTTCCGATAGAGTTGCAGGTGGATAAGAATTTAGGTAGTAAAAAGCAGGACGTTGGTATTGTTGAAAAACGTAAGCTTTGTCGGGAGTATGCCTTCAAGTTTTTGGATATTCAGCGTGAGGAGTTCAAGAGGCTTGGGGTTTTTGCAGATTGGGATAATCCGTATGTTACTATGGAATATAAGTATGAATCCTATATATTAGATGAGTTTTATAAATTCCTAAAAAGTGGCCGTGTCTATAAGGGCAAGAAGCCGGTGCACTGGTGTCCATCGTGCGTAACGGCACTGGCAGAGGCGGAGGTGGAGTATCAGGATAAGGAGTCCCCGTCGGTATATGTTAAGTTTAAGGTTGGTGGGGAAGATAGTGTCAGGTTAGGGATGAGTGGCGCTCTATATATTGTAATATGGACTACAACACCATGGACGCTGCCGGCGAATCTGGCGCTTGCGGTTTCTGCTGAGGTTGACTATGCTTTTATTGAAGTAGCCGGAGAAGTATTAATAGTAGCGGAGCTATTACTTAATAAACTTGCTGAAACGATTAAGTTAGAAGGCAGAGTAGTCAAGAAGCTAAGCGGGGCAGAGCTTGTTGGGATAATGGCTTTGCATCCTTTTATGGATAGACAATCGAAGGTGGTTGAAGCGGAGTTTGTTTCTGTGGAAGATGGAACTGGTGTTGTGCATATAGCACCGGGGCATGGTGAGGACGATTACGAGGTTGGGCAAAGAAATGGGCTTGCAGTATTATCGCCAGTGGATGACAAGGGTGTGCTGACGAAAGAGGCAGCGCCATTTGATGGCATGTTTGTGTTTAAGGCAAATGAGCCGATAATACAAACCCTAAGGGAGAGAAATGCGCTTATTGAGAGAAAGGATGTTAGGCATTCTTATCCGCATTGTTGGCGATGCAAAAAGCCTGTAATTTTCAGGGCGACTGAGCAGTGGTTTATTTCGATGGAAGAGGGTAGGTTGAAAGAGCGCTGTATAGAGGAAATAGAAAAGGTGCGTTGGGTGCCCAGCTGGGGAAGAGATAGAATATATGGTATGGTGAAGGTGAGACCGGATTGGTGTATTTCAAGGCAGCGGGCTTGGGGTGTGCCGATAGCTGTATTTACGTGTAAGGGATGTGGAGAGGTAGTAAGAGATGAGGCGGTGCTTCAGGAGGTAGTGAGGCGCTTTGCTGAAAGGGGTGCGGATGTGTGGTTTGAAGAAGGTGGCGAGCCGTTACTTGCTCCAAGCTACAGATGTGCAAGGTGTGGAGTTAATGAGTTTGTAAAAGAAAAAGACATACTAGATGTGTGGTTTGATTCAGGTGTAAGCCATGCAGCAGTGCTTGAGAAAAACCCATTGCTTGGGTGGCCAGCGCAGTTGTATCTTGAAGGTAGTGATCAGCACAGGGGGTGGTTCCAAAGTTCGCTCTTAAGTGCAACTGGTACGCGTGGAAGAAGCCCATATGAAACGGTGTTAACCCATGGTTTTGTGGTTGATGGTAAGGGCAAGAAGATGTCCAAATCGCTTGGCAATGTGATAGCGCCACAGGATATTACTGGAAAAAGCGGGGCTGAGACGGTGCGTTTGTGGGTTTGTGCTGAGGACTATAAAAACGATATCCGTATTTCAAATGAAATATTGCAGCGTTTAGTAGAAGCCTATAGAAAAATTAGGAATACATGCCGGTTTTTGCTTGGGAATATTCATGACTACGATGGTGGGGATTATTCGTCATATCTGCTTGATATAGATAAATGGGCGATGTCGAGGCTTTCAAATCTTATAATAAAGACGACTAAGTCTTATGAGAGTTTTGATTTTCATGAGGTATTTCATGCCCTATATAATTTCTGTGTAGTGGATATGAGTTCCTTTTATCTTGATATATTGAAAGACCGGGTTTATACCTTTGGGGCGGATTCAAAGGAAAGAAGGGCTGCGCAGTGGACTATGAAAGAAATACTTTCTGCGATGGTTAGGATAATGGCGCCGGTGTTATCTTTTACAGCAGAGGAGGTTTGGCAGTCTGAGCGGAGTACTTATGATGCCTCTGGGACTCATAAGGTAGATAATTCGTTTAGCAGTGAAAGCGTGTTTCTTTGTGAGTTTCCACAGGTGAGGGAAGAGTTTTTAGACCTTGAACTTGAACGGAAGTGGGCTAGCCTAATTAAAATAAGGGATGTAGTTAATAAGGCCCTTGAGCTAAGAAGGCAAGATAAATTTATTGGAAATTCGCTTGAGGCGGCAGTTACGCTATATGCTGATAATGTGTATTATAGTTTAATAAATGACTACAGTGGGTTTTTACCAAGCCTATTTATTGTATCTAAGGCAAAGGTGCTTCAGATGGCTGAGTTTGAAAGTGTTAGTGATAGAGCTGGGGGCTTTGAAAGTGATGAGCTGAATGGATTAATTGTTGTAGTTACGAAGGCTGAGGGGCAAAAGTGCCAGAGGTGTTGGAATGTAAGTGAAAGTGTTGGGAGCTTTTCTGAGGCTGACGACATTTGCGACAGATGTTATAGTGTTGTATTTAATAAAACAATTTGAGATGGACTTAGTTAAAAAAAAGTATTTTGTATTTGCAATAGTTGTTTTCATAGCCGATCAGTTAGCCAAATACCTAATAATAAGCCAATTTAAACTCCATGAGGCAATTAAGGTGGTGCCGTTTTTAAATATTGTTTATGTACGGAACACGGGGACCGCCTTTGGCATGTTTCAAAGGGTTGGCAATTGGATATTCATATTGTTTTCCATTGTGGCGATAGTGTTTATTGTATTTTTAATGCTTAAGGGCAAGAATGATTTGTTTAGTTTTGCGTTATTTTTGGGTGGTGCCCTTGGTAATTTATATGATAGGATATTTAGGGGTTATGTTGTGGATTTTATTGATGTGCATTGGGAAAAACATCACTGGCCGGCGTTTAATATCGCTGATTCAGCACTTACGATTGGAATTATGCTATTAATAGCAGCTACTTTTTTTCATAAAAAAGAAAGATAAGATGATAAGATTAAAAACAACAAGCCTTCGCTTCACATAATTGAAAGTAAAGATAAGTAAAATATTAGTATGTTGCTGTTGACTAATTTGCAGAAATGTATTTTAAACAGCCCATCCAATTGGTACAACTGTTACAGTAGTATTGTTGAGTAGATATTTTCCAAATAATTGTTCCTGTATTTTGGCATCATTAGATGGTATGAAAAGTGCTATAGTTACTGAATCTTTATTTAATTGT
Organism: Candidatus Magnetomicrobium cryptolimnococcus; assembly: GCA_018606805.1. Classification (GTDB taxonomy): domain Bacteria; phylum Nitrospirota; class Thermodesulfovibrionia; order Thermodesulfovibrionales; family Magnetobacteriaceae; genus Magnetomicrobium; species Magnetomicrobium cryptolimnococcus. The sequence goes on from JAGYWI010000008.1 coordinate 128,582, forward strand.
TTTGCATACTGAGCTGCCTGAGCTACATTATCTTTTATTTTAGAGACATTTGTAAAGCTTTTTACCTCTATAATTCCTTCTTGATTGCCACAGTTGATGTGTAAATCTACCTTTCCGTTTCCAGTAGGAAACTCTGGACTGATAACACATTTATGTCCAATGGCTGCTTGCAGCCACGCATAGAGATGAAAATGTCCTACTGCCTCTGTATAAGTTAAATTGGCTCGTCTTGGCTGTTTCTTCCATGGGTTGAGTCCCTTAGCCCTTAATCTTAGTAGATAATCCTTGTACCGCTTTAAAAGTGCTGTCAGATTTAACCATTCAGGGGTAAAAACATCTTCAAGGGTGTCTAGTATCTCCAAAGCTGGTATAGGAAGGCTGTCCCCTGTAATAGCGTCAGTTAGTGCTCCGTACAGTTTTTCTTGGACAAAAGTACAGGAGAAGCGGCACACTGCTACTTTTTCGCCATAATTATCTGTAGAGATTTCATCAGAGATAATACCGTGCGTATAGAGATAATTACACCAATCTTCTTCCATATTAAAAGGGATATCTGTTTTAGCAAATAACTTAACCACATACTCCTTATAATGTGCCTTAGCTTTTTTTACGAGATTTAATATAGTGTTATTCCACTCTACCCTTAAAGCCTTATGATAAACCATTTTAAATAATGTACCATCTATTGTAGTATTTATACCTGTATTGTACTTTTCTGTGATAAGTTCACCAAACCAGCACACAAGCCCTGGTTGCCCCCGTGTTGACTCATAAACCCTTTCAATTACCGCTGGCTCAATATTTTGTCCACTTTCATCAATGTATTGTTGAAAGAGTTCAAAAACCTCATATTTAGTAAAGTTTGGTATATGTATTGAGCGCTGTATATTAAAAGGTGAGTCCCTTTCACTTTCAACACCAAGCACTGCCCTTATGCCAATGAGGGCAAGCCCATGAAGTAAATATGCGTCTCTTTTAAGATACATATCTCTAAATAGTGTTATCAATCTATCAATGACTTTGGGGGGTAGGCTGTCAAATTCATCAATTAAAAGGATTACGGGACGACTAAATAATCCACCGTTGCGGTAGAATATACTCTTTAAGTCTCTCCATTCTCTTAGTGGGGGAATGTCTAAATAAAACCCTTCCTTTATTAATTGAGGAACATTATCTAAAAATGTTTTAGGGAGGTCTCCTTCTTCAAAGATAACTCCTTGCATAGAAAGAGTCCCGACAATAAATCGTTCACCATAATTTGCTTCTATCTTTTTCTTGACTTGCTGTATGAGCCATGTTTTGCCGCTTTGGCGTGGAGCCCACACGCTAAAGTAATGCCCACCTTCATCTATATTATCTACAAGATAGTTTAGACATTTTTCTATGAGGAGCTGCCTTTCAACACAAAAGTGTCTCTCAGGGTTTACTGGTCCATATGAATAAAAGCATCTCATAATTTAAATATGTTTTAATACTATTTTATACCAAAAGAGAAATGCTTTGCAAAACTTTATATCAAATAAAAGGATTAAAGAATGAGGGCGCTGCCCCAATGCCATTAAGTTAATGTTTATGACTACCAAAAACTTTCTGTTAGCTGAGGCTGTCGTACTATTGACAAAGGGCTACTTTTTACAATAAAATGCCTTATAATTAATCAATCGCTTCTGATTGTAATAACATAAATTTGGAGGTGTAGATGGCTGTAAAATATACAGACTTAGGGCTTGTTAATACAAGGGATATGTTTAAAAAGGCAATGGCTGGTGGTTATGCTATTCCTGCATACAATTTTAATAATCTTGAGCAGTTACAGGCTATAATCATTGGTTGCACAGAATCCAAATCACCAGTAATACTACAGGTATCTAGTGGTGCACGCAAGTATGCCAATCAAACGCTATTGCGGTATCTTGCAATGGGTGCTGTAGAGATGATGAAGGAGATGGGCAAGGGGATTATACCAATAGCACTTCACCTTGACCATGGAGACACTTTTGAACTTTGCAAAAGTTGTATTGATTCCGGGTTTTCTTCAGTTATGATTGATGGCTCACATCATAACTTTGAAGATAACGTCAAAGTAACAAAGCAAGTAGTTGAATATGCCCATGAACGGGATGTTACCGTTGAGGGTGAGCTTGGTGTCTTGGCTGGTATTGAAGATGAGGTATCGTCTGAGGTATCACACTACACTAAACCGGACGAGGTTGAGGAGTTTGTTACCAAAACAGGAGTGGATAGCCTTGCCATATCCATAGGAACCTCACATGGTGCTTATAAGTTTAAGGTAAAACCGGGCGAAGAAGTGCCACCACTTCGTTTTGATATTTTAGACGAGGTGGAAAGAAGGATTCCCGGCTTTCCAATAGTTTTACACGGTGCATCATCGGTTATACCTGCATATGTTGAGATGATTAATAAGTATGGTGGAAAAATGGAGGATGCCGCAGGAGTGCCGGAATCTCAGTTGAGACGGGCTGCTGCTTCGGCAGTTTGCAAGATAAATATTGATAGCGATGGACGGCTTGCAGTAACTGCTATTATTAGAAAAGTTTTTGCTGAAAATCCGAAAGAATTTGATCCACGTAAGTACTTAGGACCTGCTCGTGATGAACTTATTAAGATGATTAAGCATAAAAACGAAAATGTTTTAGGTAGTGCCGGTAAGGCATAGTTTTCAATAACTTGTAAATCAAGGAGAAGCGGGGGAAGAACATAGAAGTGCGCCTTCACACCCCCCGCACCTCAAAATATTATTTCATGAGATATAACAAAAAAATACAGCTATTATTTTTTGCAAACCATTTTTATTTAGGTATATTTAAAATTATAGCAAAAAGCACTTCCCTTTCTTCTTGATTAATGCCATACGCTTTTACTTGAATGCTATCACCTATTGTATATTTTCTTTGAAAACGCCTTCCCTTTAAAGTTAGCTCGGTATCGTTAAAATCATAGTAATCATCCGTCATATTTTCAATTGGTATGTGTCCTTCTATATAATAGTCGTTGAGGCGAATTTTAAGACCATAGTTTGAAACCCTCACTACTGTTGCATTAAATACCGAGCCAATCTTATCCTTCATAAACCATGTACGTAGGGCATCAACAGCAGTGTTTTCAGCCTCATCGGCTATACGTTCTCTTCTTGATGAATGAAATGCTATATCTGGCAATATGGTTTCAAGCAATTTTATTTGTTGGTTTTCAAATTTATTTCTATCTTCAAGCACGTCGCAAAGTATTCTGTGTACAACGAGGTCTGGGTATCTCCTTATGGGGGATGTGAAGTGGCAGTAACACGGTGAAGCCAAACCAAAATGCCCAACGTTTATTGGCGAGTATTTTGCCTGTTTTAGGCTTCTAAGTATTATATAATTGACCATTTCTTCATATGGTGTTGAGCGTGCCTTTTTAATAAGAGCTGGAAAGTCGCTTGGCTTTGGTTTTCTTTTTTTCCATATACCAGCAGTAAATAAAACATTTGCCATATCGTCTATTTTACGTTGTTCGGGTTCCTCGTGCACCCTGTAAAGGCATGGAATGTTGGTTTTTGCCATAAATTCAGCGACACTTTCGTTGGCTGCTATCATGAACTCTTCTATAATCCTGTGTGCAAAGTTGCGTTGCGCCTTTACAATACCTTCAAGGTTGCCTTGAATATCAATAAGTATCTCAGGCTCTGGCAAGTCAAAGTCAAGTGAGCCTCGCAGTTCTTTTTTTTGTTTGATTAATAGACACAGCTCGCTCATAAGTTCAAAGTCCGGTACTAAGGACTTGTATTTCTTTTTAAGTACCTCATCGTTATCTATTAGGATGTTTTTAACCTTTGTATATGTCATGCGTGCATTCGTGTTTATAACGCTTCTGTAAAAGCTAGCGTGTTGCACAGTGCCGTTACTGTCAAAGTCCATTTCCACGGTAATAGTAAGCCTGTCAACACCGTGTTTTAAGCTACATAGGTCTTCTGACAGGACCTTAGGCAGCATTGGCAATACCTTATTTGGAAAATAAACGCTTGTACCGCGTTTTCTTGCCTCTATATCTATGGGGCTTTCCCATGGTACATAAAAGCCTACGTCTGCTATGTGAACGTAGAGCTTATAGCCACTTTCAACCTTTCGTATTGAAATGGCATCATCGAAGTCCTTTGCACTTTCACCATCAATGGTAACCGTTTTAAGCGTTCTGAGGTCTTTTCTTGTAGAGATTATATCCTCTGGTATTTCGTGTGGTATTTCATGTATTTGGGCAACTAAGGATGGTGAGAACCTCTTTGGTAGATTAAATTCTTCTATTATTTGGTTAATTTCTGATTCTGGGTCTGAAGGGGGTTTAACCTTCTTGACTATTTTGCCAAATGATGGGTGTTTACCTTCTTGGTATACCTCTATTTCCCCTATTACGGTGTCTCCGTCGCTCACCTTTAAGGCATTTTTCCCATGCACTACTATATCAAACGGGATTGTCTTAAGTTTGGGCTGCAAAAATAGTGTGTTACCTTTTTTTACGATTTTGCCAACGACTCTTTTATGTGCCCTTTCTATTATCTTTACTATACGGCCATCTCTTTTAGTCTCATTTTCAATTAAAGCTACCACTCTATCGTTATTCATTGCACCCATGGTTTTTCTCAATGAGACGTAAATATCTTTCATAGATGGTTTTTCGCTTATAACAAAACCATAGCCTCCTTTATGTGCTTCAAAGTAACCGGTTATTTGTTCTTTTTCCTCTGTTTGGCCAAACTGTCCTTTTTGTGTCCGTCTGAGAGCCCCTTCCTTTACTAATGCCCTTAGGTATTTTTTAATAATTTTTGCTTCACCTTTATTTGAGCAAAAACGCATGGATAACTCTTTAAAAGATAAAGGTTTTTTCCTTGTTTTTATATATTGTAATAATTCTTCTTTGTCAACCATGTTTATAGTTAATGTTAATATTAAGGAAACAAATACAAAGTGAGGGCTCTGCCCTCACACTCCCGCCAAAGGGACTCGTCCCTTTGGAATCCCGCCCAATGGGTTTCACCCCTTGAACCCCTACTAATTATTTCTTTATTAAGACTAAATATGCAAGCTTTTTTTTTAGTCTTGCATTTATTTGTATATATTCTTTAATATATAAGACGTGATTGATGAGCTAATATATAGTGCTGTGGCAGGGTATGGGTTAACTTCTGATGAAATAGAGATAGAAGTTCCAAAGCATGAAGGCCTTGGGGATTTATCAACACCTGTTGCGATGGCGCTTGCTAAAAAGCTAAAAAAGGCACCAAGACAAATAGCGACAGAGCTTATAACCCATTTTGATGGTGTGAGTGCTTTTAAAAAAGTAGAAGTAGCAGGGCCTGGCTTTATTAATTTTTGGCTAAATGATGATTTTTTGTATAGTGAACTTAAAAGGCTCTATGATGAAAATAAAGGGTATTTAAGAAAAAATCAAGGAAAGGGGAAACGCGTACAGGTTGAATTTGTAAGTGCCAATCCGACAGGCCCGCTACATTTGGGGCATGGGCGCGGTGCAGCCCTTGGGAATGCCCTGTCTAATCTTTTGCAGGCGGCAGGTTACGCCGTTGAGAGGGAGTTTTATGTAAACGATGCTGGCAAGCAGATATTCAACCTTGGGCTTTCTGTTTATGCGCGCTACCAAAGCATTCTTGGCAATGACATGGAGTTTCCTGATGATGGATACCGCGGTGAGTACATAACAGAATTAGCTGAGGATATAATCAACAAAGAAGGAAGGACTTTTTTAAACAGTACTTTTGAATCAGTAAAAGATTTTTTCATAGATTATTCATACAAAAAAATGCTTAATGAGATAAAAGAAGACCTAAGTGCCTTTGGTGTCAATTTTGATTCATGGCAAAGTGAACGAGAACTTTTCCAGTTGCAGGTAGTAGAGCAAACCATAGCAGATTTAAAAAGCCGAGACTCTTTAAAAGAAGACGCTGGGGCTCTATGGTTTAAGGCTTCGGATTTTGGCGATGAAAAAGATAGGGTTATCATAAAGTCAGATGGTCAGTACACTTATTTTGCCTCTGATATTTCTTATCATCACCAGAAATTAAAGAGAGGGTTTCAAGAGTTAATTAATATATGGGGGGCTGATCATCATGGCTATATACCGAGGATGAAGGCTGTGATTAAAGCCATGGGATATGCTCCGGATATGTTAAACGTCCTTTTAGTGCAAATGGTTTCTTTGCTAAGGGGCGGTAAGCCTGTGTCAATGTCCAAGCGTGCTGGGGAGTTTGTAACCCTCAAAGAGGTTGTTAATGAAATAGGAAGCGATATTGCAAAGTTTATATTTTTGACAAGAAGGGCAGACAGTCATCTGAGTTTTGATCTTGAAGTAGTTAAGAAAAGTTCGGCTGAAAATCCGGTGTTTTATGTCCAGTATGCCTATGCTAGGATAAATAGTATATTTAATAAGGCTTTACAAAATGGTTGGCAACTACAAAGTTTTGGAAATGTTAACCTTTCCTTACTTAAACTACCGGAAGAGCTTCGGATTATAAAAAAGCTCCTATTTTATCCGCTTTTATTTATAAGCGCTGTCAGATTACGTGAACCACACAGAATAACCTTTTATTTACAGGAATTGTGCGGCCTTTTTCACCCTTACTACAACAGCGTACGGGTTTTGGTGGAAGAGCAACAGCTTGCAAGTGCGAGGTTATTTTTATGCTCCTGTATTAAGCTTGTTATCGAAGAATGTACAAACATACTTGGTGTTTCTGTGCCAGAAGAAAGGATGTAAAGGAGGTAAGTAGTATGTTTAAAAACGTTGCAAAAACCTCATGGCGGGTAGTAAAGATAACTACCGGGGGGCTTGTGTTGGTTGTTGGTGTTTTAATGATAGTGCTTCCAGGACCTGCTATTATTGTAATTCCGGCAGGGCTTGCTATTTTGGCCTCTGAATTTAAATGGGCTAATGGGATTTTAAAATGGTTTAAAGATAAAGTTAAGAGTAAATTCCAAAAGAGCAACATAAAGGAAGAAACTAATGCTAAATAAACTGCTTGTGTGGTTTATCTAACGCATGGATAAAACAGTGCGCATACTTGTGCTTATGGGCAGTGAGAGCGACCTTCCTGTTATGGAAGGGGCACTTCGTGTCATAGAGGAAATGGGGCACAGTTGTGAGCTGCGGATATGTTCAGCCCACCGTATGCCTGATGTAACAATGGAGTATGCCAAAAGCGCGCGGCAACGCGGTATAGAGGTGATAATTTGCGGAGCTGGCATGGCAGCACACCTTGCGGGCGTTGTAGCCTCATACACGACAGTGCCAGTTATAGGCGTTCCACTAAGTTCTGGCGCCTTAGGTGGGGTTGACTCTCTATATTCAACCGTACAAATGCCAACAGGTATTCCGGTAGCTACTGTAGCTATAAACGGTGCTAAAAATGCCGCCTATCTTGCCTTGGAAATTCTTTCTATAAAATATCCTGACATTGCTAACCAGTTGGCGTTACATAGGGAAAATATGAAAAGCCAGCTTCTAAGCAAATCTGAAGAGCTTGAAAAAAGATATAAGACATAGTGGATAAGATAAAAATATATCATGTAGATGCCTTTACAAATAAGCGCTTTTCAGGTAATCCAGCAGCTGTATGCCCGCTACCTTTTTGGTATGATGACACTATTTTACAGGCTATAGCTGCACAAAACAATTTGTCTGAAACCGCTTTTTTAGTTCATGAAAATGGTGAGTATACCTTAAGATGGTTTACACCGGTTAAGGAGGTTAAGCTTTGTGGTCATGCAACACTTGCGGCGGCGTGTGTTTTGTTTACTTTTTTTAGTGCAAATAAACAAGTTGTGCGTTTTAATACATTAAGCGGATTATTAACTATTAGCAAGAAGAAAGATTTTTATTCAATGGATTTTCCCTTGTATGAGCCATTGCCTTGTGATTGTCCAAAGGCGCTAAAAGATGCCCTCAAGCGTACTCCAAAGGCTGTATACAAGGCAGAGGACTACCTTGCTATTTTTGATAACGAAGAGGATATTATCAGCTTGCGTCCTAATTTTGACAAGCTTAAAGAGTTAGATTTAAGAGGGGTTGCTGTAAGTGCAAAGGGAAAAGCTGTGGATTTTGTATCACGTTTTTTTGCACCTAAATACGGGATTAACGAGGACCCGGTTACCGGTTCAGCCCATTGCACCCTTGCACCTTATTGGGCAAGGGTACTTGGCAAAACCTCCCTGCATGCGTTACAGCTGTCTAAGCGCGGAGGTGAGATATTTTGCTCTATAAATAACAATAGGGTAATCATTTCAGGTCAAGCTGTAATATATTTGGAAGGCCATATCTTTGTTTAACGTTTATGACGTTTAGGTGGTTTTATATACTTAAACATACCTATACCAACAGCAATCATAAATGCACTCAGTATTTGTCCCATAGTTAAGAAATGAAAAATAAACCCAACCTGCACGTCTGGTTGTCTGAAAAATTCAATAGTAAACCGGATAGTGCCATAGAATATAAGAAAATATGAAATTCCCTCACCATTGGTTTTAAACCGTTCTTTGAGTATCCATAAAATAATAAACAGTACAGGACCTTCAAGGAAGGCCTCATAGAGTTGGCTTGGGTGCCTTGGCTGTCCATCTGTACCGGGAAAGACCATACCCCATGGCAAACTCGTAACCCTGCCATAAAGCTCACCATTTATGAAATTTCCAATTCTACCAAGACCTAACCCTATAGGTGCTGTTATTATCACTCTATCGGCTATTAGCAGAAACTTCACACTGCGTTTATTGGCTATATACATACCTGATAGTATGGTGCCAATTAAGCCGCCATGAAAAGACATCCCACCATGCCATACAGCAATAATCTCCAATGGGTTTTGAATATAGTACTCTATGTTGTAAAACAATACATAACCAACCCGTGCACCAACAACAAGTCCTACTATTATGTAAAAATAAAACTCCTCAACAAACTGGCTTTCTATTTTGAGCTTTTTTTTCCTTATTTGATAATGTACTAATATGAAGGAACTGATAAAGCCAAGGAGGTACATCAATCCATACCACCTGATTTCAACTATACCTATTTTCAATAGATAGGGTTTAATGTGTGGAAAGTCTATCATAGCTTAGTATATGTGAGTGGATATATTTCTATATCCACCCATAAGTTTAATTTTTTTTGTAAAACAAACTACATAGACCATTTAGTTATCAGCCGGTTATCCTTATCTTTAAATGCGCCAAGACTTATCATAACAATATCAAGGAAATACCACATGCCAAATCCCCCCATTGTCATCATCATTAAAATACCAGTGCCTATCTTGTTAACATAAAACCTGTGAGCCCCTACCCAGCCAAGTAAAAAGCACAATATCAGCGCTATCAAACGGCTTTTAGTTGATTCTTCTACACTCATTTAGTTCCCTCCAAAAAAGATATATTGTTAATTTCAGATTCTACAGAATCTGTAAAAGTTTTCGCCTTTAATATAAGCATAACGATTTTGTGTTGTCTGTATCTGTGAATACATAAAAAATAATCTTTAAAGTTTATTATAATGAGTTCTTTTTTTACCCAAAAAAATGTTTAGGAGGATAACAATATTTATGAAGCAACTAAAACAACTACAATTGGCATTAGTTTTTGCACTCATGATGGTGCTTGTTTTTGCACCAGTGATTGGCGCTGAAGAAAAAGAGCATGCTACAAAAGAACAGGTAGCAACAGAAGGTCATAAAACAGAAGGACATGCAAAAGAAGAACATAAAGGGGCAGCACCGCACGCTCACTGGACGTATGAAGGTGCTGAAGGACCTGAGCATTGGGGAGATTTATCCCCTACGTATGCTACTTGTAAGATTGGTAAGTCCCAATCGCCAATTGATATTCCAAAGGTAGAAGCTGCAACTGAAACCGCTATTGCTTTTTCATATGCCCAAACACCACTTAAAATAATAAATAACGGTCATACTATCCAAGTAAACTACTCACCAAATAGTACAATCACCATAAATGGAAAAGAATATAAACTTATGCAGTTCCACTTCCATAGTCCATCTGAACATACTCTAATGGGCGAAAGCTTCCCTATGGAGGCACACATTGTACATGCAACTAAAGACAAAGAGCTTGCCGTTATTGGTGTGCTTTTTAAAGTAGGTGCTGAAAATCCGTTTATAAAAACCCTATGGGAGCATTTACCGCAGAAAGTTGATAAAGAAGAAACCGTCAAAGGGGTTAATATTAATGCCAAACAACTGATTCCTACAAACACAGCCACATACTATAACTATTCAGGGTCTTTAACTACTCCACCATGTAGTGAAAATGTAAACTGGAATGTTTTACAAACACCAATAGAAGTATCTCAAGAACAGGTGGATAAGTTTGTTTCTCTTATAGGCAAAAATGCAAGACCTGTGCAACCTATAAATGAAAGGGATGTCAAGTCTATAAACAAAAAATAAAGATGTCATTAAGTTAAGGAAATAGAAGAGCAGGGGAAAACCCTTTTAGATAAAAGGTGCGTAGGCGCACTCCCAAACCCCGCACCTCTCACGGGAGTGCGCCTACGCACTTCCTAAAACTTTTGGCTTGTTACCTCTTTAATAATCCTTCTATCTTAATATATACCAAAATAAAAGGGGTTCAAGGGGCAAAGCCCCTTGTGCGGGATTCCAAAGGGATGAGTCCCAGGGAGGTGCGCCTCCGCACCTTTGGCGGGAGTGTGAGGGTAGAACCCTAACTTTGTATTTGTTTACTTATTATTTGTAATAATGGTTTGCAAAGCTAATTTGTTTTGGTATCTTTAACGCAACAAATTTATTCACTAATAAGTGCATATTTCTTAAGTTTCCGCCAAAGAGAGACACGGTCAAGCCCCAGTGTCTCGGCTGCCAGTGTTTTGTTGCCGTTACATTCGTTAAGCACCCACTTTATGTAAGCCATCTCTTGCTCATCTAGTGTTAGAAGTTTATTGTCCTTTTTTCTAAACGTCTTGATAGTTAACGAGCGCAGGTCTTCTGATAGATGCGAAGGCTCAAGGGTGTTTCCATTTGCCATAATTATACCGCGCTCGATTATGTTTTCAAGTTCACGCACATTGCCTGGGAAATCATATTCATTTAGTATACTGATAACTTGCGGTGAAATTTCAACTACACTTTTTTTCATGATAGAGGAGTATTTCTTTAAAAAATAGTAGGAAAGAAGCGGTATGTCGTCTTTGCGCTCACAAAGAGGAGGCAGATTAAGTGCTACTACGTTTAACCGGAAGTATAAATCCTGCCTAAAGCCCCCAGTTTTGATTAAATCAGCCAAGTCCCTATTTGTTGCAGCCACAAAGCGCGTATCTATCACGATAGATTCAGTGCCTCCTATACGCATGATTTCCCGCTCTTGAATAGCCCGAAGGAGTTTTGCCTGCATGGGAGGTGCCATTTCTGTGATTTCATCCAAAAACAAAGTGCCACCGGCAGCAACTTCCATAAGCCCCTTTTTTACTGAATTAGCACCGGTAAAAGCCCCCTTTTCGTGCCCAAAGAGTTCATTAGTAAGAAGCTCCCCCGTAAAGGTAGAGCAGTTAATCCCAATAAAAGGTCCCCCTCGTCGGTTACTATTTGTATGAATAAATCTAGCAAAAACCTCTTTACCGGTTCCACTTTCACCAATTATCAATATGTTGCAATCAGTAGGTGCTGCCTGCACGGCTGTTTTCATGAGGGCTTCCATTTTTTTATTTTGTGTTATAATCAGTGTTTTAGCAAATACGTTTTCAAGCTGCTCTTTTAGAAAGTTATTTTCTTTTTTTAAAAGCACCTTCTCAATTGCCTCTTTAACAACCTTTCTGACTTCTTCTAACCTAAAAGGCTTTGCAACGTAATAAAAAGCCCCCTCTTTAATCGTCTTAACGGCCGACTCCAGTGTAGCGTATCCCGTGATTATAATGACTTCAGCCTGTGGATTAGTTTCCTTACTCTTTTTTAACACCTGCATACCATCAACGCTTCCCATCTTTAAGTCTGTTAAGACCACATCAAAGGCACTTTCACTTAGAAGCTTCAGGGCGTATGTGCTGCTTTGTGTGCTTACAACATCGTAGCCTTCCTTTTTCATTATGTGTTGCAGGTTTTCTACTGCTATTTTTTCATCATCAACTATCAAAACCCTACCGCTCATACGCATATTCCCCCACCGTGTATGTTTTTTCCATCACTTCTTAAGGGCAGTCTTATTGTAAACGTTGTGCCAACACTAGGAGTGCTTTTTACCTTGATGCACCCGTCGTGTTCTTCTATTATTTCATGGACGATAAAAAGGCCAAGCCCCGACCCCTTGCCCGTGTCCTTTGTCGTAAAAAATGGGTCAAATATCTTAGTAATAACATCCGCCGTCATCCCCTCGCCAGTATCAGAGATTTTAATATCCACAAAGTTGCCCTCATGTATACAGGTTGACCTACCCTTTACGCAGTGAAGCTCATCATCAACACTGTCAATTAAGCCATATGTTGCATTGATGGTTATGTTGCCCTTACCTTTTATTGAATCAGCAGCGTTAATTATGAGATTTAAGAGTGCTTGTTGCAATTTTTGTTTATCAGCAAATAGAAGTAGATTGTCTGGAACTTCTACGGTGATTGTTATTTTATCAATAATCTTGGTCCTTATAAAAAGTATAGTTTCTTCAATAAGTTTTTTAAGCTCAACGCTCTGCCATGTGAAATCCCTGTGGGACGAAAACTCCAGTATTGACCGTACAATGTTACGAGCCCTTATGGTTTGTTCATCAATTTGATTGACAAGCTGTTTTTTGTATTCCAAGTCTGTATCGTCGATTTCTTCAGCAAGTATCTGGCATGAGCTTGATATGTTTGAAAGCGGATTATTTAACTCATGCGCCACACCGGATAAAAGCGTGCCAAGTGAGACCAGCTTTTCGGACTGGATTAAATGTTGATGCTTTAACTCCATATCCCGAAGCATATTGTTAAAGGTATCTATTAACGAAATAATCTCCCTGTCTTTAGAGTTGACATACAGTTTTTCAAAACCTCCGCTACTTATTAACTTCATGCTGTCTTCAAGCTCTTTAAGCGGTTTGACAACTATCTTTGAAATGACGTGCCCAGTAATCACAAGTACCAGTGCCATAAGCACTATTGATACGGCTATGAACAGCTTTGTATGTAGTAACGTTGAACGCAGGTGTTTTTTTTCTAAAGCGGAGAGATTTTCGGCCTCCGTAGTTATTTCCTTACCAATAGCCCTTATACTGTTTACCATATCTGCGGAAACATTACCGTCTTCTTTTACGCCTTTTATAAGGGCATTGTAGGTTTTAAGCTTTTCCTTAAGCTCTAAAATCTTAGCCTCTTCCATGACAACACTGAAGGTTTTGCGATTGTCCTCAAGTAAGGCTATAGCTTTGAACGTGTACTTTACATTGTCTTCCTTATCTGTGTACTTACCATAAAGAAATAAATTTTTTTCAAAACGCCTCATCTCAAGTGTTGTATCTACAAAACTCGATACCGTTTCAAGAGAGACTAACTTCTTTTCCATGTAACCAAGGGCAAATAAAGAAACACATGATAGCAAAAACATTAACCCCAAAATTACAAAAAAACTTGCAATAATCTTTTTCTTAATACTAGCTTTAAACATTGATACCAACAAACCCTTTACCACTTATGTTCATCATAATACCTGAATACCCAACAGCTTCATAAGAGCTAAATCCATTGATAGTATATCCTCATGAGCTAACTTACCTAATCTTTTAATGACGATGATTTGCTCTATTGTAGAAATTGCAGGTTTTATAGCCGACTGCATAAATAATCCAGCCTGTTGCCAGTTCTTTATTACACATACACCAATTGTATCAGTTTTATATATTTGACTTGTAATTGCCATAATAACAATGTCTGAAGCACTCATATTGTAAACATCAGAACTTATGATAACAGCAGGACGCTTTTTCATAGTAGTTTGGTTGCTAAAAGGAAAAGGAACTAATATAATATCCCCTCTTTTATATGTTATCATAGACTTCGTCTATCTCATTATCCCATATTTTAGAAAATGTCAAATTAGATAATTCTTGAACTTGCTTTGTCAACATAGTAGTTTCTCTTTTAGCCTCTAAAGACAGCATTAAATCATATATCTCTAAAGCTATATCATCCGGCAGTTTATCAATTTCTTGTTTTAGCTTATCTTTAATTGTCATGTTTAACCCCATAATTGTTATTTATACTTAAAAATGCCAATCTCTCTTTCTAATTATAAAACAAAGACTGCAATTTAAAAAAGATAAACACAAATGATTTAGTGTTGCAATTTGCAACTTATTTTTACAATTTGCAACAACATAATAAATGTAGCAAAAAATAAGAAGAATAACCAACAAGATTGCAGGTTAAGGGTTTTCCCCAGTTCTTCTATTTTTGTATTTATTAACCTTAATACTATTGCATAGTGCAACATAGGCAATTATAATAAGACCATAAAAAGCTAAAAATATCTTTATTTTTCAATATGTTAGACTAATGGCACAGTTATTGATTATATAGTGTCATCAAAAGAAAACGAAGGAGGACATAAGAATGGTTTTAAAAAAGATAGCAGAAGAATTGGATAAGTATTTTACGGCAATAACCTTTGCCGAGTCCGGGGAGTTTGATACAGCAAAAGAGGTCATTGCTGGTAATAAAAAGGTGCTGCTTGCCCTTACAGAAAAAGGGCTTGATGAGAAGACTTTCTTGTATGCCATAAATACCTGTAAGCGTTTGGACACTGAATTGGATATTTTATATATACCGTCTTCTGAGCAAAAAGCCACTGCTTTGAATGAGTTTTTAGAAAAGCTCAAGAAAGAGTCCATTACGTACAACATTCGCACAATAAAGGGAAATTTGAAGCAGGAGATTATTAACTACACAACAGTCAATAAGAATGTCTTATACGTAGTAGTAGATTCTTCTGAAAATCTGGATGTTGAATCAAGCCAAAAGGATAAAGGCTTTGAAGAATTGCTAAAGGACCTGCGTTGTCCACTTGTGGTAATCAAAGAGGCAGCGTTAAGGACATAGAATAAAATCAAAAGGAGACATAGGAACATGGAGCACAAAAAAGGTAATGTACTAAAGGTGTTGGTTATGGGAGTGTTTTCTATATTGCTCTACATTGGGTTATTTGCAATGCAGGGGGTTTTTAACGGGTATTTTGGAAAAGGTGGAGGCTATGCAATATTTCCAATACTGATAGCCTTCTTATTTTCCTTTGTTCACGGGAATTTTACAGGGGAGTTTTGGTCAATAATAGGTATTGAAGCTAAAAAGGAGAGGAGGTAACTTTAAAATGCATGACGCTGTAAACAGTTTATCGCAATTTATAGATTTACAAACGGCACATATATTGTACTTAGTGATAATGGGTTTTATAGGTGGGCTTGTGAGTGGGTTCATAGGCTCAGGCGGAGCCTTTGTGCTAACGCCCGGTATGATGAGTATTGGAGTGCCAGCACTTGTGGCGGTTGCAAGCAATATGTGTCATAAGTTTCCAAAGGCACTTGTTGGTGCTATAAAAAGATACAGGTACGGACAGGTGGATGTTAAACTTGGGGTTATTATGGGTATATCGGCAGAGGCAGGGGTGTTATACGGAGCAGGAGTGCAGCAAAAAATCAAGACAGCCTTTGGTGATGCTGGGTCTAATCTATATGTAAGTGTGGCCTTTGTGTTGGTGCTTGCAATCGTGGGTGGGTTTATATTGAAAGACGTACTGACGAGTTTTAAAAACAAAACACAAGATAAAGAGGAATCGCTAACAAAGATAGCAAAGTGGGTTCAAAGTGTAAACATACCGGGTACTATGATGTATTTTAAAAGTATAGATGCGAAGATTTCTGTACTATTTACGTTGCCGCTTGGTTTTGCAACTGGCATGCTTGCAGCAACAATAGCAGTAGGCGGTTTTGTTGGAGTGCCTTCAATGATGTATATATTAGGTGTACCGGGGCTTATATCCTCGGCAACAGAGTTAGTCATAGCCTTTGTTATGGGCGTTGGTGGTACATTTAAATATGCCCTCCATGGTCTTGTAGACATACGCCTTGCTATGCTTATACTTGGTGGCTCTCTTTTTGGTATACAGCTTGGTGCTATCGGTACGACGTATGTTAAACCTTATATGATTAAGGTTGTTATGGCAACAATTATGTTAGTAGTATTAGTTAGCCGCGCGCTCATGGTACCTGTTTATCTGGCAAAGCTCAACGTAATTGCATTAAGTGAGACAATGGTAAAGTTTCTAAGCAATACGAGTTTTGCTATAATGATATTAGCACTCCTAGTAGGTGCATTTATAGTACTTAAAGCGCTGTGGAGTGGACTGCGAGAAGAAAAAATGCTTTCAATGAAGTTGAAAAAGGCTTAAGGGAGGATAACTAAGATGGAAACTTCACGAATGGATATTATGTACAAAACGCAGTTAATGGGTGAGCTTAAGTCAATATTACTGGCAACGGATGGTTCGCCATATAGTGAAGGGGCAATAAATGAGGCGGTTTTATTAGCTAAATCCTGTGGCATTAGATTAACAATGCTTTATGTGCAGGGCTTAAATGATGCCTTTGAAACAGGCGGCATGACCTTTGTAGAGTCAATGGATAAACATATACTTGATTACTTTGATAATGTACGGGAAAAGGCGGCTGAGGAAAATGTAGAGCTGGATATTGTTATAAGAAGAACCTCGGATGCCTATAAGGGGATAATAGATGAGGCGTTTGAAAGGCGAAGCGATATAATAATAATGGGCAGGCGCGGTATGACAGGCCTTAAGCGTATAGTTATGGGAAGTGTTACGGCAAAAGTCTTAGCGTACTCGCCGTGTAAGGTATTGGTGGTGCCAAAGGAAACCGAAATCAGAGGGGAAAACGTTATGCTTGCAACCGATGGGTCTAAGTATAGCGAAGCAGCCACAACGGAAGCAATTAATATGGCTAAGCGGTGTCCGCAGGTTAAGAGTTTGACAGTTATGTCCGTTGCTACTGAAAAAGAAAAGGTATCATCAGTGGAAAAACTGCTGACAGAAGTAACGGCCAATGCTAAAAGTCAAGGGGTTACTCCAAAAATGGTAGTAAAAGTGGGCACACCATATGAGCGTATTTTAGAAACAGCGCGTGAAAATAACATTAACATAATATTAATGGGTACACACGGTAGAACAGGCCTTGAGAAACTGCTCATGGGTAGTGTAGCTGAAAGAGTTGTAGCACTTTCACCGTGTTCAGTACTTGTTATTAAACAATCAATGTCGTAATCTTTAAGTTAAAGGAAGTTGCATTAAAAATGTAGCAAAAGATAAGAGGAATAACTAAATCGCCGACAGAGCAAAAGTTTTAGGAAGTGCGTAGGCGTAGGGTGAGGGTGGATACAGGGAGGTGTGCTGCTGCAATGCTATTAAGTTAAGGAATTTTTAGTTAGAGTATAGCAAAGGTAGTAAGGAGAACTAAAGAGGTAACAAGCCAAAAGTTTTAGGAAAGGGGGTGCGGGGGAATAACCCTTTTGCCTAAAAGGGTTTTCCCCCGCATCCTCTATCTTTTCTTTTTTCTTTTTTTTTTTTTTTTTTTTTTTTTTTTTTTTTTTTTTTTTTTTTTTTTTTTTTTTTTTTTTTTTTTTTTTTTTTTTTTTTTTTTTTTTTTAAAAAAAAAAAAT
>JAGYWI010000055.1 GCA_018606805.1 Candidatus Magnetomicrobium cryptolimnococcus
GTTGGCACGATAGTCCATTCCAGCTTCGTGAAGATGGCGTTGAAGGGTGTCAAACGGCTTATTTGGGCTCCAAGGATAGTGAGCGTCGTGTCAGGGTCTATAACCTACACGGATTTACAAGGCTAGAATATCAATTGCGGGGTGAATGGGCTGAAAAGATGGGCATGCTGTTACTTGGATCGCAATACAATTCCTGGGTTTCTGTGGCAATGTCGCATCTATTAGATTTTGTTCGTTTTACGGGTCTGGGTTGGTGGGATAAGTTTTCTGATGGTCACCGGATGGCGGAGATTAGGGTTTATTCTGCCCGTGCTGTTTCTCTTGAGCGTATTGAAGCTTGGATTACTCGGCAAGTGGTGCCTGCACTTTTTGCTTTTCAGGCTGTAAAAGGATTACAAGAAACTTGGGAGCATGTATCATCTGTTATATATCATAATCCTGGGCGACTAGATAAGTATCAGGCTGTAATGCAGCTAGCGGGCTCTTGAAAAATTATTGATCCCTGTCAAGGGCGGCGGCGCATATGATAAGTTGATCCAAAGCTGCGTAGCCGTGCATTTACCCTTGACGGGGTTGCCGTTGTCGAAAAATTGCATAGTGGATTGTGTTACCGTCCATAATCGGATTTGTAAAAAAATGGTACTCCATTTTTTTACATAAATGACCGGTTTGCAGCTTGTTATTATTGTTCACCCTAGGCCAATATAAAGGCACGTTCCTAAATTATGTACGTTATGACGAGCGCACGTTCATTTGTTAGTGGACATACCCCCTTGACGGTTTCTTGATTTAGTGTTAAATTTGGGGTAGTTCCATTCTTGCGATAGCCAGGTCAAAATTATGCTTTCGATAATAATACTAGTCACAAGGATAACATCATGCTAACCCGTCAACAAGAGATAAGACGCTCAATTGTGTTAAAAGGTGGGGGAATGCTCGCTTGTGATTGGGTGACTGGTATTAATACTCTGGCTTTCGAAGTGCTTTCGTCACCATCGTTTCTATCCTTGCTTAGTCAGTCGGAGGTGGCCTATCTGAATACACTAGATCATTGGTCAAAACGTGTTTTGTATCGTCAATTTTCAGCCTTAGCCAAAAAGCTTACAGAACCATACCCCTTGGAGGTGTTTGTATCATGAAAATTACTATGAAGGCCATCATCACAAATGTGTATGTGTCCCCAAAAACCCAGGCTCAGTACATTTCTCTTACTGACATGGAAAATGGCGGCACCCTGTCCCTGGAAAGTCGTACGGTCGATTTTTCCAAGGTTGGCATTATCCCTGTCACAATCATCGCTGAAATCAAGCCTGGTTTCCGCACTCAAAAAGAAGGTCGACCCCAGCTTGCGCTTGAGGTGCTTTCGGCGGCCATCTCTAAAGAGGGCGAACCTGGTAAGTAATGGATAGTGCAAAAATTTCAAAGAAAGGAGGCTATACGACATGACTCTTGCTGCCGCAATCACTGCGCTTACTGATGTAGGCGTGTTCCCTGTGATCGCCGTCGCTGCCATTCTGTCCCTGGCGACGTTGGTTTACAAGCGGTTTCGCCGCTAATCATTCTTGATCTTTCGGGGGGAGTGCGTTCACGCTCCCCCCTTTACCCATCTCTGGTGTCCCGTGGTAGCATTGTTGCTCGAAAAATTAGCTGATTATCAACTCTCTGCCGCCTTAGGTGCGCTTATGGTTATTGCTATGGCGGCGAACCTTTACCGGAAGTTCAGGAAATGACTATGCCTGATTTTACGCCATTGGTTTATTTACTTGTCGGGTTTGCAACCTGTTTTGTAGTCTGGATGATATTCTTTAGTGGGGGGGACTATTGAGCGCCATGTCGCAGGTTTTCGCTATTCTGTCTCGGAACGTTGTACTCGATATGATTACGGCCTTGACTGTGCTTGTAGTTGTCGTGTCTATGTTCATATTCTTGTATTTTTGGAGGTATTCATGAGTGCTATTATCGATGTTCTCAACCAACTTAATTTGCTGTGGGTATTTCAGCTTGCAGCTACTGCTACCATAGCGATTTTTGTATTCAAGTATTTTACTGGCAAGTCGTAATGCTGGGTATAACTCTTGCTCACGTTTGGTTTGTACTTGCCATGTTTGGGGCGGCTGTAAATGCCAAGGCGTTAGGCCTTTCGGTGGTGTTTGCGGGGGCTCTCGTGTACGCAGGTCTTGACGAGACTGCCACGGAATTTCTTGCTTTTTTCTACGTTCCCGCCTATTTGCTGGCGTCTTTTAGGGATTGATATGCGTAAATTACTAAGATTTCTCGTGTTTATTGTCGTATTGATCAGGTTATTGATCCAGGCCAACCCGGCGTTTGCCCAAACCGAAACTCCCGTACAGTGGGAACCACTCTTCCCGACACGCACACCGGCGCCACCTGTGGTATATGACTGTCCCGAAGATGATCCCCTGGGCTGGGGCACTGTAACGCCTGACGCTGATTGGTTACTTCAATGTGGCTCGTGTGCTCAGTCTGCGTATCCTACAGTGGATTATGGCATAGGTACCCCTGGCTGGACGCCTGTTAGCCCATTCCCTACGCATACGCCAACACCGGTGGCCACCGCTACTGCTTATGTTGGCAATTTTACGGGTTGGTATATCACTGCGTGTAGTAATTGTGGTTTGACGTTACCGTATTACTGGACTATGTCTCAAGGTGCCGTTACCGGGTATTTGTCCAATCCTTCAGATCAGGTATCTTTCGCCAGTCAACAAAAGTGTGGTGGCATCGGCACCAATTGCGGTGTCAATGATAAGGCCACCTATATCACTATGACGTGTTCTGGAAATTGGGTAAGTTCCTGGCCCCTGGACGCCCCATATGGTTACTTTGAAATTAAGTCACGTTATACTCTGGTTGATAGCGTTACTGTCCCTTGCGGCGGTGGCTTATCCGGTGGGTGCAGTATTACATACAGTGATGTATTGCCTGCTGCGTGGCTTGACGATGGGCGCATAGCGCCAGTTTTCAATATTCAAAATAACGGTAGCAAGATAGGCGGGAATTACTATTGTACTTATCAATACGACATACAACCCCTTACTCAACCAACCCCGACCGTAGCGCCTACGTCTGATAGTTACTGTAATGTCGTAAATAATGGCCAGCCACATGAAGAAGATGATCCCAATGCCATGCTACCTATACCTTATGTTGGGCTCGGCACTTGTGCGGGGATACCAGCTTTTTCTGTTGGACCTATCGGTGAGGCTATACCCGAATTGACATTCCCTGGTATGCAAATATGCTTTCTCCCGATCCAATTTGGTGATATAGATTTGTACGGCTTGACAATTGATTTGGATTACCTGGCGTTAGCAATGGCAGCTATCGCACTTCTGCGCTTATTCTTGAGGAGTTGATTATGATTACGGTCAACGTTTATATGCCCATTGCTCTTTTGCAAGCTGGATTGCTGCTGGTTATGATCATTGCTCTAAAGTCGATTATAGAGACGATACTCTAGTATGCCGCTCCACAACGGTGGTCAAGTTCTTGAGTTGTGCAAGACATATCGTCTTGTGTGGCTTCGGGGGCGTTTTGGTTCTGGTAAAACGGCTTTCGCTTACCGGATAGCTAGAGAATATTTAGAGCATGGTTACCGGCTGATAAGCAACAATATGAATGCCTGGGAAGATGGTCTTGATATAACTTTGGATGAAAAAACCAAACAACTAAAGGCGGTTATCATATTGGACGAGGGCGGGCTCTATTTCAAGGCGAGCAAGCAAATTGAAATGATTGCAGCTTATGCCGCAAAGATGGACATCATAATACTTATACCGTCTTTTTTTCCGCCAGCCCGCAACGCGCAAGTGCTTACAATTCAGCCTTTATTCTCGTTTTCACCTATCGGTTTACCTGTTACGGTCTATCAATGGCGTGTTAACATGGGAGGTTTCAAGGATGCTGGGCTCTTTTTTTGGTCTTTTCCGGCGGAAGTATACGGCATTTATAGCCGCAACGATCCAGGTGATCAGGCGGGCTCTATCATTCAATTTCTCATCGCCCAAGCGGAGGAATACCGGGCAAGATACGGCAGAACGTC
>JAGYWI010000056.1 GCA_018606805.1 Candidatus Magnetomicrobium cryptolimnococcus
CCGTGATAACTTTCAAGATAATTGCATGAACCGTCAGGTTGAGCATTAGAACACACTTTAAGGATTGAATTATTAACAGCACTCTCTGATATTGTTGGATGAGTTTTTATTTCTTTCCAAGCATATGCAGATTTTTCATGCAATAAAAATAGCTCTATTAATATCATAGTTATTATAAATATTTTTTTCATATAAAATTCTCCTTATATTGCTATTTAATTTTTATTCATTATGGTCCATATTCATATATCTTATCAAGCTCTTTCTCAACTTGCATATCTTTAAACTTACTATAAGGGATCCAAAATGTTTGATCACCCAATGAATATTCACCTTTTTTAAGTTTTTGAATTTGATATACAATTTGTATTTTCATTTTATCCTTTGAAAAATATCTATCTACAATATTTTTAAAAATAAATTCCTTATCTAACCACGCACTCCCATAATAACGGTAACCAACTTTAAATACCTCTACCGACCTGTATTCATCCAGATATGTAAATAAAACCAGCCCAGTACCAGACATCCAAAATTCACCGTTTTTATCGGTAACAGCTTCTTGTGAGTCGTAATATTCAGAGTGTCCACCTCCAATATCAATAAATTTCTTAAACCATATAGCAACTACAACGGCGCCCTCAATAGGTTTCTTTGTTTCTTTATCTATAACCTGTCCGTGCATTGGCCCTTCATAATATATACATCCATACATCAGACATGTAATAGATACTATAAATAATAATAGTAATTTTTTTAACATCTAAATCTCCCTGCTATTCCCTAAAACCTATATATCTTCCAAAAGCCATCAATATCCCGCACAAAATATATAAAATACGATATATTGTGTACCTCGCCTGCAATCACTTCTTGCTTTTCTATGTGAAATTTTGCTGAATCATTTTCACAATACATAAGATTTATATCTCTCATCCCAGCGGCATATTGCGGCAAGTTATCTAAAAGAGCTGCAAATACCCTTCCATACAAAGGTTGGTAATCAGACGTAAAATACTGCAAAGCCGAGCTAATGTCCTTAATAACCAGTGCATTTTTCATAGTCTGCCACCTGTTTTTTAACTCAATATCCACTTCAACACGGTCAAGTACTGCTATAAGGGTGCTATCCGTGTATTTATTGCCCTGTTCATCGGTAACGGTAGCCTTCGGGTAATATATGCCAGGGGCTGTATATGTGTAAGATGGGTCTGTAAGTTCACTACCACTATAGTCATAAGTGCCATCGCCATCAAAATCTATCTCATACAAAACGGCAGAGTAAAGCAGCTTTTCATCAACATCAAAATAAGCCTTAAGTGGCGATAGTCCATTACCCTTGCTAGCCCTTAATTGTATACCATTTATGGGTAGCGATACATTCACGCTAACAGAGGCCGTGTGCGTATTGCCTTGTCCGTCGCTTATTGTTGCCGTAATGTTGTTAGCACCCTTGTCTAACTTAAATTCCGGACTTACCCACTGGTTGCCGCTTATATATACCGGTATGTTATCAACATTAATGGCAAAGTTTTGAGCCCCTGTAGCGTATGTTCCTTTTACTACAATATATTGGTCATTTAGCGCTGCCCCGTTTGATGGATAGGTTATGTCTATGTTCATGCTGACACTTTCACTTACGTTAAAAGTCGCCTCATTACTGGTTTCTAAGCCAGGGGCTGGGTTTACTACCTTTAGCTTATAAGTACCCGGCTGCTGCAATAGCGAATAGTTGATTGTGACTTTTATTGATGTACTGGTTACGGAGCTTACGCTTAGGGCAGTATTGCCAAAATATACACTAGCCCCATCAGCAAAGCTAAAACCACTTATTGTGATTTCCTTATCAAGTGAGCCGGCAACGGCATACGATGGTTTAAGGTATGTAATTATTGGGGTTAGGTTGCTAACAGTAAAAAATACACTATTTGAAGCGCCGCCTCCGGGAGTTGGATTTACCACCTGTACGGGATATGTACCGACAGTTTGCAGCATGGAAGCTGGTATGGTTGTCTTTATAGATGAGCCAGTTAACTCATCTATCGTGAGCATTACATTATTGAAATATATGTTAGCCCCAGCAACAAAACCAGAGCCTTCTATCGTTAGTGGTGTGTTTGTAGCCCCAGTAATTGCACCTACAGGGCTTATTGAGCTTATGACTGGCGTTGGATAGACTACAGAAAAGGACACCTCATTACTCTTACCACCTTCTGGGGCTTGGTTAAAGGCATACATATTGTAGCTACCAACGGTGCTTAGCTCTGTAGCCAACAGTGTAACAGAAAGTCTACTTGTACTAACGTAACTTACCTCTTTGGCGTTGCCGTTATAGAAGAGTTGCGTTTGTGGCAAAAAGCCGCTACCGGTTATCTCTACTACTAAGTCGTTGCTGCCAGCTATTGCCTGAGATGGTTCAGCGGTGGTAATAGAAGGCACAGGGTTTACAATATTTAAAGATACTATATTAGAAATTAACTCATCTGCATTAATAACGCTGAGATTAAGAGCACCTGCTGTTTCAGTATAGTTTGTGCCCAAAACAGCCGTTAATTTGTTATCATATACATAAGAAGTGCTTAACGCTTCATTATTTATAAGCACATTAGAGCCAGCAGTAAACCCAATACCAGTAACTAATAAATTAACCGCCCCGCTTCCAGCCGTAATTTTCTCTGGTTCTACGCTATTTACCTTAAGGCTGTAAGCTTCGTACAACTTGATGCCATCTTTATAGCTGACGGCAATGGATGTTGATGAGCGTGATACCTGATTGGTCTTGTTGCCTATATCAAGGACATCTGTAACTGTCCCTCCTACTATATCAACCACATTTAACTTACCATTTGTGTTATCTGTTATATAAGCGCTATCGCCAACGATTACACAGCCGGAGACCTTGGTATTTAGCGCAGTAAGCTTATTAATTACCTGATTTGCTAAATCAACAGTATATAAGTCGCCGTTTTCAGTGCAAACAAGCGCCCTGTTGCCATCACAAGAGGTGCTGGCTATATTTTTTGTAAATAAAAACTCCTTTAAAATGCCCTTAGAATCCTTATCTACCAAAAGTAAACTATCCTTTTTACCCAAGCCATCGTCCTTACCGGCCGTAACTATGAATAGATTTGACTTACCATCAAATAACACGTCATAGGGTTTTTTATCAAAGGCGATTTCACCAGTTTTAGTTAATGTTGATTGCTCATACATCAACAGTTTTTTTATCAGTATTAGATAAAACCGCAAGGAGATTATTTTTACTATTAACAGCAATAGCTACGGGGTTTTTTATGTCTTCCAAGCAAGTAGACATTGCCATGGAATTTAGGTCAATAGAGTAAATAGTGCCAGTTAGGCTTTCTTTATGGATTACATACAAGGTTTTACTGTCATCATCAATAGCAAGGTTTTTAAGCGTATTTTGAAAGCCAACTTTTTTCAGAACACTTAACGTGCCGGAGTCTATGAGGTATAGATTTTTAGTTGATATAGCGCCAATTAACTGTAATTTATCAGCTCCAGTAAGGATTTTAATTTCATCGTCAATTTGAACAAATCCAGTGTACTCTAAGGCTAATGCCTTATTGATATTTGAAAAAAACAAAAACATTAGAAAAAACATAACAATTTGAATACACAACAATTTACGAATAGGTTGGTGCACTTGCACGTCTTTGATGTGAATATTTGTACCGTATCTACTGATTTTGCCTGTATACATAATACGCCTCCAATATAAAATAAGTGTAGACAAGCCAATGGCTTGTATAATTATCGTCAATATATCATTGAATTAGGCTATGTTGATTTTGGAAGGAATAATAAACTATATTTAAGTTTTATTATTTATAAAAACAAATAATTTATGCAAGTATTTTTTTTTATACGTAAGAGATTATTTTAGTGGTTAGACTATAAACAGAGTCTCAATGCCATTAAGTTAAGAAAAATTGAGTTAGACTATAGCAAACGTAGTAAGGATAACTAAAGAGATAGCAGGCCAAAAGTTTTAGGAGGTGCGCCTCCGCACCCTTTTTGTCAAAA
>JAGYWI010000057.1 GCA_018606805.1 Candidatus Magnetomicrobium cryptolimnococcus
TGTAATTTTTGAAAAACGGCCAGAATAATTGGTTCCTCGGACGGCAGGAGCCAACAGCGGTGATGCCGGAAAAAAGCAGCAGCTATATATTGCCTCCTGCATCCGATTATGAGTTCGGGTCAAAAAATGAATATGTCAATAAAAACTTTTCAGGAAACCAGGATGATGTGCTGGCTTACGCCACCTACCGTTTCAATGTTGTACAGACCGCCGGTGTACCTGTAAGCCGTGGGACACTGGCCGATATATTTAATCCTGTCCCCCTGAAAAATGTAATATGGGATAACCCGACATCTCCGATTACATTGGAAATAGATATGAGCACGGATATCCTGTATTATCCCACCTATATAGGTATGCAGTTTATATACTACAGGCGTCCGACAAATGTAAAAATTGAAGCGGTCCTGACGGATAATTCAATACGTGTTCTGTACAATGTAGATAATAATAATTCCGACCTTGTCATTTGCAGCACCCAGGACACCTCGAGCCTGTATATAGGAATAAAAAAACTGGTATTTACTTTCAGCGGTTTGAATACCGGTGAATCTAAAATATCTTTAAAAAGAATATTTGCAGGGTCGTCAAATACCCTTGGGAAAACCTGGCTGCCTGCAATGGGAGGAGAGATATATGGGGATCTTAAGTTTAACGTCTTAAATTATGGCGTTGTCCTGAAATCCCAGAACGGCAGCTTGTATAGAATAACTGTAGATAACGCAGGAAATCTGAAAACATTAAAAATCGGATAGATTGTCCTTAGGTTGTATATAATCCGTCTTTCCTTATTTTATGGTTGTAATATTCTGGGAAATGGGCTATGATATTTAAATGAAATATTATAGCCCTTTATATTTTTCAATTTACGACCTGGGCTTGAATATGTTTTCTTTCAAACAGTATAAATCAATGTTTTCCTTTGAGCCGTTGCAGCAAAGCTATCGTATCGCCTGGCACATCGTCATCCGTGTATCTGATATATCCAAGTTTTTCCAGGGTTGTGCACGATGACCTGCTTGTCATAAATTGCAGGAGTTTTCTGTATAAACTGCTGTTCATCCTTCCAAGGGACTGCTCCCAATCATTTTCAGGGTATTCCACGGATGGAAGGACCATCCCGCCATACCGTATCCTGTTTTTTACCGCCCTCACCAGAGATATAACCGGAGTTTTCTTTACCCGACTTTTCAATTTGGCAAGTAATGAGGAGTAAAAGCCAGGAGTATCATTCCTCAGCATGGCTTCCCTTATTGTAATACCGGCAAGTTCTGAATACAGCCTTGCAATATGTTCGGTGTAAAGTCTCTTTTGTATTCTCCATTCAACAGGTACACTCCTCCAGAAATCGACATATTCGGCATCCCATAACGGCAGCCACCATTTAAAACCCCAGAATTCATATACCCGAACCGCATTTACAAGATATTTCGCTTCGAATTCCTGCCATACCCATTTTTCATAATCACAGGCTGTAAAGCGCTTATCAACACCGTTATCCTTACCGATGCATTCAAATATTCTGTTTTTGAACCGGATTTGCAGATTCTCCCTCTCCCCCATCCAATTCCACATAGTATAGTGAGTTCTAAATATTATCCGGACGAATTCCTCCTCACTTATAAAGGAGTTATCTGCATATATGGCAGGAATATGTCCGCCTGCTGTAAAATCTCCGCTGTGCCCGGGGACGAAAATACTATCCGCGGGAATCCTGCCCTGTTTTTTCAGCTCCCATACGGCAGGCCACTCCCTGTCGAGGCAGACTGTACACAATCCATCGGCCATTCTGTTGAAGTCATGCCACTCCTTTGAGTTAGTCCAGCCATACATTCCAGGATTATCATACGGTATAAACTCCCATCGTACTCCCAGGTTACCCGCCACCTGCCTGCTGATTTTTTCTTCCGGATTGTCCGGTTTACCGAAACTGAAAGCCAGTATGTTCCCGTAGTTCAATTTTTTAAGCATAAGTATGATAAGACGCGAATCATATCCTCCGCTGAGAGGTACGACTATGAGCCGGTTATCCGCCCATTTTATCAATCTTTTAAAAGCCGAATCCAAAACCGTTTCATGCATTTTCAGCAGTTCTTCTTTGGTCCGGCCTGTGTATTTTACATGGTCATACATGAAGTAGCGGATAGATACAGGATAATTATCTGTATCGGAAGAATTCTTGAAAATTACAGCCTCTCCGGCTTGAATCTGTCTGACTGCCGATGACAGAGTATAAGGCCCTGTAACATAACGGGTCAGCAGAAACTCATACCGGGACAGCTCATCATATGGACCGTCAGCCAGCTGTTCATGTATCCAATACGGGTCGTCACTTATGTAAGCGGCCATATTCCGGGATGTATAAAACACAGGTATGCTTCTTATCCTGTCAGCAGCAATAAAAACATTGAATTCATTATCAACCTTTATAATAGAAAAAAAGCCATTGATTCTTCTTAAAGCTTCAATCATATCCTCATGTGTGATGGCATCAAAATAATGAGCAAGTCTGTCCTTTTCCAGGAGTATTCCATGAATATAAGCGCTTCCGCAAACATAGGTCGACCCGTACATGCTCCAATTTTCCCTAAGATGAATTTTAGGATAGACAGTATCCATATGCATCACTGCTCCTTTCCCCGGTTTTTCCAGTAATACTTCGGGTCGTCAATCCCGAATACGTCCTTGAGGCCTCCCAGGCATACCTGAAAATGGTCCAGGCCGAAATAAAGATTTGTTTCAACAGCCACAGGGCCATCCCGGGTCAGGGCAATGTCCCATCCCAGGTATGTAAAATACGGCAGCTTTGCGGCGCTTTCCAGTACAAAATCCCTTACACTGCTCCACTGCGGGATTCTATAACCTTTAAAAATAAAACCGGTGTCAGGATGGCAAATAAAGCAGCCACATTCTTCCGTTGTGCAAAAATCGCCGACTGTCCCTGTTTCTGTGTCAACTTTCAGGACCAAACCGCCTTGAGTCCCATTATCAACTTCCCTGCCGTCTCTTCCCATCCTTAAAGTGCAGCATAAGACCCTTACTTTCCCGTCCCTGTTTTCCGTAGCTATCCTGAATGTATTTACAGAAAAAGGATAGATCGCGGATAGGTCCGCATGCTGCTGCAGTCCTGCCTGGATAATGAAATCCCTTTCTTTTCCGATATCCTTTAAAAATGAAAAATTGAACAGCCTGCTGTTTTTGCATAAATATTTACCCGAACTGCTTCTGTAAAAAATGTATATACCCTTGCCCCCTTCTCCATCGGAAGGCTTTGCGAATACCTTTGAGTATTTGTTTTGCCGGAGGATATCGTCAATATTGTTGAAATCCTCCTGTAAAAACCCGTTTCTGTATACATTGCCTTTAACAAGCTTACAGATGGTATAAGGTTGCGCGATACCGGAACTGCAAAAAACCTGTTCTGTAACATTTTTGTCATTAAGCAGAATTTCATAACCGGAAGATTCAAATGAAGGAAGGAACAAATTATAAAAGAAAAATTCCGGTATATAATTCAAAAGCTCCTCTTCGGAGAGCTGCATTCCGCTTTTATACAGCTCATACCTGTAGTAATGCAGGGGATGGCATCCCCAGTATGCGCTGCAAAGCCGGATTTCCTTTTTTATCCGGGCTGCCGGTTTTTTTGCTTCACACCGGTTGAATTTTTCGACAGCCCTGCGCATCCTTTCACTGCCTGCCGGCTGTTTAAGCCTGTATCTCAGCTCTCTCAGCCTCAGCCCGGCATAATGCCCTTTGATATCATTAAAAAATCGAAACATCTGATATGACAAATCTCCTTTTTTTTTTTTTCTTTTTGCTGATTTTATCAACAACCTTTATATGTATATTCATTGTTTCACCGATGATTTTTATGATTTCACCTTTGAATCTATTGGCGTCGCCGATTTTAAAATCAGTGTCGGGGACAATCAGAATCTCCAGATTGTCCGGGTCTTTTTGTACAAGCTGTACATCCTTGAAGTGCCAAAGT
>JAGYWI010000009.1 GCA_018606805.1 Candidatus Magnetomicrobium cryptolimnococcus
TGAAAAGTTAGCAATTCCTATAATCCTTACTCCTTCTCCTGTAGCAAATGACATACTTTCTGTATTAAACATACAATTACCTAAGCCTAAAAAAGCCGCTTAAATAGTTTTTGCCCACTACCACAATCATTTTAGTTACATAACCAATTGATTTATAATATTTATTTTAATTGATTATATTTTTGTTAGCCAACATCCGTTGCAGCCACACAGAAGAATTGCTCGCACCATTATGTATAAGGCTTTCAATTTGATTTACATTTGGTAGTACCCAATCGTTATATCCGAGATAGTTATTATTATTTAGACAGGTTACATAATCTATGGCATCTGACCATGTTTTAGCTCCACCATTGCATGAACCTACAGTAGGAGTTGAGGCATCTTGTGCCCACATCAGCCCTGTGAGGAGCGTGAACGACGAAGCAATCCCGCCTTTTATGGAGAGAGATTGCAGGGAGGTGTGCCTCCACACCCTTCGTCGCTTACGCTCCTCACAATGACAAATTTGTTATCTAACACTATCTATTAGGACTACCCTTTTTCTTTCCTTCCTTTTTTTCTTCTTTTCTTTTATTTAACTTCTATTTTTCTTGTCTTAGCGGCTTCAGCCTTTGGTAGTACCAAGGTCAAAACACCATTTTGTATAGTTGCCTCTATTTTATCTCTAGCCACCTCATCTGAGAGTGTGAAGCTTCTTTTATAGTCGCCAACGCCGTATTCCTCATATGCCAATTTAAAGCCTTCTGGCACTTCTGGTGTAACGTATCCATATATGGTTAAGACATTTTTTTCAAGTGTTATGTCCACTGAGTTTTTGTCTACACCGGGCATATCCGCTGTTATTAGCACATCGCCGTTTCTTTCAACTATATCAACTACTGGAGAGTAAATTCTTCCAGCTCTTATATGTTCAACTCCCTCTGGTATATCTACCTCTTTTTTTTGAACTTTTTTTTCTTCATTTAACATGGTTTAATACCTCCTTATGCAGTTTTAATTTCAACTTTTTTAGGTTTATCGCTTTCAATCTTTGGTAAGAATAGATACAGTATGCCATTTGAAAATTTAGCTGTAACCTTCTCTGAATCTACGTTAAATGGCACATCAATGCTTCTTGAGTATTTACCGTACCAGCGTTCTTGCCGATGAAAAGACTCGTTTTCAGTTACCTCTAACGGTTTTCTTTCCAGAGTTACAGTTACAGTATTTCCAACTACGGATACATCAATATCCTTAGGTTGTAGGCCCGGTATTTCAGCTGTTAACACAACACCTTCTGAGCGTCCATATACATTAAAGGCTGGGAATGCTGTTTGCTGTTGACGTTCATAAACGGAAAACTGTTTATTTAACTTGTCTTGCATTTGCCTTAGCTGTTCGTGCAATGTATCATACCAACCGAATTGGTTGTGTAAGCCTCTGTGAAATCTTCCAAAATCTGTCCATAACATGGTGTTATCCTCCTGTTTCTTTTTTTTGTTGCTATTTACTATATAATCAAAATGTATGCCAGCTGTAAAACCGTACAGATAGTAGGTTTCAGGTTTATACAATATAGGTCATTATGGCCGCTGTGGTATTATTGGCCTATGCTTATTGGGTATTCAGTTTTCTTCTAAGTGTTCTAAGGCCAATGCCAAGGAGTTTAGCTGTTTGGGTGCGGTTGCCGTTTGTATATTTTAGTGTTGCATCTATTAAAGCCTTTTCGGCCTTGTCAATGGTTGTGCCTATTGGGATGAATATGCCTTGTGTGCTGTTTTGCATGTCATCTGAGGGTACGCTGGTGTCTTCGATATAAGGCAGTATGTGGGTTGGGAGTACTTTCTTGACGTTACCTGGTATGAGGGTTGCAACCCGAGTCATGAGGTTTCTTAGCTCTCGCACGTTACCCTTCCATGGTAGGCGTTCTAGTAATGTAATTGTAGCTGTTGATAGTGTAGGGTGTGGAGGTAGATATTCCATTTCTCCTCTGGCACGTTCAAAAAAATGTACTGACAGGTGAGCTATGTCTTCAATGCGTTTTCTGAGGGGTGGGAGGTATATGTTTAGTACGTTTAAACGATAGTACAGGTCATCGCGAAAGAGACCGCTTTCCATGTATTGCAAAAGACATCTTCTTGTTGCGGCTATTATGCGTACGTCTATTGGGATAGGGGTTTCAGCACCTACTCTAAAAAGCTGTCCTTCTTCAAGTACTCGGAGGAGGCGTACTTGTAAGTTTAGGGGCATATCTCCGATTTCATCGAGAAATATTGTGCCCTTATTGGCTACCTCAAACTTTCCCTTACGGAGTTTATATGCGCCAGTAAAAGAGCCTTTTTCATGACCAAATAGCTCTCCTTCTATGAGACTTTCCGGTATGGCACCACAGTTTACGGCAATAAATGGGTCTCCTGAGCGGCGGCTTAGCATGTGTATTGCATGTGAGATGATTTCCTTGCCTGTACCTGTTTCACCGGTAATAAGTACAGGGTGATTGGATTTGGCGATTACGGGTAGGTTTTCTAAAGCTTTAAGCATAGCTGGTGAGCGGAAATGAAAGTATGGACGGGTTGAGCTTATTATTGGGTCTACGCGAGTAAGTGCCCGTGAGTTTTCATTGTTTTTATCTATACAGTGTGCTATCATATCGGTAAATTTCTCAGGCTCTACAGAGCGCTGTATGTAGTCGTCAACGTTTGAGCTGGACAATATGTCTATGGGGATTAGGGCAATATTGTCGGTTAGTATGTAAAATAGACTATCTTTATTTATTGATCTAAAGTAATTTAAAAATTCAAACCCTCTTCCTTCAAATACGCTTATTTCAGCCAGTATTACATCTACTTGGTTATTGTCAATAAGCGTTATGCTGCTTTCATAGTTAGATGAGACTAAAAGATTTGCCCCCAAACCTTTTAATGCTTTTTGCATTTTTTGGATAAAGGCAATATTGTTGTCTATAATGGCTATTGTTATGTCTTGTAGATTCATATATTATATTTATAAGCATTTTTAGGTTATACTAACACAATGTACATAATATTGTTAATGAAAGAAAAGAGCGGTCAGAAACCCTTTTAGGCAAAAGGGGTCCACATTAGCGTATATAGTGCATTTCGATTGGGACGTAAAAACAATGCGCCAATCTACCAATCTAAGCGCTCACGGCATGCCTCAACAGGTGTGTTTATTCCTTGAATAATGGATTCTCTCATACCCGGAATAGATATAAGATATAATGTTTCCTGTATTGAACGCCACTCTTCCTCTGACACAAGCACTGCGGATACCTTATTGCCTCTTATTTGGACAGGGCTTATGAGATATTACTGTATCTTCTAAAATATTATCTAAATCTGCTTTTACCTGAGCTGATGTAAGTATTTTCAACCTTAAACCCCCTTTTTACTTTTTATATCACATTATTATATGAAGATCAAGACATTTTTTGATTGTAATGATATTTTGGTGCAATTAGGCTACTATAATGGATACGGACTTTGGGTATGTATTACTTTTTTTTAATAACCATCGTGTTTTTTTAAGTTATACTAACTATATGAGAGTTTTTATAAAAGACACGGCAAAAAAAGGGGGGTACAAAATACGCACAATATTGTTTGAGTGTGGGTTTGTATTATAGACTTTAATGAAGGCTAAGAGGAAATCAGTTTTTTATAAGCTGTTGTTTTGTTCAGTTGCCGTTAATTTGTTTGTTATCCTAACGGTGGCTGGTTTTTATCTTATATATAGTACAAAATTGTTAAAAATTAATGCAAAGGAGGCTGTTGATAGTTCTGTAAATTTGTCCAAACATTATTTTGACAAAGTATACGGGGAAACAATTATAAAAGATTTGTACTTTATAATGTCTGCACCATACTTGACGGAGTTTTTTCTTGCTACAGATGGTGAAGGTGAGGCGATTAAAAAAGAGCTTACAAAAAATTTGCTAAATATAGCAAGTATGTCGAAAGGATTATATATTTCGCTTAGACTGATGGATAGTGCTGGAGTAGAGCGAGTCGTTGTTAGTGGTAAACAATATATGGGGACTGATGTGTCTTTAAATGGTGATATTCAAAAGGGTATAGGGATGCTTTATAGTAGGTTAAAGACAGGGGCGGCTAATAGTGTCTTATTTGAAGGGCCTTTTAGAAATACAGCTGGTACTACCTTTATAGTGGGGGCGGCAAGGCATGCTGAGTTTAATAGATTTGAAGGGGCTTTGATTTTACACGTTAGTTTGAATGAGTTTTTTAATTATTTTTCTAAATTACGAGTATTTGGTAAACCTGCTGTATGGATTGTTGATAATAAAAATAATGTGCTTTTTGCACCTGAACAAAAAAACGTGGCTATTGATGATATGATTATTACTTCTAATGCTTATAAAATCTCTTCTATGGATAAACACTTATTGCGCGTGATTTATGGTATATCAAAAAGCGCACTATCTTTACAGTTAAAGGAACTTATAATTATAACAGTGTTTATATTGCTAATGGCGTTATCGTTATCTATAGGGCTTGCATATTTTATCTCCATGTATATATCAAAACCGTTATTAATGCTGGCTAAGGCAAGCAGGGCTATTAGTGAGGGTAACTTTGGCACAGTTGTACAAATTAATGGAGAGGACGAGATAGGAAGGCTGGCTTTTGCATTTAATGAAATGTCTAAGAGATTGCACAATTATAAGAAAGAGCTTGAATATAACTATTATTCTAAAAATGCCTTAAATACCGTCTTAGAGCTATCGTTAAAGCATTTATCGTTAAGCGAATTATTACATGACATACTTGAAGTTATAATAAACCTAAACTGGCTTATGTTAAAACCAAAAGGAGGGATTTATCTTGTTGATGATAATCAGCAAGTGCTTTTACTGAGTGCGCAGGTTGGCTTTTCTGATGGACATTTAAAAAAATGTAATACAGTACCTATTGGGGTGTGTATTTGTGGAAAGGCGGTGGCAAGTGCGCGGGTGATTTATGCAGATTGCACAAACCCAGCACATAAGGTCTTTATGGATGATGTTGAATTCCATGGGCATTATTGCATACCAATAGTGTTTGATTTAAAAGTGATAGGGGTTATTAATCTGTACACGAATAAAGAGCATGAAAGAAACCCAAAGGTAGAAGATTTTCTGGCATCTTTAGCTAATACGCTAGCTGGCATAATACAGAGGAAAAAGGCTGAGGAATACCTTGAAAAATTTAAAATGATGATAGAATCTGCAAACGACATAATATTTTTTAAGGATTTAGAAAGTCGCTATATTATAGTAAACCATAGGGCTGTTGACTTTTTTCAGCTACCAAAGGAGTACGTTATTGGTAGGGACGATTATGAGGTGAGGCTTGACATGGGTGAGGCAGAAAGGGACATTGATGATGATAAGTATGTGTTTAGTTCTGGCCATGTTAAAGAGACAGTGCGTACTGTTGTGTTTAAAAATGGTCAACGCCACTGGTTTCAATCAATAAAGGTGCCGCATTTTGGTATAAATGGCAAAATAGAGGGACTTGTTGGTATTGTACGCGACATAACCAATTTAAAAAAGATAGAGGAGGCATTACGGGAAAACGAGCAACGCTTTCGTAAGGTATTTGAAGAAGGACCGCTTGGGATTTGTCTTGTAAATAGTGCCTATCAGTTTTTAGAGGTTAACGAGATGCTTTGTAAGATTACCGGCTACCCGGAGGAGGAGTTGAGGCAGCTCACTTTTACAGATATTACTCACCCTGACGATACCAGCATAGAGATGGCATTAGTTGGAAAACTGGATATGAAGATAGTACCCAAGATTAAGGTAGATAAACGTTACATTAAAAAAGATGGCAGCATTATATGGGTTAATTATACGGCATCGGCAATTTATGATGATAGTGGAAAGTTTATGTATTACATAGCAATGATAGAGGATATTACGGAGCAAAAGAACTTAATGGTTAAACTTGAAGAGCTTGCCCACTATGATATGTTAAGCGGGCTGCCAAATCGCAGTTTATTTTACGAGCGGTTACATCAGATACGCTCAATGTCTGAGCGCAATATGCGCAAGTTTGCTATTTTATATCTGGATTTGGACAGATTTAAATTCATAAACGATACCTACGGACATGACATCGGCGACTTGCTTATTAAAGAGGTAAGCAGGAGGCTTCTGACTATCGTGCGTCAGTCTGATACGGTGGCTCGCTTAGGCGGAGATGAGTTTGTTATTATACTTACGAATATGGATAGAAATTTGGATGCCGCAGTGGCAGCTCAAAAGATTATTAAAACAATAGCAGAGCCTTTCCAACTAAAAGGGCATGAGTGTTTTATTGGTGTTAGTATTGGTATAACAGTTTACCCGGATGATGATATTAATGTGGAAAATCTGCTTAAAAACGCCGATACCGCGATGTATCATGCTAAAAGTGAAACTGGCAGTAATTACAAGTTCTATTCGCAAGAGATGGACATTGCTGCAAGTGAGCGGGTTTCTATTGAAAATAAATTGCACTACGCTATGGAAAAGGATGAGTTTAAGGTATTTTATCAACCGATAGTGGACTTGAAAACCTTCAAGGTTGTGGGGGTGGAGGCTCTTTTGCGGTGGCAGGTAGATGGAAAAATTATAGAGCCAAGTCGCTTTTTGTACATAGCGGAAGAAGTCGGTATGCTTATTGATATAGGGAAGTGGGTTTTAGATAACGCCTGCTCGGATTTAAAGTATTTGCACGATAAGGGATATGTCAACTTATCTCTTTTAATTAATCTACCTATTAGTCAATTGCTTAAAGGTTCTAATTTTGTAGATATTATTAATTCTGCACTGTCAACGTATCGTTTAAATGCAAAAGATATTATTCTTGAATTAACCGAAACGCTTTGCTTTAAGTCCTTTGAAGGTGCTAATCTTATTATTGAAAAACTGAGCGCTATTGGTATTAAGCTTGTTATAGATGACTTTGGCGGAGGGCGCTCGTCGCTAAGTTGTTTAAAATATCTGCCAATAGAGGCTATAAAGATAGACCGTACTTTTTTGAGTAATATAGATACTGATAAAAATAGCGCTGATATAGTAAAGGCTATTATTGTTATGGCACATACCATGAACTTAACGGTGATTGCCGAATCTGTTGAAACTAAGCCACAATTGGATTTTTTAAATACCATTGATTGCGATAACGCACAAGGGGTGGTTTTCAGTAATCCGATGACTATAGATGAACTGGAGAGGAAGATGCACATAAGAAATGGCGATATTTATTTACTGTAGATGATAATATCAGCTAGCAGACGGACAGATATACCGGCTTTTTATGCGGAGTGGTTTATGGAGTGCCTTCATCAAGGTTACGTGGATGTCCAAAACCCCTTTAATCCGGCGCATATAAGCCGGGTTTCACTCTTACCCGATGCGGTTGATGTGATAGTGTTTTGGACAAAAAACCCTCGTCCTATTATAAAACACTTAAAAGAACTAGACAGGCTTGGTGTTAAGTACTATTTTTTGTTTACCCTAAATGGCTATTCAAAGGCTATAGAGCCTTACGTGCCAGCCTTAGAGCAAGCTATTGCAACCTTTAGGGAGCTATCAATGCTTATTGGTATTGACAGGGTTATATGGCGGTTTGACCCGATATTAATAACCGATGTAACAGATGAGAAATATATCGTGAAACACTTTTATAAACTTGCCGGATTTCTTCAAGGTTATACGAGGCGCATTATATTTAGTTTTGCAGAAATTAATCGCTATAAAAAAGTATTGAATAAAATGAACAAACAAAATATTAAATTTTATGATATTACCAACGACATAGAAATTGTGCAGCGCATTGCACTTGGAATTGCCGACATAGCACAAAAACACTCAATCGCAGCGTACAATTGTGCTCAACCATATGATTTCTCTGCATATGGCGTTATGCCCAGTAAGTGCATAGACGATAAGCTAATAAAAGAGATATTTGGCATCTCTTTAAACGCACTAAAAGATAAGAGCCAACGCCCACACTGTGGTTGTGTGTTAAGTAAAGATATTGGCCGCTACAAAACCTGTAAGCACGGGTGTGTTTATTGCTATGCGGCATAGAAGATTTATAAAAGGAGACAAGTACGTATGAAATCTAATGTATGTCCATGGTGGCAGGCTTATTTTTTTGATAATAAACTAAGAAATCTAATACACAGTCCTGAAAGGCTTTTAAGTAAATATGTAAAGGAAGGGATGGTTGTACTTGACGTTGGCTGCGGTATGGGATACTTTTCTATAGGTATGGCAAAACTTGTAGGGCATAGTGGGTGCGTCATATCGGCAGATTTACAGCCGCAGATGCTTGAAGTGTTAAGCAAAAGGGCACAAAAGGCAAATGTTTTTAATAACATACGGCCAAGACTCTGTAAACCTGATAGTATCGAGGTTACCGAGTCAGTTGATTTTGTGCTGGCTTTTTGGATGGTACATGAGGTGCCAAATACAAGTGAGTTTTTTAGACAAATTGTTAATATATTGAAACCAGAAGGGAATATGCTTATTGCCGAACCCAAAATTCATGTATCATTTGATAGGTTTATGGAAATTGTTGCTATTGCTAAGGATGTTGGGTTTCAAATTATAGAAAGCCCAAGTATAAGGTTTAGTCGTAGCGTATTATTAAAAAGCGTAGAAGGGCAGAAAGGATAGAGATTAAAGGTGCGTAGGCGCACTCCCGTATAGGGTGCGGGGGTTTGGGAGTGCGTTTAACGGGAGTGCGCCCCCGCACCTACGCACCTTTTTCTTGAAAAGGGTTTCCCCCCGCAGCTATTTTTTCATTTTTTATTTTTTCAATTTGCTACAAAAGGGCTTCTTCAATTACCTCAATGATATGATAAATGGGTTTATCTCCAATTTGCTTACTTAATTGCAAAATACAGTTAGGGCAGCCAGTTACTATAGAAGAAGCTCCTGTGTTATTTAAATTATGGATTGATGCTTGGAGGATGGCCTTTGAGGTTTGTTTAAAAAAGAAACTGAAAGTGCCGCCAAAGCCGCAGCATATACTCTTATCTGGTTCAACCACCTCTGCCCCTACTGATTTTAGTAGTTGTCTTGGTTCATGTTTTGTGTTGAGGATATTTATACTATGACAGGGGTCGTGGTATGTTACCTTTTGTTCAAAAGGTTTTGTAGCGGCTTTTATTTTATCTATAAGGAAGGTAGATACATCATAAATATTATCACTGAAGGATTCACCTAAAAGCTTAGGATAGTACATTTTTAGGGCAACAACGCAGGTAGGGCATAAAGATACAATCGCATCAACATTAAGATGTCTGAAAATATCGTAATTTTTTCTTGCATATTTTTTAGCGGTATCGTCCATTCCAAGGCTTCTAAAAGGAGCGCCACAGCAGACCTCAGCATTAGGAAACACTACTTCATAGTTATGAAAGGAAAGGACGTGTCCGAGGGAAAAGGCAAGCTCAGGGTAAACGTGTTTAACGGTGCAGCCGGAAAATACGGCAACCCTACCGATTTTATCATCTTTAGCGCGAAAGACGCCGGTTTTTTGAAATGGCGTTTCGCAGTACTCAATATCTTTTGGCAACAGTCCTTTATGGATGAGGCTTCTGTTTATTATTTTATGAAAGGGTTTTGATATGGCGATACTCATATCAGTGTTTTGAAACGCAAATTTTGAAAAAAGGCGAAATAGGTTGCGTTTTTTATCCGTTTTTTGAAGCAGATTTCGTCCGTAGTAAAAAACCTCTTCAAGGTTAATACCAAGTGGGCAAAGCGTTTTACATTTGCCGCACAAAAGGCAGCTAAACATAATATCGTTTAGTTTAGGTGTGGGATGGAGTTTGCCACCGATATAGTATCTTAAAGCCTGCACCCTTCCCCTTGGAGATTGTGTTTCGGTATGTAGAGCATTAAACGTGGGACATTGAGATTTACATACTCCACATTTAACGCAAAGATTGAGTGATTCTATAAATTCCTGTTCCGTCAACTTACTCTCTATGCGAGTTCTTCAAAAAAAGACATAACACA
Organism: Candidatus Magnetomicrobium cryptolimnococcus; assembly: GCA_018606805.1. GTDB lineage: Bacteria > Nitrospirota > Thermodesulfovibrionia > Thermodesulfovibrionales > Magnetobacteriaceae > Magnetomicrobium > Magnetomicrobium cryptolimnococcus. Next base: position 10,022 of record JAGYWI010000009.1, read on the forward strand.
GCCAATGTGTATTATACACTATACACTTTATAAAAATGTTATTGATCGTTTATTATTTAATAAAAGATATAAGGAGGTTTATAAAATGCCTACAATAGTACACTTTGAGATACCGGCAGATGACATCGAAAGAACTATGAACTTTTATCGGGAGATATTTGGTTGGAAGTTTGAAAAATGCGCAGGGCCTATGGATTATTGGCTAATAACCACTACAAACGAGCAAGGGGAAAACGCAATGATGGGTGGGGTCATAAAAAGACAACATCCACAGCATACTATTATAAATTATATAGATGTCCCCTCTGCAGATGAATATGCAAAGAAGATAGAGGCTTTAGGTGGCAAAATATTGGTTACTAAGACACTAGTGCCGGAAACTGGATACTTTGTTATTTGCATGGATACCGAAAAGAATGTTTTTGCTATATGGGAGCAGATTTGTAATAAGACAAAACAGTAATACGTTATAAAAGTGCTTGCCCCTAGGTTAGCCCCTACAAAAATCCGTGTATCGTAGGGGCAGACCTATGAGGCTCCCCTGTTTTTAGTGTTCTTATCAAATCGAAACGCTCTATAATAAAAATAATTATAGTGTATTGAGAATATGTGTAGTATAATAAAATTAATAATTATCATAAAAATTTATGAATTATTATAGCCCACAATAATTAAAAGGTGGATTCCAATGCCGAAGGTGATTGAGGTAATTTTTTGGAATGGTATATTTAAACCATTGGAAAAAGTAAATATGCCAGAAGGGGAAAAAAGCTAAAGTAATATGTGAAGATGAACCATCAGAAAAAGATTTGGATTTAAAAGACGAGCTTTGGGAGAAAGACCCAATCTTTCAAATGGCTGGAGTTATAGATGGGGAAAGTGATTTATCTGAAAATCACGATAAGTATCTCTATAGTTCTAAAAGAAATTTTTAAACAAGCTCATCTACAAGGTGATGACATTTTGGAGATTGTCTTTAAAAATGTGTCCATCTTGCTTGACAATTTAAAAAACACAATATATAATAATAGATATTGAAATTGGATTTCAATTAGAAGAAAACCTATGACAATTGAAGCTAAAGAAAGATTTGATCAATATTTATCGAAGAAAAATTTAAAGAAAACTCATCAAAGAGGCCTTATTGTTGATATATTCCTCAAAAGTGCTAAGCACTTAACCTATGAAGAGCTCTATGAGGTGGTCAAAGCTAAGGATAAAACCATTGGGCTTACTACTGTTTACAGGACATTAAAGTTACTAACGGAGTCAGGCATTGCAAAGACAGTTGACTTTGGTGATAGGGTCATACGTTATGAAAACACCTTCTGCAGTGGACACCACGACCACTTGATATGTATACGGTGTGGCAAAAATATTGAAATATTAGACGAAAATATCGAAAAACTGCAAAGAGAAATAGCTAATAGGTATGGCTTTACACTTAAAGATCATACAATGTCTCTCTACGGGATATGTAATGAATGTTAATGGGATGTCGTTTTTTTAGAGGTATTTTTTTCGGCATTTAGTTGAAATTAAATTTCAATTTCTATGTCGTTATAAATTTCTGGAGGTATTATAAGGTGACGGTAGCATCGCTTAAGCCCGGTGAAAAAGGCAAAATTAAAAAAATCATAGTAGATGGACCAATGAAGCGGCGACTTATGGACATGGGATTACTTGTTAATGAGGAAATAGAGGTGGAAAGAGTCGCCCCCTTTGGCGGTCCCATTGAAGTAATCGTTAAAGGGTACAGTTTGTCTATTAGAAGAAAAGAAGCACGGGAAATATTAATAGACACTATACATGATAATAGCTATATTGATGAAAGCCAAGGTAAGGCTATAACGATAGCAATAACAGGTAACCCTAACTCAGGCAAGTCCACTTTGATTAACTCAATAGCAGGCACGAGGCTTCAAGTTGGCAACTGGCCGGGTGTTACTATTGACAAAAAAGAGGCATTTATAACACACAAAGATAACACCATCAAACTCATAGACTTGCCAGGAACATATAGTCTAAGCCCCTACACTCAAGAACAGTTGATAGCCAGAGATTACCTGATTAACTCCAAACCGGACCTGATAATCAACGTAATTGATGCAACAAATCTGGAAAGGAGCCTGTTTTTTACAATTCAACTGCTTGAGCTTAACTTACCCGTAATTGTTGCCCTAAATATGTTTGACGAGGTGGAAAAGAAGGGGTATAAGATTGACATTAAAAAAATACAACAAATATTGGGTGTAAAGGTTATTCCGACTGTTTCTACAAAGAAAAAAGGTCTTAATGAACTGATGGATGCGGTATTAGAAGTCGCTGAAAACAAAACGCAATATTTGCCAAAACACTTAAATTATGACGAAGATATTGAAACAGCCATAAAAGAAATAACCAGTATAATTGTCAATGATTTTCCTACTTTAACAGCAGATAGTCCTATAAGGTGGCTTGTTATAAAATTAATAGAGCATGACAGGTATGTACTTAAGGAGACAAATATTCCCATAGACAGCATCTACAAAAGTACGGCAATCAAGCATCTACAAAAGGCACACGGTGATGATTTAGAGACCATTATAGCCGACGCCAGATACGCCAAGGCCACAGGTCTTGTGCACGAGGTGCTTGAAAGACCCGGTCTTAAAAAAACAGAGGTTACGAAACGCATTGATGCCATTGTTTTAAATAAGGTGTTAGGGTTACCAATATTTTTTGTAGCCATGTGGCTAATGTTTAAGCTAACTTTTGATCTATCAGCACCGTTTGTAGATTGGATAGATGCTGCAACGGCAGGTCCGATAAATCGCTGGTCTTCTGAGCTATTGGCCACCATTGGGGTATCTCAGTGGTTAGTGTCGCTAATTACGGATGGCATTATCGGCGGGGTAGGCTTTGTTATGGTATTTATACCAGTGATAGCGGCTATGATGTTTTTTATCACATTTTTAGAAGGAAGCGGCTATATGGCACGTGCTGCCTTTGTTATGGATAGGGCTATGCACAGCATGGGATTGCATGGTAACTCGTTTATACCGATGATACTTGGCTTTGGCTGTAATGTGCCAGCAATCTATGCTACAAGGACGTTAGAAAATCCACAAGATAGGATACTCACCTCGTTACTTATTCCGTTAATTTCCTGTGGGGCTCGATTGCCGGTTTACGTATTATTTACCGGGGCCTTTTTCCAAGACTCCGCCGCTATTGTCTTGTGGTCTATATATGTTATAGGCATATTTTTGGCTGTAGTTATGGGGATTTTTTTTAGAAAGACCATATTTCATGGTGACTCCCCGATGTTTATTTTAGAGCTTCCACCATACAGAATCCCCACTTTTCGTAACCTTATGATACACACATGGGAAAAATCTAAACATTTTGTCGTAAAGGCCGGTACGTACATACTTGCAGCTTCCATTATTGTATGGTTTTTATTTAATCTGCCGTGGGGGGTTGAACACAAGAAGGACTCTTTGCTTGGAAAGGCTGGACAAACAATTGCTCCGATTTTTAAACCGCTTGGCTTTGGCACTTGGGAGGCTACATCGAGTTTGCTGACTGGCATTGTAGCAAAGGAAATAGTGGTAGGCACAATGGGGGAAATTTACGCTAAAGAGGCAGCACTAAAAGACGATGAAACACCAAGTTTTAGCGACGATTTAAAGCTTCTTGGCACTTCCTTTATGGATGCGGCTAAAGATGCGGTATCAAACGTTGTATCCACTTTCGGCATTTCTTCGTTTTCAACAGAGGCAGATGAACAAACCACTGGCGTAATCCCTTATGTGCGAAAGACCTTTACTCCGCTGTCGGCTTATGCTTTTATGGTATTTGTGCTTTTGTACATGCCATGCCTTGTAACCGCTTTTGCCTTTAAACAGGAATTTGGCACATGGAAGTGGTTTGGCGTAGCCCTTATCTACGGATTTACGTTAGCTTGGGGTATGGCGTTTATTATTTATCAAGGTGGAACTCTTTTAGGTATAGGCGCTTAGGCTTATACTTAAATTCTATACCAAAAAAAATATGGTTTGCAAATCTTTATATCAAAGAAAAGGACTAAAGAATGAGGGCGCTGCCCTCATTCTCCCGCCAAAGGGACTCGTCCCTTTGGAATCCCATATCTGGAAATCCATACTTTACTCATTATTTTTCGCAAACCTAGTTTATTTGAGTATAGAAATTTTATATAATAGATGAAATTAATGTTCAATTTCATGAAGGAGAACGAAATGGTCGTAAGCTTTATAGATGGTAGATTGAGAGTAAGAGACGAAGCGCTAAAAATACCTATTATGGCTTATAAACTTAAAGATAAGCTCATGACTATTAACGGTGTAATAGATGTTTCAGTTAGTTACAAAGTAGGCAGCCTTTTGATTATTTATAATGCCCCAGCACTAAACATAGATATGCTCATGGAAGTCATTGCTCCATATGTGTCAACAAAGGACAATTACAAATCTGTTACGAAAAATAGTAGCATACAACCCTTGCTTATCAATAGACATGTCATCAACACGGGCATGCTTCTTTCATTAACAGTAAATATTGTTAGTGCACTATCAGGTATTAAAAGCCTACATATAAGTTCAGGGATTGCGTTTTTAATGTTTTGTTTAAATCATATCTACAAACACAGACGTTTATTATTTGCATAAGGAGACAGTACTTATGATAACTACTAGTGTATTGCCAGGCAGAGTTAGGTTTGAGATACCTACTATAAAGGGACAGCTCAACTCGTGTACATACCTGCAAGATAAACTTATGAACACACAAGGTGTATTTCATGTATCAACTAATCATAGGACAGGACGGCTACTTATCAAATTTGATGAAAAAGTACTAAGCCCACATATATTAAAAACTCACATAAACGCTATTTTTAAATCACATTCAAGTCATGTAGAAGATGAAGCACAGCAAATAAATAGCCCTATTAGCCACGGCAACTATGGTGATTCTATTGTAAGCACATTGCTAAATGTGGCAGTACACGCCTTACTGCCTAAGCCCCTTGACGTACTATTTCCCATAGCCATGAGGTTTGTAAAATCAGCCGATAGCTGATTATCTACATACATAATAATTTAAATGGAGGAGTGCAAATGCTTGATGAAAATAATAATGAACAACATACGGACAATAATAATGAACAAGGTGAACATGATATGGATGGATGGGTTATCAGCAAAAAGAGCCTGTGGTTAACGGCCGCAGGGGCCTTTGGTGCTCTGGGTGCAATAGCGCTTGCTAAGCTATCTAATAAGATGAGGCCTGCTGTGGTTGGTACGGTTAAGGAGGGGTATGCCTTTAAAGAGTGGATGGCTTCAAAAGCCGCCAAGACTAAGGAGGACGTTGAGGATATAATCGAGGAGGCTAAATATGCGTATACTAAAGACCTTGAGTCAGCCTCGGATACCGTGCGACGGGAAAAAGAGATATTAGAAAAGATAGAAAAAAAAGTTGAAGCCCAAATTGCTAAGAATAAGGAGGAAAACTAATCATGGATTCTAAGAGTAAGACCAAGGGATACTTTCGTGGGGCTTTAAATATTCTTGTTGGTATAGGCTCCGTAGTTGTTGGCTCGTATGTCTTTTCAAGGATTAACGAAAAACAAGACACTCAGACCAGACTAGAAAGAATGGAAAGCATACTCGATAAACTTGAACAAAACGATGGACACGATAACAAATGAACTACGTTATAACACATGAGTTGCCCAAAAGACTAAGGCTAAGTCTTATAATGCCAAAGAGGATTATTTTAGATACCATTCAAATAGAAACTCCGCTTACCACTTTAAATGGAGTTAAGAAGGTATCGTTTAATCATAAAACACTGAACTTGTTAATACTATATAACGGAAGCCACTCAGTTAAAGCGACACTTTTAAAGGCAATCCATGATATTCCATTAACCATAGGTAGAAAACAGGCACAAAAACCAACCACTCTTAGTAAGAAAAGGGCTGCTGTCATTATTTCAGGCAGCCTCTTAGCCCTACGGCCGCTCATCCCCCTACAGGTGCGTCCTTTTATAACCTTTTATGGAGCCATTCCTATATTCAAAAAGGCAATAAGGGAACTTTTTAATAAACGGTTAAACGTAGACGTCCTTGACTCCACAGCTATAGCCAGCGCTATGCTAACAAAAGAATATCTAACGGCCAGCGTTATATCATTTTTGTTAAAGGTCAGTGAGTATTTCGAGGAATGGACAAGACACAGGGCAAGAACTAATCTTAGGGGGGTTTTTGATTTTCATGGAAGACGCTCATGGGTACATAGAAATGGCATAGAGGAAGAAATTGACACAAAAGACATCAAAATAGGAGACATCGTTGTAGTAAGGGCAGGGGCTCATATACCAATAGACGGCATTATAATAAAAGGCGAGGCTATGATTAATCAGGCATCTTTAACAGGCGAGCCACTGTCTGTTATAAAGCGCACAGGAGTCACGGTATACGCCGGTACAGTAGTAGAGCAAGGCTGGATTTTGATAAAGACGACAAAGACAATAGACGAAACACGCATATCCAAGATGATTGCCCTAATAGAGGATTCTGAACGGCTTAAGGCAGACGTCCAAAGCTATTCTGAGCGCCTTGCTGATAGAATTGTACCATATACTTTTTTCTTTAGCGGTATAGTATATCTTTTTACAGGTAATAGCATTAAGGCTGCATCAGTACTAATTGTAGATTACTCATGTGCCATTAAACTGTCAACACCTCTAACGATAAGGTCTGCACTAACTGATGCCTTAAAACAGGGCGCTTTTATCAAAGGTGGAAAGTTTATAGAAAAGCTAGCAATAGCGAATACTTTTATATTCGATAAAACAGGGACACTCACTGAAGCAAGGCCTAAGGTTGTTGATGTAAGAGCATTTAATGGATACAGTAGAGACTATATATTAAGAAATGCCGCCTGCGTAGAAGAACACTTCCCGCACCCAGTAGCCAGCGCAGTTGTTAAAAAGGCACAAGAGGAAGGCTTAATTCATCATGAAAACCACTCAGAGGTGGAATATATCATAGCCCACGGTATAGCGTCCAAGATAGACGGTAAGCGCATTCTTGTTGGCAGCCGACACTTTATACATGAGGATAATCAAATCAGTGTAGAAGGAGCTGAGCATATTATAAAGGACTCGGCACAAAGCGGCCACTCTATCTTATACATAACTATAGGGGATGAGTTGGCAGGCGTTATCACCGTTAATGACCCTGTAAGAGCCGAATCTTATAATTTCCTCCAATACCTAAAGGATGATAATACAGTAGAGCGGATAATCATGCTTACAGGCGACCATAGAGTATCTGCAAAATACGTAGCCCACAAACTCGGTATAAACGAATACTACAGCCAAATGTCTCCAGAGGATAAGCTCGACATAATTCAAGGGCTTCAAAATCAAGGTCATACCGTTATAATGGTTGGTGATGGAATAAACGACTCCCCCGCCCTATCACTTGCGGATGTAGGTGTATCAATGAAACAAGGAGCAGATATAGCAAAGGAAACATGTAATGTTGTACTTTTAGATGGCAATCTGGAGAAAATTCTCATATCACGCACTATAGCTAGAAATGCCATGCTGCGCATTAAACAGCACTTTCGATATATTATTGGAACCAACACCTTTCTTATATGCTTTGGATTAATAGGGGTGTTACCTCCTGTGTTTTCAGCTTTAATACATAATAGTACCACTGTAGCCGTGGCTGTTAATTCCTTACAACCATTAAAGATAAAAAAAAAGAGAAAAGACAAAAAAAATAGCGGGGATAAACCTTTTATACCCAAACAAATTAGGTTTACAAACCACTATTAAAAATAATCAGGAAACAAATACAAAGTGAGGGCGCTGCCCTAACACTCCCGCCGAAGGTGCGGCAGCACAACAGGGAGGTGTGCCTACACAACAGGGAGGTGTGCCTACACACCAGGGAGGTGTGCCTACACACCCCTTGAACCCCAAAAAACACTATTTTCGTGAGGTATAAAAAAACACCACTATTATTTTTCGAAAATTAAGGGCTTGCCCTTAGGTTCACCCCTACAAAAATACGGGTATTGTAGGGGCAGACCTTTCGAGTGTCTGCCTTATTTTATTATCTACACTTTGTGTACTTATCAAATCGAAATGCGCTATAAATTTGTGAAACTTTATTTGAGCAATATTTATGCCAAACGGTATTGGTTATTTCCTTCTCTATAATCAGGAAAATCTTTTATTGCTTCTTTTAACTTTTCTACTAACCAATCAAAGCTTATATTTACCCCATCTGACTCACCTCTTTTAAACTATTCGTTTTATTTTAACATAAGTCTCTCCTCTTATTTTATTCAAAATGAGAATCGCTGGGCATTGCGTTTATACTTGACAGAAATATGCTACTTATGCTTTAATGAATAGCTTCTATGTTGTTTGCACTAAGGAGACTTGAGTGATAAATTATTATAAAATATGACCTTCCACAAATTAAGGTGGAAGGTTTTTTTTTGAAGTATTATAACAATAAATTAATAGAAGGAGTTTTGAATATGGAAAAATTAGATACAACTATTGAGATGCTTTCGTTTAATCTAAAACTCCTCGCTAACAAGAGTAAAAAAAATATTCTCATTAGTGCTGGCAAGGTTTCTGATAAGCAAAAGATGCTACCAGCGGTACAAAAACTCTTAAACCTCAATATTGTTATTTATGCAACTAAGGGCACAAGCCTCTTTTTTAACGAAAACGGTATACCTAACATAGAGATTTTCAAAATAGCTGAAACGAAAGAACCTAACATTATGTCTTTTTTGAAAAATGACAGATTCGATATAGTTGTCAACATACTTACTGGTAATAATGATTATGATGAGGCATCCGATAGTAACCTAATAAGGAAGCTTTCCATTGAAAATGGCATACCGCTCATTACGGATGTGGACGTTGCTATAATGACAATAGAGCAGATGGTTGAACGACGGCAGCGGTCTATTTCCCGGTACAAGATTGTAGATGGCAGTGAGCCTTGGAATTTGAAGCTGGAGTTTTTTCAACTGATAGACAAACTTGGTGGCTTTGCTTGTTATCATGCCCATTTCGATAAGGCATACTTGATAAATATGGAAAATCTGAAACTTGGGCACGTTGATATGAAAAAGAAGTGGGAGCTTTACAGGTATTTAAAAGAAAATTATACGCCTGAGGACCTTGTGCAGAGAATATCGAGGGCTCTTAATAAAATGATAGAGCAAGGGGTTACTTACTGCCGTACCTTTGTTGATGCCGATAAGACCGTTAAGCTGCTTCCTTTGCAAGCTGCCTTGACTGTTAAGGAGGCGTATAAGGGGAAGATTTATTTTGAAATAGGCGTGCAACCGCTTGAAGGGGTTTTAAATAGTGAGGGACGTAAGCACTTTTTCGATGCCTGTGTTAAGGCGGATGTCATTGGCGGGCTGCCTTCTCGGGATAGACCGCGTATGGAAAACCACTTGGATATTATAATGCGTATGGCAAAGGATTTGAATAAGCGCCTTGATGTTCATGTTGACCAAGAAAATAATCCCTATGAGGACGAGACAGAGCTTTTAGCCAAAAAGACTATTCAGTACGGCCTTGAGGGGCGCGTTAGTGCTGTGCATGCCATTTCTGTTGCTGCTAAACCGGAGATGGAGATGAACAGGATTATTGGGCTTATTAAAGATGCTGGGCTTAACATTATTGTGTGTCCGTCGGCAGCACTTAGTATGAAGCCGCTTTCAAACATAAACGCCCCCATACATAATTCCATAGCACCTGTTGTTCGGTTTATTGAGGCAGGGATACCAGTATATATTGGTACTGATAACATTAATGACCTATTTATGCCCGTTTCGGATGGCGATATGTGGTTTGAGTGCAGACTTTTAATGGAGGCTTGCAGGTACTATGATGTAGAAAAAATAGCTCAGATTGCTACTGATAAACGGGGTTTTACAGCAATATAGCTCCATCGCATGGAGTTAATTGATTATATCAAAAAAAAAACAGCAGGGATAGATGAAAAAGGCCTTTCTTATATTAAAAGACGGTACTGTTTTTGAAGGAAAACCTTTTGGTGCTACAGGCATATGTCTTGGTGAGGTGGTTTTTAATACTTCCATGTCCGGCTACCAAGAGATACTGACAGACCCTTCATACAAAGGCCAGATTGTTACTATGACGTACACTCAAATCGGTAACTATGGCATCAATAGTCAAGATATAGAGTCTAACGGTAGCCTAAAGGCGGAGGTGCGCCTCCGCACCGTTGAAGGTTTTGTTATTAAAGAAGGTTTTACTTTTTACAGTAATTGGCGCGCTGAGGACAGTTTGCATCACTACCTACAAAAAAACAATATAGTAGCTATTCAGTCCATAGACACAAGGGCGCTTACGCGCCACCTACGCGATCATGGCGCTCAGATGGGTATAATCTCTTCAACTGTATCAGATGTCGGCAAACTATACAATATGCTCCAGTCGTACCCGTCTATTGATGGCAGGGATATGGTGCAAGACGTAACCGTTAGAAGCGCATATAAATGGCAGGAAAATGGGCTTTGGGGTATCAACCGTATGGAGAGTCAGCCGCAAGCCAAGCGGTATACAATCGTTGCTTATGACTTTGGCATAAAGAAAAACATACTACGCCACTTAAGCAACACAGGTTTTGACATACAGGTAGTGCCGGCATGGACACACTTTGAAGAGGTGCTTGATATGAAACCAGCTGGGGTTTTTCTTAGTAACGGGCCTGGAGACCCTGCCGCCGTAACCTATGGAGTAGCAAATGCCAAAGGCTTGCTTGGCAAAGTACCGATTTTTGGCATCTGTCTAGGCCACCAGTTGCTCGGTCTTGCCCTTGGTGGCAACACCTATAAGCTTAAGTTTGGCCATCACGGTGGTAACCACCCGGTTATAGACCTAACTACCGGTAAGGTCGAAATCACTGCTCAAAACCATAACTACTGCGTTGATGTCAAGGGGCTAAAGGACAAGGTGGTGTTAACCCATACAAACCTATACGACGGTACGGAAGAGGGCATGAGACATACGGAGTTCCCAATGTTTTCCGTGCAGTATCATCCGGAGGCTGCACCCGGACCTAATGACTCAACTTATCTTTTTAGCCGCTTTCGACAATTAATCGAAAAGGGACTTTTCTAGTATTTTACTACTATCACAATACTTACTAATGAAGAAGGACTATGCCAAAAAGGACAGACGTACATAAAATACTAATAATAGGCTCAGGGCCTATTATCATAGGACAGGCTTGTGAATTTGACTACTCAGGCACTCAGGCTTGTAAGGCCTTGCGGGAGGAAGGCTTTGAGGTAGTACTTGTCAACTCCAACCCGGCCACCATTATGACTGACCCGGAAACCGCTAACTCCACATACATAGAGCCACTTACCGTTGACATACTTGAGATGATAATACAAAAGGAAAGACCGGATGCCCTTATGCCAACTATGGGCGGCCAGACTGCCTTAAACTTAACTGTTGAACTTGCTAACGAAGGCGTTCTTGACCTATACGGCGTTAAACTACTTGGCGCTAACCTTGAAGCTATTCAAAAAGCCGAAGATAGAAAGCTATTCAAAGCAGCTATGGAGCATATCGGCCTACAAGTGCCCCTTAGCGCTGCCGTGTACACCTACGACGAGGGGGCTCACGCAATAAACACCATAGGCTTTCCATGTATACTGCGCCCAGCCTTTACACTTGGCGGCACTGGCGGCGGGGTTGCTTATAACATGGAAGAGTTTGAACTAATGCTTAAAAAAGGCCTCGACCTTAGCCCCGCACGTCAAGTACTTATCGAACAGTCCATCATAGGATGGAAGGAATACGAACTTGAAGTCATGAGAGATAATGCGGATAATGTGGTTATCATATGCTCCATTGAAAACTTTGACCCAATGGGCATACATACCGGCGACTCCATAACGGTAGCGCCAGCTCAAACACTTACTGATAAAGAATACCAGATTATGCGCGATGCCTCTATTGCTATCATACGGGAAATCGGCGTAGACACTGGCGGCAGCAACATCCAGTTTGCCATAAACCCCAAAGACGGCAACATGATGGTTATTGAGATGAATCCGCGTGTGTCGCGTAGCTCTGCTCTTGCCAGTAAGGCAACTGGCTTTCCTATTGCTAAAATAGCCGCAAAACTTGCCGTTGGCCTACGCCTTAACGAAATCTCTAACGATATTACTAAGGAAACACCAGCATCTTTCGAACCAACCATAGACTACGTTGTAACAAAGATACCACGCTTTACCTTTGAAAAATTCCCAGATGCCAACACCACCCTAACCACTCAGATGAAATCCGTTGGCGAGGTCATGGCAATAGGGCGCACTTTTAAAGAATCGCTCCAAAAAGCCCTCCGCAGCCTTGAGCTTGACCTGTACGGTTTTGACGAGATTAAAAACCCACCACAAACCCACGATGCCCTCAAATACGTCTTAAAATCCGCAAAGGCTGACAGGATTTTATACGTAGCCCATGCCCTTAGAAACGCTATGAGCGTTGAGGAAATCTACTCACTTACAGGGATAGACCCATGGTTTTTACATAATATAAAAGAAATCCTTGATATGGAAAAAACCCTCGCTACCGAAACCATTGCAACAGCCACAATTAGACAAGCTAAAGAAATGGGCTTTTCAGATAGAACACTAGCCTCACTCTTCCAGACTACCGAAAAGGCCGTCAGAACCAGACGCCACGAACTTGGCATAACGCCGGTTTATAAAATGGTGGATACCTGCGCTGCCGAATTTGAAGCAAAAACCCCATACCTGTACTCAACCTACGAAACACCGTTTTATAGCATAAAGGTTGGCTCAAATAACGTCATAGAGGCAACAAGTCCAAAAGCACAGTGCGAAGCCCCACCAACCGAGCGCAAAAAGATTGTCATACTTGGCTCCGGCCCTAATAGAATAGGACAAGGCATTGAGTTTGATTACTGCTGCGTGCACGCCGTATACGCCCTAAAAGAGCTTGGCTATGAGACCATCATGGTTAATTGCAACCCTGAAACCGTTAGCACAGACTACGATACCTCAGATAGGCTATACTTTGAACCCCTAACTATCGAAGACGTCCTTGCTATTATTGAAAGAGAACACCCAGAAGGCGTCATAGTCCAGTTTGGAGGCCAAACACCACTGAAGCTGGCCGTCCCGCTTGAAACTGAAGGCGTTACAATCCTCGGTACCTCCCCCGATGCCATAGACCGCGCAGAAGACAGAAAACGCTTTAATGAGCTTATACACAAACTGCAACTAAAACAACCAGAAAGCGGCACTGCCATGTCAACCCCTGAAGCTATAAGCTGTGCTCAAAGAATAGGCTACCCCGTCATGGTGCGCCCATCCTACGTGCTTGGCGGTAGAGCCATGGAAATCGTCTACGACGAACAATCCATGGTATCATACATGGAACGCGCCGTAAGCGTTTCACCAAAACACCCTGTGTTGATAGATAAATTCCTTGAAGACGCCATAGAGGTAGACCTCGATGCCGTATCAGACGGCGTTGATGTTATCGTTGGTGGCGTTATGCAACATATAGAAGAAGCTGGTATACACTCCGGCGACTCAGCATGTTCTTTGCCCTCCTACTCACTGCCTGAAACTCTCATCCAAAACATAAAAGACCAAGCCATACTCATAGCAACAGAGCTTGGCGTCATAGGCTTAATGAACATACAGTTTGCCGTTAAAGCAGATGACATTTATATTTTAGAAGTAAACCCAAGGGCTTCTAGAACAATTCCATACGTCAGTAAAGCAATAGGCATACCACTTGCGAAGGTGGCCGCTAAGGTCATGACTGGTGTTAAACTCAAAGCACTGTCAATACCGGAAAGCTTTACTATCAAACACGTGGCTGTCAAAGAATCAGTGTTTCCATTTGACAGATTCTTTGGCGTAGATACCCTGCTTGGCCCCGAAATGAAATCCACAGGCGAGGTCATGGGTATTGATGAGAATTTCGGCCTTGCATTTGCAAAGGCTCAAATAGCCAGCAATAACGCTATCCCCCTTGACGGTAAAATCTTCCTAAGCGTAAGAGATAAGGATAAACCAGCACTCATTGAAATCGTTTCTATACTCGCTACCCACGGCTTTACACTGTCAGCTACAAGCGGTACTGCCAAATACCTCAAAGAGGCCGGCTTCATTGTCGAAACAATCAATAAGGTGGACGAGGGCAGGCCACACATAGTTGACTTAATAAAAAATAAAGAAATATGCTATATAATAAATACTGTGGCCGACGCTAAAGCCAAAAAAGACTCCCTGTCTATACGTACAACCGCCTTACAATATAAAGTGCCATACTCTACAACAATAGCAGGCGCTAAGGCAGTAGCACTGGCTATCGAAAACCTCCGCTCTAAAAAGTTAGAAATTAAATCCATTCAAGAATACCATCAAAAAGAAAAATAAAAATAAAAATAAAAAGATAGAAGATAGAAGAAAAAGGGGGAAGGACTCTGTCCTTCCCCCTTTTAAACCCCCTACCTGCAAGGGGTCGAATGACCCCTTGACCCCTTAAGTGCTTAGTGGGTTGGGTATCTTAATCACTGTACTTACATAACAACTAAAGCGTTTATTGGGGAAAGCGTACGGCCTAAAGAAAGCCAAAAAGACGGCTTTCTTTAGGCCGTGCCATTTCCCCATAGACGCTTTGGTGTAATCAGGGGGAGAAAAAAACACTCCCCCTGAGAAAAGACCCCCTCTGACTCTTTTTTTTGCTGGTGCGTAAACGCACCAGGGGTGCTACCACTGTAGAGTCTCTGCGTGGCTCCAAAGTATCAAGGGGGATTTAAAGGGGGAACTCCCCCTTTTAGCACCAAATCGGCGAATGGAAAGACAACCCCCGTTCTTTTTGGGGGGGTTGTCTTTCCATTCGCCGATTTACTCGTTATGCCTGCACAAGCTTTGGGAAAAAAGTATCATCCTACCACAGTGTACAGCATTTAGCACTTATTAGCAGGATAAAAGTTTTAGGAAAGGGGGTGCGGGGGGACAACCCTTTTACCTAAAAGGGTTTCCCCCCGCTCTTCTATCTGTTATCTTCTATCTTCTATCTTCTATCTTCTATCTTTTTTCTTTTCTCTTTTCTTGTTTTCTCTTTTTCTTCTTTCTTTAAAAATCAATATCTTCAACCTGTCGTTTAAGTACTGCTTTATTATACGCAGTGATGACATCACCTCGTTTTAGCATACCTACGACCTTTTTAGGGGTTTTAGACTCCACAACTGGGATTTCGTCCACATCTTCATATGAAAAGTATTCTAATGCGGTTTTTAAGTTATCGGCTGTTTTTAAAGTTATAGCATCTTCTGTTGCTAGGGAGCCGGCCTTTACTATACCTTTAATATAGCTATCAAGCATAACGGACTTAATATCTTGCATTGAGATAACCCCCATTAGTTCATTATCAGCGGTTACTACTGGAAAATAAAAGCCTTTACCTTCGATAACCATTTGTGAAACGACAGCGATTGGGTCATTTTCGTTTATTGTTTGAAAGTCTTTTTTCATAATTTCATTAACAAATATAGACTGTAGGATTGCTGTTTCCATATTAGTGCGTAGATTAATTCCTCTCCTTGATAACTCGGCTGTATCAATGGAATCAGGGGAAAGGCTTTTGGCGGTAAACACACCGGCAATACTTGCAAACATTATGGGCAGCATTATTTTATAGTTACCAGTCATTTCAAATAACAAAAACATACCTGTTAACGGTGCATGGGTTGTCGCAGCTAAGAAAGCGCCAACGCCTACGGTTGCATAAGCAGCGGGTGTTGAGGTATATAGTGGAAAGAGTGTTTTTACGATAACGCCATAAGCGCCGCCGGCCATTGCGCCAATGAATAGAGCTGGTGCAAATACCCCGCCAGCACCGCCAGAGCCTAAGGTTATGGATGTGGCTACAATCTTTAAAGCTGTTAATACAATGAAAACCCAGAAAACGTAATGGCCTTTTAAGGCTTCCGCTATTACTTCGTATCCATCGCTCATTATATGCGGAAAAAAAATCCCTATTGCTCCAACTAAGAGAGCGCCTATTAGGGGTTTTAGTTGGGTATTGACGGGTAGTTTTTCAAATACATCACGTACTTTGTAGAAAAACTTTATGTATAAAACGGCAAGTACGCCTAATAAAAATCCAAGCACAAGGTAAAAAGGTGTTTCATAGACCCCTGCTATATCGTAGTCTGGTACGATAAAGGCTGGATTTGCTCCATGATATGCCCTAGATACGGCTGTTGCCATACCGGCTGAAATAACGACAGCGCCAAAAGAGACAAGTTCGTAGTTACCAAGCAGGATGATTTCAATAGCAAACATAACGCCTGCTATTGGTGCGTTAAAGGATGCTGCTATTGTGCCGGCGGCTCCTGCTGCTATCATGACCGTTATGGATTTACCTGAAAGACCGAGGTGGCGACCAAATATATAGCCTAAGCCACCGCCTATGGCTGCCGAGGGTCCTTCAACGCCGGCAGAACCACCTGTGCCTATTGTTAACGATGGTGCTAACATTTTTAAAAAAACCGACCTAAGTGGTATTTTACTATTTCTTAGATTGACGGTTTCTAAAAATTTAGGAAACCCGTAACCGTTCACCTCACCGGGATATTTCAAAGACAGGGGGATTAATAGTAATGCGCCTAATACTGGCAAGAGTGGCAACAAAAGTCTTGAATCAAGTGAACTACCTATATGAAGTATTTCTTTACCGGATTCAAATACGTGTTCTTTTATAAATTCAAGTAGTGTTGTAAATGCTATGCTGGCTATTCCACTTAATATACCTATCATTAGGGCTATTAGAATTGTTTTGGTATGTTTATCGTATCTAAGAGCAAATACGCTTTTTATAAATTTGAATATTTTAACCCCCTTAAAAAGTAGCGCCTTTTTTCTTAATTAACATTGTCAATAAGATTGATGACATTAATACATAAGTAAAAAAGCATAATCTGCACGGTATGTAGTCCCTAAAAAGTACCATCATAAATGGGTGTAGACAGTACAGGGCAAGTGAGTGGTCTGATAAAAATTTAATAATAAAAACGGATGGCTTTTTTATATAAAAAGATAATAAAAACAAAAGCGTGCTACCAAATACTACAGATAGCCTCGCATACGGTGGTAGGGCATAGCCGTTTGCTATCCAGAAATTGACGTGTACTAAGTATTGCCACTCATAAATAGTGCTCAGTAGGTATGCAATACTTAGGTAGATTATGTAGTTTTTAAGTTTTTTATAGAAATACGCTGCATTTTCTGTATAACTTTTGGCAACTACTGTGGCTATTAGAAGATATGGCAAGTAGTTTAACGGGTTTAGATAGTTTACTAATATAAATAGTTTTTTAGTTGCAAGTACTATACATGGAAATAGGGCTATAAATAAGATTGAGTATACTATCATTAGCTTTAAATATTTATATGGGAGTTTGTACACGTATTTTGAAATAGCGCTTAGGAGTATTAGAAAGTTTATAAAATAAAATACACCAAAATCAGAGCCAAGCAGCACCCTTATTATGCTTTTATAATCATAGGAGAGGAGTTTACCAAACCAATGAATGCCGTGGTTATATAAAATCCACATTAATGACCAAAAAATGTACAGATACACTAATCTGCGCAGCCGCTCCCTATAGTATGTTGGTTTAACCATTAATTTTTTAACTGTTAAAAAAAGTGCTATCAGATAAAAAATAGGAACGGCTAATAACTGGAAATTAAAGTTCATTATATCCGAAAAAATGATGTCTATATTCCATAACTCATAGCCAAATATCTTGGTATTGCCAAGAACAAGACCTGTATGCCATGCTATTATGGAAACAGACATGACGGCTCGTAGATAATCAAAACCGCTGTAGTGTTGTTGGGTTGTGATGCTGTTCATTTTATATGTTGTTTTATTCAGAGCCTTCCGGAGCGCAGTATAGATATTAAAAGCCAAACGCCTAGGAAAAACGCCATTATAAAACCAACGGTGCCAATGGCTGGCATGTCAAATATCCTGCCGCCAACGCCTGAAAGCGTTAGTATTGAAGAACTCAATATGATAGAGGCAACTATTATGCTAAAAGCCAGACGGTTTGTTGAGCGGTCAATATCCCTAATCATACGTTCGATGCCAACTAAGTTAATTTTCATAGCAAACTCATTATTAATCATGCGGCGCAAAAGTAGGCGTACCTTTTTAGGTGTAGCTATTAGGGAATCGCTAAGTTCGGTCATATGGCGTTCTATTTTAGTAAACATACGCTTAGGTCCGTATCTTTTGCGTATGAGCGCTGCCGTATAGGGTGTGGCTGCTGTTATGACGTTGAAATTGTTGTCAAGTTCACGCACGATTTTTTCCACTATTAGCAAACATTTATCAATAAGAATCATAGATGAGGGGATTTGCAGCTTATGTTTAACGGAGATACGGGTTACGGCATCAAGGTATTCGGCAACGTTTATCTCTGTTAAAGGGGACTCATATAGTGGGACTAAGATTTCAATGAGGTCAGACATAAAGCCACCTCTTATCTTTTCAAAATCCATCTCATCCGTTATCATACCAAGCTCAATGAACTGGTCTATTAGGGCATTGTAATCCTTCCTGACTACGGCAACAAGCATAGCAGCTATACTTTCCATAACATCCGGCGTTAGCCATGCGGCCATACCAAAATCCACAATGCCGATAGTGCCATCTTGTAGAACAAATAAGTTACCGGGGTGCGGGTCTGCATGGAAAAACCCATCCTCAAGTATCATCTTAAAGTAACTATCAACAAGTACTTGTGCTACGTCGTGCTTATTAATCCCGCGTTTTTCCAACTCCGGTATGTTATCAATCCTTGTGCCCTCAATCCACTCCATAACAATCACGTGTGTTGAAATGTACTCAGAGTACACCGTTGGTATTTTGACCTTGCTTACATTTTTAAAATTCTTAGCAAATATCTTAATATTTTTGGTTTCCTCTATAAAGTTGAGCTCCTTTCTGATAGCCTTTGAAAATTCCTCAACAATGCCCACAGGGTTAAACATCTCGGATTCCGGTATATACTTAACCATTAAATTAGCGATTGTACGCATTATGCTAATGTCTTTTTCAATGATAACGGCTATGTTTGGTCTTTGCACCTTGACAACAACGCTGCTGCCGTCTTTAAGTATTGCCTTATGGACTTGCCCTATGGAGGCTGCTGCTATGGGGATTTCATCAATTTCTATGAACATTTCATCTAAACGTTTTCCTATATCTCTTTCTATAATGTTTTTAACATCGGCAAAGGGAAATGGCGGTACCCTATCTTGCAGCTTACTGAACTCCTCTGCGTATCGCTCGGTTATGAGGTCTGGCCTTGTTGATAAGAGCTGTGCTAGTTTTATATAAGAAGGTCCTAGCTCTGTAAATGCTATACGTAGTTTTTCAGCCATTGAGGTAGACTCTGGGATGCCACCTTCTGTTATTATCTTAATTCTTTTTCTAAAAGGTATCAGTCTGTGGAGATTTAATACTTCTATGAATTGACCAAATCCGTGTTTTATGAATACATTTAGAATTTGGCTTATTCTGCTTATATTTTTATAAGTTGCCCTTATTTTTAAAATATCACTTAAATTTGGCATTATCCTTCCGTTTCGTACCAAAGGAGCTCTGGCATATATAGTTCCTTATTAGCTTGACTTGTCTTTATCTAAAGCTGCCTTATCTTCTTCTAACCGACTAACCCGCGCTGAAAGGGCATTTATCTTAGAGTTTAATTTTTCAATATCCTCTAACGTAGGGAGATTCATTTTTTCAAGGGCTTTATTTAAAATTTCAGATATATTGAAAATTTCAGCCCCCTTTTTAGCAGTTTTTTCCGACCATTCCTTTATAAGCTTTGTACCCTCTGAGGAGCTTATTTCTCCTTTTTTGACAAGTTCATCAATCATTTTTTTTAAGCTCTCCTGTACCCCTATGCCAGCCAAAACCGTATTTCTTAATACATCAAATAACATGACGTGTCCCCCCTTATAATTAAAATTAGGATTTTATTATATCAATAAAGCTGCTTAAAGCCCCATCCACCTTGTCTATATCCTTTGTGCCTCCTTGAGCCATATTAGCCTTGCCACCACCTCTGCCACCTGCTATTGCCGCCACTTTTTTTAATAGCTTACCGGCATCAAAGCGTTTTGTAAGCTCCTTTGTTACAAGCAATATGAAGTTAGCCTGCTCATCTTTTACAGAGACTATAAATATAATGCCTGAGCCAAGCCGCTCTCTTAGTATATCTGAAAAGCTCCTTAATTCCTTTTGTTCAAGCCCATCTTTTCTTATAGAAAGGACATTGACCCCTTGCACTTTAATAGCCGAGTCTATTATTTCCGTTATGTCCTTTACCATATCCTTTTGCTTGAGTCTTTCAAGCTCCTTTTCAACGTCCTTCATCTGTTTAACCATTGTCTGGAGTTTATCTAAAGAGTTTTCTGTCTTTAATATCTCGGCAATAGCCTTAAGCTCCTCCCCCTGCCGTCTAAATATTTCAAGGAAGGCTGTCCCCGTAACAGCCTCAATACGTCTTACGCCGGAGGCTATGCTGCTTTCCGATAAAACGTAAAACCCGCCAATTTCCCCACTAAAGCTGCAATGCGTACCACCACAAAGCTCCTTACTGTAATCCCCGATTTCAACAACCCGCACTTGAGCACCATATTTTTCATCAAAAAGTGCCATAGCACCTGTTTGCACTGCCTCATCGAAATCCATGATGGTTGTCTTTACTGGCAGGTTTGCAAGGATTTTAGCATTAACCATATCTTCAATAATATACCGCTCATTAGCCCCCACGGGTAGGAAGTGTGTAAAGTCAAAACGTAGGCGCTCACTTGTAACAAGAGAGCCTGCCTGTTTTACGTGCTCACCAAGTACGTTTCTTAATGCCGCATGGAGCATATGCGTAGCCGTATGGTTTCGCATCGTGGAGCGTCTTACCGCCTCATTTATATGGCAAAGGATTGTACTATTAGGAGTGAAAGCACCTTTTTCAACCTGCACGTAGTGGACGTGTATGTTATTTGACATCTTTTTAGTATCAAGCACTGAGGCATTGGCCGTATTTGTTGACACGAGCCCTGTATCGCCAACTTGGCCGCCAGACTCTGCATAAAACGGTGTAGCGTCTAAGATAAGCTCTGCCCTTTCACCTTCTTTTACGTGGTTAACAATCCCCCCATTTTGGATAATGGCAACTACTGTTGCCTGACGCTCCATCGTATCATATCCGCAAAAAAGCGTCTGTCCGCTATTGGCTGCAATGTTACTATATAATGCTAAGGCATCGGCTGAGCCACTTTCTTCTACCCATGATGCCTTACCGCGTATTTTCTGGTTTTCCATCTCCCGATTAAACCCATCATCATCTGTAATTAAACCACGCTCCCGTGCAATATCCTTTGTTATATCTGGCGGAAAACCGTAGGTATCGTAGAGCTTGAATATCTCCTCACCCGGAATAACATTGATGTTTGTCTTGGTAGCCGAGCTTATAATGCCATCAAGCATCTCAAGCCCCTTATCAAGGGTCTTGGCAAAGCGCTCTTCTTCAAACAATACGGTTCGTTTTACAGAGTTAATGTCCTTGGCAAGTTCCAAATAAAGGTCTGAGTACGATTCCACGCAAGGTTCAACCAATGTGTGTAGAAATGGAGCACTGACGCCAAGCATTCTAGCATGGCGTGAAGCCCTTCGGATGATTCTTCTAAGCACGTAGCCTCTGCCTTCATTAGATGGCAAGAGCCCCTCGGAAAGAAGAAATGTAATAGCTCTTATATGGTCAGCAATAACCCTTATTGATACGTCCGTTGAGTGTTGTGCATTATATGAAACGCCGGTTTTTTGCGTTATTGCTTTAATTATAGTTTCAAATATATCTGTATCATAGTTATTGAGTTTACCTTGTAGGATTGCGCATATGCGCTCAAGCCCCATACCAGTATCAATACTTGGACTTGGCAGCGGTAAAAGCGTACCATCTTCCTTTCTATCGTATTGCATAAAGACAAGGTTCCAAATCTCTAAAAACCTGTCGCAATCACACCCAACCGCACACTGTGGGCGACCGCATCCAACAGCCTCACCTTGGTCTATTAATATTTCTGAGCACGGTCCACAGGGCCCGGTGTCTCCCATTTGCCAAAAATTATCCTTAGCCCCCATCCGTACAATTCTATCCTTTGGCATTTCCGTGTGATTCAGCCAAAGAGAGACCGCCTCGTCGTCATCCTCGTAGACAGTAACCCACATCTTGTCTTTTGGAAGCCCAAAGTGCTGGGTGAGCAGTTGCCAAGCATATTCAATAGCCTCTTTTTTAAAATAATCCCCAAAGGAGAAATTTCCGAGCATTTCAAAAAAACTATGATGCCGTGCCGTATAGCCAATATTATCAAGGTCGTTGTGTTTACCGCCGGCACGCACGCACTTTTGACATGTTGCAGCCCTTTTTTCTAACCGGTTTTCTAAGCCCAAAAACACCGATTTAAACTGCACCATTCCAGCATTTGTAAATAAAAGCGTATTATCTCCCACTGGCAGAAGCGATGAACTTTTAACTATTTCATGATTTTTTGATTGAAAAAAACTGATAAACCGCTCTCTTACCTCTTTACTTTTCATGAAAAGTGTTTTCCCTTTTATATTTTTTATTAACCTTCAGACGAGTCCTCTTGCCTATACTCCTGTTTAATAATTTCCGAAATAACCGCACTATCAAAACCACGTCTTTGCAAAAACCCGTAGAGTTTTTTTATCCCATCCACCCCTTCGTATTTTGCTAAATAAGCACGTTTTTTTTCAAGCAGTTTTTTTGCCTTTTCAAATTCCTTATCCTGTGGAAAGTTTATTTCTTCTATAACTGCCTTGTCAATCTCAAGATTTCGCATGTAATTTATACAGCCGCGAGCCCCCAAAGACTTCACATAGCATGTGTGCTCCACTAGCTCCTTGGCAAATAAACGGTCATTCACAAACCCGTGCTCCTTTAGATATTCAATAACCAAATCCGTATCTTCTGGACTAAATCCCTTCTGATTAATCCGCCGTCTTAATTCGGCCTCACTCCTGCCCCTTACACTAAGCAATCTAAGGGCATAGTTTTTAATATTTTTGTCAAGCGTTTTGCTCATTGGCTGGTTTACTAACCGGAACCGGCTTTATTAATCCGCGTTTTTCTAAGATCAGCTGTTCAATTTCAGCAAATGTGCCTTCATTTTCAATAAGGTATTTGCGCACATTGTCTCTGCCCTGACCAAGCCTATTTCCCTTGTAGCTATACCATGTACCGGCTTTTTCAATAATGTTATCCTCAACCCCTAAATCCAACACCTCGCCTGCCTTAGAAATTCCATAGTTATAAATCACATCAAACTCAACTTGCTTAAAAGGTGGAGCAACCTTATTTTTGACAACCTTCACCTTCACCCTTATACCATTAATTTCCTGGTTGTCCTTAACATTGTCTATTTTACGAATATCTAATCTCATGGAGGCATAAAATTTCAGGGCATTACCCCCAGTGGTAGTTTCGGGACTACCAAACATAACGCCAATTTTTTGCCTAATCTGATTTATAAAAACAATGGCCGTAGATGATTTAGAAATAACCGCAGTAAGCTTTCTCATAGCTTGGCTCATAAGTCTTGCTTGGAGGCCGGGCAGGGAATCTCCCATTTCTCCTTCTATCTCCGCCTTTGGTACTAAAGCTGCTACCGAGTCCACCACTATTATATCAAGAGCCCCACTTCTTACCAGAGTTTCAGCTACTTCTAAGGCCTGTTCACCACTATCTGGTTGTGATACAAGAAGCTCTGCTACGTTTACACCCAAACGTCCCGCATAATTTATATCAAGGGCATGCTCAGCATCTATGAAAGCAGCGACGCCACCCAATTTTTGTGCTTGTGCTATGGTGCTAAGGGCAAGTGTTGTTTTTCCGGAAGACTCAGGCCCGTATATCTCAGTTATCCTTCCCCGCGGTATACCACCTACGCCCGATGCAATGTCAAGAGAGAGCGAACCTGTGGATATTACCTTTATCCCCTCAGCAATGGAATCCTCCCCAAGTTTCATAATAGCACCTTTACCAAAGGCCTTTTCTATCTGGGCAATGGCAGCCTCTAGCGCCTTTGTCTTGTCTTTGAATGTATCTGGCGCTGTCTTTTCTTTATCTTTTAACATTACCCCTCCTTTTTTGTATAGTAGCACTAAATAATGGAAAAAATAAATGAGGAGTAACAAAAAGATATTAAAAATTGTCTTGACAAAGGGGTCCACCGTAATGTTGTAATATGCAAGCAAAACAAGGGCGAAGATGCGAAGGCGCACAGGGAGGTGCGCCTTCGCACCCATTTTGTCTAAAAGGGGTTTCCCCACACTCTTTTCTTTCTTTTGGTTACCTTTTAATTTTTCCTTTATCTATTAGTTGTTTTACTGTCTCAATATCTGCTAAGAAACTAGCGGATTCTTCAGCAAGTACACTTTGCGGGTCATCTCTGATGACTTCTTTGAAGTATTTTTCAGCTTCTACCAATTGTGCCTTTGTTAAATAACTTAAGCCTAGATTATATTTAGGCTGTATAAATTCCGGTGAATATTTTAAGGCTAGTTGAAAGTATTCTATTGCTTTATCTATATTAGCCTTATCAAGATAAGCAATATTCATATTAGTATCCTGTCTTAGTTTATTAAATTTATCATAGTATAAAGTCCCCAAATCGTTGTAAACGCCGGAACTTTTAGGATATGCCTTAACTGAAGCGTTGAAATATTCTTCTGCTTTTTCCGAATTACCTGTATCAAACTCTGTTTTCCCGAGATAGTGCAAAATTTTAGCAGCATATATAAAATCAAGGTTTTTGACTTGTAAGATTTTTAACATATATTCTCTAGCCTTATCGTATTCTTTTTCGCGAAATAGGGCTGAGGCGTAGTTCAGAGCAGGGGTTATAGATGCTGGATTTTGCTTAACTGTTACCTCCCAAAGCGTTTTATCATCCTTCCAGTCTTTTAATCTATCAACGGTTACAACTGTGTAAGATATAGCAATAAATGAAAGAATAATAATAGTTATTCGTTTACTCTTTAAATTTGAAAGCATCATAACAATAAACAACGTAAAACCAACGCTTGATGTGTATAAGTACCGTTCAGCTATGGGTAGAGCTATTTGAGTATACAAAATAGCAAGGGATGGTATCAGTGCTAAAAATCCCCAACTAAACATAAAAGCCTCAAGTCGCAGCTTTTTAATATATAAAACAATACCTATAATAAACGGGATAACAAATAATAAGTAATATACAGGATTATTAGGTATGTTTGGCATTAAATTTAGATTAATCGGTAAAACCAGTTTTTCAAAATAATAACCGGTTGCAAATATAAACCGGTTGATAATTTCTACAAGATTAAGCCCCTCTGCTAAAAAGGCATCTGCTGAGCCGGGGGTTTCTACAAGTTCTCGAATGCCGCCACCTTTTCTAAATACTATAAAGTATATTGCCGTAATAAACAGTAGTAAACCGATGGACATTATAAATTGTTTTTTGGCTGCCTTCATAATAATACAGTAAGCAAAGGCTAATATAATAAGAGCAATGGCATTTTCTTTACTAAAAAGGCCAAAAAGAAAAAATATGCCCACCAATACAAAACTAACGCCACTCATTGTTCTTAAGTAAATTGTCAATGAAAGAAACGCTGCTATTATCATAAGTGTTGCAAGGGGATCGGTTCTACCTGATATCCATGCAATAGATTCAACATGCAGGGGATTTACCGTAAATAATATCGCACTTAAAAAGGATAGAATGTATATATATTTCAAGTCAAATTGCTCTGATAACTTAACTTTCGATTCCGACTCTTTTTTATATTTTAAAAAATATAGCGAAAAGACAAACATAAGAAATGAGTTAAAGGTATTAATTACTATATTTGTAATATGCCAACCTCTTGGGTCGAGATGCCATATACTGTAGTCAAATGTATTTACAACATGTATAAACGGCCTATAGTATACGCCCCAACCAAAAAAATACTTATATGGTGTTTCCCCCATCTTTAGCGGCAACAGAAGAAACTGTAAGTCATCCCATATAAAACCGCTTTGAATAGTAGGCAAATATATGATAACTGTGCCTACTATTAATATGCTTATTAAAACAGCAACATATTTTCTTTGCATATCCGACACCCTCGTTGTATAATGTATACAACAGTTTTTTTATTTGTAATAACCTGTGGTGGATTGTACCATTTAAATAGTTTTTAAAGCAAAAAAGGCGGGTACCTCACGGTCCCGCCTTTTGACTCCTAACTTTTTACGTTGTATACTATCTGGCCGTTACAACTGTGCTAAATATAGGTGTTGAAGTACTTTCAGCATAACCGCTTATCTTTATTGAACGTGCACCATTTGATTCTACAACACAAGTACCGGATGTACCAGCTGTTGCTACGAAAAGGCTCTGATTTGCATTGTACGGGCTCTTTTCTAACTTACCTTGATGGTGAGCTATAATTATATCAAGTATCGTTGATATATCAGCATTATCATAGGTACCAGAGCTCGCTTGATTATAAATAGCGCTACAGGTCTTACCATTAGCTGTTTCATAACATCCTTCACCACCTGTTGAATCTAATGCAAGAAATGGGTCCAACGATACAAACGCATCCAACCAACCCTGCACCTCAGACACTGCTCCCTTACACCCTGACTCAACGGCTCTCACCTTAGCCTTTTCCCTGTTACCAAGAAATGCCGGCACTGCTATTGCTGTCAATATACCGATGATAGCGATAACTATCAAAAGCTCAATAAGCGTAAAACCTCTTTCATCTCTTTCTTTCATATTTTGGATTACTCTAAACATAGTACCCTCCAAACTTTTTATCTCTGTTTTCTTTTAGGCGGTTAAAAACCACCTGTTTTGTATCAATTAACAAAACACCCTTTTTTCCACTACCTAATATTACTATTTTTTAAAATTCCCTTACCCCCTTTACTTTCACCTCCTCCTCGACTCTTACTTAGTATCTGCCTATAATAAAGCATTTTCCATGCCAAAGATTAAATAAAAAAACACATGGTTTTTGCCAAAAAATAGGCTCTAAAAGTGTCAAATTATGTCATCACATGACAAAACCTGTCAGCATTCGTTTAGTTGAGCCTATTTTGTACATTATCCGTTAACTTTATGAGCATTTAGTATAACCGCAGTCGTGGCAAACGGCACAGCCCCCTTCGTATTCAACGGCACCGCCGCACTCCGGACAAGCACCCATTATAAGTGATGTGTTGTGAACCTTTACGGGCACGCCTGAGTGTTTACGGCAGTAGCCCTCCATGGCTTTGGCTATGGCATCGGCACAGGAGGAGATTTTGCCACCGTTTGCCCAAATCGGCTGATGACAGGAAATCCCCTTCAGTTGACCAATCAGTTCTTCGTACGCTATATTGCAGCGCAGCGCCAAAGACACAAGCCGTCCGATAGCCTCCGACTGGCTTGCCGCACACCCGCCAGCCTTGCCCATTTGGTTAAACACCTCAAAGGGCATCCCGCGTTCATCTTCATTTATAGTAATGTACAAATTGCCACAGCCGGTTAGCATACACTGCGTTGTGCCTTTCATAACCGACGGCCTTTGGCGTGGCACTATTTTTTGGTATGTTGTTGTTGTGGTTTTTTTTGTATCACACTTGTTTACTGAAAGCACCTGTTCTTGTCTAGAGCCGTCTCTATAAACAGTAACCCCTTTACAGTTAGTTGTGTAGGCAAGCATAAAAACCTTCTTAACGTCCTCAGTGGAGGCTTCCTTTGGGAAATTAACCGTCTTTGACACAGCATTATCCACGTATTTTTGAAACGCTGACTGCATTTTTATATGGGCATTGGGCTCCACGTCGTGAGCTGTTACAAAAATCTGCCTAATTGCCACAGGCAGCTCGCCAAAGCCAGCTAACGACGACCGCTCCGCTATGCGCTCCATGAGCGTTTCTGAGTAAAACCCCTGCGCCTTAGCCATTTGTTCAAAGTACGGGTTTACCTCTATAAGTTTTGTACTATCCATTATGTTTCTAATGTACGATACGGCAAATATTGGCTCAATGCCTGACGAACAGCCAGCTATTATAGATAGGCTGCCTGTTGGCGCTATTGTTGTTACGGTGGCGTTTCGCATCTTACGTACGCTGCTGTATATGCTTTCGCTGTGCTTTGGGAAAGAGCCTCTCTGTTCGGCAAGCCGTTCTGAGGCATTGTGGCTTTCTGTATTTATGTAAGCCATGAGTTTTTCGGCAAGTGCTAACGCCTGCTCGCTATTGTAAGGTATGCCAAGCTGTATGAGCATATCAGCCCAGCCCATAATGCCAAGCCCTATTTTCCGATATAAACGTGTCGTCTCCTCTATCTTTGTTATTGGGTATTTATTTACATCTATAACATTATCAAGAAAATGTACTGCCTTCCAGATAGTTTTACTCAGACGCTCCCAATCTACATCTGTATTATCATAACTTGTAACCATATGTGCAAGGTTGATAGAACCAAGATTGCAGGACTCATAAGGCAGCAGTGGTTGCTCGCCACAGGGGTTGGTTGATTCTATCTGTCCAGCTGCGGGGGTGGGGTTGCTTTCATTTATTTTATCTATAAAGACAATGCCGGGCTCTCCGTTTTGCCAGGCATTTTTTACTATGAGATCAAGCACATATCTTGCCCGCAGGCGTTTCGTTGGTGCGCCATCCCTTGGATTTACAAGCTCGTATTCTTCGTCTTTGTCAACAGCATCCATAAATTTATTAGTAAGGGCTACGGATATATTAAAATTATTTAACTTTGTGGTGTTTTCCTTGCACTTGATAAACTCCAATATATCTTGGTGGTCAACGCGCAATATTGCCATATTAGCCCCGCGTCGAGTGCCCCCTTGCTTAACCGCCTCCGTTGCTGTATCAAAGACTGTCATAAAGGAAACCGGCCCAGAGGAGACCCCCTTTGTAGAGCCCACCATATCACCCTTTGGCCTTAGTCTTGAAAAACTAAAGCCCGTCCCGCCTCCGGATTTATGAATAAGGGCCGCATTTTTAACTGCCTCAAAAATACTTTCCATTGAATCTTCTATCGGAATTACAAAACAAGCGCTCAACTGCCCAAGACGTCTACCGGCGTTCATAAGGGTTGGACTATTTGGCAAAAAGTCCAGCTCCGTCATTAAGCTATAAAATTCCTCCTCAAGAGCCTCTACCTCCAAGTAGGTTTTACCATAGCCTAAGTCAGCCGAGGCTATAGCCTTAGCTACCCTCTCAAACATATCCGCAGGCGTTTCTATCACCTGACCGTTTTCACTTTTTTTAAGGTATCTTCTTTCAAGTACCTTTAGTGCATTTGGTGTTAATTTTAGTTCATTTATATTTTCCATGTTAAAAAAGCATCTCCCTATTTTAAAAAATTAAGTAAAAAAAAAAGAAGAACGGGGGGAAACCCTTTTGCCTAAAACTTTTAACCTGTCAGCGACTTGGTTGTCCTTCTCTTTGTTAATACATTATTACCTCTTGTGCGATAGTATTATACCAAAAAACAATTTGTTAATTGATTAAAACCATCGTTATGTGTAAAATACTTACTATGCAAATGTCTGAATCACTAAAGAATATAGCTAAAAAGATTAAGCTCCTTATGCTTGATGTGGATGGTGTCCTAACGGATGGCACCATATATATTGATAGCAAAGGTGAGGAGCTAAAGGCGTTTAATGTACGGGATGGACAGGGCATTAAGCTACTTATGCAAAATGGTGTGGCTGTTGCCATAGTAAGTGCTAGAGGGTCAAAGGCCTTAGAGCGGCGCACAACAGAGCTTGGTATTTTAGAGTTATACCAAAACTGTACAGATAAGCTTGAGGCTTATAGGCTATTAAAGGAGCGATATGCGTTAAAAGATAGTGAAATAGCATATATGGGTGATGACATAGTGGATATTGGGGTTTTAAGAGTAGTTGGCTTACCAATAACTGTAGCAGATGCCAAGCTGTATGTAAAAAAACATGTATTAATGGTTACAGAGGAAGAAGGTGGGCACGGCGCTGTGCGTGAGGTGGCTGACTTTATTCTTGCAAGTAAGGGGATTTTAGAGAGGATTTTAAATGAATACAATCGTTTTTAATGTGCCAACCATATTAACCCTAAGTCGTATCTTCATGATACCTATTTTTATATGGATAACGCCGGGGCATCTGTTTCTTGGGGCTTTGGTGTTTGGGTTAGCATCTGTAACAGATTTTCTGGATGGGTACTTGGCTAGAAAGTCCGGTCAAGTAACTAGTTTTGGGATAATCATGGACCCGATAGCGGATAAGTTTTTAGTTATATCGGCACTTGTCTTACTTGTAGATATGTCTATTTTAAGTGTGTGGCCTGCTGCTATTATAATAGTGCGGGAGTTTTTGATAACCGCCTTGAGGGCTGTCGCACTTTCGCGTGATATTGTGATAAAGGCCGAAATGGGCGGTAAGCTTAAAACTGGTGCGCAGATAACAGGCGTCATTTGTCTCATATTGCAAGATGAACTTTTTGGTATCAATTTGGATATGGTAGGGCAGGTGTTTATCTGGTTATCCATAGTGCTTGGTGTATTGTCGGCTGTGCAATATACGGTGGGGTTTTGGAAAAAGATATGATAAACATTTCACTTATAATATTTTCATATTTATTAGGCTCTATACCGACAGGGCTTTTAATAGCGAAAATGAGAGGCGTAGACCTCAGGGCTGTTGGCAGCAAAAATATCGGCGCTACAAATGTCTTACGTGCTGTTGGTAAAACGGAGGCACTCTTTACACTTTTAGGGGATATGCTAAAAGGTGTGGCAGCTGTGCTAATTGGCAGATACACGGGGGTGGATGGTTTTTTGTGCGGATTAGCGGCTATACTTGGGCATGATTTTTCAATATTTTTACGCCTTAAAGGCGGCAAAGGGGTTGCTACAAGCTTAGGGGTGGTCTTGGCAGCCTATCCAGTAGTTGGCGTTATATGTGCTGCTGCATGGCTTTTAACTGCCTCTATTACTAAGTACTCATCGTTTTCAGCCTTAATGGCATTTACAACACTGCCCTTTATTGTTTATTTTATAAAAGGTGGCAGCACGGATTTTATCATTAGTATTATAATAACAGCGCTTATTTATTGTAAACACCGACAAAACATAGTGCGTCTTTTACGTGGTGAGGAATCTAAGATAGGCAAAATGGGTGATTAAGCTTAAGTGGACAAAAAAAGCGCTATTATACTTTTAAGCGGCGGCGTAGATTCAGTAACCGCTATGGCTTATGCTAAACGTGAGGGTTTAAGACTCCATGCCCTTAGTTTTGACTACGGGCAGGTGCACAGACTTGAACTTGAATCAGCTAAGTGGCAGGCAATATCTATGGGAGCTGCAACTCATAGGATTATTGCGTTTAACATGCGGGATATTGGCGGCTCTGCCCTTACTGGCCAAATGGATATACCACTTAACAGAGATATAGAAAAAGAAGGCCTTGAAATACCAAAAACCTATGTACCGGCAAGAAACACCATATTCTTATCCTTTGCCCTCTCCCTTTGGGAAGTAACCGAAGCGCAGTACATATACACAGGGTTTAATGCTGTAGATTATAGTGGCTATCCGGATTGCCGCCCTGAGTATGTCCGTGCATTTGAAAATATGGCAAATCTGGCAACAAAGGCCGCTATTGAAGGCAAACGCTCCGTAGAAATTCAAACACCACTTATAAACCTAACAAAGGGGGAAATTATACAACTTGGAATGACACTTGGCGTTAATTACGCTAAGACATGGAGCTGTTACAATCCTGTAAATAACAACGTGCCATGCGGCAGATGTGATAGTTGTCAGTATAGGAAAAAAGGATTTACAGAAGCTGCAATAGTAGACCCTTTAATATAAGAAACCAACAAAAATACGTGTATCGTAGGGTCAGACCTATGTGTCTGCCCGCTTATTATCTATACTTTGTGTTTTTATCGAATCTAAATGCGCTATAATGATACAAAAGGTTGTTTAGTCATTTCAAGCATATTGATAGGCTTGAAAGGCAAAATGACAGGCTTATGAGCCTTATGTTTGAACTTATTAAAGATAGAAGGAGCAAACATGACAATAAAATCATTAATAGAGATATTCCTTTTTCTCTTGGCAATTGTGATATGGATATTGACAGAAAGAAGGATAAAGAAGACAGATAAACTTTTAGATGAGCTTGGTAAACATATAAATTGACACTTTTTTTGATTATTAATTTGTTATTTTTGATTGTGTTAAATTAAGCTTACTGGAAGTTTCAATTTAAAGAATCCAAAAAAGTATAAAGCCAAACCACTAGCGGTTCTTTTATAGCAGATTTCATTTTGATTAAAGACATTATAGGGGAACCCTTATATTAATCTTTCTCTCCACTTGGAATATTAACTCTTAATACTACCCAACCTCAATGACAAAATATGGACTGAACTACTACAAAAAAATAGACCGTATAAATCATTATATTTCTCTATTAAGGCAAACGTTGTAGTTAATTTCATTTAAAAAGTAATGTGCACATGGTAAACCACATATTTTTCAATATAATACAAGAAATTATCTTACTTAATAAAATGCGAATTTATATAAGTGTCATCTAAAAGAGGCGTATTATAACGGATATATTGGATTATTAATTAAGCTTAACCTAAACATTGCTTTAAAGTAATTATTAAATATGCTAAAGTTATGATTTATATATAAATAGTTATAAATAATAGTAAATAAATATATATATATATATATCATATAATCATAATTTTTATTTCATAATAATAATCATATTTTATTTATAATATTGACATTTATGACATAGATATTACAGAGTAATGTATGATTAGTTATAGACGAAAATAGTATAAATAACGTATATAGATATATGTAAGTATATTTTAAAATGATAAACTGAAAGTAGCAAAAACAATTATTTTGGAGGAATAAAATGTGGAAAGATATATTAGTGCAGGTATTTGTTTCTGTAATAGCAGGTATAGTTTCAACAATTGTATTGAAAAGAAGGGGTTGGGTTTGGCTATGTAACATATTAAGAAGATTTATCGGATTAATAGTCGGATTAATAGAAAGAACAAATATTGATATATTGAGAAGAGTCATCGTAGGAGTAAGAAAATATAGATATATAATGACAGGAATTCTAATTACTCCAATTGTATTTATATATATTTTTAATTTATCACCATATGACATTGAAGGGGGAGCTATTAATTGGTGTAGTCTTGGAACGTATGGAAATGTGAGAATAGCTGGTAAATTAGTTAGAAGTTTTTCAGGAGTATCTATTTCTCCACAAGATGTAGTACAAGATGTAATGTTAGTACTTAACCGCTATGACAGTGAAAGTGCTAATAATGTTGGAGGTGGATGGATAGCAGAAAAAACAGTCAATATGCAACTCCATGGAAAAGGAGATTTGGTGTTTCAAAGTATGTTGTCAAGCATAAAAGATAGAAACATATATGAGGTTATTTTTGCATATAAATATAATACGTTGTTTTTTGGAGAAAAGTTTTATGCGAAAAATTTTACATTGCCTCTACCTCCGTCTAAGTGTATGGATTTAGGTGTTCCTAATGATATACTAGCCCTAAATAATGTACCACCACAAACAGGAGATGCTCTCAAAACTATGTTCAAGGAGGCCGATGACCGCTGTTCTGCTGGTTTATATCAGAGTGGTGCGCAAATGTATAATGATGCTTTTAAACAGCTTTTAGGCCAAAATATAGCTATAGATCAATCTTTACAAAAGATTTTGGAATTAGCACAAAATGATCCTCAGGGAGCTTGCACTTTATATAGAGAATATTATGGGAGACATAGTAGGCAAAATCAGTAATTTTTATTATGGAACTTTTTTTCTTAAAATATAGAGACATATAGTCTCTTAATAAAACCATAAGGAGGATTTAATAATGATACAAAGCAAAAAAAGACAAGGGAAAGTAGGATGTATATTATTGTTAACACTGCTGTTTCAATTATTTATAAGCTCTTTGGTTTTTGGCCAGGAAGGTAATAAAAATCAGGTAACGATATCAAGCCCCGCAGATGGCAGTAATGTTGCTTGTAAAGTAGGTGTTAAAGGAACTGTTACGCGTGCTCCTGGCAATTCTGACGAGGTTGTAGTATTTGTGCATAGGGCAGATTTCGTAACAGAATGGTGGCCACAATCAAAGATAATAGACAGTAATGGTAATTGGAGTGTTATGGCATATGCTGGTATAATAGATGATATTAACTTTGATTTTGAGATAGCGGCTATGACAGTTAGTACTTCTGACAGGAATGATTTAGACGATTACCGACAGAAAGATCGCGGGGATTCAATAACACTTCCTGAACCAACATCTAATTTTGTTAAAATAAAGGTAAAGAAAACATCTCATGATTGCAAATAGCTCTTTTTTTTTGTAATATTTCAGCCCGCTGGATAGTCATTGTAAGGAGCGTAAGCGACGAAGCAATCTTGTCTTTACCAAAGAGAGATTGCCTCGCTACGCTCACAATGACAAATCAGCTCACTATAATATGTTAAGTAATATGGAGGAACCGACAATGAGGCATTCTTTAAAAAAGATTAGTGTTTTTATAATTTTGGAAACTTTTTTCTGTTTTGCAATTTTTATTATTATATCAAATGTATACGCTGATGAAGCGTCTGAAGAAAAATCATGTAGTAATAATCTTGATATATCAACATATGGAGATTTTGCTTACCGTAAAACTAATTTTTCTAAAAACGATTACAAAAATATAAGTGGATGGGCTGAGGTAAAGATTGTTTTAAAAAATACTTTAAAATTAAATCCTTACATAAAGCTAACCCCATCATATAGTGGAACTGAAAATTCATGGGAAAGTGTATTTGTCTATGGAGGAGGTTTAGAGTACAGACCTTTTGAAGATGTCGGAAGTCTAAATGATGTTAAGTTTGAATGGATTAAGTCTTTTAGACTATACGCAGAATACCTTACTCTTGGACATATGAAAGATGAAGGCGATCAGTATAAACATGATATGAGAGCTGGAATAGATATATGGAAGGAATGGGGTGCTTCAAATAGAAATAGTGGACTAATATATGGGGAATTATACTCAGACCTATCATGGCGGAAAACAAATTTTTCTTTTGAGAAGTATAAAACGCATAGCTTTACAATTGTAGGTAAAATCGGTGTAAAAACTATAGATATTACTAAACAACTTCCTCTTATCTTATATGCAATTGGAGAACTTTCAACAACAGGTAAAGGTTCTTTTTGGGAAAATAATGTAAAAACAGGATTGGGTGTACGAGTCATACCTATTATAAAAAAACCTTTCAATATTAATAGCGATATAATTTTAAGGGTTTATGCGGAAGGACTAAGGGTAGTAGAATATTTGAAAGACGAACAGCTGCCAAATACTCCAGATTATGACCTGAGGGCTGGAATTAACTTTTCTATTTCGAGACATTAATACCCAAGCACAACAATATTTATAGAGCATTTCTATTTAATAGGTAACAAAAATTAAGGGCGAAGGCGCACCGGGAGGTGTGCCTACACACCTTCCCTCACATAGGTTCGCCCCCGCATCCTTTTGTCAAAAAAGGTTTTCCCCCGCATTATTCCAGCGAGTTGGCAATATGTACTTACTGTTAAAAATCCCATACCCAGTGCTTTCCACTAACTTAGCCAAAACCCCTATACGATTTGCCAAACCAGCACTTATAATAAAAGTAACCCCACTTCCTATAATAAAAAACATTGGTAAAAAAATAACTATACCCGCCTGAGATAAATGAATAACATCATCCACATTATTTCTTGCTACACTGTCAAGTTCACTAGACATATTAACAATGCGCTCACCAATCTTTCGTACATCTTCTATCTGAAGCTCAAAAGCAGCGAGACTCTCCAAAATCCCACGACTAACAAGCGCACTTCCCGCCAGATACTCACTTATCCTACGAGGGTGCTCCATGAACGAGAGATTCAAAAACTGTACACAACAACTCATACTGTCAACACCGTCTATCTGCTTAATACTATCGGAAATCCTATGCGCATTTAGGTCTAATTCCTTAAAATTTGCCTCATACCCCCTTACAAGGAGTTTTAAATCTATTAATTTACTGGTTTTATACTTAGCATTGCCTAAAATATGCTTAAGCTCATTAATATATTTATAAACTTTTTCTGATTGTAGTGCTGAACTATAAAGAAAATAGTTTTTTTCATGGCGTCTCAACTGTAAAGATTTACCTCTAATTGTATCAGTTAGCTCTAAAAATTCCACCTCTTGTTTTATTTTAAAAAAATTATAGTATTCAAATATGGAAATTATTATTATAAAAAGCGAGGTAATATAAAAATTTATAAGTATTTTTTTCTTAATATACATAAGTAATATTATATACTAAAACAAAAATACAGATAGAAGAAAAAGTCATTATATGCCCAAACAAATTAGGTTTGCACGACATTATTAAAAATAATAAGGAAACAAATACATAGTGAGGGCACTGCCCTCACACTCCCGCCAAAGATGCGTAGGCGCACAGGGAGGTGCGGGGGCGCACTCCCGTAAAGTGTGCCTACACACCCTTGAACCTCAAAAACACTATTTCATGAGACATAATAAAAAATACTGCTATTATTTTTTGCAAACCGTTTTTATTTTGGTATAAATGTAGCAAAAGATAATAAAAATAGCTAATAAATTGCAGGCCAAAAATTTTAGGAAGTGCGTAGGCGCACTCCCGTAAGGGGTGCGGGGGTTTGGGAGTGCGCCTCCGCACCCCTTTTACCTAAAAGGGTTTCCCCCTGCTCTTCTCTTTCCTTAACTTAATGACATTGGTGCGTAAGCGCACCTCCCTGTTTTCCCCCGCTCTTTTATCTTCTATCTTTTTTCTTTGCTAACAGATTTCTATAATTTTTTATAATACGCCTTTTCTATATTAAATGCAGAGTGTTATAATGAATAGATATGAAGAAAATTGATTTTATATTTAGGGGGTTTGGAAGTGGATAAAGAAAGCAAGGCTCAGTTTATACTGAACATGGCCAAAGAGCTTGTGCTTTCTGGTAAATATCCGATACCCAAAAGGAGCATTGTTTTATCGGGCAGAATATTGCTTCCGAAAATAGAGACAACAAAAGAGAGTATTGAAGAAAGGCAGTCTGCTTTTTTAAAAGGTTATAAAGAGCTTGTTCGACTTCTGGAAAGTCTGTACGATGAGTTGGTATTGCCATCTGATAGCAGGGATGTTAGTAGTCAATTGACTCATCAAATCACTGAACAAAAGCTGAAGAATTTGCAACCGGTTGTTCAACGAGTTAAGAATCAGGCAAAGAAAAAAAGAAATAAAAAGAAATAAAGGTATTTTTTCATTGTGCAGTGTCCATCTTAACTTGCCGACTGTAGGGGTTGTACGTTAAGGTTATGGATTTGCCTTCTTGTATAAAAGATGCCTGGAATATCTCTATTAAGCCTTCGTAGCCAAAGGGCATTTTAATAGCACCTTCTGTAACTTCTCCCTTTGAGCTTAGGTAGATTTTTTGAAGAGATTTTAGTATCAGTGTTTTTTTACCATCAGGGCTATCGTAAGATACCTCTTTTCCAACTAAATTAATCTCCATTTCATAGACAATTTTTCTGTTAATGGAGCTATCATTAAGGTATCTTATTATAGATGCAAGGCGTTTTGCCTCACTTGATGCGCTATTATCAAGCACACTTAACGAGGGATATACAAGAGCAAGCAAGAGTGTTGTAATGAATATTACTAATATAAGTTCCATGAGTGTAAATGCGTTATTTTTCGATATTCCAGCTTTCAATATCGCTGTCTTTCCCTTCACCGCCTTCTTGGCCGTCAGCGCCAAAGGCAATTATATCGTAATCACCGTGTGTGCCGGGACTTATGTAAACGTAGGGGTTGCCCCAGGCATCGAGCGGGATTTTGCTTTGTTCGAGATAACCGCCATCTTTATATTTTTTGGGGAGCATACCGACTGTTGGTTTTTCAATAAGAGCTTGCAGTCCCTGTTCTGTTGATGGATAGAAACCGTTATCCAGTTTAAATAGTTTTAATGCTGTTTCAAAATTTTTTATTTGTACCTTAGCCTCGGCTATACGGGCATCGTCGGTACGGCCTACTATTTTCGGTACTACTATTGCTGCAAGAAGGCTTAGGATAAATACTACAACTATTATTTCTATTAAGGTGAAACCTTGACTAGTAAATGTTTTAACCATTTTCATTAATAAAAATCTCCTAAATAATTTGTTGATTAATTTTTAAAGAGGCAGATATGCCTTTGGGGTTAAATTCATATTAGCAAAAAGTCCTTCTTGGTAGTAAAAATAGCCGGCAACGGCTATCATAGCGGCATTATCGGTACAAAGCTTTAATGGTGGTAAAAAAAGTGAAAAACCAGCCGCTTGTGAAAGTGCGGTCATTTTTTGTCTAAGTAAACTATTTGCCGCTACACCGCCTGCTAGGACTAATGAATAGATTTTTTCCATTTTAATAACATCGTCCACTTTTTTCAGTAAAACGTCAATAACTGACTCTTGGAACGATGCACACACATCTTCAAGTGTAACTGCCTGAAACTCCTTAGCCGCTATGAAGCTTCTAACAGCCGTTTTAAGCCCACTAAAGCTAAAATCCAAGCTGCCGTTTAAAAATGGTCTTGGAAACTTTATAGCTGAAGCATTACCCTTTTTCGCTAGACTATCTATTATAGGTCCGCCCGGATAACTAAGGCCAAGCATCTTTGCAACCTTATCATAAGCCTCACCAACGGCATCATCCCTTGTTCTTCCAAGCTCCGAGTACCGTGCAAACCCCTCTACTCGGTACAAGCTTGTATGCCCACCGGACACTATTAGGCATATAAAAGGAAATGTTGGTCTTTCCTCTTTAGACAGGAACGGTGAAAACATATGTCCTTCAAGATGGTTTACGCCAATTAGCGGTTTGGACGCTGCATAGGCAAGTGCCTTAGCAAATGAAGAGCCCACTATCAACGAACCAATAAGACCCGGCCCATAACACACGCTTATGGCATTTAGCGCACTAAGTGTTATTTCTGCTGTTGACAGTGCCTCGTTAACCACTGGCCATATCAGCTCCATATGCCTTCTTGAAGCAAGCTCTGGCACTATCCCGCCATATTTTCTGTGGATTTCGCTTTGACTTGACACTATATTTGAAAGCATATTAAAATCCTCACCACTAATAACAGCTGCAGACGTATCATCACAGGAAGTGTCAATTGCCAAAATAATTGTCTTGCGCTCTTTAGGCATAGCTAAATTATATCGTCGTATATGCCCTGTCTAAAAACATCTTTATAAATTCCCGTACCCCTGCTTCTAACTGTACAAAGGAAGTACCAAATAAAACCGCACCATCTAACTCTTTATAGTGTCTAATCCTACACTGTATGTTTTTTAATACCTTATTCATTAACGTCATATCCATATAATATAATGAGTCAATATTTATACCGTTAGCAACACCGCGTTCAGCACGAATGAGACAACCGCCCTCGCTCATATTAATAAGTACAACTTCAGATTTTAAGTGCGATTTTTTCTCTATAATTGTAGCCGCAATTTTAGTTTTAACTCGTTTAAATTTTCTCCTACAATATTTATTTTGCTTAAATGCCCCATATCCCCAAAGCAGATAAGGATTAATACCTACTTTAAAATTATCCGGCGGAATTACTTCCACTACCGTGTATTCACTAATAGCAGTATCTCTTTTAATGGGTGAACTTGGCAGCTTACCATTTGAACGCAAAACCGTGTACACTATGGGTTTATCCGCCTCAAGCTCACAATTACTGATGACAACGCCAAGCTCATTATTTTTTAATTTAACATAAGTGCCCGGTGGATATATACCAAGGGTTTTCACTAATGAAAAGATAATTCTTTTATCAATAGGGTCTTTTCTTTCAGCATATAGTTTTCTTATAATGTGTTGCGGTAAAAGAGCAGGCCTGTAGGCACGTGCTGATATTCCGACTAAGTAGTGGTCAACTATGTTAACAATACGCGCTGTGTCAACTATCCTCCTACCCTTTAGCCTTTGTGGATAGCCATAGCCATTAGCATTTTCATGGTGCTGATAAACAGTATCTAACCATAAAGAGTCCTCAACTCCATATTGTTTTAAAAGATTTATACATAAGGCGGGGTGATTATATATGATTTCCTTTTGGTCATCGTACGGTTGATTTATTTGTTTGTATAAGACATCCTGAGTTTCCTTCATAGCCATATTCATGGTTATTGCACCACAAATTAATGAAAGCCGTTTGTCGC
Source organism: Candidatus Magnetomicrobium cryptolimnococcus (assembly GCA_018606805.1). GTDB lineage: Bacteria > Nitrospirota > Thermodesulfovibrionia > Thermodesulfovibrionales > Magnetobacteriaceae > Magnetomicrobium > Magnetomicrobium cryptolimnococcus. Next base: position 50,599 of record JAGYWI010000009.1, read on the forward strand.
TTTCTATGAGTAATTCCTTTGCGATTATCTCACATATGATAGCAGTTTGTATTGGATGTTTTACTGAATAATTTACCTCTTGGGACATGTGAATACAACCAACAACAAAACTATAGTCTTCCATACAAATCTTCTGAATAGTCTTGGCTGATTCAATTACTCTTTTAGGAAAGTTCCGTAGCTCTACTGTACTTGCACTGATTGTTTTATACCAGTTACTTAACTTTCTTTGTAAAAATAGTACTAAGTCGTACGGATTTTCTTTCTTTCGTGAATACTCATTAACAACATTTTCTCTTACAAAAGACCCACTGTCTGTATAATTATCCAATTATTTAAAGTCTATCCCAAAAAAATATATATATTATAAAACACATCCTAAAAACATCTGCATTGTCCTAATTTATACAAAACCACATAGTTTAGTCAAGTAACATTTAAATTTTTGTTTTTTAGTATTTTATACCCAAACAAATTAGGTTTGCAAGGCATCATTAAAATAATAAGGAAACAAATACAGAATGAGGGCTCTGCCCTCACACTCCCGCCAAAGATGCGTAGGCGCACCTCCCTGGGACTCATCCCTTTGGCCTACCGCACAAGGGGCTTTGCCCCTTGAACCCCAAAACACCATTTTCATGAGGTATAATAAAAAATACAGCTATTATTTTTTACAAACCATTTTTCTTTTAGTATATTGTATGTTACAATATTTTATGGACAATCCAAATACCATAACACATATAACCAACACAACCACAGAGCAATCATTATATGAGCGTGATTTTTATGAGTGGGGTTTGTATAACGCTGAACTATTGAGACAAGGTAGACTTAGCGAAATAGATATAGAAAACATAGCAGAGGAATTAGAAAGTATGAGCAGGAGGGACAAAAGAGAAGTAGGAAACCGACTAAAATTACTAATAGCGCACCTACTTAAATGGCAGTATCAATCAATTAGACGGTCAAATAGTTGGCGTTCAACCATTAGTGATCAAAGGGCACAAATTAAGTATTTAATTAAGGATAGTCCTAGTCTGAAACATAGTATAGAAGTAATTATATCTGAGTCATTTGAGGACGCAAAAGTATCTTTTGAAGATGAAACTGGTATTAGTCAAAAACACTTGCCTTTCAATTGTCCATACAGTTTTGAGCAAATGATGGATAACAGATTTTGGCCAGAAGAAACCATTATTTAGCAGTTAACCCAACAGTTTTTGAAGAAAAAATAAGCCTTGTGTCTTTAATGAAATTCAGGTTTATCTTTATGCTGCTCATTTACTATTGTCAGGGGTTTACCATATTTCCAACCTTTCTCAAATGGTTTCTTGTATAGAAATAATTTGTAATCCCACAATCCTATCAAAATGCTTGCGATTGTTGGTTAGCAATGTGAGATTATGGAAAAGAGCGGTAGACGCAATCATAAGATCAAAGTTATCAATACACTTTCCATTTCTTTTTAATTCATTCCCTGTTTGAGCAAAAATTTTACAAATTGCCTTCTCAATAGACAAAACCTTAAATACGGACAAAAAAGCTTCAAGTTGTTCTTCCTTTTTTTTACGCTTATCTTCTTCCGATATGTAATAAATACCGCAATATAGTTCTGCTACAGAAATAATACTTATAGCAATCCCTGAAGAACGGAATTCTTTTATTTTATCCCTTACCTTTTCATTTTTACCTCGAAGGTGGTCTATTGCCCAGTCTGTATCAATTAAGTATTGCAATTCCATCACTTTACTTGTTGGGCTAGTAGAACATGGCGATTGTTGTAGACTCTATCATCACAAGCGATATCTGCCCAAGCTCCAAAAGTGGTATCCAGCGGATCAGGTTCTTGTGGTAGAAATTCAGGTTTATCTTTATGCTGCTCATTTCCCATTTTCAGGGGCATTGCCAGGGGTTTACCATATTTCCAACCTTTCTCAAAATGAGCCTCAATGTATTGATTATAAATATCTGAGTCATCAGATGTTTTTTTTACTATTAAAGAAAAACATTTGTGGGCTGGTATTCCGTAAGGATAAGGATTTAGCAACATATGAGTTGAGGTAGCTATAGCAGATACAGTTGGAGTACCACCATAGAGCTTAATACAATCAGTTGGTACTTTGTACGTCTCCATTAATTTCTTTAATGAAGCAAGAATTTCTTGTTCAATTTGTCCCTTGCCCTTCTCCTCCGGCTTTTCTCTGTAATGTGAAATATCAGGATCAGTCAAAAGGACACGCAGACACTGTGGTGTCCTTACTTTCTCTATTGCGTCAAAAATAGTATATCTGTTGGCGCCCCCTACATCAAAGCCCTGTAGGGACGAACCAATAATCCAAAGCCGCTTATTAGGTCCTTGTGATTCAGCTTCTGCACGTAAATATTGAACAAACCAATCATACCCATCACTACGGTTTTTAAAGATTCCTTCCACACCTAATGGGTACTGTATTTTATTTATATTATTATGCATAGCACCATTGATTCTATGATCAGCGGTTGGCCAGAAGGTATCAAATCTAGTTTCAAGAATTTCCTTCTCAATAACAGAACCGTTTGCTAAGTCAAGAGCTTTCAATAGTTTTAAAGTTCCATCTCTATCAGCAGTACAAACCTGATATTGTTTCAAAGGACCTGGTAGTTTATCAGTAGATATGCCAACCAAGTATGGAATGAGATTTTTAGCTTTTAACATTGCGCCCGCCTCGAATAAAAGCCATGGTGAAGAAAGATTCTCAGCTGTAATACAAACAATACCCACACTAGCCTTTTCTAAATGATTTTCTATCTCAAAATACCATTTAGTACCCGCCTCCATATCAACATGAGATGTCCAAACATTTATTGGGGCTAAACAGCCTTTTATAAGTTCACGAAGAGAACTTGCTGTTTCCCTGCTCTTATCTTTAGACCAAGATATGAAAACATTCATAATTTCAAGTGTTATACCCTTTATTAAATTTACATAAAAATAAATGCACTAAATTATTGTAACATACTGTAAATACACCTGTCAATATGTGGCCAGCAGTGATTCAGAAACTAAGGAAACAAACACACAGTGAGGGCGCTGCCCTCACACTCCCGCCAAAGATGCGAAGGCACACAAGGAGGGTGTGTAGGCACACCTCCCTGTGTGCCTACACACCCTCCGCACCCCTTTTGTCTAAAAGGGTTTTCCCCCTGCGCATCCTTTTTTCTTATTTCTTTTTTTTCTTATTTGCACTCGTCCGTTTTAAATTCGTCGTAGCCGTATTTTTCCACACCATCAACGGCATCTCTGCATGCGTCATCGCACAGCTCAGACACTGCTGATGTTAGGGCTTCGTCTATTTTGCTATTGGCTTGTTTAATCAGTTCATTATACATATCATCACCGATCTTTTTGCAAGCATCCAAACTCTTAATTTCTCCGCCTTTTTGATAACATATGTTGTACAGGTTAAATAACTCCTTACAATCATCTTCATCTACGGCATAAGCGTAACTACACATCAACGATAATACTGCTAACATCACTAAAACCCTTTTGAACATCCCTTTTCCCTCCTTTGGTTGGCGCGATATACGTTTAGTAACTAAAAACGGCTGTATTATATCATAATTATTTTAGCATTTATAATAGTTTTTAATGTAAGCGCAAATTCATTATAATTAGCTTCAGTTCCTCTGCTATTTGTTGTTTGTTACTGATATTTGAAAAGCGATATGTATAGTGTAACATAACTATCTTTTTTATATCATCAGGTGCATTTTTTAAAATAGTACTTTTTTCAATACGTTTCATCCACTGTGCCATACTCTCCCAACTATATCTTGGAGGGGCAAGTTCTTGCAGCTTTTTAAAAATATAATCATTTGGTCTTTGGAGGCTGTCCTTGCTAAGTTTTTTGTTTACTTTTTTTAGTAAAAACACTGTAAACACCTTACTCCTTATCATCAAATAAAGTATCAGGGCTGCAATTGTGGCATATACAATATGCCTGTTTTTATTTATACCGTCTTCCTTAACCCATCGTTTAAACGAAAATATCAGGTTTGAAAATGTATCAACAAAGGGAAGTAATTTAGGCACCCTTACAGATTCATATTCTACCCATGATGAAGGCGTGTTATCAACGTTAATCCACTGTCCTTCATGCCATGCCACTGCCCAGGCGTGGGCATGACGTTTCCGCACTATATACAAGTTAAGGCTACTATTGTACTCAAATACGGAATAACCGACGGCGTATCGTGCCGGTATGCCAAGGCTTCGCAGAATCAGCACTGTAGCTGTAGCAAAATATTCACAGTGCCCACTTTTGCTTGCTAATAAAAATTGTTTAAGTGGGGTGGCTGCTACATTAGCGCTTTCGTAATTTAAAGTATATTTGTAGTCTTTTTGGAATATCATATTAAGTCGCTTTATAATGTGTTTTTGTGGTACATCTTTTAAGTGGTGTTGTTCAATGAACTGGTCTATGGCAGCTTTTTCTATATTAGGCACGCTTACATCTGTTTTAGTTGGCAGCGTTGATAACGTATCTACATTAATATAGTTAAGGCGGTATTTTAAAAACCCCGGGGTTTTTTCTATTTTAATTAAGTTATAGGGGTTTATAAAAAGTGCTTTAGCATCCATGGCGTTTACCCAAAATGTGTTATTTGGGTGTGCAAGTACTGTGTTTTTGTTATTATGAGTAGTGTACACGGTAAGTGTGTCATAATGATTAACATCAGCCAGTTTACTATTTAAAAGCCATCCATTGCCTGCGGCAACAGCTTGCCACTGCCTATTTGATGTAAACCAGCCATGCTTAATGTACACATCATGCTCAGCCTCAAGAAGTAGCAGGGGGGCATCTGCCTTAACGCGCATGGCTATGCCATCTGATAGTTTAACGCTGCCTATCTTGCCTATCCACGTTGAGCTGCGCAGGGCATCCTCTTGTTTATTAAGATAGGACATGTATAGCATGATATCCAGTTCCTCTATAATTTGGCGTACTCGGTCTATGGCAATCTGGTCTATGTAACCTAAGATAAAGACCGATACGGACAAAAAAAGCCACTCTATTAGAGAAAACCGTTTTTGTCTTACGACATATAGGCTAGATAGCGTAATTAAGCTAAAGCCTATGTAAAACCACACAGTGCGCGTATCTGCTGTGCTTGCTGCAAAGATGCTCACGGCTATATACAGGTAGAGGAAGTCTATGTATCTTTCTCGGTATTTGGTGTCTTTACGTTTTTTCCTTAAAGTGAAAAACAGGCTGCTTATTGGTAGTTTATTTTGTTGACTATAGATTTGCCCAACTATAATAGGAAACAAAAAAACAGGTAGCCACCGCAAAAATATCTTAAACCAAAGACTATCCTCCGACTTAAAAAACAAAAGAATAAGTAAAGCGCCTATGCAGATAAGGACTGATAGGTCTACTATTTTATCGAATTTTTCATCTGTAATATGCAGTTTAAACTGTATAAAACCAGAGCTAAACGTTAGGGCGCTTAACACTAAGCCAAGTGTAAGGTGATTTGTCTGCCACCCCCAAAAGCCAAGTGTAATGGATATTAACGCTCTATACAACAAAATACTTACCTAATTGACAGGCGCTTTAAATCTTCTAATGCCCTGTCAGTATGTATCATGTGCACTAAGCCATCAAAGGGTAATGCCTCATCTACATTATTTAGCTTTTTATCACACACAACTATTACACGCACATCAAGGCCAGTGGCGCGCACTAAATCAACAAGCGCCTTACGCCTCTTATCCCACGCAAGAAACACAAATATAATGCTTGTCAGCAGGTGCACTCTACTTTCAACACTACTAACAAGTACGCTAAACCCCTTATCCTTACAAAGTGCTATACTGGCCAAAACCTCAATACTATTGATTTTATCCCCAAGCCCCCTGCCCATCGTAAAACAATATACGTCGTTTTCAACAAACATCAAATCAAGTAAACACTCGCTATCATCTATCGTAGCAATAAATGAAGCGGCTATGGAAACGCCAAGCTCAAATGCGGGCATTAAGCGTTCATCGCCAAAGGTGTCAAGCACAAGTGCGTGGCGGGCGAAGTACTCCTCTTGGTACTTTTTAACAACAAGTTTGTCGGTTTTAGCTAAGCTCTTCCAGTCAATAAAACGCAGCTGCTCACCCGGCGTGTAGTCTTTTAACGAGTGAAACTCCTCCGAATCCCCCGTAAAGGCTGCCAAAGCAACACCGCCTCGATGGTATCTGCGTGAGCCTCTTAGCTTAAATTCCTCTATTTCATAGCGCTTAGGCAGCACTATAATAGAGTCTTCTAATTTGATTTTCCTAGTAGCACGAAATAAACCAAAAGGGTCCTTACGTGCTATTAATATAGTGGCAAACCCAAGTCTTCCGCGCACAGTGGGCGTTAATTGCATTTGAACCTCTATGGTTTCACCCGGTAGGATGGTAGGCAGCTGGCGGGGAATTAAATCTACATTATGGGCTTTACGCTTTATAAGCCAGTGCCAATTATGGTAGAGAAATGGTTGAAATCTACTATTCAGATTACTACCTATGAATTCATCAAACGTTGGCCGTAAATCCTTGAAAATATCAAGAATTTCAAGACCTACTTCTTTCTTTTTTGAGATATTTTCGATTAATATCTTATAATATACAGGGTGCTCTACTGTGGCATATTTGGGTAGTAAACGTTTAATATGGAAATTTACCTTAAATGATAATGAATATAAAAAAGCTACCATAAGTATAACTGCTAAAAACCCTAATATCTGATATGCCATGCTCATTTTCGGATCAATGGAAAGTACAACGGAAATAGCCATAGCTATAATTACGAAATAACCACTGTTTGTGAAATGCAGCCTTCTCCAAAGAACAGCCTTTGCATCGTTTAAGTATAGTATATAAAGCAATTTTTGAAAAAACCTATACATTTGACTATTAAAGTGGGCAAGGGACTGTTTGTAGGATGTCAAGCACAATATCCTTTGGTGTCCTGCCTTCAAAAATGACTTGGTGGTCAACTATAATTCTATGGGCAATGACATTAACGGCCAGCTCTTTGATATGGTCGGGATTTACAAAATCCATGCCATAAGTAAGCGCTAATGAGCGCGCCACTTCCATAAGCGTAATGGAAGCCCGTGGGCTAGCGCCCATCTTGACCCCGGCAGTTTTGCGTGTTTGGGCTATTAGGTCTACAATGTACTGGCAGAGCTCTTTCGAAATAAAGACCTTCTTAGCGGCAGCTCTTAAGGCCAACACCTCTTCAATAGAAACAGTGGCCGTAATGGAGTCTATCGGGTGGGTTTCAAGCTGTGAGAGTAAGATTTCAGTTTCCTTAAGGCTATCAATATAGCCAAGATTTAACTTCATAGTAAATCTATCAAGCAGTGCCTCAGACAGTGGATACGTACCGTAGAACTCCACCGGGTTTTGAGTGGCTATGACAAAAAACGGGTCATTTAACAAATAAGTTTTCTCATCAACAGTAACCTGCCTTTCCCCCATACACTCAAGCAGTGCAGATTGGGTACGGGGCGAGGTACGGTTAATTTCATCGGCAAGAAGTATATTCGTAAAGACCGGACCTCTACGAAACTGAAACTGTTTGCGCTCAGGATTAAACATGGCAATACCAACGATGTCTGAAGGCAGTAAGTCGGGTGTAAACTGTATACGCTTAAACTCAGCTGCTATGGTTTTAGCAAAGCTACGTGATAGCATGGTTTTTCCAGTGCCCGGATAGTCTTCTAATAAGACATGCCCTCCTGCTGCAAAGGCTGCAATTAGTTTTCTTATGCTATCGTCTTGCTCGATGATGACAGTTTTAAGATTTGTAAAGATTTTACTAATAGTTACACTTGCAAGACTAAATAACTGCTCTTTTGTCTTCACATTTTTTATTATAACAGAAAGAAAGTATAATGGACTGAAGAATTTAGACAGGAAAAATTAAAAAAAATGGTCTTGACAAATCAGTCCACCTTACCCTTCGTCGCTTACGCTCCTCGCAATGACGAATTTGTTATCTAACACTATCTATTCAGGACTACCCAATTTGTGTCCTTATCAAATCGAAACGCTCTATAATGGCATTGCCCTGTATACCCCCCTCTTTCCTTTACCACTTCTTCATACTTTACAAAATTCACTAAGGCTTTCTTGATTTTTTCTTGGATAATGCCATAAGATATACTTATCAAAGGATGATAAACGACGATGAGTATAGTTAAAAGCTTTTTCAGGTCTATAGGCATGGATAGTAGGGGGAATTACGATACCTACTTTAGCAAGGCAAATGAGGCTATTAAAACTGGCAAGATAGACAAGGCGAGCAAATTTCTTCTTTTAGCGGTAGAGTCTTTAGAGCAAAAAGATGAGCTTACTGAAGAACAACGAAAGATGCTTGGCAGTGCATATTTAATGCTGGCTGATTCATATTTACAAGCCAATGATAATAAAACAGCTCTTGATTATTATGTAAAGGCGCACGATAGTGCTGCGTCGTTGTCTGCTTTTTCGCAAGATGCCATTAAGATGTTAGCGCTGCGCTTAGGTAGTGAGGGAAAGCTTCGCAAAAAGGATGAATTTATTTTTCTTGAGTACATAAAATTAGCACCACGCATTGATGAAAATCAACCGGTTTATGCGTTTTTGGAAGCTGCTTGTGCTGACAAAAAGGTTAGGGTCTCTACCATTTATTATTATATTGCACTTTCATTAATTAAAAAAGATGGTAATGCTTATGATTTTGAAAATACCCCAAAAGATGACCTTGAGAGAGCTAATTTGTACCTTGAGACAGCGCTAAAGAGAAATGTTAAGAATAAGCAATACCTGCACTATCTTGCTATCATACAGAGCTATTTGCATCAAACCCAAAAGGCAATACAGTATTTGGTTGAACTGGTTGCGCTTTCGCCCAAAAATACTGAGTATCGTTTTCTATTAGCAAAGGAATATATAAAGATTAAAAAATATGCTGATGCTAAGGTTCAATTAGAAGAGCTTGTTAAACTTAAAAAAGACATAATGTCGCTTATGCTTTTAGCTCAAATGTATGTTATTGAAGAAAACTATGAATTTGCTCAGACTTCTTGTGAGGAGGCTATTGCTTTACTTAAAGAAGACGATTTTAACTTAATCTCACTTTACATCAATATTTTATATAAAGGGGAAAAGTATGCGCTCATTGTGGCTGCTATTGAAAAATACACGGTTGATGATGAATTAATCAAGGCACATAAAAATATGATTTTTCATGTAGGGCGGGCATATCTTAATGTTGGAAGGTATAAAGAAAGTGCTACGTTATTTGAAAAACTGTTAAAGCTGAAGATTTACGAGCTTTATTACTACTATTATGGCTGTGCTTTAGCCAATGGTGGGCAGTTAAATGCGGCGCTTAATGTTTTTAATGAGCTTACGCAAAAGGGTACTAAGAATTTTATAGGTATTTCTTATTTACAGGGTGGTAACATTTTTTATAAATTAAATAACATAAATAAGGCTAAGGAGTATTATGAAAAGGCAGTTACGGTTGCTCCTGACAATATGGATATATGTCGTGTAGTTGTTAATTTTTATTACAATATTAATTTTTATAAAAGGGCTCTTGAGCTAATACCGGAGCCGGCTGAAGATGGCCAATTTTATTTAATTAGAGGGCTTATTTACGAAAAGACGGCTAATTATGCTAAAGCTGCTGAGGCTTATGGCAAGGCCGCTGCGTATAGCGTGGTTGAAAGGGAAAGTCGGTGCCGTTTAGGTGTTGCACTTTGTAAAAATGCGGATTATGACTTAGCTTTTAAAGAACTAAAGCTCATATATGATAACGGGGAGCGTTCAAAGACTATTTTATACTATTTAGGGTTTTGTGCTTTTAAAATATCAGACTTTGAAACAAGTTTTAGTGTATGGACGGAGCTTGCTGAAAGTGCTGCTGGGGAGTCGTCTTTAATTAAGAATTTGTGTGTGTTACATCATCAGCTGGGGCACAAATCCCTTGAAGGTGGTAACTATACTAAAGCTATTGAGCACTTTGAGCTTTATTTTAAAGATATTAATGATGAGACATATAAACAGATGCTGTTTAAGGAAATATTTTTGCGTACGGGTATGAACTCTATAAAAAGAGGGGAGTACGCCGAGGCTGTCAAAGAGCTAAAAAGGGCGTTTGACTTTAGAAAAGATGCTATTTGCCTTTTCTACATTGGGCTTTGTAATATGAAAATAGGTAACCACGCCGAGTGCCTGCGTATTTTAGAAAGTTTAACGGGGAAATTGCCTGATGCTGATAAGCTCAATTATCATTTAGCGCTAACACATTTTAATCTTGGAAATGATGACAGGGCTATCAAATTACTTAATGAGATACTGGATAGTGTTAGCCATGAGAGTGTTTACATCTGGCATGCTGCTACCGTAGTTGCCAACGAGCATATAAGGCATAATAAATATGATTTGGCTGGTGAAGTATATAAAAATTTATTAGTATATATGGGTAAAGTAAGCAGTGTGCAAAAAAATATAGAAAACATAGTCCACCAGATATCGTCTTGTCTTGTCTTAACAGATGAATTAGGGCGACTGCGTGATTTAATAGAGATTCAGATAATTAAAGAATATGAGATGCTGGTGCGGTATTATATATCGCTAGGGCATGCCATTGAGAAACGTGTGGATGAGGCCATTGTTGAAATTAAACTAGTTTTAGAGGTTGATTGGGAAAATATCTTTGCAAGAAGGCTTGCTTTTAAATTATACATGTATAAGGCAAAGGAAAGTATCCTTGAAGACAATCTTAGTGCTGCTGATGAATATATGAGGCTTGCCAGAGAGGTCAGTCTTAATGAAGAAGAACATCAAGAGGCACTGGCTGAGGTTAAAACAGAAAAACTAAGCGTATACCTAAAGGCAGGCAAGCGCGATGAAATATCTGCCCGGTGGAAACGTATGTACCAACAAAACCCACTGGATGCTATGACATTGCATGACCTTGCTATACTTTATTTTTGGTGGGCTATGAATGCTGCTAAATTAAATGAAGAGTACTGGCAGCATGCCATAGGGTTTTGGGTTACCATTGAAAGTATGGATGCCTTCTGGGTTGATTGGCGACAGATACGACAGAAGGTGTATGCCTATAAAATAGCAGAGAAGGATGTCCGAAAGGTGCGTTATGATTTAGTTAATAGGTATATTAAAGATTATTTGATTGATAATATGAACACCTATGCTAGAAAAGATGATAAGGAGCTTAAGGGCAAGTATGAGGAGTTAGCCCTTACGGTATGTTTTGAACGGGTATCGGCTGCCTGTTATAAAGAAGTAATGGCGTTTTTGAAGGGGCTGCAAATTGGCACAGATGTGGGGGTTGGAATAGACAGCTTGATGAAACTTATAAAAAGGGGGGAGCTCCGTAAGGCAGTTAAGGTGATTGATGAGTCTACTGAGGAGGCCTCAATGCTTTACTACGGTATACCTTATGGCGTAACTATGCTTAAGCTCATTAACTTATTTACTAAGGTAAAGACAATTATTGAGCTTTTGTCAAAGGTTGAGGAAAATACGAGTGTTGGCAAGATGAAGCTATACTTGTCTGATTTTGGAAGATATATGGCTTTAGTTGAATGCACTAAAAGCCAGCTCTATGTGCTTACAATACTTGATGCGGTGGCTAATGAGCAAAAGGGGACGTGGGAGTATAAAATTATAATGGCGCATTTATTTTTAAGAAAGGGGCTTACTGAGGTTACGTTTGAGCCGGCTACTGCACATGTCAGTTGGAATGAGGCCATTAGGTTTGCTAATGAGGCTTTACAGGTGATTAAAGAACCAGCGGTTACAAGCTTTATAAATGCAACTATAAAGGAAATAGAGGAAAACTTAGCCAAAAAGGACTAAACTATGACAAAAGACCCTATGCACAAGAAAAAGAACCTGTATAGGTTTATGAAGTTAAAGCCGGATGCCAAGTTTTCGGATGTCCTGCGCTCATTTGTAAGTATTAAAAGAGAGGCGGAAAAGGCGGAAAAGATAGATTTTTTACTCTTAAATAAGGCTAAAAAACTTTTAAATCCGAAGGTGCGCTTTACACTGGATTTTCTATACTATACCAAAGACATATTTGCTTATTATATAGAAACTCAAGAGCTTGAAGAATTTAATATAAAAGATGAATTAAAAAAATTCATAGATGTCCCTGTTTTAGAAAGGGAAGCATATTTTGATGATACGAAAAGTGATGACATGTCTAACTATTATGGTGAAATTAAATATAAGGATATATCCGTAGATGCGGTAGACTTATACGATGATTTAAATACTTATAAATTTGATATTAGTTTTGACAGATAATCAACTGGAGGTGTTTTATATATGTCAACTACTGCAGAGGCAATACCTGAAGTAGGGCAGTTACTTATTAAAAATAATTTGGCCAACCAACAACAAATAGACCAGGCTATTCAAATACAAAAGACAAAGGGTGGTTTTATTGGCACAATACTTGTTCAGAAAAATCAAATAAGACAAGACGTCTTGCTTGACTTTCTAAGTAAGCAATATAACTGTCCAATTGTAGACCTAGCAAAGGAAACCGTTGATGCTAATCTTCTATCTACACTGCCTCCTGCCTTGTCTATTGATAAGCTGAAAAAATATGAAATAGTCCCCATAGCTAAAGTGGGGGCTAATTTAAAAGTAGCTGTAGCGGACCCATCAAATAAGCAAGCCATCGGCGAGCTGGAAGCCCTTGCTAAGATGAAGTTTGTGATAAATGTCTCCGCTTCTGATAAAATAGCTAAGGCCATTGAAACAGCCAGCGCCAAAGGTAAGGTAGATGACAAAAAGCCCCCACAAAAAACCGCTCTCGGTAAAGAGGAACTCAGTAAGTTAATAACGAGAGCAAAACAAAACGTACCGACAAAGGATGAAAAAAAGGACGAACCTATTAGCTTAAAAAGCACAGGGGACTCGCCGATAGTAACAATTGTTAATAATATACTACTAAATGCCGTTTATGAAAGGGCTAGCGATATACACATAGAGCCAACGGAAACCAACCTACAGGTGCGATACCGGGTGGATGGTGTGCTTAGACCGGGACTTGAAGAACCACTGCCGGATTCATTAAAAGGACCGCTTATTTCCCGATTAAAGATAATGTCCCGACTAGATATATCCGAAAGGCGGCTTCCGCAAGATGGCAGAATTAAGCTTAAATACGAAGGCGGCGATATAGATTTTCGAGTGTCAACCCTACCAGTGCTCTTTGGTGAGAAGGTTGTTATGAGGCTTTTAGATAAATCCAACCTACAGTTAGATTTAAAGGTGTTAGGCTTTGATGATAGACAGTTGGTAGACTTTCTTGAGGCAATAGAAAAGCCCTACGGTATGATACTCGTAACAGGCCCAACTGGAAGCGGTAAGACAACCACTCTCTACTCCGGCCTCTCACATTTAAATAAACCGGGCGTCAACATCATGACAGCCGAGGACCCCGTAGAATACAATCTAGCCGGCATCAATCAAGTACACATAAACCACGAAGTAGGCCTTACCTTTGCAGCCGCCCTGCGGTCTTTCTTGCGTCAAGACCCAGACATTATCATGGTTGGTGAAATTAGAGACTTCGACACCGCTGAAATTGCCGTTAAGGCAGCACTTACAGGCCACTTAGTATTAAGTACCCTACACACAAATGATGCCCCAAGCACTATTACAAGGTTGATTAATATGGGGATTGAACCGTTTCTAGTATCGTCGGCTGTCGTTTTAGTACTTGCCCAAAGGCTTGCTCGGAAAATCTGTCCTAACTGTAAGGCTGAGGAGGAGGTATCAGAAAAACTTCTTATAAAAATTGGATTTACGCCGGAAGATTTAAAAACCCTTAAGTGCTATAAAGGAAAAGGCTGTGAACTTTGCAGCGGCTCTGGTTATAAAGGTAGAGTGGCTCTATATGAAATACTAACACTAAACGATGAACTTAAAGATGTGATATTAGATGGTGGTACGGCAGAGGACATTAAAAAGGACGCTATTAAACACGGGATGCTTAGCTTACGGCAAAGTGGATTAACGAAGGTTAGGGAAGGCATAACGACAATTGATGAAGTGTTACGATGCACTTTTGGTGATTAAACACACGTTGTGTATCTAAGCGAAAGGAGAGGGAGTTTTGTATGTCAAGTCTAGTAAACATGCTTGAAGTTTTATCGGATGAAGATATTCAATGGGTTTTATCAGTCGGCGTTGAAAAGGCTGTAGAACAAAAAGAAATTATTATACAAGCTGGCGATTATATTGAAAATCTATATATAGTGCTGGAAGGCCAGCTTGCCGTTTATATAACAAGCGCAGGCGATGCTAGGGTTAGTACAATTTGTCCGGGCGAGGTTATGGGGGAAATGTCATATCTTGAATATAAACCAACATCGGCATACGTTATAGCAGAAACCGATGCTGTATTACTAGCCATACCACGTGATATGCTCGACGCTAGAGTACAAGAAGACCCCGAATTTGGTAAAAGACTATATAGGGGTATTGCTATCTCTATATCCAATAGACTACGCATGACACTTAAACGCGTTGATCATATGTTGAAAGTCTTAGAAAGCGCTAAGGCATGGACCAAAGACGGCCCCTGTTAAGGTAGAAAAAAGAAAAAAAAAGAAAAAAAAAGAAAAGAAAAAGAAAAGAAAAAGAAAAGAAAAAAAAAGATAGAGGATGCGGGGGGAAACCCTTTTAGGCAAAAGGGTGTGTAGGCACACCTCCCTGTGCGTAGGCGCACTCCCCAACCCCGCACCCTTTTTCCTAAAACTTTTATACCGCTGGCTATTTATCCAATTTCGGTTAAAACCTATTTCTTGATTTAAATCAAATATTTGTAGTACATTTATATATGAGTAATACTGAGGTTGACGTTACTATCAAAGAGGAAGTGGCTGATGGTAGCCCCACTGGCGTAGAAGAAAAGTCAGAGGAAGATACACGGGAGGAGCCTTTTGATCCTACGCAGATTTCTATTGATGTTAAGCTTATAACTTTAGACTCAATAATCCGCAGATATATGGATGCTTTTATGAGTAATGCTATGCGTGTTATAAACTTAATGCCAGACATAAAAAATGAGGAACTGAAGAAAATATTTAAAGATTCAGATAAAGACCCATATGTGCCATCATTACGTTATATAGATGTAGATTCGTTAAAAAAGCGTTTTTTTATAGGTATGAAACGAGCTAATGAACTTTTTGGTAAATTGGCTTTTAGACGGCATTCTAAATCTGGAAGAATGAACCCACTTAATAAAACATTGTTTGAAGCATGGGGAAATGTTCTTGCTGATATTAGATGAAGATAGTTATAAAAGGCTTATTAAAAATAAGGATATTTTAGACAATACATATACAAAAAAAGCGGAGGACCCTACGTTTAATAATTCTTTTTCAAGGTATGATGCAATGTATACAGGTGTTCAATATAGGTATGAGGTATTAAAAGAATGCCTTGCCAATGCAATAGGTATAGATGGTGGTAGAAATGTTAACAACCCTTAGGTTAATTAATTTCAAGTCGTTTGAAAACCAACAATTACAGATTAAGCCGATGACATTACTTGCAGGGTTAAATAACACAGGTAAAAGCTCTGTTATTCAGGCAATCCGTATGTTAAACAAATGGGTTAGGAAAGGTGATCCAGCCCTTGAAGGGCATGGAATATTAAAATACCTTATAAAAAGTTTTTCTGTATATCCGGGAATTAAATTGGAGTATTTTTTTAATAAAGACAAAGCATATGACATTATTATGGATATTACCTTTAATCAATTTGAAGAGCCAATTATTAATTCCCCTAAACCTTCTTTATCACAAATACCTTTTATAAACTATGTAAGTGCAGACCGTTTTGCTCCTAAGGTTTTTTTACCTTTATTTATATCAACAGAGGCGTTAACTTACACAGGAACGCATGGCGAATACGTCTTAGATTATCTAAGTAGAAATGAAAGAGCTATAGTACCCCCTATGCTTATACATCCTAAGTCAGAGGGTAAAACATTAATTTATAACGTACGTGCCTGGCTTACTGAAATAGCACCAGGAGTGGATTTTAATTACAATATAGAAACCAAAAACGATACATCGTACGTTCAAATAAACGGTTTTCGCCCAACCAATGCAGGCTTTGGATTAAGCTATGCTCTACCTGTAATAATATCACTCTTAGGTATGGCCAGTCAGTGGGTTGATAATAATGAGGGACAACAAAGCCACAAAGAAAGTGTGGGGGCAATCGTACTTCTTGAAAATCCAGAGGCACACCTACACCCAAAAGGGCAAACATCTATGGGTCGTTTTATTGCACTTGCAGCAGCTTCTGGAGTACAAGTTGTTGTGGAAACTCATAGTGAACATATTATGGATGGTATACGCATTGCTGTAAAAAACGGCGAACTTATGGCAGATAAAACTGTTTTTCACTACCTTTCGCTAGATGAAAATAAAACCACTAAGGTTGACACTCCAATACTGTATCCTAACGGAAAGCTCAGTTTCTGGCCAGAAGGCTTTTTTGACCAGTCTATGATAAACAGCGCAATTTTAGCTAGAAGAAAATAAATGGACTACCTGCTTTTCTTTAACCAACTAAGCCTCCTAGCTCCAAATGAGGATAAGGCGTATTCTTTGCTTTTTGATGCCTTTCAAGGCGTACTAAGCCTTAACGTTAATAATGACAGATTTTATCTCTATTATGATGGAGATTGTATTGATGATTGTGAGTTGTCGAAAGGTTTTACTTACAGTAACTTTAAAGGTGTATTGAAAAAAGAAAGGGAGATGGATTTAATACGCTTTATAGCTCAAATCACAGATAAAGCACCATGTCTTGATTATGTATCTGAGGAATGTATTAAAAAAGCAACTATGTATACAACTTATATGAACGATATTAAATATGCTCAAAATATGGATATATTAAATTTTACATGGTGTGAAAACGGCATGCTGCTGAGCCTTGCAACTAATGAATTATGGGAAACTCATATTATTAACTTCTTTATTCAAGATGAAACATATAAGTCTGAACGCCAAAAAATTCATAATATATCAAAAGAAGAGCATGCTGAGCGCATATTGGAATTGTTGGAAGAAACGATAGAGGACATCTTACCCGCTGCTTATCTTAGTAATGATTTTATTGGTATAATCAGCTTAAACATGAAGACAAAAACAAAATTAAACATAAGTTGAAACACTGCTGTGAAAATAAATTTCTATTAGAACGCCCAATGATTGATACAATAAGCGGTAGTAAGCATTCAAATATGAAAGAAATACGAATTGGTGCTCCCCATGGCCAAAACGGACAAATCCGCATATTATTTGCTATGGCCCCTAACCAAAGACCAGCTATTTTATATGGATTTATCAAACATAGTAATGATTATGTTGCAAACATAAAAATGGCTGATGAACTTTACTCAAACCACCTAAAAAAATTAGTTACAAAAATGTAAAGACACACATCCTTGTCTTTCTCCCACACCTCAATGAAGTTCACCGTTACCACCTGCGTTATTTGCTTTATTTTCGTCTATCTCAGGCATAATTTTTTTTTACCTTTATTGCATCAGATAAAATTTTTGATATTATATATGGATACTGTTTAGAATTAAGAAGCTCTTCTGCTGTTACCTCTTTATATTTAAATGGAATTTTAATTTCTCCAGATAAGATGTTTTCCCCCAATATCTGGCTATTACCACCGGTAGAGCCAAGACAATATACTGGTATTCCCTTATTTATACATATATCCAATTCCTCCTTAATACCTTCCATACCGCCTATAAAAATCCCACAAATAACATCCTCATCCATTATCATTCTTGTTCGCATTTCCGTTAGACTTTCATTACGGTCATTATTTACTGCTTTAGTCCACTTCATCTCACCGATACCTTCTTTTTTTAGTTCCTCGGTGTTGTCAGGGATTATATTTTCAAAGATTTTCGACTGATAAATATACACCATAGGAATATCTTCATCTTCTTTGTAATAAGAGAAGAAATTCTTAGCCACTGAGAGCATGAGAGGACTAATTGTTGGGTGGCCTCCAAATACTATCTTTCCACTCCTACTAAATACTGCCCTAGCTAACGCAACAACAGCATCAGTAATATTAAACGGATTGGCAGATTCATAGAATTTCTGATCCCTATCTTTTTTGGGAAAACTTGCTGAAAGAAAAATTTTTTTACCTTTTAATACTTCAGAAAATACTAAAGGTTCTATATTATTTATATACTTTATTGTATTCATAAATTCCCCCTACATAAAAATAAAACGATCAAGAGAAGTTAACTCTATTAACTTATCAGCTGATACCCATGTAAGTGTATTCTGGGTCTTATTAGGTAATTTCTCTGATAAATGCACTACAATTTTCCTCCATCTTCTATTGTTATCGCTTCTATAATTTACTGTATCAAGTATATACAAGTCATTAACCTTTGGTATTGCCGGTGTTATACAAATTACCATGTTATCTATCATAAATTTCTCACTTTCTATTACTACAATAGTATTATCAATATTAATACAATTACCATATTTTCCTAAATTACTAATTAACACTTCTATCATAATAGCCCTACGCCTAAGTAATGCATCTGCATACCAAAATTCAACATAATTAATAATATTGTTAATAATATCATCTGATACTATCTTTTTCTGGATACCTTCTGTTACAACCTTCGTGGATTACATATATAATATATTCAACACTATATTCATCTTGATATTCATTTTGCCCCATGCCTTGCCCCTCCATAACTTAATACTGTGCATCACCCTATTTTTTTTATTTTAACTAATAGTATTATATAATGTCAAATAGCTAAAACACACCATACAGTAACAGTTCTAAATATTTGCATCTATGCTAAAATTTTTCTAAAAAAGCCACAGCCTTTTGATAATCCTGAAATAGCCTTTCCTTTTGTCTAAACGTACTTGTATGGTACAGACGCTTTGTATTTCTTTGGATAAAACCGACATGACAGTGCAGCATTTCATGGTATACGATATAGTGCACTACGTAAGATGGCACGGATGGGGTATCTAATATGGGGTTTATGCGTATGATATTTTGTGGTATATTATATAAGCCCAGTGTCCTTTTTTTAGTCCTATTATTTGATTGCCTTCTTCCCCATGTTATTTGTGCATTGACAGTATCTGAAAAGTATTGTGCATTTAATATATTAAATATATCAAGCAAATTATAGTGTTTACCGATGGGGTTTAGGTTTAGTTTTAATTTCTTTTCTTGTAGGAAGTGTATTGTATTCATTTTAATAAAATGCCTTATATTCACTATGGTCCTTTGACGCCCCATGATATAGTGCACCAGCTCATCTAAGATGGCAGTGTTTGCTTTCAGAAAGATTTTTTGTATACGCAACGTGGCTACATTGCCGCTTCTTTTAAAAGAAAACATGGTTGTCAGGTTTTCTGTTAATACGAGTTTAATGGATATGCCTGAACGTTTTTCAAGGTATTCATGCAGAGCTTTAGCTGTTAAGGGGGTGCTAAGAGGGGTTTTGGCATATATTTCCATAGCTTAAGAAAAATATAACATATTTTGATGGGAAAAAATTGCTCTTAGCAGAAAATAATTTCCCTCAATCGGCTTCCTAAATTATTTTATGTATCGTAAGATACTGAAATAATTAAATTTTATATATGGCATAGATGTTGCATTTCCTTACTTCATTAACATTGACGTTATTAATTATGAAAGGAGGAAATAAACATGGGAGTTTCAGGGATATCGTCTCAGTCAGTGTTTATTCCTACTACAAGATACGGCTCAAATAGTAGTGTAAATTACAGGCTCCATGATTCCACAAAGAGCAGCGTAATCGGTACGATTGACAAGGCAACGTTTAACAGTATGTTTGGAGCTGATGGAATTGACGCTAATGAGTGGTCATCTGGGGTAGGCCTGAGTAAGTATCTTTTTGAAGCGTTAGCTGGTGTGGATGGCAAGATTAGTTGGGATGAGGTTTACTCTAAAAGTCTTGCAAATATGGCTGACAGTGGAAGCACTCAAGAGGTAGTTTTAACTAATCACGATTTGGCTTTTGATAGCCAGTACGTGGCGGCAGAAGATGAGCTAAGCTCACAAGACGATTTAATTGATAGTACGGATGGAGATACTCCATCGGCCAACGAAAGCACTACCGCACCTATGGATCGCGTAATGGATAGCATATTAGAATATGCAAAGGAGCTCGGTAAGGCACCAGATAGTTTTATTGAAGTAGCCAAGCAAACTGGCAACGAAATAAATGAGGAAAAGTCTATTGCTGGGGATGATTTGTCAGTGGTAAGGGCAAGAGTGAATTTTTTGCTTGATAACTACAGACAAGTAGCACAAGGCACAACTAATGGCTTTAGTAATGGATACATTGACTTAGTGGCTTAATAAGGCTTATCTGTAATTACGCACCTTTGGCATGTTTTTGCGTTTAAGCCAGCTTTATCTACCCGTTAGGGCTGGCTTACGCTTTATTTTTCTTTATGATTTTTTGTATAATGGGATACACTGTGTATCGGGGGATACGCTTTAATCGTACATATAGTTGTAAGGCAAATGTATTATTTATCGCTAATGAAACTACCAGTTTTTTTAGGCGGTATTCTTTTATAAATCAAGCAGGTAGCAGCTATAAATTTAGTTCAGTGTTTATAGTGCTTAAAAGGCTTTTAAATGAGGATAGCTTATATGGGTAGGTATTTAGTCCATAATTAGTAATTATATTATTATAAAATATTTTTCATGCTGTTTTTGTAATACAATTAAAGACATGTCTTTTATGATGACATGGTTTGGTATTTAAGAATAACAAGATTAAATCGGTTTATTTTTAAAAATACTTTAGATTTGCCTTTAATAATAAAAGCTAAACCTATTGATTTTAAATGTTTTTTTGTATGTATGACAATATAGTTTTTTTTTATATGATTTTAAAAAAAAACTATTTGTATAAATCCATCCAGCTATATAATAATGGAAATCTAATTAATTAAAAGGAGGTATGCGGATGTTAAAAAAACTAATATTTTTATTCACAACAATTTTCGTAACAGCATTTTTGACAACCACAGTGTTTGCAGGTGGTTGGGAGAGGTGTAAGCTATGTCATAGGGATTCGGGTAAGCCAGCACTATCAAAGGCATCATTAATCAAGAAGTATCCAACCGCCCAAGCTTTAGTAGCTGGGGCATTAGCAACATCTAATTATCAGATGGAATTTGTACGTTATAATGAAGATTTAGTATTAGAAGCAGCAACGGAGTTAGGATTAAAAGGAGCACCAGCTCTTAAGCACAAGGCAGATGTTTTGGCTGGGGCTGAGACAATTGATGCTAAAAAACTAGTTGAAACCAAATGTGTGACTTGTCACAATATAAACAGAATAGTATATGCGCCAAAATATACCGTTGAAAACTGGCTTCATATCATATCAACTATGGAAAAGCAAACAAAGGGTATGTTTACAGTAGCGGAGATGGCCGCTATAGCGGAATGGTTATACGCTAATCATGATAAGCTGACACCTACGGAAATTCAAGAGCAGTCAGTAGAAGCATTAAAGAAGGTGCCTGCTCCAGTACGTGATATACTTGTTAAAAATAAGTGCATCATGTGTCATACAGATGAAAGATTAATCACTCAGGCAGCAGCGTGGACATCAGAGGACTGGCAGCACGTTATAGAGCGTATGAGACAGAAGGCTCCAAGTCTATTGCATGATGTTGATAGTGTAGACCTTGCTAATCACTTGTTTGATTCCTTGGCAACTATACCTAAATCCGGGGCTAAGAAGATTACCTCTCAGTTGTATTACAAGTATTCTGCTAATGCCGAAATCTGGGGAGAGCGTCAGGGCAATTATTATCTAAATAAAGGCATAGACCAGGATCAGGGACGGCGGCGTTTGACCGGATTTTTTGAAGCTAAAGGCAACGCTACAGGTGAAATCTTTAATCCGGATAAATGGAAGGCGTATATAAACGTCGGCTTACACACTATGATGAATCCCGGTAACGATTCCCTTGAAGATGGTCTGTACAGAAGGGTCTCGCATGATGTTAATGGCGATATTACTTTAGAAGAGGCATGGGTTGAATTAGTCTTATCTCAAGAAGCAACCGTAAGGGCTGGTATTCAGGAATATAACGCTGATTTGATTGGTACTATTTATAATGATACCGATCCGGGCGTACGCGTTTATGGTACGGTTGGTAATGGCATACAGTGGAGTCTGTTTGCAGCGCAGCGCTTTGAAAACAATCTTATCTCGGATTTAAATGTCCTTGGCGATATTCGTGATCAGCACATAGTAATTGCCAATGCACAATTTAACGTCGGTAAGACATTAATAAAACCAACACTGATTTATAACCACGATAGAGAAGGCGACCATAAGTACGGCAGAAGCGGATATGATGAAAAGATAGATGCCGTCTACGGTGGTGTTACAACCTACGGGCCTGTGGGACCTTTGCAGGTACTAACCGGTCTTTATGGTGCTGTTGGTATGCAGGATAACGTTATGCTGCTTGGTACAGTCCCCCTTGAGGATCAGGACATACGGGCATTTATGGGTTATGCCGATATAGCATATCCACTCAACAAAAGCATGATTACGCCACACATTGGTGTATTCTATGCCTCCGGTGATGACAACCCCGGCGATGATGATGCCGAAGGCTTTGACTCCATTTCTGATAAAGTAAATGTATGGGGTTCTAAGGGTATTATTATAGATGATAGAATAAGCTTACCCGGTGGCGTTACTGTTGTAAGAAACAATAGCCCATATACGTCTTTGCGCGATAACGACGATAGCTCTAATTTTGTAAACCCTGGCGTGCTTGCCACTAACTTAGGTTTGGTGGTTGTGCCTCATAAGAAACTTAATGTGGATACAAACCTAACGTATTTCTGGTGGGCAGAAACCCAGGTGCTTGAGGCTATCTTTGGCGATCTCGACAGAGAAATCGGTCTTGAATGGAATATGTTGGTAGATTTTACAATAAACAAGAATTTAACAGTGTTTGCTGGTGGTGCTGCCTTCTGGCCTGAAAACGAAATGAATAAGATTTTTGGTGATGACAGTGTTGCAACAAACATACTCGGTGGCGTTAAAATAGGTTTTTAAAGGAACAAAGATGCGTGGGGGAAAACCTTTTTCAAGGGTGCGAAGCCCTGTTCTTCCCCCACACCCCTTACGGGAGTGCGCCTACACCCCTTACGGGAGTGCGCCTACACCCCTTACGGGAGTGCGCCTACACCCCTTACGGGAGTGCGCCTACACCCCTTACGGGAGTGCGCCTACGCACCTTACGGGAGTGCGCCTACGCACTTCCTAAAGTTTTTGGTCTACAATTTATTTAGTTATCCCTCTTATCTTTTGCTACATTTTTACTGCCTAAAAGTTTTATAATTACAAACTATGTTTTACGTACTTATCCTATTTATGCTCTTTACAAGCAACCTGTATGCTGAAGTATATGTTTCTGAAAACGTTTTAGCGGGTGAAAGTGGCTATGTTGGCGCTAATCTTACTAATAACAGAAATGGCGCTCAAACTGTTAATGGTATAGGCTTTCAGTATGTTTATCCGCCGGATACGGTTGGTGATGTGGGACCAAACCATTACGTGCAGATGGTTAATTCGGCTTTTGCTATTTACAATAAAGATGGTTCTTTGCTTGCTGGTCCCTATGATATAAACACACTGTGGAGTGGTCAGGGTAATCACTGTGAGCGTACTAATGACGGCGACCCTGTGGTGCTTTATGACTCTATGGCTGATAGATGGTTTCTAAGCCAGCTTTCGTTGCCAAATGGCAATGGCACTGGACCGTGGTATATGTGCATAGCCATATCTGAGACTCCTGAGCCAACAGGCAAATACTATTTGTACGAATTTCAGGTCAATGACGATGTAGACCATATGCCTGATTATCCCAAATTTGCTGTTTGGCCGGATGCCTATTATATGACAACAAACGATAGCCCACCAAGTGTCGGGGTTTTTGCATTTAATAGGGAAAAGATGCTAAATGGTGAAGCTGCTTCCTATCAGAAGTTTAGTGTCCGTACCAATTTATTATTGCCAGCAGACCTTGATGGTCAGACTCCGCCACCTTCTGGTAGTGCCGGCTATTTTTATACTATGATGGATGACTCCTTTTGGCCTGCTTATGGATTTAATGGGCAAGACCGCCTTGAAATATATGAATTTAAGGTGGATTTCAATAACTCATCTAATTCAACGTTTACCAAAACTATAGAGCTGCCGCTAACCCCATACGAGTATACCGTGTGCGGTTATTTTAATCTTCCTTGTATTAACCAACCAAAGCCCGGTGAAAAATTGGATGCTATCTCGGAGTGGCCTATGTGGCGTTTTGTTTATAGAAATTTTGGCAATCATGAAAGTCTAATTGGTAACTTTACAGTAGATACAGATGGCAAAAGACATGCCGGCATACGGTGGTTTGAATTAAGAAAAACAGCCACATCAAATAATTGGGAGCTCTACCAAGAAGCCACTCATGCCCCTGATGCAATGCACAGGTGGCTTGGTAGTATTGCTATGGATGGAAAGGGCAATATAGCCCTTGGTTATAGTGTGTCAAGCCACACGATGAACCCTGCTATACGTTATGCCGTACGTTTGTCAACTGATACGATAGGCACGTTGCAAGAGGAGATGACTATCGTTGATGGCCCTGGGGTGCAGGTTGACGGCAGCAATCGCTGGGGTGATTACAGCTCTATGAATATAGACCCAGCGGATGATTGTACGTTTTGGTACACAAATGAATATTATGAACAAGGGGCTATGGGCTGGAGTACTAAGATTAGCTCATTTCAAATACCCGGCTGCATGGATAGTGGCTCTATCAACTTTCTTGCCGCAATTGATGTAACTGGCAATGTTTATTATACAAAGAATCTGTCATCGTGGACGCCCATTGCAGGGTCTTTGGCAACACTTATAAGTGGGGATTTTAATGGTGATGGTAGTGTAGACCTTGCAGGCTTAAGTGAGTCAGGACTTGTGTTTTATACTATAAATTTAACATCTTGGCAAAATATACCGGGTGTTCTTTCTTATATAACAAGTGGCGATTTAAATGCCGACGGTAGGGATGACCTTGTAGGACTTACAAGCGGAGGATACATATTTTATACTACCGATTTAAAAAACTGGCAAAATATACCGGGTACGCTTTTTGAGCTAACTTTGGGTGATATTGATGGTAATGCTACTGATGATATAGTTGGTTTATCTGCAAGTGGTGGTATTTTTTATACTGTAGATTTAAAAAACTGGGGGCAAATCTTAGGCTCATTGGCAAAGCTTGCCCTTGGGCATATAAATAATGATGGGTTGGATGATGTGATAGGTCTTTCATCAACAGGAAATCTCTATTATTGCTTAGATAAAACCACATGGAATAGCTTATCGGGGCAGTTAGCTTCAATCCATATAGGTGATGTAAATGGTGATGGTGTGGATGATATTGTTGGGATTAATAAATCTGGCAAACTTTGGTATACCGTTGATGTACAAACATTTAAAAGTCTAAATAACGCCTCGTCGGTTGCTACAATAACACTTGGGGATATAAATGGTGATGGTAGAGGTGATGTTGCAGGAGTAAATACAGATGGACAGGTATTTTACACTATAGATTTTAAAACCATTAAAACTCTACCGACTGAAAATATAGTCTTTACTGGAATAGTAACTAAATAAAATATGGTAAACGATAAGAGGAATAACTAAATGTATTACAAGCTAAAAGTTTTTGGAAAAGGGTGCGGAGGCGCACTCCCTGTTCTGTGCGGAGGCGCACTCCCTGTTCTGTGCGGAGGCGCACTCCCTGTTCTGTGCGTAAGCGCACTCCCTGTTCTTCCCCAATGATTAAGATTACTCATTAACAGCGCCAGCGCTATTAATTGCAGCGTTTCCTTCAAAAATATCCTCAATATTAGAAGCAGCGTTGCCATTATTAGTAGCCCCTGCTGCCGGTATTTCTTTAAGTAGTGCATTAGAAGCCCCTTGCGGTACCATCGAAAACTGGGCATCCCTCTTAAATGGCGATGTTGGATAGTTTTGTACTATTTCCTTATACTTAGCTACAGCATCTGCCTCTTTACCTTGTTTACGCAGCATATACCCTAACTCCATTAATGCCACATCCTTGTATATCGGCGTATTTAAAGCATAGAGTCCTTGCAGTGTTTCAAAGGCCTTTTCTGGCTGATTTAGTTCAACATATATGTTATAAAGTTTATAGTAAGAAAGGGGGAGGACTTCCATATCTCCTGAAAAGGTCTGATGCAGTTGAATAAGTGTTGACTGTGCATTTGTAAAGTCTTTTAAGCTGTAATATACGTTTGCGATATAAAATAGTGCAAGGGAAGATTTCTTTAAATCGTAGGAGCGCTTAAATTCCTCAAGCGCCTTCGTGTATCTTTCTGGGGCTGAGCTATCAGGTTTTTTATACATATTTGAATAAATGGCTATTCCTTTATACATAGCTAATGATGCCTGTTTGGAGGTATACTTCATATAACCGACAAACGATGCAATCAGTAAAAGTACTCCGATTATGACAGCGCCAACGATTTGTACGTCTTTTGAGTGCTCTTCGTAGTAACGTTTTAGTTTATCATACGTATCTTTTAATTCTTCCCCTGTATCGGTACTTTTTACTACCTTTTTCTTTATGGGTTTGGGCATAATTTAATCTCCAAATCGTGTTTTTTCTTTATTATCTTGATGATATTGCCTTATTAACAAGCCACTCCGCATGTAGAAAAATTCCCTTTATCTTATCAAGAGGAATGCCTGCACCAAGCAGGATTTTTTCAGCCATTTGTCTATCTATAAGGTCTGATGGTGAATGGGAGTCGGTATTTAATGTAAGAGGTACACCTATGCGCAAGGCCTCTTTAGCTACATGACCGTTTGTAAGACTGTGCCCCTTTCTTGCTGTTATTTCAAGTGTAACGCCCTTTTCTTTTGCAAGTATGAGGTCTTCTTCACTAATAAGTCCCGGATGGGCAAGTATATCAACCTGAGCCTCTATTGCTGCGCGATTAGTACCGGGTAGCACTGGCTCTACAAGTGTCTCACCGTGTACTACAACAATATTAGCTCCAAGCCGCCTTGCCTCTTCCACCAAATACTTATACATATCAACCGGTACATGTGTTATCTCCACACCCGGTATAACCCGCACCCGCTGGTGGCTGTTCAAATCCCTTGCTGCCCGCACAACCTTTGACACTACTGACTCTATATTAGAGCTATCCACGTGGTCTGTTAATGCTATAGCCCTGTAGCCGCAGACTTCCGCTCGTCTTACCAGCTCAGATGGTATCAGTTCACCGTCGCTAAATATTGTATGTGTGTGAAGGTCTATCATTTTTCAGTATTATATATCATAAAGCAATAAAATAAAAGTTAATATTTTATAATTTCTATACACTAAGGTAACACAACTTGTAAATAATTTTTTATTTAATTTATAATGTCTTTAAAAAAGGTAGAACTTATGAGCGATAAGCATATTTACTGGCACAAGGGCAATATAACGAAGGCAGACAGAAATCAAATGAATGAGCACAGAAGTTGTCTTTTATGGTTAACCGGGCTATCTGCTGCAGGCAAATCAACAGTTGCCAACAAGGTGGATGAGCTTCTTTTTGAAAATGGTATTCACGCCTACGTCCTTGATGGGGACAATATAAGGCATGGGCTTAATAACAATCTGGGGTTTTCGCCGCAGGATAGGAAGGAAAACATCCGGCGCATTGGCGAGGTTGCTAAACTCTTTGTAGATGCTGGTATAATAGTTATGGCAGCGTTTATTTCACCATACAGGGAAGATAGAGATGCTGTCAGGGAGATTTTTACAAATGGTGAGTTTTTTGAGATATATCTTAAATGTCCGGTTGAAATCTGTGAACAAAGGGACCCTAAAGGCAATTATAAAAAGGCAAGACAAGGGGTTATCAAAAACTATACGGGCATATCAGCTCCTTATGAGGAACCCTTACACCCCGAACTCATCATAGATACAGATAAGTATAGCGTTGATGATTCCGTCCGCGTTATATTAGATTGTCTTATTAAAAATGATATAATCAGATTGAGATGATAAACTTAAAAAATTTTAATATATCAACTATAGCCATATCCTCAGTTTTTGGATTTCAAGGAACTGGACTTTTTCCGTATTCGTTATTTCCACCATATATAAATCTATTGAAAATAGCTAAAGATTTAAAAACCACAATATTTACCAAATCAGCTACAAGATTTGCACGGCGTGGTAATTTTATATTGCATAAGCCATGGACGTGGAAATATATTAGAAGAATACCTAAACGCAGTATGCTAAATGCCTATGGGCTTACAAATGGTGGAGTTGAGGTACACGCTTTAAAGCTGCAAGCTGCCTATGCTGGCGGCTATAGTGTAGTGCCTAATTTTTATCCGGAATTTAGCAAAGGCACAGAAACAGCATGTGTACAAACCCTTGAGGCTATGGAGATTTATAAAGCCCACCTTGAGGGTTTATTCTTAGCCGTTGAGCTTAACTTTTCATGTCCTAATTCAAAAGAAGACATTGCAAACAATATGGATATGGCTAGCTATTGCATAAAGGCTGTAAAGGAAAAGTATCCACAACTATCTATTATAGCAAAGACAAGCATAGTGCACCCGTACGAGTTTTATGAAGAGCTTGAACGTCTGGGGGTTGATGCCATACATGCCGTCAACTCAGTGCCATATGACGTGTTTTTTCCAAATAAAAAGCCGCCATTTAGGGGTATTAAAGGCGCTGGTTTATCGGGTGCTATTACATTTGAAAGGGTTTATGATTATAACCGTAAGCTAAGAAAACGTATACGGCTGCCACTAATAATGGGCTGTGGCGTTACAAACGTGGAGGATGTGGCAAGGCTTATAGATATAGGGGCTAATGCAGTGAGTATCTGCTCTATAGTGGCGATGGCGCCTAATGAGGCAATTAAAATCATAAAGGGGAGTTTTCACAATTGAAAGATATCGTGGCACTAAATAGGAGTTTAATAGTATCGGCCGATATGGTGGATATTGAGGGGCTTGAAAATCTTGTTAATGCTATTAAAGATGTGCAGGGCATTGGGGCATTTAAGATAGGGTTTTCTTTATTAACGTATGGGCTACAAAGGGTAACGGATACCATTAAGGCTACTATGGGTAAGCCAATACCGGTAATATATGACCACCAAAAGGCAGGTAACGACATCCCGCGTATGGGACGGCAGTTTGCCCGGATGATTAAAAACTCCGGCATTGATGCTGTAATACTGTTTCCATTTGCTGGTCCGGTATCACAAGAAAACTGGATACTAAGCTGTCGGGAGCACTCAATAGAGGTTATCGTTGGCTCTGTTATGACGCATGAAAAGTTTTTGGCAAGTGAGGGAGGCTATATAGACGATAGTGCAGCACAGAGGATATTTCGTTTAAGCTGCCACTTAGGTGTAAGGCATTTCGTAGTGCCATCTACGAAGCTTGACTGGGTACGCACGCTTTATGAATTACTTTTAAAGGGGCTAAAAGAGGAGGATTTTACGCTATATACCCCCGGCTTTATTGAACAAAAAGGTGAGATAGAGGCCTTTGGACAAATTGTGAAATCCAAATGGCACGTCATCGTTGGCTCTGCAATTTACGAAAAACACTCAATAGAGGATATGAAACAGGCAGCCATTGAAATAGTAGCTAAGATTAATAGTGTTAAATAACATGGAAAATGAAGAGCTTATAAAAGAGATAATAACTGCACTTTATGAAAAAGGGCATATACTAACGCTGTGGAATACTAAAGATAAGCAAAAACAAAAGGAAGGCTGGCGGCTTAAAAATGGTCAGTGGTCGCCGTGGTTTTTAAATCTAAGGACAATAGGAAGCTCACCAAGGCTTTTTACTAAAATATGCTATGTAATGGCCTCAATGATAGCGCAATATGATTTATCTTTAATTGTGGGGATAGAGATGGCAGGCGTTCCACTTGTAGGCGGCATATCGGCAACACTTCATCTGGCATTTAACAAAATGCAAGCTATTGGCTTTACAAGACCACTACCCACAAAGGCACGCACACCGCTTGAAGCCCTTGATATTATAAAAACAAGTAGTATTAGCAATCAATACGGACAAAAAAACTACTTAGAAGGCGAACTCTATGACGGTGCAACTGTTGGCATCGTTGATGATATGGCAACAGACATCGGCAGTAAAATAATAGCAAGACTTCTTATCATAGAAGAGGCTAAAAAACGAGGGGTTACTATAAAATGTAATAAGGTTTTTTATCTTCTAAATAGAAACAAGGAAAACCGCCAACGGGCAGCAGACTTTGTAAATGAAAAAGAAAAGGCACTCTATCCAGCTGCCATAGACCTGCACTATTTAATAGAATTTGATGACCATATTCATTTTTTAAAAGATATTATGAAACCTGAAGAATATGAGGTAATATCGGAATATCAGAAAAATGCTGATAAGTTTCAAAAAGAAGATGTAAGGCAAAAAATTATAAATAAACGGTAATTTATGACGGATAATACAATAAATACTGAACCATACCTCATAGAAGGATTATACCCAAACAAATTAGGTTTGCAAGGCATTATTAAAAATAATAAGGAAACAAATACACAGTGAGGGCGCTACCCTCACACTACCGCCAAAGGGGCGTAGGCGCAAAGGGAGGTGTGCCTACACACCCTTGAACCCCAAAAACACTATTTCATGAGACATATATTTTCTATTTTTGTATAACAGCAAATTAAAGTCTGATATAATAATATTGTGAGGGTTTAAAAATGTCAAAAGAATACGACAAGGTTATAAAAGAGCTTTTAAAGGATACGGTAGCAGCTTTGCTTGAAAAGATTACAGGTGTAGACATAAGCAAAGCGGAGTTATTAGAACCGAAGCTGCAAATTACGGATGAACGTGAAGCTGACTTTATCTTGAAAGCTCAACTAAAGGATGGAAGCCAAGAGATTTATCACATAGAATTTCAAGGGTGTGTAGGCACACCTCCCTTCTACAAACGACAACAACATGGGCTATCGGGAACTGCGCTACTGGGTTTATCTACGGCAGGTTTATAAACTGCCTGTTAAACAATATGTGGTTTATATCGGCAAAAAGCCTTTAAAGATGAAAAATACCCTTATGGAAGACAGCACAACCCACAGCTACACCATAATAGACATGAGAACAGTTGATTGTGAAAAGTTCTTATATGCAGATAGACCTGAGGAGGTTATCATTTCTATATTGTGTGATTATAAGGGTAGAGATGTTCGAATGTTTATAAGGGAGATACTTGAGAGGATAAGGGAATTAGTAAAAGAGGAAACACTCCAAAGTAAATATATAAAACAATTGGAGATATTATCTAATTTACGAGATTTACAAAATTATGTGGGCGAGGAGGTAGATAAGATGGCTTTTATATTTGATTTAACAAAAGATTATAGGTTTCAACAAGGTAGAGAAAAAGGCAGAGAAGAAGGAATGGAACAAGGTAGAGAAAAAGGCAGAGAAGAAGGAATGGAAAAAGGGCTAAAAGAGGGTATCGAATTGGCTTTGGAAGTAAAGTTTGGCTTTGATAGTTTAGAATTAATTGAAAAAATCAAGGGTATCAGAGATATACAACAATTAGAAAATATAAAGGATATTATAAAAAATACAAACACGGTAGCTGAATTTATTCAAAAAATCACAAAAGATTAATATAGCAGATTTTGGTACATTTAGATAAATTTTTTAAATTTAACCCAAATATGCGGTTTAAAAGTTTTAGGTGCGTAGGCGCACTCCCGTAAGGTGCGTAGAAGAACAGGGAGGGTGTGTAGGCACACCTCCCTGTGTGCTGCCGCACCTCTTTTTCTCGAAAAGGGGTTTCCCGCCTACACCGTCTAATTTTTTCTTTTTTTCTTTTTTTACTTCTTTTCTTTAAAAATTAAAAAGTTGTAATATATAAAAAAGGAGGTTACTCATGTCAATAACCAAAATTTCCATTGAGGAGCACATACAAATAGCAAGCACATTGAAGGATATGAGCGGATTAATAGACGTTGTAGGCAATAAGGCTGTGGAGGCGCTTAAAAATGGCAATAAAATATTACTTGCCGGCAATGGCGGTAGTGCTGCTGATAGCCAGCATATAGCGGCAGAGCTTGTAGGACGATTCAGAAAGGAAAGACAGGGACTGCCGGCAATAGCGCTAACTACGGACACATCTATAATCACGGCTATGGCTAATGATTACGGTTATGATAGGATTTTTGAGCGCCAGATTGAGGCTCTTGCTAAAGAAGGGGATATTTTTATTTGTATATCCACATCCGGCAAAAGCCCAAACCTGTTACTGGCTGCATTGTATGCTAAAAAAATGGGTGTCTACACGGTAGGTCTTTTGGGTAAAAGTGGTGGGGAACTTAAAGATAACGTAGACCTACCGATTATTGTTAAATCTAATAACACGCCACGCATTCAGGAGTGCCACATTTTAATTGGGCACATTGTTTGTGAAATAATTGACAGTCAGTTCAATGCCCTGTGAAGACAAGTAGTATAATAAAAAAAATAATACACAAAAGGGCACTTAGAAGATACGCTGTAAACAACAATATGTACTACATTGGCAACGGTGATTCCCTTAAAGCTGTTAAAAATATTACGCTTTTTTTTGCAAATCCAGAATACATGCACTTGGGGGATCACCTTTTTTTTGAACCGCTGTGTAGGTTTTTAAATATAAAAGGGTTTAATATAAAAATAATTCCAACAAGGGCAATGGAGTTTTACTTTACGCCAATAGGCAATTATGATGACTTAAATAGTGCTGATTTAGTTATTACAAGAACCGAGCTTTACGGTGATGTTAGTAAACTAAAGACCAACATTCTTTTGATAGATACAGCATATAGTGGAATAACAGGGCATTTATGTCAAGATATAGTTAATAAAGTAGCCTCCTTGCTTTTTCTTGATAGCAGAGACTTTTATGCTAAACCATCTGCACTTGACATAGGCTCAGACGGTTTACAAATTGGTAATGGACAGTATATGATTTTTAATAATTACGTAGACTCAGGTGGTTATAGGCTTACCTCCAAACATTACGATAAGTTGGCACGGTATTGTCAAATGATTTCTCAAAAACTGCATTTAGAGGTAATTCACACAGGCTCAGCTACTGATAAACACAGAGATAGCTGGCGTTATGACTTTGTGCACATGGATATACGTGGTAAGACCACCCCAGCCGATATGTTTTATCTTGCTGGACATCATAATGTAGTATGTAATGTATCTTTTGACAATTTTCTAATGCACCTATTTTTTATTTATGGCAAAAAATCATACGTTTTATTTAGGGGCAGATTTTTCAATAAATCCAAAGATTTCATTATCAAGTATGTAAACCCCCCATTTAAGCCAAGCTGCAATATTAATGACTTAATAGAATATATTTAATATCAGCAACAATGAATAACAGTAAAACCAAATATCTGACCATACTTTTTGTATGCCTTGACATTATAGGCATAGGTATTGCTGTAGCCTTATCACATAAAATTCGCTTTGGCACTTTTACACACATCCCAATAGAAAACGGTCTTCTTTGGATTTTATCGTTACCGATTATTTTTTATATATTAGAGCTTTATGAAAAATTTCACTCATCAAAGACAGTTCTAAGGATAAGCACAGGGGTTATTATTTCAGCGATTTTTGTATCAACTTTTTCTTATATATCGTTGACTTTTTTTGTAGGAAGGGGACTTTTTTCACTACAGTCTTTATTTATAACCTTATACACGATACTGTGGCGTGCTATATTTAATCTGGTGCAAGAAAAAGTTGAAAAAACAACCAACATAATACTGTTTGCACCAAAAGAAATAATTGAAAAGGTTGCCCTTGATTTTCGCGATACAGCCCTGCTGCTAGCCTATAAATATGACTACGAAACTATTAATAATGACAGTAAATATAGGCAGGACATCTTTACGCATGAAAACCCCACAATTGTATTTACCGATGCCCCGGATATTCCACCTACTTTAATGGAAAATCTAGTGCACTACAGAATAAATGGAATACCCGTCATGGAATTAGCAGACCTGTATGAAACCGTATGGCAAAAGCTACCAGTGTACTTTTTAAAAGATAGGTGGTTTGTGTATGCGCGTGGATTTACCATAATACACCGTGTGTTTTATCAAAGGGCTAAACGTATAATTGATATAATACTGTCTACGGTAGGGCTCATTGCATCAATGCCGTTGATGCTAATAGTGGCAGTACTGATAAAACTTGAATCAACTGGCACTGTTTTTTATAAACAGGTAAGAATCGGCTTAAATGAAAGGCCTTTTACTATACTAAAATTTCGCTCTATGATAAAAGATGCCGAGGCTAGCGGCATAACGTGGACAGACAAAAATGACCCGCGCATTACAAGGGTAGGACATGTCATTAGGGGGTTACGCATAGATGAGTTGCCTCAGCTTATCAACATATTAAAAGGGGACATGTCTTTTGTAGGACCGCGCCCTGAAAGACCATATTTCATTAGAACGCTGGAGAGCAAGATTCCGTACTATAGTTATAGGCATATAGTAAAGCCGGGACTTACCGGCTGGGCGCAGGTTAACTATAAGTATGGGGCATCGGTTGAGGATTCTATAAGAAAGCTTGAATATGACCTTTATTACATAAAAAATTTCTCGTTACTACTTGATATTGAAATTATATTTAGGACAATACGGGTTATTTTGTTTAGAAGGGGCAGCAGGTAAGTAAGAAATGATTTGGGCACACGGCATTAATAAAGATTTTAGGCGTTTTTTTATAGCACAAGCCATATCATTTATAGGCACATGGATGCACAACATGGCTCAGGGCTGGCTTGTTTATTCACTGACAAAATCTTCTTTAATACTTGGCTTAACCGCAATGGCGCAGTCGCTGCCTATACTGCTATTTTCTCTATTAGGCGGGGTTCTCGCCGACAGATATGATAAGAGAAAGATTATAATGCTCACTCAGGCAATCGCCATAGTACCACCTATTTTATTGTACATATTAAAGGAATTAGATATAGTTAATATATGGCATATTATGGCATTATCTTTTCTTATGGGAACTGTGCAAGCACTGGATATACCAGTGCGACAAAGTTTTGTTACAACAGTTGTTGGCAAAGACAATATTTTAACAGCGATAGCCATTAACTCTATGGCATTTCATGGGGCTCGGATAGTGGGGCCTGCAATAGCAAGTGCTATAATTAAAACCTATGACATTGCAATATGTTTTTTTATTAATGCCATAACCTATCTTCCTATAATTTACGTACTGTACAAGATGAAGACGCATACGCCCCCTGCCATACCTCAAACGAAGGGAATGTGCCAAGATTTTAAGGATGGCTTAAGGTATATAAAAGACGATAAACAGATGACCTTCATTATGCTTACGGTGTCGTTGTTTAGTCTGTTGGCACTGCCCTTTGGTCATTTCCTGCCTGTTTTTGCTGATAAAATCTTTAAAACCGATGTAGGTGGGCTTGGCTATTTAATGGCATCAATGGGGGTTGGAGCGCTAATGGCGGGCTTAATTCTTATACTAAGGGGCAATGTTAAAAACAAGGTATCATATATGACTACGACAGGCTTGTGCTTTCCTATTGCCTTGATACTTGTTTCGGTAACAAATAATATATTTATTGCCTGTATATTTATTGCAATTATTGGCTGGAGCAGCGTAAGCTTTCTTGCAACAACAAACAGCTATCTGCAACTAAAATCCTCGGATTTATTAAGAGGCAGAATTGTAAGTGTGTTTTCCTTAACCTTTTTAGGCGTTATGCCCTTTGGCTATACTATTTTAGGCACAATATCTGAATTTTTAGGGATACAAAAAACGACATTTCTAACAGCAACATTATCATTAATAGGATTTGTCGTATTCAACAGGAAATGGAAACAAAATCAACTTGTTTGAGTGCCTGAATGTATACTTTTATAAAACTTACAACGTTTACAGTTTTCTATCTTTTGAGCATACGAGCCTTGCGCCTTGCCATCACAAAATGTCCCAGCAATAGCCCAACAAATCCTGCCGTGATGGGGATAGGCAGAACACTCACCTGCATTTAAACGGTCCTTACCACATTTCATTAGTTCCCAACACTGCATTTTACCGGCTTCCTCCTCCGGCTGATACGGAAACATTATCTTAAAAGTAGACCCCTCATTCAACTTACTCTCACAGCGAATAAACCCCTTATGCTCTTCCATAATCTTTCTACTAATTGGTAGCCCAAGGCCAGTCCCCTGCCCTATTTCCTTTGAAGTAACAAACGGCTCAAATATCATATCCAACTTCTCATGTGGAATACCCGTGCCAGTATCCGTAATGCTCACGGCTACACAGTGGATATCATACATAAATTCCTTTCCAATTTTGACTGTTAAGACCCCTCTTTCTGGCATTGCATCAACAGCATTAGAGGTTAGATTATCAATTACTTGCCTAATCTGATTTCTATCAATAAATACATACGGTACGTCATTAAAGTCTTGCTTTACAGTAATAGATTGATCTACCAATATATCAGCAAAAAACCGCAACGACTCATTAACAACATCAACGATAGATAATTTTTCAAAAACAGGCTTAGTGTCCCGTGAAAATGTAAGCACATCTTTTAAGATTTTCTCAAGCCTATCAACCTCAGACACTATAATCCGAGCATACTCACGCTCCCTTTCCGAATCAGTAAGCTTTTTAAGTAACCGTCTAGCAAAACCACCAACCGCAGTCAACGGATTTCTTATTTCATGAGCCACATCCGCAGTAAATCTCCCAAGGGCTGCCAGCTTTTCACACTGTACAATCTTCTCCCGTGAGTGCTTTAACCCATCAATAATATCATTTTGGTCTAAGATAATCCTTTGAAACTCATCTATTTGAGAAGCCAGACAACTTATCCTTCCCCTTTGCTCCGAAATAATCAACTGTAGGCGACTCGTACACAAGTGCCCCTTCTGGGTACGATTATTTTTCTTATAGGCTAAGTACCTTCGATTTCTAATTATAATCATTATAATAGCTTACTTATTAAAAAGATTACACAAAAAAACCACCACTCTACCCGCTACTTACTATCGCTAAATATTAATGTAATTATTTTAACACAAATGATACAAGCAGTCAACTGTCAACATCTATTAAAAAGAAACAAATACACAGTGAGGGCGCTGCCCTCACACTCCCCGCCCAAGGGGCTTTGTCTCAGGGAGGTGTGCCTTCACACCCTTAGGGAGGTGTGCCTTCACACCCTTAGGGAGGTGTGCCTTCACACCCTTAGGGAGGTGTGCCTTCACACCCTTGAACCATTTTTATTTTGGTATAGGTATATTTAAGTACTTAAGCAGATAGCTCTTTTTACTTCTTTTTTTTTATAATATTAATGTGTGTTACATAATTTTATATTAAGCGTTGGTATTATATTTTTTAAAGGAGGGCTTTCCAGTGGATTTAAAGCGAATTGAAAGGAGAGAAAGGCGCAGAGGACCTGATTTGCTGATGCGCCTAATTACATGGCTTAGCATAATATGTGGAGTCATGTTTGGTGTTCTTCTAGCCATACTTGAAAAGGCCAGACCACAGGTTGAAGGGTGGGAGGAAAAATATGCACCTATATATAGGCGTAGCTATTGGGATAAGCAATGGCTTGCCGTTGCCTCTATCTTGCTTTCAACGATGTTTATAGCCTCTATTGCTGGATTATTTATTAACTCAAGAAGGCTTAAAAGAAAGACTGATAATGTTAGATTTACGTTGGTTGTTACACTCATTCTCTCTATTGTAGGAATGGTTGTTGCATTTTTACGTTTTTAATTTGTAAAAAAGTAGACGCTTCTGAAATTTAACAATTTAAAACTGTTTTTTTTATTAATACTTGACAAATTTAGTAAGGTTTTATTAAAGTTATAATTATGATAAGATTATCAACAAAGTCTCAGTATGGTGTAAGGGCTATGTATGAGATAGCGCTGTCGTATCCTGCGGAACCTTTAAGTATAAAAAACATATCGGAAAGGCAGGATGTGTCTATACCGTATTTGGAGCAGATATTGGGAAGGCTTAGAAAGTCAGGGCTTATAAATAGTGTTAAAGGGCCAGGGGGTGGTTACGTGTTAAGCAGACCACCTGAGCATATTACCATATGGGAAATAGTCAAAGAGCTTGAAGGACCGATGGCGATAACTTCCTGTTTGGACCCGCAGGAGGGTTGTGTAAAGGTGGATAGTTGTGTGCTGCATCTACTTTGGAGAGGGCTTGGCAAGCAAATAGAAGGGTTTCTTGATACTGTTACCTTAAAAGACCTCTTTAGGGGGCCGGAATTAGATGAATACATTGTTAAAAATACGGAAAAGGGTAAGGTTACTTGGGTATGAGTTTGAAATTTGTTGAAAACGTAAAGGCTGA
Organism: Candidatus Magnetomicrobium cryptolimnococcus; assembly: GCA_018606805.1. Taxonomy (GTDB): domain Bacteria; phylum Nitrospirota; class Thermodesulfovibrionia; order Thermodesulfovibrionales; family Magnetobacteriaceae; genus Magnetomicrobium; species Magnetomicrobium cryptolimnococcus. The sequence goes on from JAGYWI010000009.1 coordinate 89,290, forward strand.
TGTAACAAGTGATATAGTATACATGATGTGTCCAATGCACCTATTGAAGCTTGATGAGCAAATTCGGGAGCTTGACAGAGAGCAAGTGCTGGAGATACTCACTGATTATGATGGTGCGCTTGAGGACATACCACAGTGGTGCGATAAGACAGGCAATGAGTTCCTTGGCATTGATGAAGCTGAGGATTTCTATAAAATATATGTAAAGAAAAAGGCAAGTTTATGATTTATTACGGTAGGGAGGTTGAGGATGAAAACACGATATTTTGATCATGTTGCTACAAACCCATTATTACCAGCAGCACTGGATGCTATGATGCCATATTTAAAAGAAGAGTTTGGTAATCCTTTAAGTGTGTATGATTTAGGGTTGAGGGCAAAAAATGCTATAGAAGATGCAAGGGATATGGTAGCCTCTTTAATAAATGCTAAATCGGCTGAGATAATTTTTACAGCAAGTGGTGCAGAGGCAAATAATATGGCCATAAAAGGGGTTGCTACGGCAAAGCAAGGTGAGGGCAAGCATATTATAATTTCTAAAGTGGAGCATCACTCGGTTTTAAATACGGCAAGGTCGTTAGAAAAGGCTGGATTTGCTGTAACTTATCTGCCGGTTGATAAGTACGGGTTTTTTGATTTGGATGCCTTAAAAAAGTCTATATCAAAGGAAACTATACTGATTTCTTTGATACATGCAAGTAGCGAAATCGGTACTATTGAACCAATAAAAGAAGCTGTTGCCATAGCCAAGGAGCGTAATATAACAATACATACTGATGCTGTGGCCTCAACGGGCAATATCCCTATAGATGTGAAGGACTTAGGTGTGGATATGCTAAGTATGTCGGCGCATCAGTTTTATGGGCCAAAAGGTGCAGGGGCTTTGTATTTGAGGCAAGGGCAGAGGCTTGTGCCTCTTATTTATGGTGGGATACAGGAAAACGGCAGAAGAGCCGGTACTGAAAACGTGCCGGCTATTGTGGGCATGGGGAAGGCTGCTGAGGTAGCTAAGGCGGAGCTTCAACAAAGAAATGCACATACTGGTAGGTTAAGAGACAGGATAATAAACGCGCTGAAAGATGTAGAAAAGGTACACTTAACGGGGCATCCAACCCAAAGGCTTCTGCATCATGCAAGCTTTGTCGTTGAGTACATAGAAGGAGAGGGGATGCTTTTAATGTTGCAGGCGAAGGGGATTTATGCTGCAAGCGGTTCAGCTTGTACGTCAAAGGCATTGAAGGCCTCACCAACGCTTACGGCTATAAATGTGTCGCCCACTATGGCGCATGGCTCTATAGTGTTTAGTTTAGGTATAGACAATGCGGATGAGGATATAGAGCTGTTGTTGGAGGAATTTCCCCAGATAATAAAAAGACTACGAGATATTTCGCCCTTCCGTAAAGGGTGGGGTGAAGAGGAAGGTGGTAGTAAACATGTATAGCGCAAAATTAATGGAGCATTTCACAAACCCAAGAAACGTAGGTGAAATCGCTGATGCTGATGGTATAGGGATGGAGGGTAATCCAACCTGCGGTGATGCTATGAAAATTTTTATTAAAGTGGAAAATGATGTTATCAGAGATGTTAAGTTTCAGACATTTGGTTGCGGCGCTGCTATAGCGGTAAGCAGTATGATAACGGAAATGGCAAAGGGTAAGACTCTTGAAGAAGCCTATGCAATAACAAAGCAGGATGTAGCAGATGCCCTTGACGGCCTTCCACCACAAAAGATGCACTGTTCTAACCTTGGTGCTGATGCCTTAAGAAAGGCGATTGAGGATTACCAAAGTAAACATAAACAAAATTAATTTACTTGAAAAAATATTGTTAATCTGTTAAACTCAACATGGTTGGAGAGGTGGCCGAGCGGCTGAAGGCAGCCGCCTGCTAAGCGGTTGTGGGGGTAAAACTCCACCGAGGGTTCGAATCCCTCCTTCTCCGCCAGTAAATGAATATAATTAATTATAAATAAGACTACAAGATTTCCGATTGAGCCACGGAGTGAATCCTTCAGTATATCGAAGCAAATAGGAGGTGTTTTATGAGCAATAAAATTGAGATGAAAAACTTATTTGATGCTTTAGATGAAGAAATGAAATTCAAGTTGTCGAGCAAAATTGATGAAATATATCATCCAACTAGTAAATGAGATGAAGTAGAGTTAAATTGGATAGGTTTATTGCGAACATATTTACCTGAAAGATACAAAGTAGATAGCGGTTTTGTTGTTGATTATAAAGGTAAGATAAGTGAGCAGATTGATATTATTATATATGATAGAAATTTTACGCCATTTATTTTTCGTGGTGAAAGTGTAATCTATATACCAGCTGAAGGGGTTTATGCAGTGTTTGAAGTAAAAACACTTTTTGATAAAACAAATTACGATTATGCTGTTAATAAGTTAAATAGTGTTAAAGAATTAGAGAGAACATCTGCGCCATTTACGCATATTAAAGGAAAAGACACAAAAGAGCTTTTTGATATTATTGGAGGAATATTAACTAAAAAAAATAAGAGTACAAATTATTTTTCTGACTTAGAAAAAGGTTCTGAATTAACAATTATAGTGTGTCTTGATCATGGAATAAGAGTTATACATAAAGATAGTATCGAAAAGCAAGATGAAAGTCCGAAACTGTCCTTTTTTTTGTTGAAACTTATTGAAATATTGCGTGGTGTTGGCTCTGTGCCTGCCTTAGATGTAGATAAATATTTAGAAAGTATTAAATAAAAAAACAGCGAACAAAACTTATAATGGACACCAATACCGTTTGGTATAAATATTGCTTAAATAAAGTCTTGCCAATTTATAGTACATTTCGATTTGATAAGGACACAAATTGTAGATAATAAAATAGGGCAGACACTCGAAAGGTCTGCCCCTACGATACATGTATTTTTGTAGTGGCAAACCTATGTGAGGGAGGTGTATCTTCGTAGCTTGCGCTCCTCTGAAGCCAAAGCTTCTTTGTATAATTGATGGCATTGTAATAGTTCAGCCCCCTTTTGTTACCTACTAAATTGAAATGTGCTATATTTTATGTCCTGATGGTAAGGGGAAAAAGTCTAACTTTAATAAAAGTGCTCATGTTATAATAATTAATGGAAACCCAAACAATTTTAAAAGAAAAATCATTATATGAGACTGATTTCTATCAGTGGGCACTTCATAATGCTGAACTGTTACGACAAGGTAAGCTAAATGAAATAGACATAGAGAACATAGTGGAGGAGATAGAAGACTTGGGTAGAAATAATAAACGAGAATTAGCAAGCCGACTATTTGTGTTGATAACTCATTTACTTAAATGGCAGTATCAATCAGATAAGCGCTCCAATAGCTGGAAAGCGACACTTAACACACAAAGATTTGAAATTAATCGTTTATTGCAAAGTAGCCCCAGTCTAAAATATAATGTAGAAGCAGTCATAGAGGAAGAGTTTATCAATGCCAGAAAACAATTTGAAGATGAGACAGGCATAAGTAAAGACATTCTACCTAATACTTGTCCTTACACTTTTGACCAGTTAAGAGACGATAACTTTAGACCTGAATAAATCTTAAATTTTAGACCATCTAACCTCGATAGGAAGTTCTGGTAATTAATGACACCAAGCTTGGGTAGCATTAGCTGTCCAATACCATGCCTTGTTGTCTTTGTAATCAATTAGTGCAGAGGAGGTCTTTTGTTCATTTTCATTGTGCGAGCAGCTATACAGTTTAAGACCTCTTTCCACTTGCACTTGTGATAGCTTGCAAGCACTTTCTATTGTTTTTAGACCTTCTTTTGTATAGTTGAAACTAACACATATAATATTATCATCTATTGTGTAGCGTATTTTAATATTGGTTGCATCATGTGGCATAAAATAGGGAAACCATCCCTTATCAACAATATTTTCTATGTCATGGCCCTGATAAGAACTAAAGGAATATTCATACGTCTCATACATATTACAAAAGCCTATTAAGCAGATACAAAATATAACCAAAATAAACAAACATAGTAATAACAGTCCTTTTGTTCTTATGGTATTAATCACCATTTAAATTTTCCAAATTAACCCTTATCTATAAGATGGCACTAAATTTATGTTATCACCAAATGCGTTCCAGTTCAAAAGTTTTTGAAAAGGGGTGCGGGGGAAAACTTTTTGCCTAAAAAGTTTTCCCCCGCATCCTCTAATCTTTTTTTCTTTTTTTTTTCTTTTTTCTTTCCTTTTTCTTTCTTTTTTCTTTCTTTTTTCTTTTTTCTTTCTTTTTTCTTTTTTTTTCTTTTTTTTTATTCCAAAAAGACGCCTATAGCTCTCAGTTTTTTATATCGTTTTTCAACCAACACAAACGGATCAATACCATGTAGTTCTTCAAAGGAGCTTAGAATAAAGCGTTTAATATTCCTTGCTGTTTCTTCAACATTCCTATGAGCTCCGCCTTGTGGTTCTTCTATAATATCGTCAGTAATACCATAATTTTGTAAGTGTTGGGCTGTCAGTTTTAAAGAGTTAGCAGCCTTTGCGAAGTCTTCTTGTGTAAGTGGTTTATCATTTTTTAAAAGTATTGCAGCACAGCCTTCAGGTGAAATGACCGAATATATGGAATACTGAAGCATAAATAATCTATCTGCAACGGTAAGAGCCAGAGCCCCGCCGCTACCGCCTTCACCGATGACAATAGACACTATAGGGGTTTTTAATAAAGACATCTCCATCAGGTTAGTGGCTATGGCCTCTGACTGTCCTCGTTCTTCAGAGCCAACGCCGGGAAACGCACCGGGGGTATCTATTAACGTTACTATTGGTATATGGAAGCGTTCGGCTAATTTCATGATACGCAGTGCCTTTCTGTAGCCTTCTGGGTGGGGTTGACCGAAATTGCGTTGTATTCTTTCTTTAGTACCGCGTCCTTTTTGATGACCGATGAGCATAGCAGGAATGCCGTCTATGCGACAAAGGCCTCCGACTATGGCCGGGTCATCTGAAAATCTGCGGTCGCCGTGTAGCTCTATAAACTCCTCCGTTATAGCCTTTATGTAGTCAAGCGTGTAGGGTCTATCGGGGTGGCGCGCTAACAAACATTGTTGCCATGGTGTCAAGTTTTCTATAATTTGCCTTGAACGCTCCTTGGCTTCTTTTTCAAGCACCTCTATCTCTTCTATAACCTTTTTATCCCCATAACCTTTTAGCTGCTTGAGTTCGTCAATCTTACGTTCTATTTCTTCTATTGGTTTTTCAAAGTCTATATAGTTTCTCATACTCTTAGTTCAGGGTAACCGTGCAGGTCTGTATGCCGTCGGCAAGTTCCCTTATCAGTTTATTATCCTTTGATGCTCGGTAGGAGGTTGATATTACTGTTTCGTAATCTTCACCTTGTATATTTAGATAAACAAAGAGGTTGCCTTGTGAGTTAGCTTCCAGTATTTTTTTAATCTTTACAAGTGTATCTTTATTGCAGTTTTGTTCAGCCATGGTTATATTCATTTTCGTATAGCTGTTATTAACCTCCGTATCTAGATCGGTTATTTCTGCTGCTATCATCTTATAACCATTGTCATTTTTTTCAAGTTTACCTTTTACTATGATGAGATTATCCTTTGTTAGGAGTTTATCCATTTTTTGCAGTAGGTCTTTAAATACAATAACCTCGACCATATGGGCATCTTTATCTTCCAGTTGCAAGATGGCAATCTTGCCGGATTTATCCCGCATAAGTTTCTTTTTAACTTGAGATATGGAGCCTGCCATTTTCACTTCATCGGGCGTGTAGAGCATATTATCAAAGTCGTAGCTTACGCACACACCCATTCTTTGCAACTGTTCGGTGTAGTTACGTAGGGGGTGGCTTGATATGTAAAATCCGAGTGTTTCACGTTCATATTTGAGTTTTTCCGACTCACTCCACTCATCTATATTATTTGTACCATTATTTATACCATTATTTATACCACCCGACAAAGCCGACGAATGCCCAAAAAGGCGTGGCATAGCATGAGCACCGGATAAAATATCTTCCAGTTCTTTAATAGCTTGTGCACGGCTTTTGATTAATCTATCAAAAGAGCCTGCCTTTATCAAACTTTCGATAACCTTCTTGTTTACCTTCCTAGAATCAACACGTTTTATGAAATCCTCAAGCCCTTCAAAGTGCTTTTGCTGCCTTGCATTTAAAATAGACTCTATGGCAGTGCTGCCAACCCCTTTGACTGCTTCTAAGCCAAACATTATGGCGTTATCTATTATTTTAAACTGTCGCTGCCCTTCATTTATATCCGGCAGCAAAATATCTATGGACATCTCCTTACATTCGTTGATAAATTTGACGATTTTTTCAGTAGCATCCTCACTTGACATGTTAGCAGCCATAAACTCAACGGGAAAGTGTGCCTTTAGGTATGCCGTTTGATAGGATATGTAGGCATATGCTGCCGAGTGGGACTTATTAAATCCGTACTTGGCAAACTGTGCCATTAGGTCAAATATCTTTTCAGCCAAGGCCTTATCTATCTGATTTTTAATAGAGCCTTCTATGAATTGTCCTTTGAGCTTTTCCATCTCATCTATTTTTTTCTTACCCATGGCCTTTCTAAGTATGTCAGCTTGTCCCATGGTAAAGCCGGCCATTTTATTAGCAATGCGCATGACCTGCTCTTGATAGAGTATTATGCCGTAGGTTTCATTTAAAACATCGGCAAGGAGCGGGTGCTCGTAAGAAACAGGGACAACCCCTTTTTTGCGTTTTATAAAATCATCTATCATGCCACTACCAAGGGGTCCTGGCCGGTATAGGGCTACAAGTGCTATTAGGTCTTCAAAGAGATTTGGGCGCATCTTAATAATAATATCGCGCATACCTGAGCTTTCCAGTTGGAAAACCCCGATTGTCTGACCGCGTCCAAGCATCTCATACGTTTCTTTATCGTCAAGCGGGATGGTTTTCAATTCAAAGGGCTTACCACGTTCCTTTAGATAATTAATGGTTTTATCTATAACTGTGAGGGTTTTAAGGCCGAGGAAGTCGAATTTCAAAAGACCGATTTTTTCAATAGACCCCATATCAAACTGCGTTGTTATGGTCTCATCAGTTGGGTTTTTATAAAGTGGTGCGTAGTCTACTAAAGGTCCTGGGGAAATAACCACACCTGCTGCATGTGTGGAGGCGTGCCGACAGAGGCCTTCAAGGCGCATTGCTATATCTACGAGTTTTTTAACCTCGCCGGAGCTATTGTACGCCTTCTTAAACTCTTCTTCTTCCTTTAATGCTTCTTTCAACGTTATATTAAGTGTGGTTGGAATAAGCTTAGCTATGGAATCAACAAATGAATAAGGCAAAGCCATAGCGCGTCCGACATCCCGTATGGCTGCCTTAGCCGCCATGGTCCCAAATGTTATTATTTGAGCCACGTGGTCTTTGCCGTATCTTTGGGCGGTGTAGCTGATAACCTCTGAGCGTCTGTCTCTGCAGAAATCCACGTCTATATCAGGCATACTGATACGCTCAGGGTTTAAGAACCGTTCAAAGAGCAGATTATATTTAAGAGGGTCTATGTCGGTAATGCCAAGACAGTAGGCAATGAGGCTGCCTGCTGCCGAGCCTCTGCCGGGGCCTACCGGTATACCCTTAGTGCGTGCATAGTTGATGAAATCCCATACGATGAGAAAATATGAGGCAAAGCCCATGTTTTTAATAACCTCAAGCTCTGTGTCAAAGCGCTTGGCGTATTCGCTGCTTATGGGTTGAGGTAATTTTTGATCAGCCCCTTTTCTTGCGAGGGCTTCCATGTAGGTTTCCGGTGTTTGGTTTTGGCCGGTTTCAAAGTGTGGCAGCATGAACTCACCGAGTTTAAAGTGAAAATCGCACTTATCGGCAATTTCACGCGTATTTAATATGGAGCGTGGTAGCTCCTTAAAAGCTAACTGCATTTCCTTTGGAGATTTAAAGTAAAGGGTGTCGGTTGTAAATTTTAATCTATCGGTATCGTTGATTGTCTTAGAGGTTTGTATGCAAATGAGTATGTCGTGGGCCTCGGCATCGGCTTTATCCATATAGTGGCAGTCGTTAGTGGCGGCAAGTTGAATGTCTAGCTCAGTTGATAGTTCAACGAGGCGTTTGTTTGCTATGTCTTGTTCCGGTAGTCCATTATCTTGTATTTCCAGATAAAAATCCTCACGCCCAAAGACCTCCTTATACCAAAGAGCCGACTTCTTAGCCTGCTCTGTCTGCTCATTTACTAAGTAATACGGGACTTCCCCTTTTAAACAAGCCGAAAGCGCTATAAGCCCTTGACTGTGTGTTGCCAAAAGCTCCTTATCTATGCGTGGCTTATAGTAAAACCCCTCCGTATATGCCTGTGTTGCAAGGTAAACCAGATTTTTATAACCTAGAGGATTTTTGGCAAGTAAAATTAAGTGGTAATAGCGTGTCTTGATTTTTTCGGTGTATTTACCATCTGAAAGATAAACCTCACAGCCAATAATCGGCTTAATGCCCTTATCTGTGGCCTTTCTATAAAACTCCACAGCACCAAAGAGATTGCCGTGGTCTGTTATAGCCACAGCAGGCATGTTGTACTCGATGGCTCTATCAACCAGCTCATTTATCCTAATAGCGCCATCGAGTAAGCTATATTCCGTGTGAACGTGAAGGGCTACAAAATCGCTCTTTTGCATAGTGTTAGTACCTGCTTTGTCATGTTTTTATACTGGCTTACCCTGATATTTGCGGTTATCAAGCTCTGCCCACTTAAGAGCCGTTACCTTGGCCTTGTCTATATTGTAGAAGTCCATTGTGGATGTTTGTCTTGTGTACATGGTGTCATGGCTTGTATTGTTTTGGTATTCAAAGAGTTCATTTTTACTTTTATACCAGATGGCGTAGACGTTTTGCATAGTCTTAGCCGTTACGTTTGTTGTTTTAGTGTGCATGTTAAATCCCCCCAAAAATGCTGTCAATGAAGGCTGCGAATCTTTTAAAATATTCTTCCCATTTCGATATATAGGTTTTCAGCTTTTCATTGCAGTTGTTATCTGTACTATCACTATTGCCTGAGCATTCGTAATGGTAGTTGGATTCAAATAGTAAAATAGGAGCAGTTTCATTATTAGTGTGCGCAATATCACCCCCTTCTATGGATATGGTGTTTTTGACATTGTCCAATGTGTAAACAAATTTAAGACCCACGTCGGTAGCTCCCCCTTTTAGTTCCAACCATGGACCGGCTTTTATAAACTTATCTTTGACAAAAGAGGTAGCCACCTCTTCGTTTTCAAACTTATAATATCCAGTAAAATTAATACCAGAGGCACTGTACATAGCATGTGGTAGGACATCCATATACTTTTTAGCAATAGCCGGTATTGGTGAGTCAAAGGGTATGCGCACCGGGTCGTCATCAATAAACTGCAGACGCTCAAAATCGGCTATAACAGAGATGCCCTCTTTGTATATTACGTGTGCTATTGGCGGTGTGCAGACAACATCCCCCACAGTGTATAGTGAATCAACTATTGAGTTATACTTAAGAAAATCCGGATTTAGCACATTTGGGTTATGCGCCTTGGCTATAAGCACTATGGAAAAACCTGTTAGTACGATCTTCACCTTTTCACCATAAAAAAGTATTTAGTTTGTCTCTAAACCTGCGTTTTGTATATTGCAGTTTTCTTATATAGTAAATTGTCAGGGGAATTTTATCAAGAAGAATTTTGGGGTTGGCTCTTGCAATGATACAAATGCAGTTTATATCATTGCAAAACCTAAGCTGTGGTGTCTTTATGGTATTAGCTTTAACAGCGTTATGATAAGTGCAGCCTGACCTATAAGTAAGCCAGCAACCCATTTAACCGTATCCGATTTTGTTCTTTCTATGTCAATTTTAAGTTCACTTCTAAGTTTTTCAATATCACTTTTAAGTTCACTTCTAAGTTTTTCAATATCACTTTTAAGTTCACTTCTAAGTTTTTCAATATCACTTTTAAGCTCACTTCTAATTTTCTCCGTATCACTTCTCAGTTTCTCAATATCACTTTTAAGCTCGCTTCTAAGTTTTTCAATATCCACCTTTAAAGCAGCTTCTACCTCTTTTAATTCTCTTTTAGTAGCTAAGTTCCCCTCTAACATCTCCTTAATAACTTCGGCTATCTCCTTTGAAGCCCTATCTGTTAATTCTGACTCTCTTAACCTTTCATATATTCTCAACGTATCTATTATTTCTGGCATAAAGCCCCCCACTCTTTTATTATTTGTATAATTATTATAGCATACTTTCCACTTCCCCCAACAATGTGTAAAATGTGTCAGCTCTTGCAATGATATAAATGTGGCTTGTATAAAATTTGCATATGCCCCCACACTCCTGACATTTTTTTTTGTGTAAATAAATGTTATAATAAACTATGATGAGTTGCGTAATAAAATAAGGAGGTGGGGTACAATGAGAGAGCTTTTTATAGAAATGTCTAAGGTAGTGGAGAACCTGTTTTTCCAAGACTATGCCACACATACGATACATGAGCTTTTTTTTAGTTTAAGAAAAATAATGCCAATAAAACATGCAGCGTTGGTTTTAAAAGATAGAAAAACCGATGCCTTGGTAATAAAAAATCGTTATAATTTATCGGAATCTTGTTGTCGTTCATATAAGCGCCCTGTTGGTACTGCGGTGATTGGTAAAGTTATGTATACGGATGAAATATTGATTGTAGATAAAAATAGCAGTGCAGAAGATTATGAAGATATGTATATAGAAAAAGATTATCATTCGGTGGTAGTGCTAAGGGTTTGCGAGAGGAAGTTTCCTTCAGGCTTTATAGCCTTATATTTTGATGAACCATATGATTTTTCGGAGGATATTAAGGTTTTTTTCCTTGCTATAGCAAGACTTGTATCGGAAGCAATATTTAAAGAAGAGGCTATCAACCATCTTAATGAGTTGAGGCGCTTTGATGTAGATACGCAGGTTTTGTATTGTAATTATTTTAATATGAAGCTAAAGGAAGAGTTTGATAAAGGGAAAAGACACGAAACCCCAGTAGTTTTAGTAGTCATGGATATAGATAACTATAAGGAAATCTTAAATTCTTATGGGACTGAAGTTGCAAGAGAGCTATTAGTGGAGGTGTCTGATGCCTTAAAAAGTTGCATAAGGGCTATTGACTTCATAGGGCGTTATGGGGCAGATGAGTTTATACTGTGTCTACCTGACACCTCTGTTGAACAAGCGACCGTCGTTATTGAGCGCTTTGTTAAACTTATAAAAGAAAGCAAGTTTACTAAAGCACATCTAACGACGTCCCTTTCTATTGGAATGTCGGGGCGCAAATCGGAAGATACGTTGGAAAGTTTTATGAAAAATGCCCAAGTTGCCCTTTATAATGCTAAAGTATTCGGTAAGGGGCTTATAAAGATCGTATAGTTTTAGTGCAACTCCCTGTTGGTTATTGTGGCTCCTAATGTTTAAGGCGACTCCCAGCTCTTCTTTGTTTTTATTAAACTTATGGCTGTGTTTTTTTATTAGAGCCTTAAGGGGTTACTCATTAGGAGCTTTTAAACTTGAAAGGCTCTATGTTATTAGATACGCTTTCTAATTTTGAAATTAACTCCATAAAAAATAAATGCATCCCATACATGCTCTCAGTCATTGGTTCTTCTTTTTTTTCAATTGTTGAGCTTAGCATTAGGTCTGTGCAATCTGCCATAAAGATTAGCATTGCCTTTATTTTGTCTAGCTCATCACAAATCGAAACATTCTCATTCATTTCTGTCCTCCATATTTATTTTTATATATTTTATATATCATATATATTGTTTATATAATTAGTCAAGTATGTAAAAAATATATATTTGATAAAGTTGTCATATATCTAAAAAAATAAGTAAAGTGGATAATGCAGATATTTGACTTAGCCCTTAAGACTCTATAAAGGATAAGCATAGATTTCTATAATATATTAAAAAGTAACTGCACACTTATATACCACAATTATTATTTTTTATTAATGAAGTTAAATTAGTTGATTTTTATATATGTAATTATAACTTAAGTAATAATATTAATATTTTTTGATAAAGATTAAAATTGATAGACTTTAATATATATTTAAATAAATCACAAAAAAATAAATAATCTATTTTATATATAAAAATAGTATATTATTAATTTAATATATCAATTGATAATCAATAATGATTATATTATGTATATTACAAATAAAAGCAATATAAGTTATAATTTATAGTTAATAAATAATATTAATATACATAACGGTGTATCGCTTAAATGATTTATTAAATGAAAAACAGGCATATTTCACAGGATATTTGTCCCACTAATTGTCCTTATATAGTTGATATTGCTGATTTTTATGCTTACTACAATGATTAACCGTAAAGCATAGTAACTGTACGTTATATAATTAAGTAAAAATAGCGCCCTTTATTGATTATAAGCAATATATTAATAATGAATTAAAATACTTTTAGTAAAGATTGCAAGTATATATGCTGCCACACCCTTTTTTTGTCAGTATCTGGAGCGATTTTTGTTTACTTTGATGGCCTTAAGGTGGTATGATATTTTACTGTGACTTTCGGTATTGGAAAAAAATTATATAGTGCATTAGGAAGCATATTGCTTTCTGTAACACTCTTGTCTGTCTACATGACCTATGAGATGCAAAGGCTAAGGGGGGATATCCTCACTTACGAGCTGATTCAAAATGAAGTGAAAATAGGTAAAGCCCTACAATTAAATATATCACTGATTTGGCAGTTTTTTACGGATGCCTCTTTAACAAAGGATGCAGAGGTGATAAATGAAGAGGCTAAGCCTAACTTAGATGAAGCATTTAGTAATATTGATAAACTAATAAAAATAAAGACAGACAGAGGCGAAGGCGCAGAGGTAGAAAAATTAGAGCAATTAAAAACACTGCTTAATAAATTATGGTCGGTGGGAAACAATATGTTTGCTGCTTATAAGGAAAACTGGGATAAGGGCAATGTTTTAATGGAAGAGTTTGACGTGGCTGCTGATAATGCTATTAAAAGTGTTGAAGCAATCTTGTTATCAATGGAAAATGAGGGAGTTAATGCTATTGGTAAGATGTCAGGGATGACTTTTACGGTTAATAGAAATGTCATAATTATAAACGTCGTACTGTTAGCAGTGGTTTTAATGGTTATCAATTTGTTTATTAGAAATATACTAAATCCAATAAAAGAAGGGGTTGCGGCAGCCGATAGAATTGCTGAAGGGGATTTAACCAAAAGAATAAAGGTTAGAAGTAAAGATGAAACTGGGCAGTTGTTGTTATCTATAAATATTATGATGGATAAGTTGTGTTCATTTACAAAGAATCTGAAAACTGTAGCTGAAAACGTAGTAGATGGCAGTAAAGAGCTAAATAACACGTCGCAAGTGTTATCAGAAGGGGCATCGCAACAAGCAGCAGCAATAGAAGAGGCATCGGCATCAATGGAGCAAATCTCAGCTAGTGTGAAATTAAGTAGCGACAACTCACGTATGACAGACAACATAGCCTCAAATGCTGCCACTGGGGCAGTAGAAAGTGGAACGGTTGTTAATGAGGCAATAGCGGCCATGAAGCAAATAGCGGAGAAAATATCTATTATTGAAGATATAGCGCGTCAGACAAATCTTTTGGCGTTAAATGCAGCCATAGAGGCAGCGCGCGCAGGTGAACACGGCAAGGGGTTTGCCGTGGTGGCCGCCGAGGTAAGGAAACTTGCTGAAAAAAGCCAAAAAGCAGCAGGGGAAATCATGGAATTATCCGCTTCAAGCGTTTCTTTGGCAGATAAGGCTGGTAGCATGATAGATAAACTTATACCGGAAATACAAAAAACCGCTGATTTAATAAAAGAAATAAGCGCTGCCAGTGTTGAACAAAGCACAGGCGTTGAACAAATACAAAAATCTATACAGGAACTCGATAGGGTAATCCAGCAAAATGCCTCAGCTGCTGAAGAGATGGCCTCAACAGCACAGGAGCTATCTGCCATATCAGAAACCTTGCAAAAGTCCATGGCAGACCAAAACTGTATAGACTACGATATGTAGTCTATATTTATTAACACAATCCCCTTTACTATTTGATATTACCTCTATTATTATTAAGCGTTTAAAAAAAATAAAATTTATGGAGGATAATAGATGTTTAATAATTTAAAAGTTGGTACGCGTCTTTACGCTTTAGTTTTAATAATATCAGTATTTCTTGTAGTAATCGGGGTAATGGGGCTACGCGGAATAAAGGTGACTGATAAAAGCCTTGAAGAAATATACAAAAATCAATTATTACCTTTAGGCAATATAGGTATGATAAATGACTATATGCTTGAAAACATTCAACAACTGCTATTGTCTTCTTTTCACGATAAAAGACTTGAAGAAAGCAAATTGCATAACGACGACCACCCGATAACAAAGCATACAGATAAGGTGGAGGATAATATCGCTAAAATAGGTGAGCTATGGAAAGAGTTTATGTCCAAAAGATTTACACCCGAAGAAGAAGCCCTTGCCAAAAGCTACGTTGAAAAGCGCACTGCTTTTGTTGAAGAAGGTATTAAAAAAAGTATAGTGTTCCTTAAAGAAGGGAAATTTTATGAGGCTAACATGCATAACGTTACAACGCTAATACCTCTTTTTAATAAGGCAAAGGAAGATGCCTTGAAATTAATGCAATTACAACTGGAACGTGCTAATAAAGAGCGTGAAGCGGCTGATGAAAGATACGTTTCTTTAAGAAACATAGCCATTACATCCATAGTGATAGGTCTTTTGTTGTCTTTATTTATAGCCATGTGGGTTGTGGCAAGCATTACGAAACCATTAAATAAAGGGGTTTTGGTTGCTAATAGTCTAGCAGAGGGTAATCTTATGATAGACATTACTGTAGAAAGCAAAGACGAGGTTGGAGTACTTTTAGAGTCAATGAAAACCATGGTCAATAAACTTAAGGAAGTGCTCTATGATGTAAAACAAGCATCAGAACAAGTTGCCGCAGGCAGTACCCAGTTAAGCGCTACAGCTGGACAGCTTTCAGAAGGCGCTTCTAATCAGGCAGCTTCTATAGAGGAGACCTCCTCAGCTATGGAAGAGATGACCGGTAATATAAAACAAAACTCGGATAACGCCAATCAAACAAATAATATAGCAGTAAAGGCATCCAGTGATGCTCAGGAAGGTGGTAAAGTCGTTAACAAGGCATTAGAGGCAATGCGGCAGATAGCCGATAAAATATCTATAATAGAAGAAATTGCGCGCCAAACGAATCTATTGGCTTTAAACGCTGCTATTGAGGCAGCAAGGGCGGGAGAGCAGGGAAAGGGCTTTGCCGTGGTAGCCTCAGAGGTGCGTAAGCTAGCAGAGCGAAGCCAGTTGGCAGCAGCAGAAATTAGTGAACTATCCGCATCAAGTGTTTCCGTAGCTGAACGAGCCGGAGAGGTACTTGGTAAACTTGTGCCTGATATACAAAAAACCGCTGAGTTAGTTCAAGAAATAGCAGCCTCTAGCGCTGAACAAAACACAGGCGCTGAACAAATTAATAAGGCAATACAACAACTAGATAGGGTTATTCAACAAAACGCCTCAGCCGCTGAAGAGATGGCATCAACAACTGAAGAGCTTTCCTCTCAAGCATCACTGCTTCAGGACAATATATCGTTTTTTAAATTAGACGCTTACTCTAATAATACTATGAAACGACCCCAAGTAAAGCAAATTAGACATACAAAACGTCTTTAATATAGCGCATTTCGATTTAATACGTGTATCGTAGGGGCAGACCTTTCGAGTGTCTGCCCTTATTTTTATTATCTACAATTAGAAAGAGATTGCCTCGTCGCTGTTGCTTCTCGCAATGACAATACGGGGGCTGAACTATTCCCATTAACAATGTGGCATTGGGACAGAGTCCTTCCCCCTTTTCTTCTGTCTTCTATTCTTTTTTCTCTTCTATTTTTTATTTATTTACCATTTCCTTTCTATACTGATAGTAAGCGTTTTTCAGTGCTGTATAGGGTTCAACGGAGGTACTCTTAAAGTTTTCGTACTCGCCTATTTTTAATGAATATTTATTTACATATCTACCCATATTGACACTATACTGGAGTTTATGGTCATCATGGAATGCCCATGTAATAGGGTTCATCATACTGTCTGCTATAAACCCTATGGTATCACGTGCGGAAGAAGGACCAAAGAATGGTAACACCAGATAACAGCCATTGCCGATACCGTAGCGTCCAAGTGTCTGACCGAAATCTTCTTCACTTGGTGCAATACCGAAGTTACTGCCTGCAATGTCTCCAAGTCCAAGTATTCCCACTGTTGAATTAATTCCAAAGCTTGCTATTTCTTCACCGGCTTTTTTAAATTTGCCTTGCAATAGGGCATTAACGAGTCGTACAGGTGTAAAGGCGTTATAGAAAAAGTTACTAAAACTCATTCTAAAAGGTTCTGGTACTATAGCGCCATATGTTTGTGCGACTGGTTTCATAAACCAGAAATAAAGCTTGTCATTTACAGCAAACATAGCACGGTTCCAACCCTCAAGCGGATCGGAAAAGCCCTCTCCTTCGCTAACTTCATATTCCTCGTTACCAATATTAGTTAACGGTGAGGCTTCTTTAGAAGATTGTTTGCTAGACCCAAAGTCATTAAAAGCGACTTCAAAACCATCAGCATCAGAAACAGCAGA
This sequence comes from Candidatus Magnetomicrobium cryptolimnococcus, assembly GCA_018606805.1. Classification (GTDB taxonomy): domain Bacteria; phylum Nitrospirota; class Thermodesulfovibrionia; order Thermodesulfovibrionales; family Magnetobacteriaceae; genus Magnetomicrobium; species Magnetomicrobium cryptolimnococcus. The sequence goes on from JAGYWI010000009.1 coordinate 106,009, forward strand.
TGCTACATAAAGTTTTTCTGTTCCATGGGTATTGCCTACCTGTTCATCATTGTTGCTAATACCATAGATATTACTAGAGTCTACCGGTGCACCGACTGGGGTTATGGCAAAAGCCAAACCCGGTACTAATAAAACCAATAAAGCAAATACAGTAACATAAGATACTTTTTTACTAAACATATGTCCCCCTTTTTTATTATTTTTTATTTTGAGCAAAAGACTCAACCTTATCATTCATAGATGCTATTAATCCGTCAAACCCTTTATCTTTTAATAAATCAACAAACTGTGAGCGTGTTAAAGCCAACTGACTAACGCCTGATGTGTGAATATCTACGATAAGCCATTTGCCATTAAACTCCTGAAGGACATACAGGAACTCTATGGCTTTTTTATTAGGACGTTTCATAAGGGAAGTTATAAGCACAGCGTTGCCCTTAGTTTGTATACTATCGGTTTGTACTTCAAAGGTTTCATTGTCGTAGCTGTCAAAACTACCGGCATAATTAGCTGTAGACCACTTTTGATAGGTTTTTGTAAAAAGCTGTTTTTGTTCTTCGCTAAAACTATCCCAATTTTTGCCAACAGTTTTAGGCGCTATGGTAGTAATAGCGAAGTTATCATTAACAACAGGTTCAAAGATATGAAATCTACCTGAAAACCCAGCCTCTTTACCCTTTTTCATAGCCTCCAATATGGCGTCATTTAGGTTTTTAACACTTGTAGCCATTTCATCTGGCTGAGCTGCAAACGAACTCATAGCATATGGCCCTGCAATCATCATAACAACTATTACTATCATTGCGGGAAGCTTTGTAAGTAAACTCTTCATAGCAACTGTGTCTCCTTAAAATTATATTATATTTTTTTACATATATTAAAAGATATATGAAAATTAAAGCCAGATTATTTTTTTTAATTTTTTTCAACCTAATCTGCTCAGTTTATGTTATAACCTTTATATGAAGAATTATAAATTAATGCGTCATACTATTAAAGCAAGCTTGACAAAAAAACTATTATTCTGATAGTTTTATATATTTTCTTAATCTAAAAATTGATATTGGATATGCTGTAGATAAAAAAATAATGAGTAATGAAAATGATTAAATTACAAAATAAAACGGTCTATTCTGCTCGTTTGTTTACAAAAGGCAGTAGGATGCCTCAGTTTCTTGACTTAGTATCCAATAAGATAAGGCAAAGCAGGCAATTTTTCCTAAATACTCAAAATAGTGAAGGTTTTTGGTGGTTTGAGTTACACTCAAACGTAACAATAACAGCAGAATATCTAATGCTTTTGCACTTTTTAGGCATAGAAGATGATGCTAAAACCACTAAGATAGTCAACCATATAAAGAAACACCAAAGGCAAGACGGTACATGGGCTATACATAAGGGTGGTAAGGGGGACCTTAGCACGACGGTTGAGGCATATTTTGCGCTTAAACTTTCAGGTGTAGATGTTGATGAACCGTACATGGCAAAGGCGCGTCGTTTTATATTAGAAAACGGTGGCGTAGAGGCCTCGCGGGTTTTTACAAAGATTTTTTTGGCCCTTTTTGGCGAATTTCAGTGGAACTCGGTACCTTCTGTGCTTCCTGAGCTTATGTTGCTGCCTTTATGGGTTCCATTTAATGTGTATAATTTTTCAAGCTGGGCACGGGCTACGTTTGTACCGCTTATTGTTGTTTTAGATGCTAAACCAGTAAAAGCTTTACCAGAAAGTAAACAGGTGATAGAGTTATTTAAAAATCCGGGTAAAAAATTTTATCCACTTACAGGGCAAAACCCTGCTCCTATGACGTGGCAGTGGGTATTTTTGAAATTAGATAGATTTGCTAAAAATATTGAAAAATATCCCAAAAGGCCTTTTTTTAGAAAAAGAGGTCTTAAAAAAGCCATAGACTGGATATTTGAACATCAAGAAGAAACAGGGGATTGGGGTGGTATACAGCCGGCAATGGTAAACTCTGTACTGGCACTTTCAACACTAGGCTATGATACGTCCTATGAGCCGCTTCGACGGGGGCTTGTGGCTATTGATAATTTTGCTATAGAAAAGCATGATGAATTTATCCTACAGTCTTGTATATCTCCTGTGTGGGATACGGCACTGACTGGGTTAGCGCTTTTATATTCCGGGCTTGAGAAGGAACATCATGCTATTACAAAGGCGTGTAAGTGGTTAGCACCAAAGCAGATACTCAAAAAAGGTGATTGGAGCGTTAAACGGCCGGAGCTTTTGCCGGGTGGATGGGCTTTTGAATTTGAAAATAGTTTTTATCCTGATATAGACGATACAGCAGTGGTGTTGATGTTTTTATACAGACATTATGAAAGTGGATTTTTAGAGCAATCAAAACTAAAGCGTGGTATTAACTGGATATTAGGCATGCAAAATAAAGATGGTGGCTGGGGTGCCTTTGATGTTGATAATGATACACATATTTTAAATAAAATGCCATTTGGCGACCTTGAAGCAATGATAGACCCAAGTACGCCGGATATTACGGGCAGGGTACTTGAAGTGCTTGGCATTGCTGGATACGATATGAGCAATTGGCAGGTTAAAATGGCTATGCAGTTTATAGCGGCAAATCAAGAAAAAGACGGCTCGTGGTGGGGGCGGTGGGGCGTTAATTATATTTATGGGACATGGTCGGTGCTTGAAGGGCTTCGGTCTATTGGTGAAAATATGAGTAAACCCTACATTCAAAAGGCTATTACATGGCTAAAAGAACACCAAAACCCGGATGGTGGCTGGGGTGAGTGCTGTGAGTCTTACTGCGATGCCGGGCTATCTGCTTGTGGGCAAAGCACACCATCGCAAACGGCATGGGCAGTTATGGCGCTTATTGCGGCGTATAATGGCACTAGCTCTAATGCAATTAAAGGAATACACTATATCATAAGCAGACAAAGAAACGATGGGACATGGGATGAGGATGTCTTTACAGGCACTGGATTTCCAAAACACTTTATGCTTTGGTATGAAAACTATAGAAACTGTTTTCCGCTAATGGCACTTGGCAAGTTTCTTAAGCAGTATAAAAATTAATAAAGGAAACTGGTGAAGGCTTTAGTTACAGGGGCATCAGGATTTATTGGCTACCATATAGCCCAAGAGTTAAAGGCAGAAGGCATAGACGTACGGGTTTTAGTAAGAAAAGAAAGCCCTCTAACCTATTTAACGCCTTTGGGTGTTGAGTTTGCCATAGGGGACTTACAAGACTACGACTCTGTGCTAAAGGCTATGGAGGGCTGTAGGGTTGTGTTTCATGCAGGGGCTGACTACAGGCTTTGGGTAGAAAACCCCGCAAACATGTATAAGACAAACGTTGAAGGTACTGAAAACGTTATGAAATGTGCGCATGCCCTTCAAGTAGAAAAGGTCATCTACACAAGCACGGTTGGCGTATTAAAATACTCAAGCGATGCAACCCCTTATGACGAGACAGCGCTTGGTACAATAGATGATATGGTTGGCCATTATAAGCGCTCTAAGTTTATGGCAGGGCAAAAGGTACAGGAATTTATAGCTAAAGGATTGCCCGTGGTTATCGTCTATCCTACAACGCCAATTGGACCGGTGGATATAAAACCTACACCCACTGGAAAGATTATAGTGGACTTTTTAAACGGTAAAATGCCAGCTTACTTAGACACAGGGCTTAATTTTGTCCACGTGCGCGATGTTGCAAAGGGGCACATCTTGGCACTTAAACATGGCATTACAGGGCAAGGCTACATACTTGGCAATAAGAACCTGCACTTAAAGGATTTCCTTGAAAGCCTTGCAGCTATAACAAACACGAAACCACCTAAGATAAGGCTGCCGTACTTGCCAGTCCTTATGGCTGCTTATGTTAATGAGGCGATTTCCTCATGGATTACCCATAAACCACCATTGATACCGCTAATTGGTGTTAAAATGGCAAGAAAATTTATGTTTTTTGACTGCACTAAGGCGATAACAGAGTTAAATATGCCTCAAACACCGGTGGAAGTCGCTATTAAAGAGGCTGTTGATTGGTTTAGGCAAAATGTAAAGGATAGAGATAAAGATAAAAATAAAGATAATTGGAATACGGTATTAGTATAAATTGCTCTACAAGGACTATCAGGTGATGTATTTGAACAAATAATTAAATGTTGAATAATAAAGAGGCATTTTACTGATGGATAATAAAAATTATGAAAAAATTAAAATAAAAGATTTAAAAATAGGGATGTACGTAAAATTACCTTCGTGGTTGAGCCATCCTTTTTTAAAAAATGAATTTATAATTAACAATGAAAAACAAATAAGTAAAATAATTGCCAGTAATATTAGTGAAGTAGAGGTAAATATAGATAAAAGTGTCCATTTAATAGATAACATAGAAAACATTAGTCACGGTGATGTGAGTGATGTAAAAGTGATGTCTACTAAAAAGTGGGAACCTGAAAAACTCGTATCGGAGGAGTTTAAAAATATTATTAAGGATAAGAGTATTGCAAAGGAAAAAAAATCAGAGGCTGTTTATAAAACTTCTATAGATATGATGGACAAACTCTTGCAAAGTCCAACAACAGAAAATATCAAGGCAGCTAAAAGTGGAATTGCAGACATTGTTGACTATATCTTATCAGACAGAGCTACTTCTATTTACATGTTACATATAACCTCACATGATTTTTATACCTATACTCATTCAGTTAACGTAGGTGTACTATCAACCTGCGTGGCTCAGGAGCTATACAAGGGGTCAGATGCTCATGATATGCATGAACTAGGTGCTGGTTTTTTTTTACATGATATTGGTAAAACGCGTATAAGTCCGGAGATAATTAATAAACCGGGTAGGCTGTCGGATGATGAAATGGCTAAAATGCGTTACCATCCATATCAGGGATACAAAATACTTGAGGCAGCTAACCAATTAAGCGAAGAGTGTAAAACTATTGTTATGCAGCACCACGAAAGAGAAGATGGTACTGGCTACCCTCTTAGGCTAAAAGGTGATGAAATTCATCCATATGGTAGAATTGGCTGCATATCAGATATTTTTGATGCCTTGACCGCTGAACGCTCTTATAAGTCTGCAATGACGCCATTTGATGCCTTAAATATTATGAAAGGAGATATGCTGCATCATTTTAATAAAGATATTTTCACAAAATTTGTTTTGCTTTTTAAATAATGAAAATTAAAAAAAGTATTACATTGAATTTTTATTGTATAATTTAACAGAAGATGTGTCTTTAACTATTGAAATACAAAGAAGTGTCGAAATTGATATACCGAAATTATACCAAAACAAATCAGGTTTGCAAACCATTATTAAAAATAATAAGGAAACAAATACACAGTGAGGGCTCTGCCCTCACACTCCCGCCAAAGGTGCGGAGGTGTCCTTCCCTGAAAGCAATTCTAACCTTGGGGCGATTTGATTGCAGAAATTAACCGTCTGTGTTATACTGACCCTAGTAGGGATAATAAGGTATTATAAACGTGATTGAGTATATAGGGTCTGAGTTAGCAGATTGTCCGCCTGCAAGTGCAACGCCTATGAATGGTATATTTTATAGGCTTATGGATACTGGAAAAGTAGAAATACAAAATTTTAGATCGCAAGTTGTTTTAGGTATCGGTGGTAGGTCTGAATGTACTAAATATGCTTTGTCTTTAACGTTGAGTTATAGATATGCTTTAAAAATAAAGAAAAGGTTTAAGGCAAAATATAAATATGCTAAAGTTGCCAAGATAACAATAAAAGAAGATTGTGGGCTTTTGCACCAAAATAGACCTGACCATGTTAATTGGTGGCATCCAAAAGGTTTTAATCCTACTAAAATTGCATTTATTATAGATAATGAAAGCGAAATAGATAATGATAAATGATAGCTTAAAAAAATTACTAAACTCTGCTGATTATTTTGATAATATACGGATTTTAGAAATTATTGATTATTACGATGGTCCTAAAATATTTACATTTTTAACCCAATCAAACGATTATTTTTTGGCGTATTTTTGTGATAATTCAGAAGAATGTATATGGTGGTTATATGTTCCTATTAATAAATATCTCCTAAAGAAAATAAAAGAAAATAAAATAACAATTAAGAGTTTTTTTGAACTATCTCATGTTTCTTATTTAGTGAAGAAAAAGTATGATGGTACTATAGTTGAAACTAAAGAATATTTATATGATGAAATAATGCAAAGTGATGAGTTGATGGATTATATACCTAACGATGATGTATACCTTGATAAACTTGAAGAAGGTATTATTATAAAAACAGTAAATTTAAATGCTCTTTCATAATTGCAGTGTTAGTTATTATGTCAGCTTGTTTGACCATTTAATCATAAATTAATATAACCATAGAGAGGATTTATGCGTTTTCCAATTAGTTTATATACGTCCCTAACGGGGCATTTTATAAAAAATGCTATAAAGAAGAATAAAAAATTTCCCCTTGTGCTTATGCTTGAGCCAACGCACAGGTGTAATCTTGCCTGTGCCGGATGCGACCGCATTAGGCTTTACAACAATAATAATCAAGAAACAGCAGACCTTTCACTGGATGATTGTATAAACGCTGCCATAGACTGTGAAGCGCCTGTTGTAACCATAACAGGTGGCGAGCCTGTCCTTTATCAACACTTAGTCCCACTTGTTACAAAGTTGATAGAGTTAAAAAAACACATCTATCTATGCACAAATGGAATCCTTACTGATTCGTTTATACAACGGTTTACACCAAATGAAAGATTAACGCTCAATTTTCACTTAGACGGCCTTGAGCCAACCCATGATAAAATAGCTGGTAAGATAGGAACATTTAATAAGGCTGTTGAAAATATCAAAGGAGCTAAGCAAAAAGGTTTTAGGGTAACAACAAACACGAGTGTTTATAAAAATACAAGTAATCGAGAGATAGAAGAGCTTTTTCTTTTGCTTAAAGGCTTAAACGTGGATGGCATACTCGTAAGTCCAGCCTTTAGTTATGAAACCGTAGCAGATGATATATTCCTTACTAGAAAAGAAGTTCATGCAAAATTTTTAGAGCTTGACAGTATGTTAAGAAATTTTCCTTTAATTAGCTCCCCAATATATATGGATTTTCTTAAAGGCAATATACAAATGCACTGTACCCCTTGGGGTAATCCGACAAGAAATCCTTTTGGTTGGAAATCGCCATGTTACCTAATAACAAACTCATATTATAACTCTTTTGCCGAATTAATAGAAAACACAGACTGGAATAGATACGAAAATGGCTTAGATGAGCGGTGTACTAATTGTATGGTTCACAGTGGATATGAAGCCTCTGTTATGAGAACAGTGTATTCTAATCCGAAGGCTCTTTTTAAGCTTATAGGGTGGAATTTAACTTAAAAAATGTACTAAATAATCACGTTTATAGTATGCGATGGATGTGGTGAATAGCCTGCGGTATGGTGGGTCAAGGGAGGCTACCTCCCTTGCGTGAGGGGGTTTAAGGGGGCGAGCTCTGCTCGCCCCCTTTATTTATGGAAGATTTTTTATACAAATTAATAAATACCTTTATCTTCATGCGTCCCTATGTGCTTGGGTTTTTCATCATTTACTTTATAGGGTGTTTAGCACAATTTGGGCTACTGAGGACGGTTGCGTTTACCGTTTTAGGGTATTTTATTGCTTGGGTTTCAGAATTTTTATCTATAAATATTGGCATACCATATGGATACTATTATTATATTGAAAAAACCAGGCCAATAGAGCTATGGTTAATGGGCGTGCCCGTTTGGGATTCTATAAGTTATGTGTTTTTGGTTTATGCTAGTTATTCAACAGCGCTATTGGTTGTATGCCCATTAGTATTTCCATACCTGCTTGAAACAAGGCGGTTAAGACATGGTATATACACAAGAGTGCTTGCAACGGTGTTATTTGTATATCTTGATATAATCATAGACCCAATAACATTGCATGGGGATAAGTGGTTTTTGGGGCAGGTATATGGCTATAATGAAAAAGGGGCGTATTTTGGTGTACCGATTTCGAATTTTATAGGATGGTTTGTGACTGGTTTTTTGATGATAACGGTATTCCAAAAAGTAGATAGCTTTTTATTTAACAAAAATATTAAAGATAAATACGCCAATAACTGGTCTTTAAGATATACAATAGGTCCGGCTTTATACGTTAGTGTGATGATTTTTAATTTAGGTGTGGCATTTTATATTAGGCAATATAACATTGCTATAGCGGGATTTTTTATTGCCTTTATGATTATAGTGTTTTTATATACTGTTGTAAAATATAATAATAAGGACGTTAAAGACATTATGAAAGCCCATAAAGAAGATTTTCCTGATGTCGTAATATTATAGAAAGAATTAAGGAATATAAATGGAAAAAAAAATCTTTTTCTTAAATCCCCCTTCGTATGAAGGTTTTGATGGTGGGGCTGGGAGCAGGTATCAAGCGAGGCGGGAAATCAAGTCCTTTTGGTATCCAACGTGGCTTGCTCAGGCGGCAGCCCTATGTCCGGGTAGTCGAGTGTTGGATGCCCCAGCCGATGAAATAGATGTGGCGAAAACCGTTGAGATGGCTAAGGGGTATGACGTTGCTGTAATTTACACAAGTACGCCGGGTTATGTAAATGACGCTAAGATAGCGCAGCAGCTAAAGGCTGCTTATCCGAGTATAATTATAGGCATGGTTGGTCCCCATACAACGGCACTGCCCGAAAAATCCCTTGAGGGGTGTAAGGCTTTGGACTTTGTAGCCAGAGGGGAGTTTGATTATACGATTGCAGATATAGCCAAGGGGGTGTTATTAGAAGATATTCTTGGTTTATCGTATATTAAAAATGGCAGCATTATTAATAATGCTGATAGGCCAACAATAGAGGATATGGACATGTTGCCCTCTGTTTTAGATGTGTATAAGCGCGACCTAAATATAGAAAACTATTTTATAGGATACCTTCTACACCCATACTTATCTGTGTATACTGGACGTGGGTGTACAAGCCGCTGTACGTTTTGTCTGTGGCCTCAGACTATTGGTGGGCATGAATACCGAAGGCGTTCGGTTAAAAGTGTTATAGAAGAAATAGCAAGGGCTAAGGAAATGTTTCCGCAGGTTAAAGAGTTTTTCTTTGATGATGATACATTTACTGCTGATGCCAAGAGGGCTGAGGAAATAGCCAGAGGGCTTAAAACGTCAGGTGTTACGTGGTCATCAAGTGCGCGTGTTACCGTGCAAAAAGAGACCCTTCAGGTAATGAAAGACGGCGGGCTTCGGTGTCTTATGGTTGGTATTGAATCTGGAGATGATGGGATATTAAAACACATTAAAAAAGGTATAAACACAGACCAAGCCCTTAAATTTATGAAGGCTTGTAAAGAGTTGAAGATAGCCACGCATGCTACATTTACATTAGGGTTGCCCGGTGAAACCAAAGATACCATCAAGCAAACGATAGAGTTTGCTAAGCGCTTAGACCCGAATACTATACAGGTATCAATAGCCACTCCCTATCCCGGTACGGAGTTCTACCGCGAGGCTATGGACAAAGGCTGGTTTGTAGAGTCTAATTTGGTATCTGATTCAGGTTTGCAGCAGGTCTGTATAACCTATGATGGACTTAGTAGTAAGGAAATTTTTGACTCTGTTGAGACATTTTATAATAAATTTTACTTCCGTCCTAAACCAATATTACGTATACTTGGCACAATGATAAAGGACGGTGATATACGTAAGCGGAGGCTTAGGGAGGCTTCTGAGTTTTTTACCTTCATGAAAAAAAGGAAGCAATCCCATTGACGCTTAAGCTCTTGCAAGGGGTTTTCATTCTTTTATATATGGTAAGCAACCTGTATCAGTTGTTTGCAATTGTATGCAGTGTGCTCTTTTATATAAGAAGAAAAAACTCTCAGATAAAACCGCCGTATTTACCAAAGGTTGCCTGCCTAAAACCACTTTGTGGGTATGATGCTGAGCTTCAAAAAAACATATCAAGTTTTTTAACACAAGATTATCCACGCTATGAGGTAGTATTTGGCACGGCCGAGGCTGACGACGTTGCTTACGAAATAGCAAAAAACGCAACTAAAGGGATTCAAAACGTTAAGGTTGTTTCTGGGCATGCTGGCAATGGAGTTAACCGTAAGGTATCTAATTTGCAAAATATTTACACACATATATCAAAGGACATAGAAGTTATCGTACTATCTGATTCAGACACATGGGTTGACAACAATTATTTAAAACAAATGATAGCCCCATTTGAAGACAGTCAAACTGGGGCAGTAACGGCTATTTATAGGATTGACGGGGTGGCTGATGCTGGTGGATTTGTAGAAGCGCTCCTTGTTGAGCATACCTTCGTGCCAAGCGTACTTGTGGCTGAGCGGATTGGTGGGCTTAAGTACGCATTTGGGGCATCTATAGCATTAAAGGTGGCGGATTTTGATAAAATCGGTGGCTTTGATAGCGTAAAAGACTACCTTGCCGATGATTATATGATAGGCAATTTAATTTATAAATATGGCAAAAAAGTGCGCCTTTGTCCTTATGTGGTTTCCATAAGTGCCTCAAGGCAGAGCCTGAAACAGGTGTTTAGCCGTCTTATAAGGTGGAGTAAAACCATACGGGTAAGTGAGCCGGTAGGATATTTTTTTTCTGCTGTGTGTTATAGCAGTGTTTGGGGGGTTTGTACGTATATAGTGTTTTTGCCTAAAACCTATACCTTCACACTACTAGCCATTGCCATTGTTATACGAATATGTAGTGCCATATGTACCTCTGTAGCAATTGGCTCACGGGGTGGGCTGCTGCGTGCCTTTACAGCCCCTGTGTGGGATTTGCTGGCATTATTTATTTGGTTTTTAGGTTTTACCGGAAATACGGTAATCTGGCGGGGGATTCGGTATCGGATACTTAAAAACGGCAAAATGGCGACTGAGGCAAAATGAGTGTTTCCTTAATAGTAACAGCAGATGACTTTGGACGCTCTGTTGCAATTAATAGGGCAGTTGAGATAGCGGCAACCGGTGGTATTTTAAGGTGTACAAGCCTTATGGTAAATGGCTTGGCTATTAGTGATGCACTACTTAGACTTGAAAAGCTCTCAGATAAGCTGCAAGTAGGCCTTCACATAACACTAACCGAGGGTAAGCCTCTTTTAAATAAAACGGCATCATCTTTTTTAGTAAACAAACACGGTAACTTTATAGGTTCTCAGGTGGGTGCTGGCCTTTGTGTGCAATTTAACCACACGGTGCGTAAACAAGTGGAAAAGGAAGTGGCTGCTCAATTTAAAGCCTATAAAGATATTGGGCTTTTCTCCACACACGTTGATAGCCACCACCATATGCACATACATCCAGTGATTTTTGACATTTTACTTGAAAATGCCGCTAAATATGGCTTTAAACGAATACGCATACCGACCGAGCCATGGGAAATTTCACCTATATGTAAAGGACATAAAATACGGAATTTTTTTTACCGTCATACCTTTACTACGCTTGGACAGGTATGTAGAAAAAAACTAAGTAAAACCAATATAAAAGCACCAGATGGTGTTTTTGGCCTTTACATAACAGGTGAGCTTACGGCAGACTGGCTTTTAATGCTTATTGAGCTTATTAAATCAAAAACAGGTACGTATGAGCTTTACACTCACCCGGCGGATACCGCCGGTACTAATGGATATAGTGAATTTATGGCGCTTTTAGACCAACGTGTACATAATAAGATATTAAATAACGGGATTACTTTAATGACATGAACGTGCAATATGATAATCAACAAACGGGGTTAATTTTAGCCATTCCACCCCATGTTATGCGGCTTAAAGTGGGAGGGCTTGATGTTACCTTGCGATTGACAAGACAATTTAAAAATGCTGGTGTGCAAGGTCCGGTTGTATGGGTAGTTTACAAAGAAGAAAAGGCCTCTTTTATAAAAGAAGGCATAGAGCTTGTCCCATTTAATAGGCTCTCTGAATGCTTAAATAGTAAAACAGTCAAAAGATGGGTCTTTGCCTCTGGAGACTTAGTATTTTCTGGCGACGGTCTTAAAGAAGCAATTAAGGCAGATGGGTTTAGCAGCTTTGGTTTTGGAGTTGCTGATTTTCCGTCATATACAAAACTTATCAATTGGGTAGAGGGCGTATGTCTTTTAAAAAAGCAAGAACCACCTACCGTAGGTGAGATAAAAATGCCCCATCAACGTTACTTTGGTTATGCTAAAGGACCAAAAGAGGCTAAGTATCTCCATACACAAATATTAAAACATGTAGCGCGCAAACAGGACCCTAACTTTGCCCGCTTTACAAAAAGGCGCTTTTCAAACCCATTGAGCGTGATATTTGTACAATTAGGTCTTTCACCCAATATGGTAACAGCGTGTGCCATACTTAGCGGCGTTGCTGGTGCGCTTATGGTAATGCAGATGACATATCTGTGGTCTATCGCTGGCGCTATGTGTTTAATAATATCGCGCATTCTTGATGACTGCGACGGTGCTGTAGCACGGCTATCATTTAGAGCAAGCCGTATTGGTGCAATATTCGATATAGCAGGTGATATAATAGTATATACAACACTCTTTGTTGCCCTTGGATTTAGTCTCTATTGGCAAAATCCGTATGGTCATCACCTTTGGGCTATGGCATTATTGCTTTTTGGTGCAGCAGTTACAACGGTAATAATCTTATGGTTTGTAACTGATACAAAAATACGTGAAGAATCCCCCTTGATAGCAACCCTTGAACGTACAGCAAGCGGTGATGTAGCTTATTTCTTTTTTCCTTTTGCCCTGATAGATGCACATGAGGTATTTTTATGGAGTGCGGCAATAGGTTCACAAATCTATTGGATGATAATTTCAGCCTCGGTGTTTATGTACAAACATTCAAAAAGTAAAAATAGGTAAAACATGAAATATATAGAATTTGCATTATTTTTTACAGGTCTTGCAGTTGTTATATATCTTATAAGTGCAACCGGTGTTGAGCGGTTAAGTGCAGATGTATCAATGATAGGGGTTTGGGGATTTATACTTGTGTTATCGCAAGAAATCCTTTCCCATATGGCAAATACCATCGGCTGGATATACACAATAAGACCAGATAAAAGAACCGTAACATTTAGAGAACTGTTTATGTATCGGTTAGCCGGTGAAGGGATTAATTACCTAACGCCAACAGCTACAATAGGTGGCGAGTTTGTAAAAATACGGTTATCAGCCCGCAAACTTGGTGTGGAAGAAGGCACGGCATCAATAACGCTTGCTAAGTTTGCAGAAACGAACGGGCAGGTTATATTTATAATACTTGGACTTGCTCTTATACTGCCATTTTTGCCGGGGCTTAGCCAATACAGATGGTGGATGTTTGCTGCTGTTTTAATGGCAATTAGCGTAGTTGTTTTACTTTTAATGATGCTTAGGTATGGATTTTACACAATTGCCGTTAAAGTACTTTCACAATTAAAATTTACTAAAAAATGGTTTTTAGGACATAAAGAAAAAATTCACAATATTGATAAACGCATAAAAGAACACACAAAAGAGCGTTTTACAGACTTGATTTATTCAATTATTTGGTACACAATTGCCTTTGCAACAAGTGTAATAGAGGTGTGGATAATACTGTATTTTTTGGGACTCCAAACCAATTGGCTAATGCTCTTTGGCGTTGAAGTACTATCTGTGCTGATAGAGGCAATACTGTTTTTTGTACCAATGAAAATGGGTACGCAAGAAGGCGGTAAGATGCTTATATTTAAAATTCTTTCAATGGACCCGGTAAAAGGGCTGGCTATGGGCGTTATACGCCGAGCAAGAGAACTCTTTTGGGCTACGCTTGGTCTAGTCTTTTACGTTGCCCTAAAAGCTTATAATAAATAAAGAAAAAAAGATAAAGAAAAAAAGATAAAGAAAAAGAATAAAAATAAAGGATAGAGGCGTGGGGGAAAACCTTTTTAGGCAAAAAGGGTGCGAAGGCGCACATCCCTGTGCGCCTCCGCTTTTTTATTATGTAACGCCAGCTTTTACAAGGTCGTGTATTCTAATGATGCCAACAGGTAAGCCTTGTTCATCAACAACGGGCAATACCATTAGTTGGCTTGGCCTATTTTCCATTAAGTGCACTGCTTCTGCTGCAAGTCTTCCTTTTTGGATAACGACCGGATTTTTGGTCATAATATCACGTACTGGTTGTTCCAAAAGTCGCTCATATTTTTCTATAGCTCTTCTTAAGCCTCCGTCTGTTATGATGCCTGTAAGTTTTCCATCTGTGCTAATGCAGTTCGTTGCCCCAAGGCCTTTTGATGTAATTTCAATAATTGCGTCTTTCATAGTAGCATTTTCGTGCACTACTGGATTGGCGTTGCCTGCGTGCATAATATCATCAACTCGGAGGAGCAGCCGTTTGCCAAGTGTACCGCCGGGGTGGAAAAAGGCAAAGTGCTCTTTTTTAAAACCCTTTTTTAGCAGCAAAACGCTTGCAAGGGCATCACCTAAGACAAGCGTTACCGTAGTGCTTGAGGTGGGTACTATGTCAAGAGGGCAAGCCTCGCGCTCCACGCTTATGTCAAGTACAACATCTGACATATTAGCAAGTGGTGCTTTAACGTCTCCTGTCATTAGTATAGTTTTAAGCCCCATTTTCTTAACTGTTGGTACTATGCCAAGGACCTCGTCAGTTTTACCGCTATTTGAAATCATAAGAATGACATCCCCTGGCATAATAATGCCAAGGTCTCCGTGTACACCTTCTGCTGGATGTAAGAATATGGACGGTGTACCGGTGCTTGCTAGGGTTGCTGCTATTTTTCTGCCTATTAGGCCGGATTTGCCCATGCCGGTTATTATGATTCTTCCGGTGCACTCGTGTATTATGTTTACTGCCAGTATGAACTTATCGTCTAGGCGTTTAGAAAGTGCCATTATTGATTCAACTTCGATATCTATTATTTGTTTTGCTTGGCTTATTATGTTGTCTGTCGTGTTTTTCATTTTTATAGTATAATATATTATTACATGTTTGGAGTACTGGATTATACCGGAAAAGAAATGGCGTTTAACTCAATAGTTTTAGTTTTACCTCCTTCGTTTATATCATCAAACCGGTAACCTCGATAAAGATTATCGTCATCTAAATAGTCAGAAGTAGTATATTTTTGACGGGTTTCACCATTAGCCATTGATATATTTGATTGCTTTACTAAAATTGAAGTCGGTAATGTCATCAGAAATGAGTATCTTTTTTTGTACATTATCGTTAACAAGATATGCTGCCTCAAGATCGTTGTAGACTTCTATAAACAAGGTTTTGTCACCTGTTGATGAATCAAAGGCAATGAATATACCTTCTTCTTTTGTTAGAGCAATTCTGTTAGGCACTTTCTCGTATATTTCCAATATGTGCTTACAGATTCTAAAGGCCTTTTCTTTGCATGCCACATTTGGTTGTGATATGCCTTCCTTTTCCCAATGCGCAGGGAAAATAAGACTATTAAATATCCTTGATTTTATACTATCAAGAACACTCTTACCTTCGCTTGCATGAGATTTATCTTTTAAAATCCCAAGTGACTGCCTATATTGTTTTATCATCTTTAATAATAGCATAGTTTTACTAAAAATTAGCGCACAAAAAGAACAGGAATAAAAATGGTTTACAAAAAATAATAGCTGTATTTTTTGTTATATCTCAATGAAACAGTGTTTTTGGGGTTCAAGGGGCGTAGCCCCTTGGGCGGGATTCCAAAGGGACGAGTCCCTTTGGCGGGAGTGTGAGGGCAGTGCCCTCACTAACTTAATGGCATTGGGGCGACATGGCATGTTGTCTGTCGTGTTTTTCATTTTTATAGTATAATATATTATTGTAGGTAGTGTGTAGCTCTTATCTTGACAAAACATTGTGTTATAGGCATTAATAAGTAGGGGGATAGTTTTATAGTTATGAAAGAAGGTTGTCCGGGTAGCAGTGAGATTAAAAATCCGTATCCTGAGGATATGAAGTGTTTTTACTGTGGTGCTATCAATGAGATTTGGTCGGATGAGCTCGAAAAGCCGTGTGTTAAGTGTGGGAAGGTGCTTACGCGGCAGATGAAGGAGACTTGTCTTAGCTGGTGTCCATCGGCTAGGGAGTGTGTGGGTAGCGAAAAGTATGACCGCTTAATGAAATTTAAAAAATAGCCGAAAGACAAGAAAATGCCTATAAATTTGATTATATTTGACCTTGATGGCACTTTGATTGACTCAAAAGCCGATATAACCAATGCGTTAAATTATGCACTTAGGCTTAATGGCCATTTACCGTTAACGGTGGAAGAGACGGTGAAGCTCATAGGGGATGGGGCGACAAGACTTGTTGAAAAGGCTGTGGGCAGTGCCCTTGAGCGGCAAAAAATAGAAAAAATACGGGATGAGTTTCTTCAACGTTATGATGAACATGCCACGGAGCTTACTAAGCCATATGATGGCGTGATTGAAACCCTTGAGCGTCTTCGTGCGTACCGTAAGGTTATTGTTACAAATAAACCAGAGGGGCTTGCTAAGAAAATACTGCGGGTGTTAAGCATGGATGGATATTTTAGCGCGGTATTAGGGCCTGAAAGTGTTACTAATAAAAAACCGTCGCCAGAGCCTCTTTTGAAAGTTATGGATATGTTTGGTGTACAACGGGCTGAGGCTATTATGGTGGGTGATAGCGCTAATGATGTGGAATCTGGAAGACTTGCTGGTATTAAAACAGTTGCGGTGTTGTATGGTTATGGCACGAGGGATTCTTTGAATGGGGCGGATTTTATTTTATATGATAGGATTGATGGCTTATTAAGTGTAATCAATTAGATTTAGTTTTTAGGGGAGTTTTACTTTGTTATTAACTACTATAACCATTAAGAGGGTCTGATGAATAAGAAAATCTTAATTTTCCTTATCTTTTTCTCCTTAATATTAATGGGTAATTCCACTGATTATCTGCAAAATGGCATAGGCCAGTACAGGGATGAAAATTATGAAGAGGCCTTGGAGCTTTTTAAAAAGGCGGAACTCCAAGACCCAAAATCCTCTGTATTAGCGTTTTATATGGGATTATCCTACAAACAAATTGGTGAGTTAGAAAAGGCTAAGGCGTACTTTGAAAAGTCTTTAACGCTAGTGCCGCCAACCTACGATTCCTTTATGGAGCTAATTGAAATACTGTATGCAATGAATAATTTTGATGAGGCTATGGTTTGGATAAAAAAGGCTGAGCTGTTGAATGTGCAGCCATCGAAGATAGCTTTTTTAAAGGGATTGGTTTTTGCAAAGAAAAATAACCGCTTACAATCCATAGAGGCTTTTAAAAAGGCTAAGGCACTGGATAGTAAGATAAGTCAGGCTGCTGACTTGCAGATAGCCTTAAACTATGCAGCTCTACGCAAATTTAAAGAAGCTAAGGCTAGTCTTGATAGGGTTATAGAGACTGACCCGGAAACAGAAATAGCAACCTTTGCTGAAGGCTATAAAAAGGCTGTTGAAAGCGGTGCTGACATGTTTAAAGAATGGCGTTTTACTATTGGCATATCTGCAAGATATGATGATAACGTTGTGCTAAGCCCATCTGAAAGTGATTCCATGTTAGCGGCTACGGATGAAACTGATGGCGCTATGATGAACACCTTTAGTATTAACTATAATCCAATTATTAATGATGAGCATTGGTTGTTTACGGCAAATTATAGTATTTTTAACCTTTATTATTTTGAAATAGATGAATATAATGCTATAGTGAACTCTTTGACGTTTAATCCGGGCTACCGGCTTAGTAAGCAAACGGCTTTAACTATGCCGACTAATCTAACATACTCATTGCTTGATAAAGATGGTTATATGTCCACACTTTCACTGAAACCAACCATTAGCTGGATGTTTTATGAAAATAATGTTGGGCAGGTTTATACGGAGTATGAAAAACGCAATTTAATGGGTGAGATATATGATGCTGATGAGGATAGAGATGCTGATGTTTATCTTGCTGGATTGGGTTATTATTTCACATTTTCAGGTGGTAAGGGGGTTTTTAATGCTAAAGGTGAGCTATCATATGATGAAACAGAGGGACAAAATTGGAAAAACCGCGGCTATAAATTAGGGCTTGGCTTGTACACACCGATTATTAGTAAGCTATCTTTGATGGCCTCTGGGGAATTATTTTATCAGCGTTATAATAGTGTGCACACTGCCTTTGGGGTTAAGAGGACTGACACTACGTTAAATGGGGTTGTTAATTTAGCATATCAGATGCTTAAGCCTTTATACCTTAATGTAACATATGCCCATACGACGGCAAATTCGAATATTTTTGTATATGATTACAAACGTAATATGTATAGTGGTGGAATTGAATACAGATTTTAGGAGGTTATAAGCTTATGAAAGGGAGTTTATATAAAATAGTACTTGGATTGGTGCTAGTACTGCCAATTGTCTTTGCTGATTATGTCTATGGGGCTAATGAAGTGGGTAGGGTTACGTATGTAAATGGCTCGGTTAATATACTGCGTGGTGGTAAGTTTCCAGCTGTTGCAGCAAAGATAGGTATGCCGGTGTATGAACAGGATGTTATTCGGACAAAAAGCAATTCAAAGGCGGAGGTTACGTATAGGGATGGGACGGTAACGCGGCTTGCACAAAATACGCGTTTGGATATTAATAGATATAAAAGTGATGAGGCGAGTATAACTACAAAACTGTCCTTACCTCGCGGCACTGTCCGGGCTTTGGTTGCCAAGGATATATCATCAAGGATTCGCTCTGTACCCAGTCAAAATAGCTTTGAAATTCATACGCCAAATGCTGTTGCAGGGGTGCGCGGCACTGACTATGAAGATAGCTTTAAAACACCTACTGGTACTAAGATAGCTGTTAGTGAAGGAATCGTAGAAACGCAAAGTACGGAGGAGGGGACGGAGCAAAGGGTAGTAACTTTAACAGGTGGGATGGTTACGACGGTGCCTCTTGGCAGTGATGCAGGTGAGCCGGGAAATATGACTGATGCCGATAAGGCTGAGTATGGGGCTGGTACGAACCCTCATGAAGGGGAAGATGGGGAGCAACAAGAAAGAGATGGGGAAGGTACTGATGGTGGCGACCGGAGGGGACGGCCGGAGGGGACGGATGGTAGAGCACCTGAAGGTGGTGAGGGCGAACATGCAGAGGGTGGATTTATTCAAGGCGGTGGTAGAGCCGGTGTTGGTGCTGGCGCTGGCGCTGATGAGGCAGAGGCTGGGATATATGGTCTTGAGGGTATTCATGATACCGAGCAACACGCCATTATAGGTGGTGAGCAGGTTGATACTATGTATGTGGCAGGTGTAGAGGATAATGATAGGTTTAATAGGCCGGGTGAGGGGACTATTGATAATGATAACACTTATACCCCACCTCCTACGGAGCCATCATCAGGGGTAGCACCAACTCCTATCGCAACATTAATACCAACGCCAAGACCAACTGTTACGATTACACCTACCGCTGTGCCTACGCTAACACCAACAGCAGTACCGACTCTAACGCCAACAGCTGGACCAACAGTAACAGTAACACCAACGGCCGCTCCAACTCTAACACCTACTCCACAACCGACATTAACGCCTACAGCACAACCGACATTAACGCCAACGGCCGCTCCAACTCTAACACCTAC
The DNA here is from genome assembly GCA_018606805.1 of Candidatus Magnetomicrobium cryptolimnococcus. GTDB lineage: Bacteria > Nitrospirota > Thermodesulfovibrionia > Thermodesulfovibrionales > Magnetobacteriaceae > Magnetomicrobium > Magnetomicrobium cryptolimnococcus. Next base: position 125,701 of record JAGYWI010000009.1, read on the forward strand.
TCCACAACCGACATTAACGCCAACGGCCGCTCCAACTCTAACACCTACTCCACAACCGACATTAACGCCAACGGCCGCTCCAACTCTAACACCTACTCCACAACCGACATTAACACCAACGGCCGCTCCAACTCTAACACCTACTCCACAACCGACATTAACGCCAACACCATTTCCAACAGTAACCCCAACGCCTCAACCAACAGCGTCCCCTGCTTCTGATACATTCATCGGGATGGAAGATGGCAAGGGTTTTTTAGCAAACTCTGAATCTGCACGTTTCACACAAACCGGTACTAACGAATGGCAAGCAGATAGCAGCGGCTCATACTCCGGGGTAGCACCGACCAGCGATTGGGCTGGCAGCATTGATGATTACGACAGTGCAACTAATATTAAAAGAAAACACGTTAAAATAGAAGGTACGGCATGGGATACGACAACAAACACGTTTGCCGGCAGTGCTCGTGGTTCATGGGCACACACTGATAGTGGTGTGGGGCAAACTGGTATTTATGTTGGTGAGGTTAGCGGGACGTTTGATCCTGCGCAGTTTACCTTTAATATGATAGCAGGAGGGGCATCTATGGAGACTGCCGAATTTCTCCAAAAGGTGCAAACTGCTGCTGGGCAGCAAGAACTTAGCCTTTTAAATATCCCTAGTGTGGAAATCGGTAGAACTAATTTATCCGGTTCTATACTGCAGGGGAGTGATTATATAACGATGAAGTTAGATGATGTCATATTTTTTGCAGACCGCTCTGGCAATACACCGCAAATATGGGCTACGGATAGCATATCGGGTGAGTATAGTTTACTTGGTGGCAGCATAAACCCCATTGACAGTAAAACCCTTATACCGCTATTTAATGGTAGCAATCTTAGGGCTAATATGGCAATTCAGCAATGGGAACAAGTCGGCACTCAAGCCGGCGTGTGGTCTGCTACGGTTAGCGGCAGTGGAACGGTACCGGGCTCTTATGCTGGTGAATTTAACTTTGACGGACTTGCAGCAGGTCAGGTTAATGGTTCAACTACCGACAGCGGTTCAGTTACTGGTACAGCAGCAGGTGTGGCATATTGATATACTATAGGTGAAGCCGCTTTATCAGTTTATTGTGTAACAACAGGTGTGGTTATTGTTAGTTAAAAAAATACAGATAAAAGAGCGTAGGCAGTGCCGACGCTCTTTCTTTTTTTTATATTTAAAAAGGCCGATGCAAAGGAGGGGTTTAATTATTATGCTTGTTGGAATTCTATCGGATACTCATGATAATCTTAGTAATTTAAGAAAGGCTGTGGATGTCTTTAATAATATGAGTGTTTCACTTGTATTACATGCAGGGGATTTTACATCTGGATTTACCTTTAGGGTTTTAAAGGATTTACAGGCTGATTTTAAAGGGATTTTTGGTAATAATGACGGGGATGTTTATTTTCTTACCAAAATGTCTCAAAACCGTATTTTTAAACAGCCATATGAATTTGTCATAGATAGTAAGAAGGGTTTAATGATTCATGAACATTTTTTGGTTGATTCTCTGGCAGTAAGTGGTAAATATGACATATTAATTTATGGTCATACCCATAATGCCCACGTTGAAAAAATAGGGAAAACGCTTATCATAAATCCCGGTGAAACCTGCGGGTGGCTCCATCAAAGGGCAAGTGTTGCTGTTTTGGATACTAACATCATGGATGTTAGCATAGTGGAGCTTTAAGTGCGCATGCCTTGTTATATACCTATTGTTTTTTTTATATAAATAAAAGTTGTGTTTTAAATACTTATTTGTATAAAATAAAACTATGACTAAAACATTAGAGTTATACAATACATTTAAAGATACGCTCGGTGAAGCAGGTGCAAGGGTTTTAATAGAGGCATTTGACGAGGTGTATGACAGGGGGCATTCTAACCTTGCTACTAAGGAAGATATAGGTAGGCTTGAAGCGTCTTTAGCGTTAGAAACGGAAAGAATAAGGGCTGAAATACAGAAGGTCAGGTCGGAAATAGAAAAGCTACGTTCTGAAACGCACTCAGAAATAGAAAAACTACGGGCTGATACACATTCGGTAATAGAAAAACTACGGGCTGATACACACTCGGAAATAGAAAAATTAAGGGCTGATACACACTCGGAAATAGAAAAATTACGGTTTGATACACACTCGGAAATAGAAAAATTGCGTGCGGAAACGCGTGTAGAGATAGAAAGGACACGTGCAAAGATAGAAAAATCTAAAACAGATACAGTGAAATGGTTGTTTGTTTTTTGGGCTTCACAGTTAGGGGCGGTTTTTGCACTTTTTAAATTCTTTATGAAATAGTATTCTATAATTTTAAGCGTCTCGAGTCGGGATTATAAAAATGTTTAGCGTCTAAATATTTTTTATATTGGCAAACGGTTATTTTACGCATTAAAGGTTGATTTAAAATTTTTCACCTTATCGTCGAGGTATTCATTTTCTTTGTCAAGTATTTCTATGCACATGCCAAGCTCTGCATTATTTGTCTCGAAATCGCTGTATATCCTATCAAGACCATCATACATCTGTGCTAGGTCTTGGAAATTGCTCTGGAGTCTTCTGTTAAATTCAAGTACCATTTTAAATTTCTTGATAACCCCTGTTATCGTATCTTTATAGCCAATAAGTGTTATATTTTGTTTTTTCAGCTCATGTAGAAACACCTTAAAGCGTTCAAGCTTTTGTTGTCCTACATACTTTTCTACCTCTTCCACGGATAACGGGTATTTCCCGGGTGTACCTATGCTTTGTAAAATATCCACTTTCACCTCCAATTGTTTTTCAAACTCTTCAGATAATTCCTTTACTGAAAGTGGCGTATCCTTTGGTTGTTTTTGTAAAACCTCATCGGCTATTGAGTAGACATTAAGCATTATGCTTTCATAAGGAGTGCCGCTTGCATATTTACCATCTGGTGCGTTACTTACTTGTGCATCTGTGCTGGCCTTGGTCAGTTTTTCTATAGTTTTTTTCAGATACTGACTTAATTCATCTTTTTGGGAAGATAATTTTTTTTTAAGCTTCTTGTTCCTTAAGTATAACAACACCACTAAAGCAACAACTACAAAGATTAGTTCTAACGTAAAAAGCACTGTCAAGAGGTCTATAGTAACCATTTTCCATTGTATCAGTATTTTTGAGTAAATTTCTACTTTTTTTTTAAAAAAATAATAAATACTATCACTCAAAAGGTCTTGGTAGCCCTGAACATGAGTAAAAATGAAAGAATAAGAGGAAAATAAGAAGAATATAGATACTACCGACGCTACTATCTACAACTCAAAGCTACTTAACAAACTGATAAATATAATTAAACGATATAAACATAAATATAGCTGCAAGGATAGCTTTTATTATCTTTTCTGGAAAATACCTTTGATACTTAGCGCCTAAATACATCCCAATAAACCCGCCGATACCAAATGAAAAACCCAAAAGCCAATCCGGCGGAGCAACCTGTCCTTCTAAAGGTACAAAGGTATAAAAAATCACACCTAAAATAGATGTAGCAAACGTACCAAAGATGGCAGCACCTGAAACAGTATATACCGGTAAATTAAACATGGTTATACAAAAAGGAGCTATAATGGCGCCACCACCAATACCATAAGCTCCGCCAACTATACCAATTATAAGTGCAAGAAGAAACATCGAAGGAGTTTTAAATCCTACGATTTCTCCCCCAAACTCGTACTGCACCTCTTTAATATTAAACGCAAGCACCTTTGTCTTCTTATCTTCAACGTGAGCTGCTGTAAGGATTGGCTTATTGTTTTTTTTTATAATGTCGTGCACTAACCTTATCCCTACATAAAGGATTACAATGCCAGCAAACAGTTTAAAGCTCTCTGGTCTTGGAAGGTACTTTACCCTAATATAATAACCGAGGAAAACCCCCGGCAACGTACCTGCACAGATAATCCAAGCAAGCGGCCAAACCATCCGCCCCTCTTTAATATATCTATACACACCACCCGGAGCACCAATAATATTATATAACAAATTTGTAGAATTAACTGAAGGAGACGTAAACCCAAGCACACTCACTTGGAATGGCAATATCAAAACCGCCCCGGTAACCCCTCCCATAGATGTAAAAAATGAAAGTACCATTGAAAACATTACCGGTAAAAAGAAATATGTATCAACACCTGATGCGAAAAAGGTTATTTTTAAAAAATCCATCTCCTATTGTAACATATACACAATAATAATTAAATTAAAATTTAATATAAACATTATCATAACTAATTATCAAGAGTTATTGTAATGTTCAGTCCCCCTGCCTCCACACCCTTCGCTACGCTCGCAATGACAAAGTGGGGGCTGAACTATTACGAGTTATTTTATACTGAAAATTTTTCTTTGGCTATTTTTTTAATGTAGAAAAATTTATTAATAAATGCTATCATATAAATCTGATGCGGGCGTAACTCAGTGGTAGAGTGATAGCTTCCCAAGCTGTAGGCCGCGGGTTCGAATCCCGTCGCCCGCTCCACTTAAGTTATTGATTTTAAGTAATTTAGTATTAAAAAACTCCTCACCGTTTGGCGTTAATTATGCCAATCAAATAGAAATGCACTATATGTCAATTATTTGCAAAAAGAGACGAGATAAGGTAAAATTAAATATGCGCTTTGTAGATGTCAAAAGTGATATAGCCTTTAAAAAGGTGTTTGGTAATGAAAATAAGAGGGAAATCTTAA